>NZ_CP017780.1:7493118-8158242 GCF_002849735.1 Amycolatopsis sp. BJA-103
GTCGAGCGGAAGTCCGGCACGACGGAGATCTGGATCGGCGCGGGCTTGACGGGCGCCGGACTGCTCTTGGGCTCCGGCTTCGCCTGGCGGTGGTTTCAGAACCGCCGGAACGGTTTTTAGCCGCAGAGCGGCAAACTGTCCAGGTTGTTCCGCAAGGTCGCGTCGGCCGCGGACTTCAGCGTGCCGACACCGCAGGTGCATGCCCATTTCCGTACATAGGCTTTGCGGCCGTCGGCGTCGGTGAAGTACCGATCGCCGTTGTCCATCGACGTGTAGACGTCGTCGACCCGCAACACATCGCCGCCGCGGCCGACGGCCAGGATGTGGCCACCGGCGGTGCAACCGGTCTGGACGGTGCAGACGATCTCGTACTCGGCCATCCGAACTCCTCGGGTCGCAGAAGAAAGTCGGGCGAGGCGGAGTGGTTGTTACGGGTAGCGTGCGGGACATGGAAATCCGGGGGTTCACCGACGACGACTGGGGCCAGGTGTGGCCGATCGTGCGCGAGGTCGTGCGCGCCGCGGACACGTACACCTACGACCCGGATCTCACCGAGGAAGACGCTCGCAAGACCTGGGTCGAGACGCCGCCGGGCCGGACGGTGGTCGCGGTCGAGGGCGGCAGGGTGCTCGGCACGGCCAAGATGAGTCCGAACCGCGCCGGGCCCGGATCGCATGTGTCGACGGCCAGTTTCATGGTCGACAAGGACGTTCGCGGCAAGGGGATCGGCGGTGCGCTGTGCGCGGACGCCCTGGCCTGGGCCAGGGAACAGGGTTTCGCGGGGATGCAGTTCAACTCGGTCGCCGAGTCGAACGCGGCCGGGATCCGGGTCTACGAGCGGCTCGGGTTCGAGATCATCGGAACGGTGCCGGGCGCGTTCGAGCACCCGACGCTGGGGCGCATCGGGCTGCACGTCATGTACTGCGACTTCGGCGTCTAGCCTTCGACGAGTTCCCACGGGGCGTCGGCGCTCGGACGGTCGTAGACCTGGCCGGGCGCTGCGCTCAGGACGAGGGCGACGTCCGGGTAGAGCGTGACGGCGTGCTCCATCTCCAGGGCTTCGACCTCGAAATCCTCGTCCTCCGGCACCTGGAAGCCGACGAGCAGCCAGCTGCCGTCGGCCTCGCGCACGACCTGGCGTACGGCGCGGACCGGGGCGGCGGGGTCGGTGGAGATCTCGGCGAGTTCGGTGCTCACCTGGACTTCTTCCAGCGGCGAGCCCGGGTGCGTCCACGCGGCGAGGCGGGCGGCGCGCACGAGGAGGTCTTCGTCGTCGTCATCCGAGTCGGCGACCGAGCTCAGCAGCCACGCGCGCCGTTCCGGGTCCCAGTCGGCGGCCATGCCGGTGGGGAGGGCGGCGAGGGCGGCGATTTCGGGGATGAGGTCGACCGCGTCCTTCAGGGGCAGCGCGCCGAAAGCGTCGCGGTTGAGTTCCATGTCCTCGGAGAACTCGTTGCCGTCGCTGATGAACCAGTCACCGTCGTCGTCGAGTACGACGAACGCGAGGTTCGACGGGTCCTCCACCAGCGACCGGGAGATGATGACCGGCGACTCCGGATCTTGACGCATCGGCCAGTTCTCGCTCGACATGCTGGGCTCCCAACGGGGTTGTCCGGCTGTGGGGCACCATCCCACCATCTCCGGGGTTCCCGCCGCGCACCGGCTCAGCGGAAGTACCGGCGGTACCCCTCGGCCAGGGCTTCGAATCCGCACGCCTCGCAGTCTTCTCGCTTGGCGAGGTCGATCACCAGATGGCGAGACCTCGTTCGACGGGCAACGGCGGATCATTCGCTGAGGTCGTACTCGTCGACGTCCAGCGCGGCGGCGGCTTCGGTGAGGAACGCGAGCACGGCCGGCGAGAGGTGCCAGCCGAATTCCTCGTCACCGTCCCGGTGATGGAAGTAGCGCACCACCTGCAGCACCGCGCTCACCCCCTCGTCCACCAGCTTCCGGATGCCCGGGCGGACCGGCGCGAGCCTGCCGATCACGCTCTCTATCTGGTCGTCGACCGGTCCCGAACCGCGATGCGTCACCTTCCAGGTGTGCATCCGCGGTAACCGGTGTTCCGCGGACCGCGAACCCAGTACCAGGGCCTCGTCGGGCGCCATGCCGAGCCGCGCGGTGATCTCCCCGGCGGACACGGTTTCGCTCTTCAAGGCGAAGTAGCAGTACTGGTGGACCTTCATACGCCCGGCACCCTAGCTTTCGGGCAGGCTGACCAGGTGAAACGTGATCAATCGCTTATCGAACGCCTCGCGCGGGAGCGCAACGTCTGGTTGTGCACCCTCCGACGGGACGGTTCGCCGCACGTCACGCCGGTGTGGTTCGTGTATCTCGAGGACGTCTTCTGGATCGGCAGCGGCGAGCGGAACGTGAAGGTGCGCAACGTCGACAACGACCCGCGCGTCAGCCTCGCCCTCGAAGACGACGACGCCCCCGCGGTAGCCGAAGGCCTGGCGCGCGTCCATCGAGGGGACCTCCGCGAAGACGTTCTCGAGGCGCTCGCGGCGAAGTACGACGGTTGGGCGGCGGGGAGGGAGATCGAACCCTTCGGCGCCAGAGTGCTCATAGAAGTCCCCGTAAAGCGGTGGCTGCTCGAGGGGGTCGCCCAATAGTCTGGAAAGTCCGATACCGATGGGGATGGACGATGCTGACCGGTGAACTGATCCGTCTGCGACCGCTGGAGCCCGAGGACGCGGACACGCTGTGGCGCTGGAACAACGACCCGGAGGTCATGCGCTGGATGATGGCGGACCATCCTGAATCGCTCGCCCAGATCCGCGAGCGCTTCGCCAAACGGAAGCCCAACAGCTACGAGCAGGCGGACTTCGCGATCGAGAGCCTCGCCGTCGGCACGCTGATCGGCACCGCCTCCCTGCGGGACGCCACCCCGGAACAGGGCCGCGCCGAACTCGACATCTACCTCGGCGAGAAGGATCACTGGGGTGGCGGCTACGGCACCGACGCCATGCGCACGCTCTGCCGCTACGGCTTCGAGATGATGCGGCTGCACATGATCGCGCTGTGGGTCGTCGTCGACAACGAGGCCGCGATCCACATCTACAAGAAGCTCGGGTTCCAGGTGGACGGCAGGCATCGGCAGTCGTTCCGCGGCCAGAACGGCCAGTGGCACGACGAGTACCTGATGAGCCTGCTCGAAGGGGAACTCCGCTAGTCGTCCAGACCTTTCGTGAGCCTGGCGGGTGCCTTCATCCGCCAGGCCTCCTCGATGAGCTCACGCAATTGCGCCGTCTCGACCTTCTCGAGGTCGACGAGGATCGCGCCATAGCCGTCGTAATGCGGTGTGGTGAAGTACGCGGGGTCTCCGGAGGCCAGCAGGGCCTCCTTCTCCGCGTGCTCGCACAGCAGCATCAGCCCGCCCTCGGCCTCGGTGCGCAGCCGGGCGAAGTTCTTGCCCGCGACCTTGAGCGACGGCGTGCGATACGACGTCGACTCCTCGACCTCCGGCAGCCTGCCGGCCAGGTCCACGACTTCTTCCCAGGTCGTCATGGCGGACATTGTGCCCTGGGTCACTGACAAAACCACCCCCGAACGTCCGCATCGGACGCAATGAAGGGGACTTTCCTTGCAGAATTTGCCATGAAAGTCCCCTTCATTGCACGCGCGGAGGGGTTACGGCAGGGCGATGATCCGGTCCGCGGGCGGCGGAGCGATGCCCGGGTGCGCCGCGAAGTACGCGATCAGCGCGTCCAGATCCACCGGACCACCGGACAGATTGGTCCCCTGCGTGAACTCGGTGAAGCCGTCCCCGCCGGCGGCGAGGAAGTTGTTCACCGAAACGCGGTACGACGCCGCCGGGTCGATCGGCGTGCCGTCGAGCGTCAGGTTCGAGATGCGAGAACCCTGGGCGGCCGACGCCGAGAACGAGTACTTCAGCGACTTCGAGATCTGCAGGGTCCGCACGATCCCGTTCGCCTGCCACTGCTGCTCGAGCACGTTCTTCAGGTTCGCCCCGGTGAGCGTGATCGTCTGCATGATGTTCGCGAACGGCTGCACGGCGAACGCCTCGCCGTAGGTCACCACGCCGTCGCCTTCACCGGCGGGCGAGGACGCGTAGGTGAAGTCCGTGCGGATACCGCCCGGGTTCGTCATGGCGATCTGCGCGCCGTTCGACAGCGTGGCCTCGAGCTGGGCGTCGGCGATGACGTCGCCCAGCGGGGACTCGCCGGAGGCCGCGCCCTTGGCGACCAGGTCCGCGGTGATGGTGCCGACGGCCTTGTTCGCGATCGGCGCGGCCTTGACCTTGGCCTCGTCGATCAGCTTCTGCACGTCGGCGTCCGGTGTGACGTCGCGGGTGACGATCTCGTTGTGCGCCTTGGTCTCGCCGCGCACGACGTCGCGGGTCCGGCGGTCGATCTTCAGGTCCACGACGGACAGGAGACGCCCGAACGACGCGCCCTGGATCACCGGGCGCGGGTTGCCTGAGGGGTCGTTGATCACGCAGTTGTACTGCTGGTGGCTGTGCCCGGTGAAGATCGCGTCCACTTTGGACGAGACCTTCTGCGCGATCGCGGTCGCGGCACCCGGCTTGACCTTGCACTCGTCGGGTCCGGCGGTCTCGGAGTTGTCACCCTGGTGCAGCAGCACGACCTGCGCCTTGACGCCGAAGAGGTCGAGCAGCTTGGCGGTGCGGTCGATCGCCTGGACCTCTTCGCCGAACTTGAGGCCCTTGATCGCCTCCGGGGTGACGACCTGCGGCAGGTCCTTCAGCGTCGCGCCGATGACACCGATCGGGACGCCGCCGGAGAACTCGATGCTGAACGGCAGCAACGCCGGGAAGCCGTTCTCGTAGTACACGTTGGCCCCCAGGAACGGGAAGTTCGCGCCCTTGAAGGACTTCCGGAACTGGCAGCCGTCGGTCGGGTGGCAGCCGCCGTTCTGGATCCGGCGGAGCTCCTTGAGGCCCTCGTCGAATTCGTGGTTCCCCACCACGGACGCCTCGACACCGAGCAGGTTCAGCAGCTCGACGGTCGGCTCGTCGTGGAACAACGCCGAGATCACCGGCGACGCGCCGATGCTGTCACCGGCCGAAAGCACGACGGAGTTGCGCGCTTCGCCGCGAAGCCGCTTCAGGTGCGTCGCGAGGTAGGCGGCGCCGCCCGCGTTGACCGTCGCGCCACCGGGCAGCGTGACACGGCCGCTGGAGCCGGACGGCGGTTCGAGGTTGCCGTGCAGATCGTTGAACGTGACGATCCGGACGTCGGTGGTGGCCGGCGCGGCGGACGCGGGCGCGGCGACGGTGGCCAGCGCGGTCAACGCGGCACCGGTGATGACGGCCAGCCTGGTGGAAAGCTTCATTATGGGGCGCACGGCGGAGGAGTTTGCCTGGCGAACCTGACCTTCACCAGAGGAAAAAGCAGGACGATAAGCAAACGTCACATGTCACGTGAACCGTTCAGGAGCACCCGTGCCACCAGCTCGGGTTCGTCGTTCATCGGCACGTGCCCGCAGCCCGGAAGGACCAGCAGTTCCGCCTTCGGCGCGATCCGGCGCAGCTCGGCGGCCTTCGGGCGGGCGAGGATGCGGTCGTGCCGCGCCCACGCGATGGTCACCGGGACGTCCTCGACGACGCCCGCGAACCGAAAGCCGCCGCGGGCCTGTTCCAGCGTCGGCCGGAAGCCGGGGCAGCCCGCGAGCGCGCGGATGTCCTCCATGACGACCTGCGTGGTGAGCCGGTCCGGACGGCCGACGATCATCCCGGTCAGCACCGACCGGCCCGCCGGTGTCGCGGCGAGGCGCCGCGCGGTGTGCTCGGGGATCCTCTCGGCGAGCAGGCGGTGGGTGCGCAGCATGCTCAGCGCGTACCGCTGCTGCCGCGGCGTCCACAGCCCTGCCGGGGACAACGCCGTCACACTGCGGACGAGACCCGCTTCCCCGAGCGCGAGCGAGAGCAGCCCGCCGAGCGAGTTGCCCGCGACGTGCGGTTTGCCTAGGCCCAGTTCGCGGAAGAACTTCCCGAACATCTCGACAGCGGCTTCGACGCCGTAACCGCCGGAGTGCGGTGCCGATTCGCCGAAGCCGGGCAGGTCGACGGTGATGACGTCGCGGTGCGGGGTGAGCAGGCCGAGCACGGGCGACCAGGCCTGGCGCCGGTGGCCGACCCCGTGGATCAGCACCAGCGGCTCGCCCTTGCCCGCGCGGTCGAAGACGACGTTGTCCATCCCGCGAGGTTAGACTATTTACTGCTACCGGCGGTAACAGGTAAAAAAAGACGCTCACGCCTCCGGGTGACGTCGTTCGGCATCGGCTCCAGTTCCCCCGTCGCGATGAAGCCGAGTTTCAGATACAGCCGCCGCGCCCGGTCGTTGTCCTCCGCGACGTGCAGCCACACCTCCCGGGCGCCGTCGTCCTCGGCGGCCGACCGCACCTCACCCATCAGCTTCGAGCCCAATCCTTGGCCGCGGGCGTCGGGCGCGACCCACATCGAGTAGAGGATCCAGCCGTCTTCGCGCGCCCGCCCGGCGACCAGGCCGACCGGACGGCCGCCGTCGAAAGCGGCGAACCAGGCGTCTCCGGCCAGCCTCGCGAGCCACTCTTCGTCGGGCTGAGCCCGTTCGGCAGCGGCGATCGAGCCGTAGTTCTCGGGGGTGTCCGTCAGGGCACGCAGGCGGATCTCACGGAAGACGTCGAGGTCTTCGGAGGTCAGCCGTCGAACGAGCAACATCCGGGCAGAATCCCACGTCCACCGTCGCCCTGGGGAATGAATATCGCCGATCGGCCAAGATCAAGGTCGGCCACTTGGCCGATCCGGCCCCGGCCGCCGCGGCCCTTCGACCGAAGTGTCGGGACCCCCGAGATCCATAACGTCACTGTCATGACGAACGCACAGGTCACCGCCCTGCAGTACGGCTTGATCGGCTTCTTCGCGCTCTGGGCGACGGTGCTGATCCCGCAGCTGATCGTCCTGCACTCGCGCGGCCGGGTGCGCCTTCGTCCCGTCCTGACCATGGCCGCCGTGCTGCTCTACGCCACGATGACCCTGGCGGTGACCTTCCTGCCGCTGCCCGGGCCCGGCGTCAAACGACCGAGCCAGACCGTGCAGCTGCATCCGTTCCAGTGGATCACCGACATCCACACCGAACTGCTCAAGCACGGGCTGCCGATGGCCGACTGGTTCACCACCCAGACCTTCCAGCAGGCCACCATGAACGTGCTGCTGTTCGTCCCACTCGGGTTCTTCGCCAGGACGCTGTGGAAGCGCGGCCTGATCGGCACGACGCTGATCGGTCTCGCCGCTTCGCTGCTGATCGAGATCACGCAGCTGACCGCGAACTTCGGCACCGCGCCCCACGTCTACCGGATCTTCGACGTCGACGACCTGCTCAACAACACGGGTGGCGCGATGCTCGGCTGGATCGCCGGAGCCCTGCTGCTCAGCCTCGTGCGGAAGCCTGTTCCTTCAACGGTCGAACTTCAGCCCGACGTACTTGCTACCGCCGAGGGCTCATTGACGCAGCCGGTGCGCAGCGAGCGGATCGACCTCGCCCAGGTTCGCTAGTCTCGCCTGCCGTCGCTGGGCCGCGCGCCGCGCGGCCCGCCGGTCTTCCGCGACCACCAGCACGGTGGCCACCACGAAGATCAACGCGACCAGGCCGAGGATGAGCGAAAGCTGCAAAACTCCTCCTCGAAGACGACCTTGTGTGCGAGATCACAAACAGTACGCATGTCGTGCTGAGTTGGCCACCCCTTGCGACGAAAGTGGGTGTCGCGGATCACGCCGGGATGGCCGAGAACCAAGTCCGGTCGTCGGCGCACCAGCGTTCGAAAGCCAGCCCGGCCCCGGCCAGGGCGGCGTGCAGCGCCGACAGACCCAGCCGTCGGCAGGTGAACGGCTGGTTCCACCAGTGCTCCCCGGCCGAGTACCGGACGACAGCCGAGAGCAGGTCGCCGTCGCGGACGATCTCGTCGAGCCGGACATCGACCTCCCCGAGGCGCCCGCCCCTGCCGTCCCGGACCGAGTCGAACCACTCCGGCGGATGCCATTCGACCAGCACTCGCCCGCCGGGTGCGACATGCGCGCGAGCGGTGGTCAAGAAGGCCTCGCGGTCGGCGTCCGCGGCGGTGTTGACCAGATGACTGCCCAGCAGGACCACGTCGAAGACCCGGCCGAGCCGCAGATCCTCGATCTTCGAGCACATCGACTCGGTGCGGACGTGGGCGAGCATCTCCGGCGAGTCGTCCACCGCGACCACCGGATGCCCCAGTTCCAGTAGTGCGTGCGTGACCCGCCCGACGCCGCTGCCGAGCTCCAGGATCGAGGCGCCCTCCGGGACCGCCGCGTGCACGATCCCGGGCTCGTCGCCGGGCGGCAACAGCCGGTACACCTCGACAGGACAGCCATCGGCCGTGAACGCCCCCTGATCCATACCCGCCAGCGTGCCGGAAACTGGCTCCGTGAGGACAAAACCGACCAAGGACGAACTGGCCGCCGCGTACGGCAAGACCATCGACGACGTCATCGCGCCGGGCCTGGACGTGCTGTTCTGCGGGATCAACCCCGGCCTCTACTCCGGCGCGCTCGGCCTGCACTTCGCCAGGCCCGGGAACCGGTTCTGGCCCGCGCTGCATCGCGGCGGTTTCACCCCGCGCCTGTTCGACCCCGGCGAGCAGGACGAGCTGCTCGAACTCGGCCTCGGCATCACGAACGTCGTCGCGCGGACGACGGCGCGAGCCGACGAGCTGACGAAGGACGAATTCCTCGAAGGCGGACGGCTCCTCACCGCGAGGGTCGCCGAATACCGGCCACGCTGGCTCGCCGTGGTCGGGATCACGGCCTTCCGGACCGCCTTCGGCCTGCCGAAGGCGAAGGTCGGCCCGCAGGAGAGCGGGATCGGGGGC
This sequence comes from Amycolatopsis sp. BJA-103, assembly GCF_002849735.1. GTDB lineage: Bacteria > Actinomycetota > Actinomycetes > Mycobacteriales > Pseudonocardiaceae > Amycolatopsis. Next base: position 7,501,978 of record NZ_CP017780.1, read on the forward strand.
ACCAACGTCTGGGTTCTGCCGAATCCGAGCGGGCTGAACGCGCATTGGACACCCGCGGCGCTCGGGGACGAGTTCGGCCGGCTCCGCGCCGAAGTCCACTCTGAGTAGTGAACGCGCCAAGTTCTCCCGCCGGCGCGCTCATTCGAGCCAGAGATCCACAACCAGCAGATACGCAGAGTTTGCTGCGACGATGCGATACATCTATGAGGGGGATACCGCGTCACGTCCGCCGACCTACTGACTCGTAATAGTTACGAGGTGTTATTTCCGTCCGGTCCCGCAGGGGGGACCGGTTGACGAGGGTGACCACGCCGGGGGGCCGTGGGCGCCGAATGGACGTCATGTCCTCTCGTCCGGGGATGACGGGCAGGAAAACGGAGGGGTCCGTGACGCGAAGCATCGAGCCGAACCGAACGCAGGCCGGGAGGCCTGGCGGACTGCCACCAGGCGGACGAGGCCTCGGCGTGGCCGCCGTCGATCCGATCCCGATCTTCTGCGAGGGCCTGAGTTCGCTGGTCCACCGCACGCCGGGGCTGCAGTGGCTCGGGCACGCGAACAGCCATCACGCCGCGCTCCAGTTGTGCGAGCAGCTCAAACCGGACGTGATCGTGCTGGATTCGGCGCTCGACCCGAACTGCCACCTGTCCCGGCTGCTCAGCAACGGCGATCCGGCGCTGGTCATCATCACGCTGGTCAGGGACACCAACCGCACGCAGCAGTACCTCGCCGCGGCCATCGCGGCCGGGGTGCACGCGATCGTGCCGCGGGCGACCGACGGGCGGCATCTGACCGAGGCGATCCGGCGCGCGCACAGTGACCGCCGCTACATCGACCCGACGCTGGCCGCGTTGACGGCGCGACCGAAGCGCCAGCCCGTCCTCCCGAAACCGGGCGACGCGCCCAAACCCGCGACCGCGCGCGGCCTGATGCCGCTGTCCCGCCGCGAGTACCAGGTCCTTCAGTTGGTCGCCGAGGGGCTGGAGAACTCCGGGATCGCAAAAATCCTGTTCCTGTCCGTGGAAACCGTGCGGACGCACGTCAAGAGCATCCTGCGCAAGCTTTCCGCCCGCGACCGGACACACGCGGTCACCATCGCCTTCCGGTCCGGCATCCTGGTCACGCATCCGGATGACGCGCACAATCCGGCGGACGCCACGCCCGCCCCTTCGATCGCGCCGTCACCCCGCTGAGACCCCCTGTATTGCTGATTTACACATCACAACAGTGGCCATTCACTTGCCGCCGGTTACCCACAGGTAATATCCTGAAGTTACCGGCGAGTAGGGGACGTGTGCCCGGCCGGGGAGCCGAACACATTGGAGTGACGAAATGGGCCACTACAAGAGCAACGTCCGAGACCTGGAGTTCAACCTCTTCGAGGTCCTCGGCGTACAGGACCGCCTCGGCAAGGGCGTCCTCGCGGAATCCGACGAGGAGACCGCGCGCGGCGTGCTGACCGAGCTGAACAAGCTCGCTTCCGGTCCCCTCGCCGACTCGTACGCCGACGCGGACCGCAACCCGCCGGTGTACGACCCGAAGACCTTCTCGGTGAAGATCCCCGAGTCGTTCAAGAAGAGCTACCAGGCGCTGATGGACGGCGAATGGTGGCGGCTCGGCCTGCCGAACGAACTGGGCGGCTTCGGCCTGCCCCCGACCGTGCAGTGGGCCGCGGCCGAGCTGATCCTCGGCGCCAACGCGCCGCTGTTCATGTACATGGCGGGCCCGAGCTTCGCCGGGATCGTCGACAAGAACGGCACCGAAGAGCAGAAGCACTGGGCGCAGATCATGATCGATCGCGGCTGGGGCGCGACGATGGTGCTCACCGAGCCCGACGCCGGTTCCGACGTCGGCGCGGGCCGCGCCAAGGCCGTCAAGCAGGAGGACGGCTCCTGGCACATCGACGGCGTGAAGCGGTTCATCACCTCGGCCGAGAACGACATGGTCGAGAACATCATGCACCTGGTGCTGGCCCGTCCCGAGGGCCCCGGCATCGAGACCAAGGCCGGCACCAAGGGCCTGTCGCTGTTCCTCGTGCCGAAGTTCCACTTCGACGGCAAGACCGGTGAGCTGGGCGAGCGCAACGGCGCCTTCGTCACCAACGTCGAGCACAAGATGGGCATCAAGGCCTCGACCACCTGCGAGCTGACCTTCGGCCAGCACGGCACCCCCGCCAAGGGCTGGCTGCTCGGCGAGGTGCACGACGGCATCGCGCAGATGTTCCAGGTCATCGAGTACGCCCGCATGATGGTCGGCACGAAGGCCATCGCGACGCTGTCGACCGGTTACCTCAACGCGCTCGAGTACGCCAAGGAGCGCGTCCAGGGCGCCGACCTGCCGAACATGCTGAACAAGACGGCGCCGCGCGTCACGATCACCCACCACCCGGACGTCCGCCGCTCGCTGATGCTGCAGAAGGCGTACGCCGAGGGCCTGCGTTCGGTGTACCTCTACACCGCGACGTTCCAGGACCAGGTGTGGACCGGCGAGGGCGACGAGGCCTCCCAGAAGATCGCGCACGGCGTCAACGACCTGCTGCTGCCGATCGTCAAGGGCGTCGGCTCGGAGCGCGCGACCGAGCAGCTCGTGCAGTCGCTGCAGACCCTCGGCGGGTCGGGCTTCCTGCAGGACTACCCGATCGAGCAGTACATCCGCGACGCGAAGATCGACTCGCTGTACGAAGGCACCACGGCCATCCAGTCGCTGGACTTCTTCTTCCGCAAGATCGTCCGCGACAAGGGCGCTTCGCTGGCCTACCTCGCCGGGGAGATCACGAAGACCATCGAGTCGGAGATCGGCAACGGGCGGCTCAAGAACGAGCGCGGTCTGCTCAAGCAGGCGCTCGAAGACACCCAGGGCATGCTCGGCTCGCTGATCGGCTACCTGACCACGTCGCAGGAAGACCCGCAGAACATCAACAAGGTCGGCCAGCACACGGTCCGCCTGCTGATGTCGGTCGGCGATCTGCTCATCGGCTGGCGGCTCATCAGGCACGCCGAGGTCGCCATCGGCAAGCTCGACGCGGGTGCGTCGGCGAAGGACACCCCGTTCTACGAGGGCAAGATCGCCGTGGCGTCGTTCTTCGCGAAGAGCGTGCTGCCGGAGCTGACGTCGCGCCGGGCGATCGTCGAGGCCGCGGACAACAGCCTCATGGACATCTCCGAGGCCGCTTTCTAAACGATTTCGTGAGAAAGGCCCTCTCCCGGCGCGGGAGGGGGCCTTTCTGGTTTCGAGGGGGTTTCCCGGGGGAATTTCCGTGCTGAGTCCGCCCCTCGGCGGAGACCTCGGCAAAGGAGTCGCAATGACAGTCACCGGCATCATCACGGCGATCGTGGTCGGTTTGATCCTCGGGGTGCTCGGTAGGTTCTTCGCCCCCGGCAAGCAGTCGATCCCGATCTGGCTGACGATCGTGGTGGGTATCGCCGCCGCCTTCATCGGCACCTGGATCGCCCGCGGTCTCGGCTACGCGGACACCAACGGCTTCGACTGGCTCGAACTCATCACCCAGATCGTCGTCGCCGGCATCGGAGTCACCCTGGCGGCGAATCTCTACGGACGCCGGGGTGTCACCCGGTAAGGGGTCTTGAGGCGCGACAAGGCCATTTTGGTGTCACGGTGGGCCCAACTCGATTCTCCAGCGAAGGAGGAACCATGTTGGGTGGCCTTTGGGGCATCATCACCACGATCGTGGTGGGCCTGATCCTCGGCGTCATCGGCCGGATGCTGGCGTCCGGCGATCAGAAGATCCCGATGTGGCTGACGATCGTGGTCGGCATCATCGCCGCTTTCATCGGCAACTGGCTGGCAGGCGTGTTCGGCGTCCGCGACACCGCGGGCATCGACTGGATCCGGCACGCCTTCCAGGTCGGCGCGGCCGTCGTCGGCGTCATCGCCGCGGCCGCCATCTACGCGAAGGTCAAGGGCGGCGGGCACCGCGCCATGACCTGACCAGGGCTACGGTCGGCCCCTGTGACCACTCGACTCGAACTCAGTGGCCAGGGGCTGACCTCCCTGTCCGGCATCCCCCTCCCGGCATCGCTCGAATACCTGGACCTGTACGACAACCGGTTGACGTCGGTTCCCGACGAGCTCTGGTCGCTTTCCGGGCTCCGGGTGCTGAATCTGGCCACCAACCGGCTGACCTCCGTCCCGCCGTCGATCGGCGCCCTGCGGCAGTTGCACACGCTGGACCTGGGCCACAACGAACTCACCGCCCTGCCGGACGAGCTCGGCGAGCTTTCCGGGCTGACGGAATACCTTTACGTGAGCGACAACCGGCTGACCGAGTTCCCCGTCGCGCTGTGCTCGCTCGGTCGGCTGAAATACCTGGGGTGCACGGACAATCGGATCGCGACGCTGCCGGACGATCTGTCCGGCCTGGCCTCACTGCGCGAACTTCGCTTGTACGGCAACGGATTGACCGCGTTGCCGGAGTCGCTGGGGACGCTTTCCTCGTTGCGCGAACTGCATTTGCGGAAGAACCGGCTGACGTCGTTGCCGGACTCCCTCGGCGAGCTGAGCGAATTGCGCCAGCTGGACCTGCGCGAGAACCGGCTCACCACGCTGCCGGATTCGATCGCCCGGCTGTCCAAATTGGACAAACTGGATCTGCGGTGGAACAAGGAACTCCGGGAGCCGTCGTGGCTCGCGGACTTCGAGGCCCTCGGCTGCATGGTGCTGAGGTGAGGCTCAGGTGCAGAGGATCGTGATCCGCGGCGAGTAGGTCGCGTTGCGGGTCTCCCGGCGGACCTCCGTGCCGGTGACGACGTCGACGAGCACGCGGGTGTCCGAGGTGCTGAAACCGGCGGCGCCGGGATCCGGCACACACCCGGGGCCCGAGCCGACCTGCACCGGCTGGGGGACGTAGGAGTGCCGTTCGCCGCCGACGCTCTGGACCGAAAAGCGCTTCGTGCCCCAGATCCGCACGGTCACCGAACCGTTGGCGGGGATCACCTGGATCGCGATCCCGGTCGGGGCGTCGTTGACGATCTGCATCTCGACCGGTGAACCGTCGTTGTTGATCGCCTTGACGTCGCGCGCGACCGGATAGCGGTCCAGGTAGTTGTCGTGCTCCAGATGCCCGCCGTCGGCGAGCCCCGCCAGGTACGCGGCGTTGTAGAGCGTCGTCGCCAGCTGCGAGACGCCGCCGCCGACCACGACCGGACCGGTGCCGTCCTCGTTCGCCGGGGCGGGGACATAACCCGCGGCCGCCGTCCTCGGCCCGGACCGCGCGCCGAGGCTGAACGTCTCGTTCGGCTTCACGATGGTGCCGGAGACGCGGGTGGCCAGCGTCTGCGTGTTCGTCATCGACGGCCCGCTCAGACCCGACGTGGTGAACTCGCCGATGACCTCGTTGATGCCGAGGACGTTCGCCGCGTCGGTGCTGACGGCCGGACTGCTGGCGTCGTAGACCGCTTTCAGCTCTCGCTCGTCGCTCTTCCCGAGCACCGTGGTCAGCGCGGTGAACGTGAGGTCCCAGTTGACCTTCCGCGCGTCCTTCGACGGCTGGACGGCGGGCCTGTCGCCGACGAAGACGATCTGCGCGTCCGCCCCGTCGGTCTCGGTCTCCTTGAGCTGCGGCTGCGCCGCGGCCCGCAGTTTGCCCTGGTCGATGCGGACTTCGAGGTTGCCGTCGTCGCGGGCGGCGAACTGGAAGGAGCCCGCGATCGTGTCCGGTTTCAGCGTCGCGTCCTTGCCCTCGCCGCGGATGACCAGCGGTTTCGCCACCGCCGGGACGACGATCTTGGCCAGCGCCGCGTGCACCCCCGGCGAATTCGCCTTCACCGGCGCGACGGTCACCTTCAGCTCGACACCGCCGTCGCTCAGCCAGCCGTCGGTGACCGCGGTGACCGCGGCCTTGGGGTCGGCGAGCGTCTGCCCGGACCGCGGTTCGACCGCGACCGGGAGGACACCGCCGTCGCTGCCCGCGACGGGCTGGAAGGCGATGTTCCCCTCGACCGGCGGACGATTCAGCTTCGCGGCGGCGAGGTCCGTGACGGCTCTTTCGAGCTTCGGCGCGTCGGTCCAGGTGACGACGCCGACCTCACGGCTGGTGAAGAACGACATCACCCGCGTGTACGGGCTCAACGGCTGATGACCGGCTCGGCCCAGCGTCTGAGGCCAGTCGAGCCCGAGGCCGGAAGACGTGGGGTACAGCACCGTGCGGACGTCTCCCGCGCGGATCCGCACCGGCTCGATCAGCTTCGGCTCCAGCTCGCGGCGAAGCTTCGACTCGGCGTCCTTGTGCGTGAGGCCGCCGACGTCGATCCCCGCGACGGTGACCCCGCGCGGAACGTCCCCGGCGCTGACGATCAGGTCCACCGCGTACGCGAGCACGAACAGGCCCATGAGCAGCCCGGCGGTCATGAAGGCCTTGCCGAGGCCCTTGCGGAACTTCGAGGCGGGCGTCGGCGGCGGGTGCACCACCCTGTCGCCCTCGAAAAGCTCGTCTACCAGGTCTTCGTCGGTCTCCGGGGAAGGAAGGAGCTCGTCGGTGAACAGGTCGGTGCCCGGTTCGTCGTGATCATCGCGCGCCAACTCTCACCACCCCTCCCGCGACCGGAGCTACAGGTAAAGCCCCGTGCCGTGTTCGGACCGTTCGGTCGCCACGGCGTGGATGTCCCGCTCCCGCATCACCAGGTGCCCCTCGCCCTGGATCTCGACCTCGTGCTGGTCGTCCGGGTTGAACAGCACGCGGTCGCCGGTCTTGACGTTCCGCACACTGTTGCCCACGCCCAGTACATCACCCCACGAGAGCCGCCGCGCGACCTGCGCCGTGGCGGGGATGACGATCCCGCCGGAGCTCCGGCGCTCGCCGTCCTCGGGGGACAGCTTCACGAGCACCCTGTCCTGCAGCATTTGAATCTCGAGTTTCGGCCCGTCTGACACGAGTACGACTCTACTTTCCCGGATCCCCCGCCATGACCAGGCTCAGCACGCTTTCTCCACCCTTTTCGAACCGGACGGGTACTCCCCAGTCCTGCCGGGTGATGCGGCAGGCGGGGTGCTCGCCTCCGTCGTCACAGCTCGCGGCCTGCGCGACGACCTGCAGAACGCCTTCGGTGACTCCGTCGGCGAAGCGGAGCTTGCGGAACAGGTCCGTGCCCACCCCCGCGCCGTCGGCCAGCAGTTCCGGCGGCGACGCGCTGATCTCCAGGCGCGTCGACGGGCCGTAGCGGTCGTCGAGCTTCTCGCCGGGAGGCGGGGTGAAGACGACGGAGAACTCCAGCTCACCCGGTGCCAGCACGGACGGCGGACGGCGGACGGCGTGCGCGTCCCCGGACACGGCCTGCTCGCCGAGCGGCACCGGCCCGATCCGGCCGCCCGCCGACTCGACGACCAGCAGTTCGCCGTCGTGCACCAGCAGGCCCTGTGGCTCCGCGAGACCGGTCGCGAGCGTGGTCACCCGGCGGGTGAGCGGGTCGTAGCGGCGGATGGCGCCGTTGTAGGTGTCGGCGATCGCGATGGTGTCGCCGGGCAGCACGGCGAGGCCGAGCGGATGCTGCAGGAGCGCCTGGTCCGCGGGCCCGTCGACGTGGCCGAAGGAGAACAGGTCGACGCCGACCGCGGTGTGCACGGTGAACGTCTCGCCCTCGGGCTGGATCCAACGCAGCGCCGACGTCTCGGCGTCCGCGATCCACAGCCTTCGCCCGTCGGGCGTGAGACCGGACGTCTGCGCGAAGAACGCTTCGTGGACGTCGCCATCTCGCAGGCCCTCGACGGTCGTACCGGCGAAGCGGCGGATGCTGCCCGAGACCGGCTCGAACACGCTCAGCGTGTGGTTGCCCGCCATGGCGACCACGACGCCGCCCGCGGGTCCCCACCAGGCGACGTCCCACGGGCTGGTGAGGTCGATGTCGAGCGCCTTGCCGGTGTCGACGCCGTCGCGCCATTGGCGGCCGGTGCCGGCGACCGTGCTGACCTCGCCGGTGATCAGGTCGATTCCGCGCAGCCGGTGGCCGGCCGTGTCGGCGACGACGGCGTGGTAGCCCGCGCGCTCGGCGACCTCGTACGGCAGCAGCGTGATCCCGGACGGCTCGGTGAAGGTCGCCAGGTCGAAGGGGCCGTCCTGCGCGCCGCGGGCCCCGCTGCCGAAGCGGCGGATGATCGTCTCGCCGTCGGAGGCGAACTCGACGATGGAGTGATTGCCGGTGTCGGCGACCAGGATCCGGCCTTCGGCGGTGGTGACGGCCTTGCTCGGGAAGCGCAGTTCGGTGTGCTGCTCCTCGGCCGGGACGTACGGGCTGCCGCCGCGGCGCAGCGTGCCCTTGGCCTCGTGGGTCGCGACGAGGTCGCCGATCACCCGGCGCAGCGCCTCGGCGTGTCCTTCACCGGCGGCGACGTGCACGACGTAGCCCTCGGGGTCGACGACGACCAGCGTCGGCCAGGCCTTGACCGCGTACTGCGACCAGGTGGTCATCTGCGGATCGTTGAGCACCGGATGGTGCACCTCGTAGCGCCGCACCGCCGCCTCGATCGCGGCCGCCTCGCCCTCGTGCAGGAACTTGGGCGAATGCACGCCGATGGTCACCAGGACGTCGGCGAACTCGGCCTCCAGCGGGCGCAGCTCGTCCAGCACGTGCAGGCAGTTGACGCACCCGCTGGTCCAGAAGTCCAGCAGGACGACGCGGCCGCGCAACCCGGCGAGCGTGATCCGCGCACCACCGGTGTTGAGCCAGACGTCGCCGGCGAGCTCGGGCGCCCGCACGCGGGACTGCGTTCGTGGAGAAGTCACGACATGAGTGAACTACACGCGGAGCCGCTCTGTTCCGAGGTCCAGGCGTTGAGAGGGCGAGCTCACCCCAGGGGAGGAGCCTCATGTGGGTGATGAGGGGCCGGGGCTTTCTCCCAGATCGACACGTGCCCGGTGCTCTCGGCGGTGAGTTCCGAGCGGTCCCAGCCCGCCCAGCGGTGCTTGAGGCGCATCCCGGCGATGCGCGCCATCAAGTCCATCTCGGCGGGCCAGGCGTACCGGAAGGGGATGCGGCGGAATCGCCCGGTCCCGTCCGGTGACACGGTGACGTGGTTCGACGTGAACTGCTGCGTCACCACGTCGTACTGGTCGAACCCGACGTAGCTGCCGGGTTTCATCGCGAACGGGACGGTGTCCTGCCCCGGTGGCAGGCGGCGCAGGTCCGGCAGGCCCACCTCGACGACGAACAACCCGCCCGGCCGCAGATGCGCGGCCGCGTTGCGGAAGACGTCGACCTGGCCGTCCTGGGTGGTCACGTTGGAGATCGTGTTGAAGACCAGATAGACCACCGAGAACTCGCCGGCCACCCGCGTCTTCGTCATGTCGCCGATCGTGACCCCGACCGCGTCGCCGCCCGGTTTGGCCGCGATCCGCGCCGCCATCGCCCGGCTCAGCTCGATGCCGCTCACCGGCACGCCACGCGCGGCCAGCGGCGCCGCGATCCGCCCGGTCCCGACGGCGAATTCGAGCACCGGTCCGTCGGCGAGATCTTCGAGGACGTCCACTATGGCCGCCACCGCTTCGGGCGCGTTCACACCGCCCGGGTCGTCGTAGTCCGTGGCCACACTCTCGGGAAACCAGCCGTCCGCCGGGTCGTCTTCCAAGCTCACGATCACCGACGCTAGCGCGCGACAGCGCCCACTTCATCCCGTTTTCGCCGCCGTGTTCGAGTGGCATTAAAAGAGAAGGCGCCCCCGCGCCGGGCGACTTAGGCTCGAACACATGTCCACTGTTGAGCCCGCCTTCACCCTGAAGGAGGCACATGACCTCCAGGCGAGCTTGGCCGAACCCGTGCGTCCCGGGTTGAGCGAGGCCGAGCTCGACGACGTCGAAGCACGCTTCGGCTTCCGGTTCGCCGCCGATCACCGGACCTTCCTCACCGCCGGGGTGCCGATCGGCGACCGCTGGCCGGACTGGCGCTGCGGCAACCCCGAACAGCTGCGGAAACGGCTGGATTGGCCGGTCGACGGGGTGCTCTACGACATCGAGCACAACGGCTTCTGGTTACCGGACTGGGGCATGCGGCCGATCGACCTGTCCGACGCACTCGATCAAGCCCGTGCGCAGATGGCGCGTGTTCCGCAGCTGGTTCCCGTCTGCGGCCATCGCTATCTGCCGGGGATCGCCGGGAGCACGGGATATCCGGTGCTGTCGGTGTATCAGACCGACATCGTTTACTACGGCTATGACCTGCGGGGATACCTGCGGCACGACTTCTGCGACCAGCCGTTGGGCCCGCCGCCGGAAGGCGGGCCGCGCCAGGTCGAGTTCTGGTCGCGATTCGTCGACTAGACGCCGCGTGGGGTGAAGCCCTCAGGTGGCGAGCCCTCGAGGAACAGCATCCGCAACTGGGCCTTGCCCTCCCTGATCCGCCGGGCGCGCCGGTACTCGGGAGAGTCGTACCACTGGCGGGCCCGGTCCATGTCGGGGAACTCGATGACCATGAGGCGCTGCGAGTCCCAGGTGCCTTCCACCGGTTCCGGCGTGGGACCGGCGACCAGGTAGCGGCCACCGTGATCGAGGATCGATCGCTGGGCCACCGGGGCGTAAGCCCAGCCCGCCTCCTCGTCGACCACTCCGACATCCACCACGACGTATGCGGGCATTCACGACCTCCGGACACAGTGTGTAGTAATGACACACTGTATCCTCGCCGGGTGAGTGAGAGCGATGACGTGCCCCCGCGCCGCCGGGAGCGGCAGCGCGCGGAGACCAGCCGCGAGATCACGGAGATCGCGCGGCGGCAGATGGCCGACGCGGGGCCGGGAGCGATCACGCTGCGCGGCATCGCCCGTGAGATGGGCATGACCGCTCGCGCCATCTACAGCTACTTCCCCACCAAGGACGACTTGATCACGGCGCTGATCAGCGGAATCGGCGCGTCGCTGGCCGAGGCGCTGGAAACCGCCACCGACGCCGTGCCCGAGACCGACCCCGGCGGCAGGCTGGTGGCCTGGGGCCGGGGGCTGCGGGAATGGGCGCTGGCGCACCCCGAGGACTTCCGGCTGTTCTACGGGCGTCCCATCCCCGGTTACCGGCCGCCCGATGCGGGCCCGGTGGACCGGACGGACCATCGCGTGTGCCACCGGCTGACCTCGCTGGTGGCCACCTTGTGGCAAGACGACTGGCCGGGAGAGGGCGCCTGGTCGGAACTGAACCCCGAGTACGTCGCGAAGATCCGGGAAGACCTCCCGGACGTGTCTCCGGCCGCGGCCGCGCTCGCGCTGCGCGTGTGGGGCCGGATGCACGGCTTGGTGGCCCTGGAGATCGACGGTCATGTCCGGTCCGTCGCGCGCGACCCGGCCGCGCTGCATCACGCCGAGATGCTCGACCTGGTCAGCTCGCTGCGGCGGTGAGGGTCAGGATTCGGCGGTGGCCTTCAGCCGGGCCAGCGTCGCGGCGATGTTCGCGCGGTTGGCGTCGTCCCGCTTCCAGACCCCGGTGAACAGCGACGTCGGTCCGCGAAGCCAGCCCGGCCGCCGGTCCCACGTGCTCTCCACGGCCACGCAGCCGTCGCCCGAAGCCTCGATGTCGTACTGCCAGCGCGCCACGGGAAGCCCGGCGAAAGTGGTCACCTCGAAGGCGAACCGCTTGCCCTCTTCGGCGTCGGTGATCGTCGAGAGGGTGCTCCAGCGGCGGACCCCGCGACGGTTGCGGCCGCGGAACTTCGCACCGACGGCGACGGTCTTCGCGTCGCCGACCCAGCGATGCCCCTCGTACTCCTCGGACATGCCCGCGAGCGCGCCCGGGTCGCTGACCAGGGCGTACACCTTCTCGGGCGTAGCGGTGATGGCGATCTTGCCGGTGGCGCTGGGCTGGGTCATGACATACCTCCGTACTGAGGGTATGTGAAATACCCTCAGTTGTCGCGCCGGAGCATGCGGCTGATACCGGCCGCGACCGTCGTCGCCAGCACCCAGCCCGAGGCGGTGAACCCGGCCGCGACCCAGTTGTCCATGCCGTGCATGTACCAGCGCGACTTGTTCCCGAAGTCGACGATCGGGACCAGCAGGTCGATCGTGTAGAGCACCGGATTCCACTGCAGCCCGGTGTCGTCCTGGTTGACCAGGCACCGCGGCCCGCTCACCGTGAGCTTGGGATTGGTGATGCAGTCGTCGACGCCGAGCCCGAAATACAGGCTGCCCAGCACGAGCAGCGTCAACAGCCAGCCGAGCGCGCGCACCGGGCGGAAGCCATAACCGACCATCGACCGTTGCAGCCAGCTCCACACGTGCACGCCGGGACCGAAGAACTTGAAGCCCTTCGCGAGCGCCACGTACCGGAACTGCTGTTTCTTCAGCAGCACCGTGGAGGCGTGCTCTTCGTTACCGGACGCGCGCAGCGTCGCCGCCAGCTGGTCGTAGGGGCCCGGGCGGTAACCGTCCATCGCCTTGCGCAGCAACACGATCCGATGGTCGATCGCCCGGTCGTCGTCGAGCGCGATGTCCTCCTGCAGCGCGTCGTACCGGAAATCCTCCAGCTCGATCCCCGCCGTAGACGCCCAGAACGCCTCGTTGTCGCCCAGGGTCCCGCAATGCGCGCGCCGAAGAACGATCCGGCCGTCCGGTGGAGTGGCGGGCGTGAGCAGGAACTCGTCGGCCGAGACGTCGCTGCCGTCGAGCGCGATCCCGTGCTGCGGCAGGGATCCGAGCCGCGCGCCGCGGAAGTCGACGCGCCGCGCGACCTGGGCGCCGTCGAGATTGACCCCGCCCTGCGCGACGAACGGGCGCTCCTTGTTCTCGGTGAGGACGAGGTCGCGGCCGATCCGCGCGGTGCGGACGTCCAGCGAGTAACTGGTGTTGGTCCGCGCTCCGGGCTCGGTCAGACTGGTACCGAAGAGGTTCACGCTGCCGCCGACCTCGGCGCCCTGCAACCGCAGGGTTCCCTGCACGGTCGCGTCGGTGAGCTGGAAGTTCCCCGCGATCTTCGCGCGGCGCGCGGAGAAGACGTCGCGTCGAGGGTGCAGGAACATCGAGTTCCAGGCGAGTACGTTGCCGCCGACGGTGATGTCGGCCATGCGCAACTGCCCCGACGGGACACGCAGGCTCGTCGCCTCGATGTCGCCGCCGATCGTCGTCCCGTCGAGGTGGATCGCGCGGTCGTAGTAGGGAATGCTGCGCCCGCGCACGACCTGGACCTCGGCGCCGGCGAGCCGGAGCGAACCACCGATCCGCGCGTTGACCATCCGCAACGTCCCGGTCGCCTGCAGCCCGTCGCTCAGTTCGAGGTTTCCGTTGACCGTCAAGCGATCCGCGACCAGCGCAGGCCGCGGATCGATGTACGGATCGTTCGACTTCCAGGCGTCCACCACGATCGGACCGGCCTGGTTCACCGAGAGCTTGGCCTCCCGCATGATGATGTCACTGTCCACAGTGGCGCTCGGCAGGAACATGATCCCACTGGCGGAGAAGCGTTTCCGCTGCGAGGCGGGCCCGTAGTTGTCCACCTCGCACAGCAGGCTGCCGCCGATGTGGATCCCGTTCCCGTTGAGCGCGAAGCCGTCCCGGTTGTTCAGCGTCGCGCCGGAGAAGTTGACGTTACCGCCCGCCCGCATACCCGGGATGCGGACTTCCCCGTTGGCCACCAACCGATACGCGAGCAGCGCGCCGACGATGTTGACCCGGTCGGCCTGGATCGCCTTGCCGCGCGGATGGGAGATCACCGTGCGCGTCAGCACGACCGAGCCCTCGATGACGGCGTCGGTGAGGTTGACCGCCGCGTTCGGCATCCCGCGCTCGCGATCGTCGCCACGCTGGACCGTGGTCTCCTCGATCTCGTGCTCGCCGTCGACGTGCACGACGCTGCGGATCAGGCGGACGTCGTTGCGGGTGCGGAGGTTGCGCGCCTTGAGCCCGGGCAGCCAGCACTTGCGGAACACGAGCCCGAGCAGATGCGCCTCGCGGACGTCCGGCGGATGCTCGAACCGGCACCGCTCGAACCGGAACAGGTACTTGATGTCGGCCGCACGCAGATCGAGCGTCCCGGTGATGTAGGCGTCCTCGACCTGCACGATCGGCGCGTTGGTCGCCTGACGGCGCCACCGGAGCAGACCGGTCGAACCCGGCTTCATCAGCTCGGAGGCCGGGACCTCGTAACGCTTGTCGGGATTCGGGTCGAACGGGTCGAGCGGCGGCAGGGCCGCGTCGCCGTTCGGCTCGCCCTCCCCCGGATCGCGCGGCCCGTTGTTACGCCGAAAGCCCGGCATCGTCTCGCTTCCCTCCCCCGTCGTTCCCCGGCTACCAGCGAAGCCGATCACACAGGGGATTCGCAAGGGGCCCAGGGCAGTAGACCGGAACCTGCCATGGGACTACGACGGCAGAACGACCGCCGGGGTTCCGAATCGCGCGAAAGGGCTGTTCAGGACAAAGTAGACCGGACCGGAATCTTTCGACGGTGATCTTTCCCGAAGGGGCTGATCGGCGGTTTACCTGCTGCTATCGTCACCGGTTGGAGTCAAAAGTGAACTACGGGTAGGTCGCACCCCATCGCGGCCCGTGCGGGGAGGCACGACATGACAGGACCGGGAAGCGGCCCTCAGCGGGTCAACGACCAGAACAACGGGCCAGGGCAGCAGGCACCGCCGCCCCCTAACTACGGCGAACTAGGCAGTGGTCAGGCGAAGGCCGACTTCGCGTCGGCCTCGGCGAACGGTGGCTGGGAGTTCGATCCGGTCGCCATGGACGCCGTGATCAAGTCCCTCGAGGACTGCGTCGACACTGACTTCCGCCGAGCACAGGACGAAGCCAGCTGGCTGACACAGATCAAACCGGCCGGCGATGAGGTCGGTAGCCACGGCTACACGACTGCCGCCAACGCATCGGGCGCCGCTTACCAAGCGTTTCTCGAGGGTGCCCGGGACTACACCACGTCCTATCTCGGAACCTTGAAGCAGATCCGGACCGCTTATCAAGCACAGGACCAGGCGGCGATCGACGCGCTCCGCCAGATTGGAAAAGTCGACTGATGCGACCCACAGCTGCTTTCATGACCATCGCAGCGCTGGCCTCGGTTGCCTTGCTCGGTGGCTGCAGCGATCAGAAGACCGGCACCCCCACGCCGACGAGCGCACCCTCCTCTACGGGACTCCCCACTGACGGAGCCCCGGCTGTGACCGACCCGATCGCCAACACCGCAGCAGCCGAGGCAGACCCGTGCAGCACGATCTCCAACCCGGAGATCGAGTCCATCGGCGGCAAGGTCAAGCGCTCCGAACTGGAACAGTTGACCATGGGTAACGCCTGCGCCTGGGTCTTCCAAGAATCGCCGAACACCGTCAGCGCCGGCCTCGTCACTGGGAACAAAGACGGTCTGAGCGCCCTGTATGCACAGCACGCCACTGGCGGCCTCACCACTTTCAAACCGGTCGATCCGGTCAACGGATACCCAGCGGTCATCTACGCCAACGGCGGCGAAGGCAAGGGAAACTGCACACTCGCCATCGGTGTTCGTAATGACCTCGTCTACAACGTCATTCCGCGCCTGAGCAGTGGTCACCCTTCCTTCTCGGACCCGTGTGGGATGGCGGTCAAGGTCGCGGAGGCGGCGATCAAGAATCTCAAGGGGGCGTAGGCGATGACCTACAGCGGCTGGGAGATCTTCACCAAGCTCAACGCCTTCCCGGGCACGACAGAGACCCTGGACAAGGCACAGGTCGCATCGCACAAGCTGATGGACGTCCATCACAACATGAGCACGGCGATGGAGACCAGCCAGACGGCGCTGAGTTCCTTCTGGAAGGGCAAGGCCGCCGACAGCGGAGCAGCGGGACTGGCCCCGCTCATCGCGACCTCCAAGATCGCGGGCGAGAACATGGACCGCGCCCGTCAGTCGATGTTCGACCAGAACGCTTCCTTCCACTACACGCGCGGCAACGTCCGCCCGGTGGAGAAGGAACGCGCCGGGGACAGCGGCCCCGAGGACATCGTGTCCATCGGCGCGAGCGACGACGAGATCGCGGCCGCGAAGTTCGACGCGGACACCAAGCACAACGTCGAGGTCTACGAGCCGTACTACCAGAGCACCCAGCCCCGGCAGCTGTCGCTCGCACCGGCCTATCCGGCCGCGCACGATCCGAACGTCTCCGCCGGGCCGATCACGCCGGATCCGGTGGATCCCGGGCAGACCAAGGTCAGCGGCTTCAGTGGCGGGGACTCGGGTGGCCACTCGGGACGGCACGGTGGCCCCGGCGGCGGGTACACCGGCGGACCGAGTTCGTACAGCGCGCCTCCGGGGGCCGAGGGGTATCAGGCACCGAGGCCGCCTCAGATCCCACAGCCGCCGAGGTTGCCGCAG
Source organism: Amycolatopsis sp. BJA-103 (assembly GCF_002849735.1). Taxonomy (GTDB): domain Bacteria; phylum Actinomycetota; class Actinomycetes; order Mycobacteriales; family Pseudonocardiaceae; genus Amycolatopsis. The sequence continues at coordinate 7,518,239 of NZ_CP017780.1, forward strand.
ATGCCGCAGCCGCGTCCGACGCCGATGCCGTCTCTGCGACCGAACGACCAGACCGACCTGTCCAGGACAGGCCGCGGGCCGCAGATGCGTCCGGGCGAGCACCGCCCGCCGAACCTCGGGCCCGGCAGCGGAGGCCCTGGAGGCGGCGGCGGTGGATTCGGCCCGGGCTCGGGCGGGTTCAGCGGCGGATTCGGGCCCGGTGGCGGGTTCGGACCGGGCGGGTCGACGGGCGGGCCGGGGAGCATGGGGCCCGGGCGCGGGGTCGGCGCGGGCATGCCCGGCGAAGGCGCGATGCGCGGATCGGCCGGGACACCGGCGGGAGGCGCTGCGGCGGGACGTCCCGGCGCGCCCGGGATGGGTGGCGGCATGGGTGGAGCGGGTAAAGGTGGCAAGGGCGGCGAGGACGAGGAGCATCAGCGCAAGATCACGCTGCAGGAAGAGGACGGAGACTCCCTCTTCGGCGGTTACGACGGTGACAAGCCGGTTCCGCCGGTGATCGGCGCATAACGTGCTCCGGAAACCCGTCGAGCTGACGCTCCAGACCTACGAGACCCTGCTGGACCAGAACAATCTCGGCGACATCCACCCGACGCTCGTCCGCGGTGCGCAGTGGTACCTGCCCGAGGAACGCCGAGCGCTGGCCGCGACCGCACAGTCCGAATTGGACAGACAAGGACTGCTCACGCGCGGCCGGATCGACGCCGAGTTCCTCGACACGCTGCGTTTCCTGCAGCGGCCGGCGGTCGAGTACTACTCGTGGGTGAAGTCCGAGGGGCGTGAACGGACCGTTCGCGCCGCGGGCAGTGGCCGGGAGGCACTCACCGTCGTCCTGGTCGACAAGGTCGTCTACCTGAAGCCGACCCGGCCGGACACGCTCGCGCAGGACTTCACCGGCCTGCTTCCCGAGGCTCCCGCGGCACGCACGCCGTCCTTGAACTGTTCGGAGGCCGATCTGCAAGTCCTGATGAAGGGCGAAATGCTGACCGGCGGCGGTCCGAGCATCCGCGATGCCAAGAAGATCCTCCAGTGGATCCGGTCGCCGCACACCTTCTTCGGAAGGCTGTACGTCGCCATCCGTGACGGTGGCGGCAACCGGAAACGCGTCGAGAAACCACCGGGCTGGATGGACACCGAGCAGGGCCGCGTCGTGTTCGGCCCGGACACCAAAGGCTGGGTGAGCCTCATGGGTGCCGGGCCGCACGAAATCGCCGCGAAGGTGGTCCAGCTGGAATCGCAGCTCCGGGGGCGCTAGTCCTGGTGGTTCGGGTTGAGGACCCGCGAGAGGAACGTCTTCGTGCGTTCCTCCTGCGGGTCCCCGATGACCTGGTCCGGCGCGCCCTGTTCGACGACGACGCCGCCGTCCATGAACAGCACGATGTCGGCCACCTCGCGGGCGAACTGCATCTCGTGCGTGACGACGAGCATCGTCATGCCCTCCTGCGCGAGCTGCCGCATGACCGCGAGGACGTCACCGACCAGTTCGGGGTCCAGCGCCGACGTCGGTTCGTCGAACAGCATGACGTCGGGGTCCATCGACAGCGCCCTGGCGATCGCGACGCGCTGCTGCTGCCCGCCGGAAAGCTGCGTCGGCAGCGAAGACTCCTTCTCCGCCAGTCCGACCTTCGCGAGGTTGTCCCGCGCGATGCGCTCCGACTCTTCCTTGCCACGCTTCAAAACCTTGCGCTGCGCGACAGTGAGGTTTTCGAGCACGCTCAGGTGAGAGAACAGGTTGAACGACTGGAAGACCATGCCGATCTTCGTGCGGGCGCCGTCGATGTCGACGTCCGGATCGGTGATCTCGCTGCCGTTGACCACGATCTTGCCCTGCTGCGGTTCCTCGAGGAGGTTGACGCAGCGCAACAACGTCGACTTGCCCGAACCGGACGGGCCGATGATGCAGACGACCTGGCCCCGCTCGACCCGCAGGTCGATGCCCTTGAGTACCTCGAGTTCGCCGAACGCCTTGTGCAGTCCCGAAACTTCGACGATCGTCTGGGTGCTCATACCGTTCCTCCGCCGGGCACTCCGGCTCCGTATTTCTTCTCTAGCCGCTGCTGCAGGATCGACAGCGGAATGGTGATGACCAGATAACACAGACCGGCGACGACGATCGGCGTCAGGCCTTTGGCCTCCAGCAGCGCTTGACGGCTGAACTGCGCGAGTTCCTGCTGCGCCGGCGTGGTGCCGAGCAGGAACGCCAGCGAAGAGTCCTTCGTCAGCATGATCAGCTCGTTGGCCAGCGGCGGCAGGATGATCCGGAACGCCTGCGGGATCACGACGGTGATCATCGTGCGCGCGGGCGACATGCCGAGCGAACGCGCCGCTTCGACCTGTCCGCGCGGAACCGCCTGGATCCCGGCGCGAATGGTCTCCGCCATGTAGGCCGAGGACACGATGCCCAGCGCCAGCATGATCGCGACGTTGCGCGGCAGCTGGGTGTTGAACGCCGTGGGCACACCGATGCCGACGGCGAGGAAGATCAGCAGCGCGGGCAGGCCGCGGAAGAACTCGATGTACCCGCGCGCGAACCAGCGGTACGGGCCGACCGAGGAAAGTCTCATCAGGGCGAGCAGGAGGCCCAGCCCCAGACCGAGCGCGAAACCGAGCGCGGTGAAGATGATGGTGTTCTTCAGCGCGACCGTGATCACGTCGGGGAACTGCTTGGCGGCGACGTCGAGATCGAAGAACGCCTTGCCGATCTTGCTCCAGTCGGCCAGCAGCGCGAGCACGATGACGATCACCAGCAGCAGGACGTATTGCCCGGTCCGGAACGCCGAACGTCGCTGGCGGCGGCTCAAAGCCATTTCTCTCCTCAAACAGGTGGCGACAAACCTGTGGCCGGTGCACTGGGCACCGGCCACCGGGACGGATTATCAGCTGGCGGTCGGGCCGCCCGGCTGCCAGGTCGGCGCCTTGCCGAACCACTTCTGGTAGATCTGCGCGTACGAGCCGTCCGCCGCGGACGCCTTGAGGACCTCGTTGATCTGGCCGAGCAGGGCGGTGCTGCCCTTCTTCACGCCGATGCCGTAGAACTCGTTCGTCTTGAACTCGGTGACGACCGTCGTGTCCGGGTTCGTCTTCGCGAAGTCGTAGAGCACGCCGTTGTCGTTGACGCCCGCGTCGACGGTGCCGTTCTTCACGGCCTGCTCCAGCAGCGCGAGGTCGTCGAAGGTGACGATCTCGGCGCCCTTGGCCTCGGTCTTGGCGTAGTCGGCGCCGGTGGTGGCCGACTGGACGCCGATCTTCTTGCCCGCGACGTTGGACAGGTCCTTGATCGGCGAACCGGTCTTGACCAGCAGCGCCTGGGTCGCCTCGAAGTACGCGTCGGAGAAGTCGAACTTCTCCTTGCGCTTGTCGGTGATCGTCATGCCCGCGGCGGCGACGTCGCACTGTCCGCTGTTCATCGCTTCGCCGGACTCGATGTTCTCGAACGCGATGTCGACGATGCTCTGCTCGACACCGAGCTTCTTGCCGACCAGGTCGACCAGGTCGACGTCGAAGCCCACGATCTTGTCGCCCTGCTTGACCTGGAACGGCTGGTAGGGCAGGTGGGTGCAGGTGGTGATCTTGCCGGAAGCGACGAGCTGGACGCCGCCGGCCGCGGTTCCGCCTTCCTCGCCGCACGCGGACAGCGCGCCCGCGGTTAGGGCGAGCGCCGGGATCAGGGCGAGCGCTTTGAATCGGGCCACGTCGTCACTCCTTGTAGTTCCCATGTGTCGAGAGCACGCATATTGCCACTCATCCGGCGGCAATCACAGCACTACGACGTTACAGCGCCGTTTCGGCCGTCACTCGTCCCGAGGACGGGATCGAGCCGACCTCGGTCCCGATGGGTCACGACAGGGGCTCAACCGGCCCGGCAGGTGAAACACGGTGGGGCGCCGAAGCGCCCCACCGCCGCCTTACTACTTGTTCCAATAATCGAACTTGTAGCCGTTGTAGCAGATACCCGCACAATTGGGGTCGACAGGAAAGTACTGGAGCGGCCCGACGTTGTAATAGCGGGCGAAGTCGCTCCGCTCACGGACACAGCTATTGTAGTTGTGGCCGCACCAACGACTCTTGACATCCGCTACGCCGACACTGGTCGACGGCGCCGCGGCACCGTCCTGAGCAGCCGCAGCGACACCCGGAACAGCCAACGCCGCCACTGCGGCACCGGCCACGACGAACGCCTTCACAAGATTCTTCACAATTCCCCTTGAAAATTGCATTCAAAATTTAGAGCCTGCTTATCCAGCAGGTAATGCGCGAGTTATCGAGTTTTACACATGGCGAAACGCCAAACAGAATCCAACCTTCCCCAGTCAGGTTTGAATACGCCCGCCGAGGCTAGCATCAGGCTGATCATTCCAACAAGCCAACCCGGACATCTCGCGCCGGACGGGGTCCATGGGTCACGATGGCCTCCATGAACAACAACTCGGCGCCGCGCCTTCCACCGGCAGGCCGCCGTCCTCGTGCGACGACGTCGGCGAGGCGGGCGGCGAAGCCTGGAGCGCAGTTCGACGGATATCTCTCGCCGATACGGCCGCACGCGGGCGCGTACGACGAGATGTTCACCGCCGACGGCACGGTCCGCCAGCCGTACCGGGCGCTGTACGAATCGATTTCCGCGCTGACCTCCACGGATCTCTCGTCCCGCTCAGCGGCGATCGACCGGGCCATGGTGGATCAGGGCATCACGTTCTCGCTGTCCGGCCAGGAACGGCCGTTCCCGCTCGACCTGGTGCCGCGGGTGATCACATCCACCGAATGGAGCAAACTCGAACGCGGTGTGGCGCAACGGGTCCGCGCGCTCGAAGCGTTTCTCGCCGACATCTACGGCGACCGGCAGATCCTGCGCGAAGGCGTGCTGCCGCGACGGCTGATCACGTCGTGTGAGCATTTCCAGCGTGAGGCGTTCGGGATCAACCCGCCCAACGGCGTCCGCATCCACGTGTCCGGCGTGGACCTGGTGCGCGACGAGGAGGGCACGTTCCGGGTGCTGGAGGACAACCTCCGCAACCCCTCCGGGGTGTCGTACGTGATGGAGAACCGCCGCACGATGGCGCGAGTGTTCCCGGATCTGTTCGCGCAGCACCGGGTCCGCCCCGTCGGCGACTACGCCTCGCATCTGCTCCGTGCGCTGCGGGCGGCGGCCGCGGCGAACGTCGCCGATCCGATGGTCGTCGTGCTCACGCCCGGTGTGCACAACTCCGCCTACTTCGAGCATTCGCTGCTGGCCCGGCTGATGGGGGTCGAGCTGGTCGAAGGCCGCGACATGTTCTGCCGTGACAACGTCGTCTACCTGCGCACCACCGAGGGCGAACAGCAGGTCGACGTCATCTACCGGCGGATCGACGACGAATTCCTCGACCCGGTGCACTACCGGCCGGATTCGGTGCTCGGCGTCGCCGGGATCCTCAACGCGGCCCGCGCGGGCAACGTGGTGGTCGCGAACGCGGTCGGCAACGGCGTCGGGGACGACAAACTCGTCTACACCTACGTGCCCGAGATGGTGAAGTACTACCTCAACGAGAAGCCGCTGCTGCCCAATGTGGACACCTTCCGGTGCTGGCTGCCGGACGAGTTCGACTACGTCATGCAGCATATGGAAGAACTGGTGGTCAAGCCGGTCGAAGGCTCCGGCGGGTACGGCATCGTGTTCGGTCCCGAGGCGACGCCTGCCGAGCTGGCCGCGCTGAAGCGGAAGGTCCGGGCGCACAAACGCGGCTGGATCGCCCAGCCGGTCGTCCAGCTGTCCACCGTTCCGTCCAAAGTGGACGAACGACTGGCGCCCCGGCACGTCGACCTGCGGCCGTTCGCGGTCAACGACGGCAAGGACATCTTCGTCCTGCCCGGCGGGCTGACCAGGGTCGCGCTCCCCGAAGGCAGCCTGGTGGTCAACTCGTCACAGGGCGGCGGCTCCAAGGACACCTGGGTACTGGCGCCGCGGTCCTCCACGGCGGAGCGGGAGCTGGATCAGCCCGCGCTCGGCGCACTGTCCCAAGTGGACGGTCTGGTCGCCGAACAGGGACCGGAGCTGACCACCACCCAGCAACAGCAGCAGCAACAGGCCTAAAGGGAGGTTGATGTGCTAGCCCGCAACGCGGAATCGCTGTACTGGATCGGCCGGTATGTCGAACGCGCCGACGACACCTCCCGGATCCTCAACGTCTCCGTGCACCAGCTGCTCGAAGACGCGAGCGTCGACCCCGACCACGCGAGCCGCCAGCTGCTCGCCGTCCTCGGCATCTCACCGGAGGGCATGGACTCGCTCGACGTGTGGAAGCTGACCGAACTGGTCGCCTACGCCAAGGACAATCCGGCGTCGATCGTCGGCTCGATCAACTCCGCCCGAGAGAACACGCGCGGTGCCCGAGAGGTCGTCTCGACCGAGCTGTGGGAATGCCTGAACGCGACGTGGAACGCGGTGCCGGACAGACAGCGGTACGCGCGCCGCGCCGGGCCGCACGCTTTCCTTTCCTTCGTGGAGGAACGCGCGGCGATGTTCGCCGGGCTCGCGGATTCGACGATGAGCCGCGACGACGGCTGGCTGTTCATGGTGCTCGGCCGGTCGATCGAACGCGCGGACATGGTGGTGCGGCTGCTGCTTTCGCGGGTCCAGGACAGCGCGTCCTCGCCGGGCTGGATCACCGTGCTCCGCTCGGCGGGCGCGCAGGACACCTACCTGCGGACCTATCGCGGCGCGCTCGACGCCGCCAGGGTCGTGCAGTTCCTGATGCGGGACACGTTGTTCCCGCGGTCGGTGTTCCACGCGCTGCGCCAGGCCGAAGAGTGCCTGGAGCGGCTGGATCCCGGCGTCAACTCCCGCGCCAACGAGAAGTCCGAGGCGCTGCGCCAGCTCGGCCGCGCGCGCAGTGAGCTGGAGTTCCTGCGCCAGTCCGATCTGCTGGACGACCTGCCGAAACGGCTCGGCGCGCTGCAGACTTCGATCAAGGACATCGGCGACGCGGTTTCGGTGCAGTACTTCCATTCGTCACCGTGGGTGGCCTGGAGCGGTGCGGAGGTTTCGCTGTGACCTGGCAGCTTCGGGTGGCCCACCGGACGGGATACCGGTACGCGACGCCGGCCACGCAGTCGTACAACGAGGCGCGGCTGACCCCGCGATCCGACCGGCGGCAGACCACCGTCGTGAACCGTGTCGAGACGACGCCCGCGACCCGTGCTTACCGGTACACGGATTACTGGGGCACCGTCGTGACCTCGTTCGACCTTCACGCGCCGCACACCGAGTTCACCGTGCTCGCGACGTCGGTGGTCGAGACCGCCGACGAAGGCGAGCCGATCCGTTCGGCGTCGTGGAAGGACCTGCGCAGCGACACCGTGGTCGACCACCGCACCGAGTACCTGACCCCGACGGCGTACACGCCACGCGATCCGGACCTGACGAAGGTCGCGCGCGAACTGCGGAAGGGGCTCGACCCGGCGGAGTCCGTGCTCGCGATCTGCGAATGGGTCAACAAGCAGCTCAAGTACCAGCCGGGGACGACCGGCGTGCACAGCACGGCGACCGACGCCTGGCGTGCACGGGAAGGGGTTTGCCAGGACTTCGCGCACGTGACGCTGGTGATGCTGCGCGCGATCGGCGTCCCCGCGCGATACGTCTCGGGGTACCTCCACACGAAACCGGAGGCGAAGCTCGGCGAGACCGTCGAGGGCGAAAGCCACGCCTGGGTGGACGTCTGGACCGGCGGCTGGTGGGCCTACGACCCGACGAACGCGATCCCGGTGGGGACCCGGCACGTCTGGGTCGCGTACGGGCGGGACTACGCCGACGTCGCACCGCTCAAGGGCATCTTCACCGGCGGCGGTCAGTCCACTTTGGACGTCTCGGTGCAGCTGACCCGGCTGACGTGAGCCGTCAAGCCCGGCGGCGCAGCAACAGCCAGAGCAGGTAGACGCCGCCGAGGGCCGCCGCGACCACGCCCGCGGGCAGCAACGACGACTCCAGCAGACGTTGGCCGAGGTAGTCCGCCGCGACGACCAGGGTCGCGCCGACGAGGGCCGACGCCGCCAGGTTGGGCCCCGGCAGGCGCGTCATCCGGCGGGCCAGTTGCGGTGCGGCGAGAGCGATGAACGGGAGCGGACCGGTCGCGGCGGTGGCGGCCGCGACCAGCGCGACGGCGACCACCACCAGGGTCAGCCGCACCCGGGGGACGTCGACGCCGATCCCGGTGGCGGTGTCGTCCCCCATCTCCAGCATGCGCAGCGCGCGGCCGTTCGCGAACACGACCGGGACGAACACGGCCACCACGATCGCCAGCGGCACGAAGTAGCTCCAGTCACGGCCGGAGAGGTCACCGACGAGCCAGCCGACGGCCTGCGCGGCGGCTTCGAGGTTCGCCTTCACCAGCAGGTACGAGTTCACACCGACCAGCACCGCGCTGACCGCGATCCCGAGCAGCACCAGCCGCGAACTCAGCAGGCCGTGCGGCGCGCACAGCGCCATCACGAGCAACGCGGTCAGCAGCCCGCCCGCGAGCGCGCCGAGCGAGACGACGCCGGGACCGGCACCGAAGAACAGCAGCGTCACGATGCCGCCGGTCGCCGAGCCGGTGGTGAACCCGATGATGTCCGGGCTGCCGAGCGGATTCCGGGTGATCGTCTGGAAGATCGTTCCCGCCAGCGCCAGCGCGGCGCCGACGAGGATCGCGACCAGCACCCGCGGAAGCCGTCCCATGACGACGAGGTACTGCGCCTTCGTGCCCGAACCGGCGAGGGTCGCGAGCACTTCGCCGGGGCTCATCTCGTAGTCGCCGGTGCCGACCGAAAGCACGACGAGGGTCGAGGTAACCAGGGCCAGTGCGGCGACGACGACCGTCGATCGTCTGTCCAAACCGGACTCGCGGCGGACGGACGCGGTCATCGGCGCACCGCCTTGAGCCGCCGGGCCACGATCACGAAGGCGATCCCGCCGACGACGTCGGTCATCACCCCGACCTGGATCTCACCCGGCGAGCCGAGCAAGCGGCCGAGGACGTCGCAGCCGAGCAGCAAGACCGGTCCGAGCAGGGCCGAAAGCAGCATCACCCAGCGCTCGTCCTGTCCGATCAGCGACCGGACGACATGCGGGATCATCAGGCCGACGAAGGCGATCGGCCCGCAGGCCGCGGTCGCCGCCGCCGACAGCAACCCGACGGCGACCATTCCGGCGACCCGGACCAGCACCGGATTCGCGCCGAGCCCGCGCGCGGTGTCTTCGCCCAGCGCCAGCGCGTTCAGCGCGCGGGCCAGCACGACCGCGATCACCACGCCCGCGACGAAGAACGGCAACAGCACGGACAGCTGATCGAGGTTGCGGTTGACCAGCGAGCCGACCAGCCAGAACCGCATGGCCTGCAGGTTGTGCGTGTTGATCATCTGCATGCCCTGGTTGATCCCGACGAACACCGCCTGGATCGCGACACCGGCCAGCACCAGCCGCAGCGGGCTCGTCGCGCCGCGCGTCCCGCCGATGATCGAGACCAGCGCGGTTCCCACGAGTGCTCCGGCGAAGGCGAACCAGACGTATTCGCCGGGCGAAGTCACCGAGAAGGCCGCTGAGCCGAGCACGATCGCGACGGCGGCGCCGTGGTTGATGCCGAGCAGACCGGGCTCCGCGACCGGGTTGCGGGTGATCGCCTGCATCAGCGAACCCGCGAGACCGAGCGCCATCCCGACCAGCAGGCCGAGCACCGTGCGCGGCAGGCGATCGTCGCGGACGACGACGTCGTTGTAGCTGCCGTCGTAGGCGAACAGAGCGTGGAGGACTTCTCCGAGAGAGAGCCGGTTCGAACCGAAGCCGATCGAGAGCAGGACGACCGCGGCGAGGGCGATCAGCGACCCCACCAGGACCAGCGTTCGCACGGAGACGCTGGTCCGGGGTGATCTGACGCGCTCCGTGACCTGGACCATGGCGTTCACAGTAAGCGAAGGCTAGCCTAACCACGAAATCCGGCTCCATGGCGAAAGAAGATCTCGAATGCACCTCTCCCGACGCGGCTTTCTCGCCGGCACCGCGGCGCTCGGCGCCACCGGCCTCCTGACCGCCTGCGGCTATCAGGAAGAGGCGCCAGCGCAGGGAGCGGGCACGACGTGGTCCTTCACCGACGACCGCGGCCGCAAACTCGAAGGCGAGCGGCCGACCCGGATCGTCGCGCAGGTGACCGCCGCGGCGGCGTTGTGGGACCTCGGCGTGAAGTCGGTCGGGATCTTCGGGCCGTCGAAGTTCGCCGACGGCAAACCGGACCCGCAGGCGGGCGGCGTCGACCTGAACACCGTCACGTCGCTCGGGAACGTGTGGAACGAGTTCAACTTCGACAAGTTCGTCTCGCTGAACCCGCAGCTGATGATCAGCGTGATGTACCTCAAAGACCAGATGTGGTACGTCCCGGACACACAGACGGAGAAGATCGACAAGGCCGCGCCGAGTGTCGGCGTCCGGCTGCAGGACATCTCGATGCCCGAGGGGATCGCGAAGTTCATCTCGCTGGCGAAGGCACTCGGTGCCGACACCGAGACCCCGGCGATCCAGGCCGCGAAGGCCGAGTACGAGAAGGCCGACGCCGCGCTCGGCGAGGCGGCCAAGAAGGCCGCCGGGCTGAAGATCCTGCTGGTGTCCGCGCAGAAGGACGCCGTCTACGTCTCGAACGCGCCGAAGTTCGCGACGTCGAAGCACTACCAGAGCAAGGGGCTGAACTTCGTCACGCCGGAAGCGCCGGACGAGAGCCAGGGCGGCTACTACCAGCAGATCAGCTGGGAGAACATCGGCAAGTACCCCGCCGACGTGATCATGTACGACAACCGCGGCGGTTCGCTCTCGCTCGGCCCTGACGGGCTCGGCGGCGTGCCGACCTGGGCCCAGCTGCCCGCGGTGAAGGCCGGGAAGCTGATCCCGTGGAACAACGAGACGCCGTTCTCGTACCAGCGGTTCACGCCGCAGCTGACGGAACTCACGGCTGCGCTGAACAAGTTCGCGTGAGGCTGAAGGGGACTTTCCCCGCATGCGATGGGGGGAAAGCGCCCTTCACCGCGTGAGACGAGGGGAAAGTCCCCTTCAGCCCAGGAACTCCCGCAGCGCCGCCGCGAGCTCGGCGGGGTTGTCCTCGGCCAGGTGGTGGCCGGACTCGATCGCGAAGCCGCGGACGTCCTCGGCCCATTCGCGCCACACCGCGATCGGGTCGCCGTAGAGGTCGGCCATGTCGTCGCGGCTGGACCACAGCATGAGCAGGGGACAGGCCAGTTTCCGCCCAGCCGCCTTGTCCGCGTCGTCGGCTTCGCGGTCGGGCCCGAGGCCCGCGCGGTAGTCCTCGAGCATCGCGTGGACGGTCTCGGGATCGTGGATCGCGCGCAGGAAATCGGCGTGGTTCTCGGCGCCCATCGCTTCGGGATCACCGCCGTACCAGGCGTCCGGATCCGCGTTGATCACACGCTCAGCCGGTTTCGCGAGCTGGCCGAAGAAAAACCAGTGCCACCATTTCCGGGCGAAGTTCGCGTCGGCGCGAGCGAGCGCCTCGCCGATCGGGACGCCGTCGAGGATGACCAGCCTGGTGACGGCCTCGGGATGATCCATCGCGAGCCGGTGCGCGACATAACTGCCGCGATCGTGCCCGGCGACGGCGAACCGTTCGTGGCCGAGGTGCCGCATGAGCGCGACGATGTGCCGGGCCATGGCGCGCTTCGACTGGGCGGAGTGGTCCTCGGTGGTCTCGGGTTTCGAGGACTGGCCGTAGCCGGGGAGATCCGGGCAGACGACGGTGAACGCGTCCGTGAGCCGGGGCGCGACGTCGTACCAGGTGGTGTGGGTGCGGGGATGTCCGTGCAGGAGAACGAGGGGCGGACCTGAGCCGCCGTGGCGGACCCTGAGGGTCACCTCGCCGACGTCGACGTTTTCGAGCTTGAATCCCTCGAACATGATCCTCCAGAGAGTGCAATGAAAGTCCCCTTCATTGCAAATTTTGCAATGAAGGGGACTTTCATTGCAGTGTCTAGCTCCGTGCGTGCGCGTCCAGGATGTGCGCGACCGCCTCGGTGACCCGCTGCGCGAAGTCGATGTTCAGCCACTCGTCCGGCACGTGGATGTTCGAGTCCGGCCCGCAGGCACCGGTGACCACGAACTGCGCCTCCGGGTACTTCTCGCCGAGCAGCCCCATGAACGGGATCGACCCGCCCATGCCGTAGCTCTTGTGCGGCGCCCCGAAGACCTCGCCGCTCACGTGGTGCAGGACGTCGTCGAGCCACGGCGCGGTGGCCGGCGCGTTCCAGCCGTTCTCGGCCTGGAAATCGCTCAGCTCGACCGAAGCGTCGTAAGGCACGTCGGTGGTGAGCACGCGGCGGACGGCCTCCATCGCGGTCTTGGCGTCGGCGGTCGGCGGCAGCCGGAAGCTCAGCGTGAGGGTGGTGCTGTCGCGCAGCACGTTGCCCGCGTCGGCCGGGAGCGGGAAGCCCTCCGCGCCGATCACCGACAGCGTCGGCCGCCACGAGTTGTTGAGCAGCAGTTCGAGGTCGTCGTCGGACACCGGGCGGCCGACCACCGGGAAGAGCGTCTTCGCCGCGCCGGGCGCGATCTCGACGACGCCGCGTGCCTCGTCGACACGGTTCTCCGGGATGTCGACGCTCAGTTCGGCGAGCTTGATCTCGCCGGTCTCGACGTTCTCGATCCGGTCGATCAGCGCGCGCAGCACGCGGAACGAGCTCGCCACGATGCCGCTGGCCATACCGGAGTGCTGCGCCGATTCGAGCACCTTCACGGTGACGTTGACGTGCAGCATGCCGCGCAGGCTGGTGGTCAGCCACAGTCGCTTGTAGTCGGTGCCGCCCGCGTCGAGGCAGACGACCAGCGAGACCGCGCCGAGCTTCTCCTTCAGGTGCTCGACGTAGGCGGGCAGGTCCGGGCTGCCGGACTCTTCACCGGTCTCGAGCAGCACGACCGCGCGGGAGTGCTCGCCACCGGCGGCGCGCACGGCTTCGATCGCCGTCGTCGCCGCGTAGCCGGAGTAGCCGTCGTCGACGGCGCCACGGCCGTAAAGCCGCCCGTCGCGGATCACCGGCGTCCACGGGTCGAGCCCCTCGGACCAGCCTCCGACCGGGGGCTGCTTGTCGAGGTGCCCGTACATCAGCACGGTGCCCTTGTCGGCCTCGTCGGACGTCGCCGGGATGTCGACGACCAGCAGCGGGCTGCGGCCTTCGAGTTCCACGACCTCGAGCGTCGCGCCGGGGATCTCCCGGGCGGCGATCCAGGAACGGACGTGCTCGACGGCGGCGGCCAGATGACCGCTCTTCGCCCACTCCGCGTCGAACGCCGGCGACAACGCGGGGATCGCCACGAGGCCGGACAGGCTGGGAAGGACGTCGTGCGTCCAGTTGGAAACCACGGTTTCGCGTACGGATTTCTGCTCCACGTCCGCCATCCTGCCACGGGCTCCGGCACGTGTGATGGGTCACAACGGCGGGCACGGATCGTCATCGATCAAGCCGGACACGGCACCCGTCCGGGCTCACCGTCCGCTGGTCGGCCCGCGAGTGAAACCCCTACTTTCGGCGGCCCCACACTCGGGCGTCCTAGCATTTGCCCTGTTCAGGCACCCTTTCTCAGCAACAAATCAGCATCCGCCACTGACCAAAACGGCGTCCGGCATGCCAGGATGTGCGCACGAACCGTCAACGCCGATGGTGACCCAGCGCTTCAGATCCGACGCGCTGGTCCCCGCCGGCGCAGTCACTGTGGCCGCCACAAGTGGCCGCCAGAGGCGCCGACATCAAGGAGAGCAGCGCATGCCGTCCGAACACTGGACGCACCCGGAACCTGGAGATGGCCCCGCCGCGGTAGCGGCGCAACCGTCCCCCGAACAGGTGATCGCCGGTTTGCGAGCAACGAGCGAAGGTGGCGCTGAGCTGACTCAGCTGCTCACCCCCGAAGGCGAACGGGTCTCCTCGCCGCAATTCGACCGGTATGTCGACGACATCGACGCCGAAGCCCTCAAGGGCCTGTACCGCGACATGGTTTTGGTCCGCCGCGCGGACCGCGAAGCCAACGCGATGCAGCGTCAGGGCCAGCTCGGCATCTGGGTCCCGCTGCTCGGGCAGGAGGCCGCGCAGATCGGCTCCGGCCGCGCGCTGCAGAAGCGGGACATGGCGTTCCCCAGCTACCGCGAACACGGTGTCGCGTACGCCCGCGGCGTCGACCTCAAAGAGGTGCTCGGCATCTTCCGCTGCACCGACCACAGCGGCTGGGACTACAAGGAGCACGGCTTCCACCCGTACACCATCGTGATCGGCAACCAGGTGCTCAACGCCGCCGGGTACGCGATGGGCCAGAAGTTCGAAGGCAAGGTCGGCGACGACGACAGCGAAGCGACCATCTGTTACTTCGGTGACGGCGCGACTTCGCAGGGCGACGTGCACGAAGGCTTCGTCTGGGCCGCCGTCTACGACGCGCCGCTCGTGTTCTTCTGCCAGAACAACCAGTGGGCGATCTCGGAGCCCACCGAACGCCAGTCGCGCCTGCCGCTCTACCAGCGTGCCCGCGGCTACGGCTTCCCCGGCATCCGTGTCGACGGCAACGACGTCCTCGCCTGCCTCGCGGTCTCCCGCTGGGCGCTGGAGGAGTGCCGTCACGGCAACGGCCCGGTGCTGATCGAGGCGTTCACCTATCGGATGGACGCGCACACCACCACCGACGACCCCACCCGCTACCGGCTCTCCGACGAGCTGGAGGAGTGGAAGCTGAAGGACCCGATCGAGCGCGTCCGGGCGTACCTCGCCCGCGGTGGCGGCGCCGACCAGGCGTTCTTCGACCAGGTACAGGCCGATTCGGACGCCTTCGCGGCCGAGCTGCGCGAGTACTGCTTCAACATGCCCGAACCGCCACCCGAGCGGATCTTCTCCAACGTGTACGCGGAGTCCACGCCGATGCTGGACGCGCAGCGCGAAGAGTTCCTGTCCTACCTGGACGGTTTCGTCGGGGCGGGTGAGCACTGAAATGGCAGACCTCCAGAAACTCACCATCGGCAAGGCGATCAACCTCGGCCTCCGGCGTGCCATGGAATCCGACCCCAAGGTCCTGATCATGGGTGAGGACGTCGGCAAGCTCGGCGGCGTCTTCCGCATCACCGACGGCCTGCAGAAGGACTTCGGCGAGCAGCGCGTCCTGGACACGCCACTGGCCGAATCCGGCATTATCGGCACCGCGGTCGGCCTGGCCGTCCGCGGATTCCGCCCGGTGTGCGAGATCCAGTTCGAGGGCTTCATCTTCCCCGGCTTCGACCAGATCGTGAGCCAGGTGGCGAAGCTGCACTACCGGACGCAGGGCAAGATCAAGATGCCCATCGTGATCCGGGTGCCGTTCGGCGGTGGCATCGGCGCGGTCGAGCACCACTCGGAGTCGCCGGAATCGCTGTTCGCGCACGTCCCCGGCCTCAAGGTCGTGTCGGTTTCGAACGCCGTCGACGCCTACTGGGGCATCCAGCAGGCCATCAAGGCCGACGACCCGATCCTGTTCTTCGAGCCGAAGAAGCTGTACCACTCCGGCGCGCTGAAGGCCGAAATCGACGTCGACGGCACGCCGGACCAGCTGTTCGAGTCCCGTGTCGTCCGCGAAGGCACGACGGCCACCGTCGTCGCGTACGGCCCGTCGGTGAAGGTCGCGCTCGACGCGGCGGCCGCCGCCGAGGACGAGGGCAAGTCGCTGGAGGTCATCGACCTGCGGACGCTGTCCCCGCTCGACCTGGAGCCGGTGTTCGAGTCGGTGCGCAAGACCGGACGGCTGATCGCGCTGAGCGAGGCGCCGTCGGAGTCGTCGCTGACCTCGGAGATCGCCGCGCGCGTGCAGCAGGAATGCTTCTACTCGCTGGAAGCCCCCGTGCTTCGGGTGACCGGATTCGACACGCCGTACCCGCCTGCCAAGCTCGAGGAGCACTACCTCCCCGACCTGGACCGGGTGCTGCACACCGTCGACCGTTCACTCGCCTGGTAAGGGGGAATTTCCTGAAATGCCCGAGTACAAACAGTTTCCCCTCGCCGACACGGCGGAAGGGCTGACCGAAGCCGACATCATCGCCTGGCAGGTCAAGCCGGGTGACACCGTGACGGTGAACCAGATCGTGGTCGAGGTCGAGACCGCGAAGGCCGCCGTCGAACTGCCCATCCCGTGGGCGGGCGTCGTCACCGAGCTGCTCGTCGAACCGGGGCAGACGGTGGAGGTCGGCGCGCCGATCCTCACCATCGACGTCGACCCCGGCGGCAAGGCCGCCCCTTCCGCCCCGGCACCCGCTGCCGCGAAGGAAGAGGAGCCTGCCGAGGAGGAGATGAAGCCGCTGGTCGGCTACGGCTCCAAGGCGGTCGTCACGTCGCGCCGGGCGCGGAAGGGCGCGGCACCCGCCGCTCCTGCTCCCGTCGCCGCCCCTGTCGCCCCTGTCGCCGCGGTGGCCGTCGCTCCTGCCGCGCCTGCCAAGCCGAAGGGCGGATACGTACCGCTGGCGAAGCCGCCGGTGCGCAAACTCGCCAAGGACCTCGGCGTCGATCTGCACGCGCTCACCGGTACCGCCGACGGCGGCGTCATCACCCGTGACGACGTGCACGCCGCCGCCAACGGTTCGGCTCCGGCCACCTCCGTCCAGTCCGCTGTGGACAGTGGCTACGACCCGGCGACCCGTGAACGCCGGGTGCCGATCAAGGGTGTCCGGAAGGCCACCGCGGCCGCGATGGTGCAGAGCGCCTACACCGCCCCGCACGTCACGGAGTTCCTCACCATCGACGTCACGCCGATGATGGAATTCCGGGAGAAGCTCAAGAAGTCGCGTGAGTTCGCGGGGGTCAAGGTCACCCCGCTGACCTTCGCGGCGAAGGCCGTCTGCATGGCGGCCAAGCGCACTCCGGACGTCAACGCGGTGTGGGACGAGGCGGCGCAGGAGATCGTCTTCAAGGACTACGTGCACCTCGGGATCGCCGCCGCCACCCCGCGCGGGCTCGTCGTGCCCAAGGTCCGTGACGCGGATTCGATGTCCCTCAAGGAACTCGCGATCGCGCTCACCGAGCTGACCGACGTCGCCCGCCAGGGCAAGACCACTCCGGCGGCCATGCTCGGCGGCACGATCACCATCACCAACGTCGGCGTCTTCGGCGTCGACACCGGTACGCCGATCATCAACCCCGGCGAGTCCGCGATCCTGTGCCTCGGCGCGATCAAGGACACCCCGTGGGTGGTCGACGGCGAGATCAAGGTGCGCAAGGTGCTCCAGCTTTCGCTGAGCTTCGACCACCGTGTGGTCGACGGGCAGCAGGGTTCGGAGTTCCTGGCCGACGTCGGCGCGCTGCTGGCCGACCCCGCGGTCGCGATCACCTACTGAGTCGAGTGAGCTGAAGGACGCTTTCCCCGCATGCGATGCAGGGAAAGCGTCCTTCGCTGCGTCACATGCGGGCATGGCGTCCTTCACGCTTAATCGCTTGACGGAGTGAGCACTCACTCCGCACACTGGACGCATGACAAGCCCCGACACCACCCGGCGGAGAGCGCCGGGAATGAGCCCGGAGGAGCGGCGCCGGATGATCGTCCAGTCCGTGCTTCCACTGATGGTGGAGCACGGCGCCGGGGTCACCACCAGCCAGATCGCCCGCGCGGCCGGGATCGGCGAAGGCACCGTCTTCCGCGTCTTCAAGGACAAGGACGAGCTCTTCGCCACCTGCTTCGCCGAAGCACTGAAGCCCGACCAGGTACTCGACGCCATCGCGGTCATCGACCTCGAACAGCCCCTCGACGACAGGCTCGTCGAGGCGGCCGACGCGCTCAGCGCGCACCTCCAGCGGATGGGTGCGCTGATGGCCGCGATGCACGGTTCCGGCAAGCGGCCCGCTCACCGCGAGCATGGCGGCAGGGACCGGCGACGGGAATCGATGAGCGCGATGTGTGACGCCATGGCCGAACTGTTCGAACCGGAACAGAAACGGCTCCGGCTGCCGGCGACCCAGCTGGCGGCGCTCTTCCTGTCGCTGTTGTTCAACGGCCGGATGCGGTTCAGCGAGACCGGCGACGAACCCACCACGATGGAACTCGTCGACGTGTTCCTCCACGGCGCCTTGGGGGCCGAGTGATCGGCCCGCCCGGTGGGGGTGGCGGCATCGAGATGCTGCTGGCGCGGGGCGGCAGGCGACGCCGTCCGCCGTCGACGGTGCCCGACAGCGGGCTGACCGGTCCGGTCGAGATCCCGGAGCCCGAACCCGAAGCCGTCCCGAAAGACCTGAAGTCGCGGCTCAACCGCATGTGGGTCAACGTCTCGGGCACGGTCCGCGGCCTGCCCAAGGTCGCGAAGCTGACCTGGCAGGCGAGCCCGTTCCTGACCATCACGATCACCCTCGTGACGCTGCTTTCCGGTCTGCTGCCCACGGCGACCGCGTACATCGCGAAACTGCTGATCGACTCCGTGGTCGCGGCGATCCAGGGCCACGGCACCAAGAGCGCGATCGTCGGCGTCGCGCTGTTCCAGTTCGGCGTCCTCGTGCTGACCGCGCTCTCGCAGGCGCTGACCACCTATGGCCAATCCCTGCTGCAGGAACGGATGACGCTGACCATCCGCCACCAGGTGATGGACCACGCGAGCAAGCTGCATCTTTCGTACTTCGAGGGTTCCGCGTCCTACGACATGCTGCGCCAGGCCGCGCAGGAAGCGCCGACCCGGCCGCTGTCGATGATGAACTCGGCGCTGGGCCTGATCCGGACGGCGATCACCTTCGGCAGCATGATCGCGCTGCTGGTCTCGGTCAGTCCGCTGCTGGCGCTCGTCGCCCTCGTGGCACCGATCCCCGCCTTCATCTCGCAGTCGAAATACGGCGCCCGCGCCTTCTGGCTGACACTGATGATGTCACCGCTGAAACGACGGATGGACTATCTGTCCTCTTTGGTCACCACGGACACGTATGCCAAGGAGACCAAGCTCTTCGGCCTCGGCCCGTACTTCGTCGACCGGTTCCAGCGGCTGGGCCAGGTCTTCTACGACCGCCAGCGGACGCTGACCCGCAAGCGCAGCGTCAGCGCGACGTCGTGGGGCCTGCTGAGTACCGCCGCCGGATCCGCGATCGCGCTGTACATCGCGCTGGAGGCCGTCGGCGGCAGGCTCACCCTCGGCGATCTCGCGCTGTACACGGCCGCCGCGGCGTCGGTGCAGACGTCGGTCCAAGGTCTGTTCACCGCGTTTTCCGGAATGTACGAGAACAATCTCTACCTCGACACGCTGTACCGCTTCCTCGGCACGAAACCGGAGATCGTCGCGCCGCCGGAGCCACGCCCGCTTCCGTCCACTGTGGAGGGACACATCCAGTTCGAAGAAGTGTCCTTCACCTATCCCGGGGTGGTCGAACCCGCGCTCGACAACGTGAGCTTCGAGATCCGGCCGGGCGAGACGGTCGCCGTCGTCGGCCGCAACGGCGCCGGGAAGTCGACGCTGTTCAAACTGCTGTGCCGCCTGTACGACCCGACCGACGGGCGAATCCTGCTCGACGGCGTCGACATCCGCGAGTACGACCCGGTGGAACTGCGGCAGCGGATCAGCGCGATGTTCCAGGACTACGTGACCTACCAGGGCACGGCGTCCGAGAACATCGGGCTCGGTGACCTGACGCATCTCGTCGACCGAGAGCGGATCGAGGAGTCGGCGAAGCGAGCCGGTGCCGACGAGCGGATCGAGCGCCTGCCCAGCGGGTACGACAGCCCGCTCGGCCGCTGGTTCGATCAGGGCGTCAGCCTTTCCGGCGGCGAATGGCAGAAGATCGCGCTGGCGAGGGCGTTCCTGCGGGAGGCGCCGATCCTGATCCTCGACGAACCGACCTCGGCGCTGGACGCCCAGGCCGAGCACGACCTCTTCTCGCGGCTGCGCGAGCTTTCGGAGGGACGCACGACGCTGTACATCTCGCACCGGTTCTCCACCGTCCGGCAGGCGGAACGGATTCTGTTGCTGGAGCACGGGAAGGTCGCGGAATACGGCACGCATGACGAGCTGATGGCGGCGAAGGCCGGCTATGCGGACCTCTTCACCCTGCAGGCCGCCGCGTATTTCGACGAGGCCGTCAGCTGACCGGGACCCCGATACGGCGACCTCGGTCACCGTATCGGGGGTTGGGAGCAAAACGGGCAAGCCGTACGTTGTCCAAGTATGGCTGTCGCGTTCTTGCTCTATGTCGTCGCCGAGATCGCCGCCGTGTGGGCGGTGGGCTCGGCCGTTGGCGTGCTCGGCACGATCGCGCTGCTCTTCGCCGGTGCGTTCATCGGGTCCTGGCTCGCACGCCGCGAAGGCGGCCGCGCCTTCCGGGCGTTCGCCGAGTCCGCGCGGCTCGGCCGACCGGCCGACGCGGAGAAGGAACTCACCGACGGCATGCTGATCGGCTTCGGCGGTCTGCTGATCCTGCTGCCCGGTTTCGTCAGCGACGTCTTCGGCCTGCTGCTGATCCTGCCGCCGACACGGAGTGTCGCGCGCAAGGTCTGGCAGAAGCGGATGGCCCGCCGGGCGGTCAAGTTCGCCAACCAGACCCGCGGTCCGGTGATGGTCGTGGACAGCGAGGTCGTCATGGACACGCCGCCGGCCGAGGCCGCCAAGAAGCAGCCGCCGGTGATCGAGGGCCGCATCGTCGAGGGCTGAAGGGAGCTTTCCCCGCATCCCAAGCCACGAAAGCGTCCTTCACCGCATCGCATGCGGCGATGGGCCCCTTCAGCTCCCGCTCGGCTTCGGGATGTCGAAGTACCCGCTGAACCGGACCGCGGGCGCGTACTCGCCCTTCACCTTCACCTTGCCGGTCACGAACATCGCCGCCACGGCCGCGTTGCCGGTGGCCATCCGGATGAAGTCGTCGACGGACAGCGTGATGGTGGTGTCCGGAGTGCGCGCGAGATCGGTGCTCGAAACGCAGACGCCGTCTTCGATGACCGTTTGAAAGCGATCGAAACCGTCTTCTCCGTCACCGTCGGTAAAACGCCATGCGACGACGAAGTCGACATGCCGTGCGCGTTCGGGAGCGAAATGGTCCGACATTCTGCGGAAAATCTCGTCGAGGAACGCCGAACGCAGTTCCGGGTGATCGGAGATCGCTTTGAGTTGCTCCCGTGACGCCCGCTGCACGATGTCGACGAGCACCTCGGTCTCCAGGGAGCTCAACTCGATGCCCGCGCCGGTTTCCCCCAGCATGTGCAGGGTTTCCAGCACCTGCACGAACTGCTCGGGGCTCAGTTTGGCGAGCTCCAGCTTCTCCGCGAAGGCGTTGACGACGTGCTCGCCGCCGGTGCGCGTCTTGTGCAGCCGTAACGGACGGGAAAGGCGCACCTTGTCCCGCCAGCGCCGGTTCGGAGAATTTCGGGGCACGGCACGGAAGTGTATCTGCTCGGCCGGGTTCAGGACGGTTTCGGAAGGTCGAAGAAACCGATCAGGCCCGCTGCGAAGGCCAGGTCACCTTTTACTTTGATCTTTCCGGTGACGAATAGCACAGCGGGTGTCGCCTGATGGGTGATGAGCCGGAAGAAGTCGACGGGCGCGATCGTGATCGTCACCCTCGGCTTCTCCTTCATGTCCCGGCTGACGGTGCACTCACCGTGCGAGATCACCGTCTCGTAGCGGTCGTACCCGCCATCGCCGACGCCGCCGGACAGCCGCCAGTGGACGACGGCGTGCAGCGACTTCGCCCGGTCCTGCCGGATGTGGGCGCCCATACGGTCGAAGATCTCGGCCAGCACGCGCTCCCGGAGCGGCCGTTCGGCGACGACGCTCTCGAGTTGCGTGCGCGAGGCGCGGGCGACCAGGTTCGCGAACCGGGCCGGGTCGACCTTGCGGAGGTCGAACGCGGGCGCGGACTCGGCGAGCCGTCCGAGCGAGGCCAGCAGCCGCCGGACGTCGTCCTTGCCGAGGTCTTTCGGATCGATGGCACCCGCGACCTCGTTGACGTCGAGAGAGTGCGCCTCGGCCGAATCCGGCTCGATCCGTTCCAGCGCGTCGACCAGCGCGCGGCCGGTCAGCCCCACGATCTCGGTCATTTTTCCCTCCAGCTCGCCTACCCAGGCGTAAGGCTACCCGCCAGTAGGTAGGCGGGCAAGCGTGCCGAAATCACCCCCGCCGGAGGTAGCCCGGTAGCGTCTTACGCGAACTAAGGGGAGGTCCTGAGTGTCCGAGGAAGTACCGCGTCCCGCCGAACGCGCCAAAAGGCTGCCGAGAGCGGTGCGGGAACGCCAGATCCTGGACGCAGCGGTCTCGGTGTTCTCGCGCTACGGCTATCACTCCGCGTCGATGGACGAGATCTCCGAGGTCGCCGGCGTGTCCAAGCCGATGATCTACACCTACCTCGGGTCCAAGGAAGACCTTTTCGGCGCGTGCATCCGCCGCGAGGCCACCCGCCTGCTGGAGGCGGTGCAGGACGGGATCAAGCCCGATCTGCCGCCTGACATGCAGCTTTGGCACGGTCTCCGGGCGTTCTACCGGTTCGTCGCCGACTACCGCGAGTCCTGGACGGTGCTGCACCGCCAGGCGATGACCGTCGGCGGCGCCTTCGCCGCGGAGATCACCGACATGCGCACCCGCGCGATCGAGCTGGTCGCCGCGCTGGTCGTGTCCGCCGGCACCCGCAAGGGCCTCGGCGAACAGGCCGAGTTCTCCGGCGCCGGGCTGTCCGCCGCGCTGGTCGGGGCGGCCGAGTCCTTGGCCGACTGGGCGCTCGACCACCCCGATGTCTCCGACGGCGTCCTCGCCTCGTGGCTGATGAACCTCGTCTGGCTCGGGTTCAACGACCTCGTCGAGGGCGAGATCTGGAAGCCGTCAGAGAGCGACGACTGACCCCTCCAGGTGCGGCTTCGGCTTGCGCGCGTTCCAGAGTTCGAAGGCCCAGCCCTCGCCTTCACTCCACGTGGTGAACGCCGCCTTCGCGGGCAACAGCACCGGCTGCTTGAACTTGACGTCGACGGTGAACGCCTCCGGAAGCCTGCCTTCGAACGCCGCGAGCGCGTGCGCCTTCGTCCACATGCCGTGCGCGATCGCGGCCGGGAACCCGAACGCCTTCGCGGTGATCGGGTGCAGGTGGATCGGGTTGCGGTCGCCTGAGACCTCGGCGTAGCGGCGGCCGATGTCGCCGGGCACCTGCCAGATCGCGGTGGGCGAAGGCTGCGAGAGCTGACCGCGCGCGGTCTTCTCGCCACTGCCGCCACCGCGGCGCAGGTACGTGCTGACGTCCGTCCAAACAGGACTGTCGTTGACGAGCAGCTCGCTGATCACGTCGAACTGCTTGCCCTTTTCGTGCGGGCGCAGGTCCTCGGCGCGCACGCGCAGGGTGAACGACTCGTCGAGCCGCAGCGGCCGGTGCTGGGTGATCCGGTTGTTGACGTGCACCATGCCCAGCAACGGGAACGGGAAGTCGTCCTCGGTCATCAGCGCCATCTGCAGCGGGAACGCGAGGATGTGCGGATACGTCGCCGGAAGGACGTCGTCCAGCCGGAATCCGCACACCTGGTTGTACGCGGCGAGATGCGCGGGATCGACGACGACGCCCTCGCGGACGAACTCGGTCGACGGCAGCGTGCTCCCGCCGCTCTTGCGCAGCGACCCGAGCAACGCCTTGGGGTACAACGAAGACAGACTCGGCGACTCGTGAAGTTCCTTGACCGCCATGATCACGCCCCCAGCAGTGCCTGGCCGCAGACGCGGACCACGTTGCCGTTGACCGCGGCCGAAGCCGGGTTCGCGTACCAGGCGATCGTCTCGGCGACGTCGACCGGGAGCCCGCCCTGGCCGAGGCTGGACAGCCGCCGTCCGGCCTCGCGGATGAACAGCGGGACGGCGGCGGTCATCTTGGTCTCGATGAAGCCGGGCGCGACGGCGTTGATCGTGCCGCCGTATTCGGCGAGCGTCGGCGCGCCGACGTTCACCATGCCGATGACGCCCGCCTTGCTGGTGGCGTAGTTGGTCTGGCCGACGTTGCCCGCGATGCCCGCGATCGAGGAGACGCCGATGATCCGGCCGTTCTCGTGGAGCACCTTGCCGGACAGCAGCTTCTCGTTCACCGCGAGCTGCGACGCGAGGTTGACCGAGATGACCGAGTCCCAGCCGCCTTCGGTCATGTTGCCCAGCGTCTTGTCCCGCGTGATGCCCGCGTTGTGCACGACGATGTCGACGCCGCCGTGACGCGTGGTCAGGTACTCGGCGAGCTTCTCCGGCGCGTCTGCGGCGGTGATGTCCAGCTGCAGCGCGGAGCCGCCGACCTTGTTGGCCACCTTCGACAGGTCCGCGCCCTGAGCGGGGATGTCGAGCGCGACGACGTGCGCGCCGTCGCGGCCCAGCACCTCGGCGATGGCGGCGCCGATACCGCGGGAGGCGCCGGTGACCAGCGCGACCTTGCCGTCCAGGGGCTTCGCCCAGTCGGCCGGGGCGGAAGCGGTCTTGGTCTCGGTCCCGACGCGGATGACCTGGGCGTCGACGAAGGCGGACTTCGACGAAAGCAGGAAACGGAGCGTCGACTCAGTGGCCTCTTCGGCTCCTTCGGCGACGTACACGAGCTGGGCGGTCGCGCCGCGCTTCAGTTCCTTGCCGACGGAGCGCACAAAGCCTTCGAGCGCGCGCTGGGCGATCCGCTCGTGCCCTTCGGCCAGCTCCGGCGGCGTCCCGAGGATGACGACGCGGCCCGACGAACCGACGCTGCGGATCACCGGGTGGAAGAAGTTGTAGACCTCGCGAAGCTGCTTCGGGTCCTTCACGCCTGTCGCGTCGAAGACGAGCGCGGCGTGGTTGTCGGCCGCCGTCGAGATGACGTCGATGCCCGCGCGGTGCAGCTGCGCCTCGATCACCTTTTCGAGGCGACCGCCCGGCGCGGCGCCGAGAAGTGCGGGACCCTCGAGAGCGGGTTGGCCGGGCTTGTACCGGCGAAGCGTCGCGGGGTTCGGCAGGCCGAGCTTCGGCACCACGAACTTCCCCACTGGGGATTTCGTGAACTGCTGGTACCTGTCAGCCATTACGTGCCTCCCGTGCCGTTTGCATCACGTCGCATTCTAACCTACTCGCTAGTAGGTTACAGTGTGAGAGAGCCTACGGAGGAGTGGAAAAAATGGCCACGAAAAGGACGGCACCCGTGCGCAAGGTAGCGATCATCGGCGGCAACCGGATCCCCTTCGCCCGTTCGAACGGTCCGTACTCGAAGGCGTCGAACCAGGACATGTTCACGGCCGCCCTCGACGGCCTGGTCAGCCGCTTCTCCCTGCAGGACGAGGTGATCGGCGAGGTCGCCGCCGGCGCGGTGCTCAAGCACGCCCGCGACTTCAACCTGGCCCGCGAAAGCGTCCTCGGCAGCAGGCTGAACCCGGCCACTCCGGCCTCCGACGTGCAGATGGCCTGCGGCACCGGTCTGCAGGCGATCGTCAACGTCGCCAACAAGATCGCCCTCGGCCAGATCGACTCGGCCATCGCGGGCGGCGTCGACACCACGTCCGACGCCCCGCTGGCGGTCAACGACGACCTGCGCCAGATCCTCGTGCAGCTCAACGCCGCGAAGACGCTCCCCGAAAGGCTGAAACTCGCCGCGAAGCTGCGTCCCGGCCACATCGTCCCCGAGATCCCGCGCAACTCCGAGCCGCGCACGGGCCTGTCCATGGGCGAGCACGCCGCGCTGACCGCGAAGGTCTGGGAGATCACGCGTGAGGCGCAGGACGAACTCGCCGCCACCAGCCACCAGCGTCTCGGCGCCGCGTACGACAAGGGCTTCTTCGACGACCTGGTGACGCCGTACCTCAAGCTGGCCCGCGACCAGAACCTTCGGCCGGAATCCAGTGTCGAGAAGCTCGCGAAGCTGAAGCCCGCTTTCGGTGGCCCCGAGGGCACGATGACGGCGGGGAACTCGACGCCGCTGTCCGACGGCGCGTCGACGGTCCTGCTCGCGACCGAGCAGTGGGCCAAGGCGCGGAAGCTTCCCGTGCTGGCGTACCTGACGTTCTCGCAGACTGCGGCCGTCGACTACGTCCACGGCGACGAAGGCCTGCTGATGGCGCCCGCGTACGCCGTCCCGCAGATGCTCACGCGTGCCGGGCTCACCTTGCAGGACTTCGACTTCTACGAGATCCACGAGGCCTTCGCGTCGCAGGTGCTCGCCACCCTCAAGGCGTGGGAGGACCCGGCGTTCGCCAAGGGGAAGCTGGGTCTCGACGAGCCGCTCGGCTCCATCGATCGGGCGAAGCTGAACGTCAACGGCTCGTCGCTGGCGGCTGGGCACCCGTTCGCCGCGACCGGCGGCCGCATCGTCGCCACCCTCGCGAAACTGTTGAACGAGAAGGGATCCGGCCGCGGACTCATCTCGATCTGCGCCGCGGGCGGCCAGGGTGTCACCGCGATCCTCGAAAAGTAGCCCGTCCGCTCTGAGCGGATCCGGGAAAAACCCCGGTGCCTTTGTCGGTGCCGGGGTCTAGTTTGTCCGCATGTTCGCAGTACAGGCGAAAGCGCTGGTCAAAACCTACGGGTCCACCCGGGCACTCGACGGGGTCGATCTGTCGATCCCGACGGGCAAGGTGCTGGGCCTGCTGGGGCCGAACGGCGCCGGGAAGACGACGACGGTCCGCATCCTGACCACGCTGCTTCGCCCGGATTCGGGCGAAGCGGAGGTGGCCGGGCATGACGTGCTGGCCCAGCCCGACGCCGTCCGGCGCTCGATCGGGCTGTCCGGGCAGTACGCCGCCGTGGACGAGAACCTCACCGGGTTCGAGAACCTGTACATGGTCGGCAGGCTGTACGGGAGCAAGAAGGCCGCGGCGAAGGCCCGGGCGCGCGAGCTGCTCGCGCGGTTCCGGCTGGAGGACGCGGCGGACCGCCCCGCCAAGACGTACTCCGGCGGCATGCGGCGGCGGCTGGACCTCGCGGGGGCGCTGGTCGCCGAGCCGACGGTGGTGATCCTCGACGAACCGACCACCGGGCTCGACCCGCGCGGCCGGATCGAGACGTGGGAGGTCATCAAGGAACTGGTCGCCGACGGCACCACGGTCCTGCTGACCACGCAGTACCTGGAGGAGGCCGACCAGCTGGCCGACTCGATCGTGGTGATCGACAAGGGGAAGGTCATCGCGCGCGGCACGGCCGACGAGCTCAAGCAGGAGATCGGCGGCGAGCGGCTCGAACTGGTCGTCGCGTCCGCCGACGACCTCGCGGCGACCACCCAGGTCCTCGCCGAGGTCGGCTCGGGCACGCCGTCGGTCGACGAGCACACCCGCAAGGTCGACGTCCTCGTCGAGGGCGGGCCGAAGGCGCTGATCGAGGCGCTGCGGCGGCTGGACGCGCAGGGCGTCGCCGTCCAGGACGTCGCGCTGCACCGGCCGACGCTCGACGACGTGTTCCTTTCGCTGACAGGGCACGCCACGGACGAGGGGGAGAAGAAGTGAGCACGATCGCCAAGGCCTTTTCCGACGGTGGCGTGATCACCTGGCGGAACCTGAAGAACGTCCAGCGCAACCCGGACTGGCTGATGGCGGCGACGCTGCAGCCGATCATGTTCGTGCTGCTGTTCGCGTACGTCTTCGGCGACGCGATCGGCGGGGAAGCGGGCGGGCTCGCGTACCGCGAGTTCCTGATCGCCGGCATCTTCGCGCAGACGGTCGCGTTCAACTCGGCGTTCACCGTGATCGGGTTCGCGAACGACCTGCAGAAGGGCATCATCGACAGGTTCCGATCACTGCCGATCTCCCGCCTCGCGGTGATCTTCGGCCGGACGACGTCGGATCTGGTGATCAGCGTGGTCGCGCTGATCGTCATGTCGCTGTGCGGGCTGCTCGTCGGCTGGCGGATCCGCGGCAGCTTCCTCGACGCGGTGCTCGGTTACCTGGTGATGCTGATGTTCGCCTGGGCGCTGTCCTGGGTCGGCGCGTGGATCGGGCTCGTCGCGCGCAGCGTCGAGGTGGCCCAGAGCGCCGGGCTGATGTGGATGTTCCCGCTGAGCTTCATCTCGACGGCGTTCGTCCCGGCGGACAAGCTGCCGGGTGTGCTGAAGGCGATCGCCGACTGGAACCCGTTCACCGCGGTGATCAACTCCGCGCGCGACCTGTTCGGAAACCGCTTCGGCGCACCCCCGACGGGCTGGCCCGCCGAGAACGCGTCGCTGTACGCGATCCTGTGCTGCATCGCCATCATCGCGATCTTCGCGCCGCTGGCGACGGCCCAGTACAAGAAGGTCGCGAGCCGCTAGAAAAACTTTTGTACCGAAATGTCGAACCGTCGTCGAGCCGCTCGACGCGTCGGTGAAGGCGGGGTAGAAACAGCCCCGCCAAGACACTGAGGAGCAGCGATGCGGTTTCTGATGATGCACCGGCTGGACGAGAGCGCCCCCGAGGCGTGGAACCCGAGCAAGGAGTTCATCGAGCAGATGGGCGCCTTCATCGAAGACTCGTTCGAGAAGGGCATCCTGATCACGGCGGAGGGCGTGCACCCGTCCGAGCGGGGCGCGAAGGTCCGCAAGGTCCGCGGCGGCAAGATCACCGCGACCGACGGCCCGTTCACCGAGGCCAAAGAGGTCATCGGTGGCTTCGCGCTGATCAACGCCAAGGATCTGGCCGAGGCCATCGCCTTCGCGGAGACCTACGCGGCCTTGTTCGACGAGATCGAGGTCGAGGTCCGGACGGTCGTCGAGGCGGAGGACATCGAGGCCTTCACCTCGTGACCCATCGCGTTTAGTCCTCTAGATGCTCCAAGAACGCATCTAGAGGACTAAACGCGGGCTGTCACTTCGTGATGGCCTTTTCAGCCTTCTTCGCCAGCTTCTCGGCGCGCTTCTCCGTCTTGGACGCGGCGCGCTTGGCGCGCCAGCCCAGCGAAGGCTTGCCGGCGGTGTCCGCGGCGGCGAGCAGCAGGCCACCGGCGAGGCCGGCATTCTTGATGAACTGGATCTGCTGCTGCTGACGCTCGGCCGGTTCCTTGATCTCCCAGAACCGGTGCGCGGCCAGCGTGGTCGGGACGAGGCTGCCGAGCAGAAGCAGCGAAGCCAGCCGCGGTGCCTTGCCCGTGGCGAGCGCGAGCCCGGCGCCGACCTTCACGGCGGCGTCGATCCGGACGAGGGTGGCCGGGTCGCGCGGCACCGATTCCGGCACCACACCCTCCAGCTTGTCGAAGGACTCGGTGAGGAACGGCTCCGCGGCCTTGGCGTGCCCCTGGGTGTCCCTCAGTGCGCCGATCCCGCCGGAGATGAAGATCGCGGCGAGGAGCGGACGTGCGACGCGACGGAGAATCACGGTCGTTGCCTTTCTTGATCCGAACCCTGAGGAAAGCAAATCTATCCCCAGACTTCCCGTCCGTCGGGGCGCCGAACCGCGCTAACGAAGTATCTTCGAATATTTCTCTGACACTAGAGAGGGCTAGATTCGGCTAGCGAGCCGGATATGCCCTCGGCAGCTTGAAGCCGCGGTCGGCCGCGACCTGCCGCAGCCGGTCCGGATAGTCGGTGATGATGCCGTCGACACCGTCGTCGATGAGCTTGTGCATGGTGGCCGGATCGTCGATCGTCCAGGGCACGACCTTGATCCCGGCACGATGCGCCTCGCTGACCAGCGCCTTCGTCGTGAACGGCCGGTAGTCGGGGTCGCCGACCTTGCCGCCCTGCGGGTTGCCGTGCACCGGCGAGAGCGCGCTCGCGCCGAACGACTTCACCGCGCGGATCGGGCTGCCGCCGAAGTCGTCGATGTCGAGCCCGCCGAGCCACGGCGATTTGCCCGGCTGGCCGGCCTGGAGGAACTCGGGCTGGGTCAGCGCGACCGTCGGGATCCACGGCGCGACCTTGCGCAGCAGCATCAGCGCGCCCCAGTCGAAACTCTGGACGGTGACGTTGTGCGCGAACCCGCCGCGCAGGATCTCGCGCACCACCCGCTGGACGAACTGCTCGCGCGGCGCCGTCTCGTGCGGCGCGGCGGCCTCGACCTTGGTCTCGATGTTGAACTTGACGCCCCAGGCACGGTGGTCGCGCGCGAGCTGGAACAACTCGGCGAGGGTCGGCATCTCGGCACCGGGGGAGAGCGTCTGGCCGGGGTGCGCGGGCTGCCGGATCGAGCCGCAGTCCAGCGTGCGGACCTGCGCGAACGTCAGGTCCTTCACGTACTTGCCGACATACGGGTACGCCGGATCGCCGGGCGTCACGGGCGCGGTGTCGCGGCACTTCGCGGGCGTCGTCTTGCGGTCGTGGGTGATCACCTCGCGACCGTCCTTGGTGATCTGGATGTCGAGCTCGAGCGTGGTCACCCCCAGCTCCATCGCCTTGCCGAATGAAGCGAGCGTGCTCTCGACCGTGAGACCGAGTCCACCGCGGTGAGCCTGGACGTCGAAGGCGCGACGCGGATGCGCGTCGGCGACCCCCGCCGTGGTCAGGGTCAGCGCGGCGGCGATGACCAGCGCGAATGTCTTCATGGGTGAACCATGCCACCGTCGGATGAACTTCGATTGACTTTGACGCAACGTCAACCTCTACCTTCGTGGACATGCCGAACGAGAAGGAGTGGTCGATCCAGGACATCGCCCGCTCGGCCGGGACCACGAGCCGCACGCTGCGCCACTACGGCGACATCGGGCTGCTCGAACCGAGCCGGGTGGGGAGCAACGGATACCGCTACTACGACCAGGACGCGCTGGTGCGGCTGCAACGGATCCTGCTGCTTCGCGAACTCGGGCTGAGCCTGCCCGCGATCGGCGAAGTGCTCGAAGGGGAACAGGACACGACAGCGGCGCTACGCACGCACCTGAAGTGGCTGGAGCAGGAGCGCCAGCGGCTCGGACGGCAGATCGAATCGGTCAGGACGACCTTGAAGAAGACAGAGAGAGGTGAACAGCTGATGGCAGCGGAAGTGTTCGACGGCTTCGACCACACGAAGTACGAGAAGGAGGTCACCGAACGCTGGGGCGCCGACGCCTACAAGCAGGGTGATCGGTGGTGGAAGTCGCTGAGCGCCGAGGACAAGAAGGCGCACCAGCAGGAACAGAAGGACATTGCGGCCGCTTTCGGCGAGGCCCGCGGCAAGGGCCTGCCCGCCGACGGCGACGAAGTCCAGGCGATCACGCGTCAGCTGTACGAGTGGCTCCGGCCGGCCGTGCGTGCCGTGTCGAAGGGCTACTTCGCCGGTCTCGGGCAGCTTTACGTCGACGACCCGCGCTACGGGCAGTACGACGAAAAGCACGGCCCGGGCACCGCGGAGTTCATCCGCGACGCGATGGCGGTCTACGCCGAGCGCAACCTGAGTGAGTAAGACGAGTGGACGGGGCTGCAGACCCGTCCACTCGGAGTAACCCGCCGCGACACGCCTAGCCTTCTATCACTGAATATCGGCTCAAGGCTAGAAACGTCGATAGCGTGCGAGAGTGGATCCCATCCGCAACCCCTTCGCCCCGGGCGCCGGTCAACGGCCGCCCGAACTGGCAGGTCGCCTGCGCGAGCTCCAGGCCTTCGAGGTCGTGCTCGAACGGGTCGCGCGCGGGAGACCTGAGCGCAGCCTGATGCTGACCGGCCTGCGCGGCGTGGGCAAGACCGTGCTGCTGGGCGAATTGCGTTCGAAGGCGATCAAGCACGGCTGGGGCGCGGGCAAGATCGAAGCCCGCCCCGACACCGAACTCCGGCGGCCGCTCTCGGCCGCGCTGCACCGCGCGATCCGCGATCTCGCCGTCCGCC
Source organism: Amycolatopsis sp. BJA-103 (assembly GCF_002849735.1). Classification (GTDB taxonomy): domain Bacteria; phylum Actinomycetota; class Actinomycetes; order Mycobacteriales; family Pseudonocardiaceae; genus Amycolatopsis. Next base: position 7,549,850 of record NZ_CP017780.1, read on the forward strand.
ATCGCGCACCGGACCGGGTCGAGCAGGTACTCGGCGTACTCAAGGCGTTCGCGCTGCGCGCCAACAAACCGGACGCGAAGCTTCGTGACCGTTGGCAGCCCGGCATCGACGTCCCCGCCGCGCAGGGCCGGGCCGATTCGGGCGACATCGAGATCGACCTGGTCGAACTGTTCACCGAGGTCGCGGAACTGGCCGCGGACGTCGGCACCGGGGTCGCACTGCTGATCGACGAGATCCAGGACCTGCTGCCCGAGGACGTTTCCGCGCTCTGCGCCGCCTGCCACGAGCTCTCGCAGTCCGGGGCGCCGCTGGTCGTGGTCGGCGCGGGACTGCCGCACGTGCCCGCAGTCCTCTCTGCGTCGAAGTCGTACTCCGAACGCCTCTTCCGCTACGCGCGCATCGACAGGCTCGAGCGCGAAGACGCCGACCTCGCGGTGATGGCGCCCATCGAACGCGAGGACGCGGGCATCGAACCGGAGGCGTTGGACGCGCTGTTCGACGCGTCCGGCGGCTACCCGTACTTCATCCAGGCTTACGGCAAGGCCGCCTGGGACGCCGCGCCCGCCGATCCGATCACCGTGAAGGACGTCCAGGTCGCCGCGCCGGAGGCCGAATCGGAACTCGCTGTCGGCTTCTTCGGCTCCCGCTACGAGCGCGCGACGCCCGCCGAACGCGAGTACCTGCTCGCGATGGCCGAGCTGACACAGGGCCGGGACGAGCCCGCCGGCACCGCCGATGTGGCCGTCTACCTGGGGCGCAAGCCGTCCTCACTGTCGCCGGCGCGGGACAGCCTGATGAAGAAGGGACTGGTGTACTCCGCCGAGCGCGGGCACATCGCCTTCACCGTCCCGCACTTCGGTCACTACCTGCTCGGCCGGGACTAGACCTTTCTCTCCTTCTCTAGCCTGATAGCTAGAAAGCCGTAGAGAGCGCTACTCGGTCACACTGGCTGGGTGACCAGGGTCTACTGGCGTGACGCAGTGCCGGAACGAGTCCCCACCACCGAGCGGCCGCCGAACTCAGCCGATGTCGTGGTGATCGGCGCCGGGTTCGCCGGTCTGTCGATCGCCCTAGACCTGCTGGAACATCGTCCCGGGAGCCGGGTCGTCGTCCTCGAAGCCCGGCACGCCGGATTCGGCGCGAGCGGACGGAACGCGGGCGGTGTGCTCCCGCTGGGCGTCCTGCCCTGGCTGGTGCCCGGCAGCGCGGGCCCGCATGACCCCCGCGAGATGCAGCGGCTCCTGCACGACCGCATCGACACCCGGATGCGGGAACTGCGCGACTCGCATCCGGCGGGTGAGATCACGCGGACGCGGATGCGGCTGATCGGCGGCTCCGCCTTCCTCGCCGCCGGGCTCGACGTGGTCGCGGACGCCGTCACCGCGTCCGGGATCGAGGTCGAGCAGGACGCGACGGGGTTCTCGCTCGAGTCGTGGACCATCCAGCCCGCCGCGCTCGCCGGCTCATTGGCCGCCGGGCTGGCCGCCGCCGGGGGAACGCTGGTCGAGAACACCCCGGTCGGCTCGGTCGAACCGGCGGACGACGGCGTCACCGTCCGGCTGCGGGGCGGGGGAGTCCTGCGCGCGGACCGCGCGGTGATCTGTTCGGGCGCTTACACCGGCGGGTTGTCCCTGCCGGATCCGCCGGCCGGCCGGGTGATCCACACGTACATGCGGGCCGGGGCGCCGGAGGCCGTCGACGACGACCTGTTCAGCACGGCACCCGGGCTCGGGATGGCCTATTGGCGGAGACACCGAGGACGACTGTTGTTCGGCGGCCTCGACCTCGGCGGGCTGACACCCGGCTCCGAGGCCGACGCCCTACCGAAGGCGCATCAGAAGGTCGACAGGCTGCTTGCGCGCCGGCTTCCCGCCGAGGCCGGGACACCGGCGACCCATCGCTGGGGCGGGCCCCTGCACGTCACTCCGGCCGAGGTCCCCCATCTGGCACGGTCCGCCGTCACCGAGCGCGTGGTCTACGCCGTCGGATTCGCCGGCAGCGGCGTCGCGCTCACCCTGACCGCGGGACCGCTCGTGCGCGACCTCGTCCTCGGCACCGAAGCGGCCGATCCGGAAGGTGTCGCGCTGCGAGAAGCGATGACGTCGACGATCATCCCGTGGCGCGGCGTCCTGGGCGTTCTCAGGCGGGGGCCGTCGAAGCTGGCGCGCCGCCTGCTCCATGAAGGTTTCTGAGGCCGTATAGCGAGGACGCTAGAGATGCCTGGCGTTATCAAGAAGTGACCGGCGACACCAAATCTCTCCGGATTTCCTCTCCTGTTGCCGACGATTCATCGGCGAGTGTGCCAAGTCACCGGATAATCGTTGGCTTCCTTGTGAAAAAGAGTGCATACTAGAGACACAGCCACCAAGACTCAAGACCCTCAAGGGGATGACTTAAACCGATGAACAACATCGCCGCCAAGCTCCGTGCCCGTCGCGCCGAGGCTCGCACTCGCCGGGCCCTGAACCGGGCGATCGACACCGCGGCCACCGCGACCGTTCGTCAGGAACTCATCGCTATTTCCCAGGCGCACCACACGCACATGCGCTGATCCGACAACAACCGTTGTAGGTGTCGCCCATTCGAGTGACCTACGACACATAGTGCGTGGGGTGTAACGCCGCGGAACGCAGCGTCGATACCCACTACGACCCCGTGATGCTGGCGGACCCCCGACCTGGCAGCATCACGGGGTTTCCATATGTCCGGATAGTCCCCGGAAATTCCTTGCCTTCGCAGCCTTGCGGAGTAATGTTTGACTTCGTCAACGAATCTGTTGAGGTGGTCAAATGAATCGATCCGCGGACCGGGTGGCGACCGTCCGGGCCTTCAACCGCCTGTACACCGGCGTGATCGGCGTCCTCGACGAAGGACCGGCCGACGCCGAGTACTCCCTGAGCGAAGCCAGGGTCATCTTCGAACTCGCGCAGCAGGATCCGACCCAGGTCACCGACCTGCGCAAACGTCTCGACCTCGATGCCGGGTACGCGAGCAGGCTCCTCGCCAGGCTGGAAGGACGCGGCCTCCTCACACGCGAACGCAGCGACGAGGACGCCCGCCGCCAGATCATCAGGCTGACCGAGAACGGCCAGAAGGCCTTCGCCGTCCTCGACGAACGCTCGGTGGGCCGGATCGGCTCGCTGCTCGGCCGGTTCGGCGAAGACGAGCAGGAGCGCCTGCTCGGCGCGATGGGCACGATCACCTCGCTGGTCGGCGAACGCGCGCCGGATCCCACGCTGGTCCTGCGCCCGCCACGGCCGGGTGACTTCGGCTGGGTGGTCCACCGCCACGGCGCCCTCTACTCCCGTGAGTACGGCTGGGACGAACGCTTCGAAGCTCTGGTCGCCCGCGTCGTCGCGGACTACGTCGACAACCGCGGCGAGCCCTGTCAAGCGGGCTGGATCGCCGAGCTCGACGGGGAGCGCGTCGGCAGCGTCTTCTGCATGCCCGCCGAAGACGGCACGACGGCGAAGCTGCGGATGCTGCTCCTCGAACCGGCCGCGCGGGGACGCGGGGTCGGGAAACGCCTGGTCACCGAATGCGTCGAGTTCGCGAGGGCGTCCGGCTACGCGGCGATGGAACTCTGGACGGTCTCATTGCTGGACGCGGCCAGGGCGGTCTACGAGAAGGCCGGCTTCCGGCTGGCGAGCGAGGAGACGATCCCCGGCTTCGGTTACGAGCTGACGGGGCAGACCTGGCGGATGGAGTTGTGACACCGCGTGCGTGAAGTCCGGCCGTCTCGGTGTCGACTTGCGGCGTGCTCGTTCGTCTAGGGACCATCGATCCCCAGGGAGGACACCATGCCCCAGTACGTCGGATTCATCCGCGCCACGAAGGACTCGCACGACCACCTCGGCCCCGGCGAAGCGCAACGCGTGCTCGAGAACTACCTGGCTTGGGCGGACGAGCGCACGAAGGAGGGCCGGTTCGTCGGCGGCGGCGGGCTGTCGAAGAGCGGCCGGGTGCTGCGCGGCTCCGGCGGTGAGGTCGGCGCGACCGACGGACCGCACACCGAGGCCACCGAGATCGTCGGCGGCTACCAGGTGATCGAGGCCGAAGACCTCGACCAGGCGGAGAAGATCTTCTCGACGCATCCGCATCTGGAATTCGGGCCGATCGAGGTGCGCAAGGTCGGCGAACGCGGCTGCGAGGACTGATGCCGAAGCTCGTGGGCCTGCCGAGGCTGTCGTGAGCCGCCCGGCCGGCGTGGTGGAACATCTCTTCCGGCACAGCGCCGGGCGGATCGTCGCCACGCTGGCCAGGGCGCTCGGCCCCGAACGGCTGGACCTCGCCGAAGAGGCCGTCGCCGACGCGCTGGAACAAGCGTTGCGCAGCTGGCCCCGAAGCGGGGTGCCGGACAATCCGCAGGGCTGGCTGTTCCGGGCCGCGCGGAACCGGGCGATGGACGTCGTCCGGCGGGAACGGACGTTGCGAACGCTGCTGCCGAGGCTCGCAGAGCTCGACGAATACGAAGCCGACCGGCGCACGGACGACGAGCTCGTGCTGATGCTGCTGTGCTGTCATCCCGCGCTGCCGACGGTTTCGCAGGTGGCGCTGACGTTGAAGACCGTCGGCGGGCTCGGGGTGAACGAGATCGCGGCGGCGTTGCTGACGAAACCGGCGACGGTCGCGCAACGACTGGTGCGGGCGAAGAAGTGGTTGAGGGAGTCCGGGAAACCGCTCACCCTGCCCGGCCCGGACGCACTGGAGTCCAGAGTGGACAGTGTGCTCGCCGTGCTCTACCTGTTGTTCAACGAGGGCTATGACGCGACGACCGGCGAGGTCGCGGTGCGCGGCGAACTGTGCGGTGAGGCGATCCGGCTGGGACGGCTGCTGCTGGCCGAGCCGAAGACGGACCTGCCGCGGGTGCGGGCATTGGTCGCGCTGATGCTGCTGCAGGCGAGCAGGCTGCCCGCGCGGGTCGACCGCGACGGTGATCTGCTGCTGCTCCAGGAGCAGGATCGCGGCCGGTGGGACCACGCGATGATCGCCGAGGGAACGCGGCTGTTCGAGCGGGCGTGCACCGGGGCGGAGATGTCGGCGTACCACGTCGAAGCGGCGATCGCGCTGTGCCACGGCACGGCCTCGCCACCTGACTGGCGCCGCATCGTCGGGCTCTACGACGACTTACTGGCGCTGCGGCCTTCGCCGGTGGCCCGGCTGAACCGGGCGATCGCACTGTCCATGGTGGACGGTGCCGCTGCCGGGATCGCGGAACTCGAAGCCGTCGAGGCCGACCTGCCGGACTACACGCTGCTGCCCGCCGTCCTCGGCGCGCTCTGGCAGCGCGCCGGCGACCCGGCCCGCGCCGCCGCCCACTACCGTCGGGCGCTCGCGCTACCTTGCTCGGACCCGCAGCGCCGCTTCCTCACCCGACGCCTCACAGCCTGTGATCCGACCCCCTGACCAGCACTTTCCCCTTTGACCGCGCCCCCGTCCCAGGGCAATGCCACTTACTTAAGGGCAGTTTCCGCAGCTAAACGGGCTTCAGACACCCTCCCGTCCTAAATCCTAAGCGGACAGTCAGCTGCGATGGCATCCCTCTGATCAGCGAAAATGCATTAGTGAGCGGAAGGGTAAAGGTGGCGTGTTCGCGGGCGGTTTGGTGACTGTGAGACACCAGCCCTGGGTGGCATCGACCGTGTGGATTTTGGTGCGTTGGATGACCGGAAATCCACACAGTCTGTCGTGACCGGACCGGTCACGACAGCCGGGTGGCCTTGACGACCCCCGCACCAGCGTATCGGGAGGGGGCGACGGGGAGCGGGATCCGCGGGGTTTGGGGGAGGAGTTGTCCACAACGGTGGTGGGGTGTGGACAAGTGGGGGACGAGGGGGCCTTGGGGGCACGCGCTGTCGGCGGGCATGACGCGAACGCCACTTTCGCAACGTTCAAGGTTGCGAAAGTGGCATTCGCAACGCGCCAGGTCCGCGCGAAGTAGCGAAGCAAGGGCCCGATACCCGTGGTTCACGCGGACAGGGTTATCTGGGGGAGTGAACTGGATCGCGTATGTCGACGGGTATTGCGAACGTCTCGCCCCGGGGCTGTGGGGCGAGCCGCTCAACAGTCTCAGCAACCTCGCGTTCCTGGTCGCCGCGATCGCCGTCTGGCGGCAACCGAAGGGCCGCGTCCTCGCGACCCTCATCGGCCTCGTGTTCCTCGGCAGTACGGCCTTCCACCTGCTCGCCACCCGCTGGTCCGCGGCCGCCGACAGCGCCTTCATCCTGGTGTTCGTCCTGTATTACGCGGCGGTGTTCCCCCGCGTGTTCTTCGGCGCGAGCCGCAAGGTCTCCTGGCTCGGCATCCCGGTGTTCCTCGCGTTCACCGCGATCGTCGCCTCACTCGGCGGCGGCCTGTACCTGTCCGCGCTGATCGGGCTCGTGGTCTTCGCGATCGTGCTCAAGGGGGCGGATCGCCGCAGGTTCGCCGTCGCCGCGGGCGTCTTCGGGGTGTCCCTTTCGTTCCGCACGGCCGATCACACCGTCTGCGGCAACTTCCCCGCCGGGACCCACTTCGCCTGGCACCTGCTGAACGGCCTCGTCCTCTACCTGGTGGCCACCGCGGCTACGAAGAAGGCCGCGCCCAAACCGGACGCGGCCCCTTCGCAGACCTGAGCTAGTGAACGCCGATCTCGCGGAGATCCTTGTCGTGCTCGTCGGCGTGGTAGTCCTCGGGCTCGGTGTCGTCCGTGCCGTTGAAGACCTTCATCTGCCGCGCGATCACCGTGAAGATCACCGCGATCAGCAGGTTCGCCGCCAACGCCACGAAACCGACGTAGATCTGCAGCGGCGAGCCGCTGAACGGGTGCCAGCCGAAGATCGACAGGTCGCCGAGTTTCAAGGCAGAGCCGCCGAAGTGCGCCTTGCCGGTCGCCGCGTTCGGGATGTTGTAGAGCATGACCAGGCCCCAGCCGATGCCCACGATCCAGCCGGCGATCAGGCCCCAGCGGTGGAACCACCGCGTGTAGAGCGAGATCGCCACCGTGGGCAGCGTCTGCAGGATCAGCACCCCGCCGATGAGCTGCAGGTCGATCGAGAACTGCGGATCGATGAACAGGATGAACGCCACCGCGCCGAACTTCACGATCAGCGAAGCGAGCTTGGCCTGCTTCGCTTCTTGGCCCGGTGTCGCGTCCTTCTTGATGTACTCCTTGTAGATGTTGCGGGTCCACAGGTTGGCCGCCGCGATCGACATGATCGCCGCGGGCACCAGCGCGCCGATGCCGATCGCGGCGAACGCGATGCCCGCGAACCACGACGAGAACTGCGAGTCGAACAGCACCGGGACGACGGTGTTCGTGTCGGGTTTGCCGGTGGCGTTGTTGGTGATCGGTGAGACCGACGCGCTGATCGCCACGTAGCCGAGCAGCGCCAGCAGGCCCAGGACCAGCGAGTACGCCGGGAGCGCGACCATGTTCCGCTTGATCACGCTGCGGCCGCGCGAGGCGAGCACGCTGGTGAGCGAATGCGGGTACAGGAACAGCGCGAGCGCCGAACCGAGTGCCAGCGTGGCGTACTGCAACTGGTTGTTCGCGTTGAGCAGGATGCCGTCCGAGGGGTTCGGCGTCTTGTCGAACTTCGCGTCGGCCGCGTCGAAGATCGCCGACCAGCCGCCGAGCTTCGAGGGCAGGTAGATGATCGCCACGATGATCACGAGGTAGATCAGGATGTCCTTGACGAACGCGATCAGCGCGGGCGCGCGCAGGCCGGACTGGTAGGTGTAGACCGCCAGGATGACGAAGGCGACCAGCAGCGGCAGGTGACCGACGACGCCGGAGCCGTTGATGCCCATGGTCCGCAGCACCGCTTCGAGGCCGACGAGCTGCAGCGCGATGTACGGCATCGTCGCGATGATCCCGGTGATCGCGATCAGCAGCGCCAGCGTCGGCGAACCGAACCGGCCGCGGACGAAGTCGGCGGGCGTGACGTAGCCGCGGACCCGGGAGACCGACCACATGCGCAGCGCGGGCATCAGCACGATCGGGTAGACGATGATCGTGTACGGCAGGGCGAACATGCCCATCGCGCCGGCGCTGAACATCAGCGCGGGAACGGCCACGAAGGTGTACGCCGTGTAGAGGTCACCGCCGAGCAGGAACCAGGTGATCCACGACCCGAACTTGCGGCCGCCGAGGCCCCATTCGTCCAGATGGTCGAGGGTGTTGCCCGCCTTCCAGCGCGACGCGACGAAGCCGAGGACGGTGACCACCGCGAAGAGGATCGTGAAGATGATCAGCTCGGGCCACTGGATGTTGCTCACTTGACGTCCCCCTCGTCGAGCTCGTCCACGGACAACCGGTCGGGACGCTCACTGGTCGGCTTGTCCTTGGTCATCACGAAGACGATCCAGGTGCACAGGACGCCGACGGCCACGAACACGAACTGGAACCAGTAGAAGAACGGCATCCCGAACAGCCGAGGGCCGTCCGAGTTGAACAAGGACGTGATCAGCACCAGCAACGGGATGACCAGCAGGAGGTTCCACGGGCTGAACTGAAAGCCCCTCACCTTCCCGTCTGCCTTACCTGACGCCATCGGACCTCACCTAACATTCCCGTACCCCGGATGGACCCGATGACCCTAGAACCTCTCCCCCACCCGGGTCACGCGCGCCCGATATCGATTTGATCAGCGACGCCCGATCCGACGAAGGGCGGTTGCCGTCCCGCTCCCCGCCGGATATCAATAGCCGCAAGTCGCGAACAGGAACCTTCGCACGCAAGATCAAAGGGGCATCGGATGAAGAAACTCCGCTATGCGGTGGTGATCCCGGCTGTCGCCGGCACCATGCTGGCCGGGTTCACTCCTGCGTTCGCAGGACCGGAGGCTGCCAAACAGCAGCCTTTGAACTCCACCAACATTCCGGCGAAGTACGCGAGCCAGAAGCTGGACTGGCACAAGTGCACGGCGAACGAGCTGCCGACCGCGCCGCCGCCGGGGGCCGAAAACATCGAATGCGCGACCTACCGCGCACCGCGCAACTGGTACAAGTCGAACGAGAACATCGACCTGACGATCGCCGTCAGCCGCCTCGCCGCCACCGGCGGCCCCGCGACGGCCAGCGTCATCACGAACCCGGGCGGCCCCGGCGCACCGGGCCGTAACTTCCCGGCTCGTCTGCGCAACCAGACGAAGCTGCGCGCGACCCAGGAGATCATCGGTCTCGACCCGCGCGGCACCGGCAAGAGCACCAACATCACCTGCGGCAACGCGATCGGCACCGGATCCGACCTGGACCCGCGCGATCGCAGCCGGGCGAACCTCAACCTGATCCTGGACGCCACCAAGTACGCGGCGGACTCCTGCCAGGTGAAGTCCGGCGAGCTGGGCCCGCTCATCAACACCGCCCAGACCATCCGCGACATCGACCTGCTGCGCGTCCTCCTCGGCCGCGACAAGATCAACTGGGTCGGCTACTCGGCGGGCACCTGGATGGGCGCGCACTACGCCCAGCAGTTCCCCACCCGGACCGGCAAGTTCCTGCTCGACTCGTCGACCGAGTTCACGACGACCTGGCAGAACTCGTTCGACGGGCAGCCGCTCGGCTTCGAGCGCCGCTGGCGTCAGGACTTCCTGCCGTGGATCGGCAAGTACAACAAGGTCTACAACTTCGGCAGGAACGGCGAGGCCGCTCGCCAGACCTACGAGAAGGTCCGCTTCGCGCTGACGCAGAACCCCGTCGAGGTGGACGGCGTCCCGGTTTCGGCCAACGCCCTCGACTCGACCATCGCGTCGTACCTCTACTCGAAGCGCAACTTCCCGGCGCTGGCCGACTACCTGGTCAACCTGAAGACGCTGACCGAGGGCACCTCGAGCCAGCAGCAGAAGGCCGCGGCCGCGCAGAAGGTCAAGGCGGAGACGGTGGACGGTGACGGCGTCATCGGCCCGCAGCCGCTGTTCGTCCCCACCGACGGTGACTCCTACAACGCCAGCTTCTGGACCATCCCCTGCAACGAGGGCCCGTGGACCGGTAACCGGCAGAGCGTCATCCGTCAGTCGCAGAAGCTGATCGACCGCGATCTGCCGCTGCTCGGCGCCGGCTGGCTCATCCAGCCGTGCATCTTCTGGAAGAACAAGCCGGTCGACCTGCCGAAGCTCGACGGCCGCGGCGTCCCGCCGGTGCTGATCGTCCAGTCGGTGCACGACCCGGCGACCCCGATCGAGGGCGCGACCCGTGCGCACCGCGCGTTCGCCAACTCGCGGATGATCACGGTGACCGGTGAGGGTGACCACGGCATCTACGCCGGCGGCAATGTGGGTGTGGACAAGGTCGTGGAGGACTTCCTCGTCGACGGCAAGGTGCCGAACGACCAGAGCCTCCCCGGACTCCCACTTCCGGTGCCCGCGGGCGGCTGAAGCCCCTAGGGATTGTGGCCCCGTCGAGTTTCGGCTCGGCGGGGCCTTTCCTTTGGGCGGTCCACAGACCTGTGCACAGAGTTATCCACAGGCTGGGGGTAACTCTGTGGGGACAACTCGGCGCCACTCACGACCGGCAGGCGCGCGACCGGTATTAGTATTGGCTTCATGGTGCGAGTGCCGTTGACGGACGAGGAACGCGAACGAGGCGAGCGGCTGGGGCTGGCGCTCCGGGACGCGCGCGCGTCGGCGTCGCGGAGCATGGTCGAGGTCGCGGCGGAGGCCGGGATCTCGGTGGAGACGCTCCGGAAGATCGAGACCGGCCGGATCCCGACGCCCGCCTTCTTCACGGTGGCGGCGATCGCGGACGCCATCGGCCTGCCGCTGGACGCGCTGCGGGCGGCCGTGGAGAACACAGACGCCGCAGAGGTCGCCGAAGCCAGTTAGGCGATCTCGCGTGATCAGAAGCGGGACTCGCGTGATTGAGCACGGGACTCGCGTGATGGGGGCCGGATCACGCGAGTTAGGGGCGCAGGGTGGCCAGCGTGTGCGCCCGGTCGTTCAGGTAGAGGAAGCCGTCGATCGGCAGGTCGAAGCTGTTCAGCAGGCTCTCCAGGGTGGCGAACTCGTCCACGCCGAGCCGCAGGTTCTCGTTCACCGCGTGCGCGACGAGGACGTCGGCCAGTTCTTCCCACTCACCCGACCAGTGCAGGGTGCGATAGAACGCGAGAACGTCCGGCGCGACGCGGTCGGCGATCTGGTCGAGCAGGCTCTCGCCGAAGAAGCTGATCCGGCCGGCGGCGAGGTCGGCCACGGTCGGATTCGCCGGGTCGGCCGCGGCGTCGGGATTGCGGACCACGCCGGGACCCGCCACCGGATAGCCCGTCTTGACGCTGCCGTTGTCTTCCACCAGCACGATCAGATGCACGCCGTACCGTTCGCCTGCGCAGCGCCAGCGGCCGTTGTGCTGTCTGCGGCGAGGTTCGCTCGGATCGTTCGCGACGTCCTTGATCACCGCGATGATCTGCTCGTCGGTCCAGCCCGCGGGGAACTCGCTGGTCGCCCGCCGCCCCTTGCCCGGTGCGTGCCCGCCGCCCACTCGTGCTCCTTTCGTCGCATCGAGGGTAACCCGCGTTCGGAGTATTCGAATGATCCGAACGCGGGAACGGGTGACCTCAGGCGATCACGGACAGCAAAACCGAGCCGACGACCAGCACGTCGACACCCCGCAGCGCCTGGAGTCCCGCGGCCCCGCCGCTGACGTCGTAGTTCATCGGCGGCCGGGTCGCCGTCCGGAGCGTGGCGACGACGGCGAGTGGGATCGCGAGCCACACCGGCCAGGCCGGGGTCACCCCGAGCGTCAGCGTCACCAGGCCGAGCAGCGCTCCCCAGCCGAGGCCGAGCAGAGCGATCACCAGGCCGTTGACCAGCCGTAACTCCCAGTCGGACACCCCGAGCCACCGCCTGCGGCCGGGGTTGCGCCACAGTTCGCCGAGCCCGCCGACGAACGGCACGAGCGCGGCGTACGCGCCGAGCGCGAACAGCGGTCCCGCCGGGACGGCCGGGAACGCCAGCTGCGCGGCACCGACCAGGCACGCGATCGCCACACTGGCCGCCGCGAAGCGCATCCTGCCGAGTACCCCGGCCCACGCGAGCCGCAGCACCGTCGGACGCCGCAAGGACAGCCACGGCACCGGCTTCGACTCCGGGATCAGCAGCATGGGGTCCATGAAGACCGCGGCCATCGCCCGCAGGAGCCGCGCGTTCCAGCCGTCGACGAGGTCCTGGCGCCCGACCCCGGACACCGGTTCGCCGCCGAAGGCCACCGCCACCGCGACGACGAACATCGCACCGGCCAGCACCTCGACCGCGATCGGGCCCAGCCCGGCGGCGGCCACCGCCAGACCGGCCACCGCGAGCACGACCGGCGCGAGCGTTTCCCCGCGGATCGCGGTCCGCCGCGCAGTGATGGCGGCCAGGATCGCCCCGGCGGCGGTCAGCGCCGACATCGCGATCCACACGTCCTTCGACCCGCCGCCGATCGCGGTGACCAGCGCCCCGGTGTAGCCGACCACCATGACCAGCCCGAGCCAGAGCGTCCACATCCGCTTCGCGACGACACGGCGCCTGTCGACGCCGGCGAAGTCCATCCACGTCAACGCCGCCGGTTCGGCCCAGACGAAACCGCGGCGCAGCAGGCTGCGCCAGAAGATCGCGCACAGCACGATCAGCAGTCCGAACACCGCCGGGAAATCCACAAGGGACTGTCCAAAAAGGAAATGGCGCAGCTTCGGAAGGTTCTGGAACGCGGTGAAGAGCGCGCCGAAACCGAACAGTGCCAGGAAGGTCTGGTAATCCCCGTTGAGCAGTCCGCCGAATCGCTGTCGTCCCGGGACGTGCGTGGGGGCCTTCGTGGTCACCACAGCTCCAAGGTCGAGTCGGCCGCTTCCAGCAGCGGGGGATGATGCGTCGCCACGACGACCGCGGCCCCGGCGGCGGTCGAACGCGCGATCAACGACGTCAGCCATTCCTTCCCGGCGACGTCGAGCGCCCGCTCGGGCTCGTCGAGCAGCAGGACGTCGTGCGGTCGCGCCGTCGCGCCGAGGAGCAGCAGGCGGCGGCGCTGCCCGGCGGAGAACTTGCCCGCGGTGACCTTCGCGCGTTCGGCGAGACCCGCGTCCGAAATCAAGGCTTCGTGATCGCCGAGATCGGCACCGAACGAGCCCTCCAGTAACTCGAGATGCTGGAGCGGGGTCAGCTCGGTGAAGAAATCGGAATCGTCGAACAAAACGGAAACCTTGCGGCGAAAGGAAAGGTCGCGCTCGTCGGGCTTTCCGCCCGCGACGACGACCCGGCCCCGCTGCGGCGCCTGCGTTCCGTAAAGGCACCTCAGCAGCGTCGATTTCCCGACCCCGTTCGGACCGGCGATCACCGCGCATTCGCCCGCTTCGACCTCGAAATCGAGGTCTTCGAACAACCAGTGCTCCCCGGCCTGGACGCCGAGCCCGCGTACGTCGATCATGTGCCGCACAACAACTCGATCACCGGAGCGAGGGGCTCCATATTGCGCTCCAACACGGTGAAATAGGTCAAGCCGAACCGTTCGCGATGGGCGAGGATCTGTTCGGCGATCTGCTCATGGGTACCGACGAGCACCGTCGGCACTTCGGCGAGCTGCTCGACGGTGAGCGCGCCCTTCACGAATTCGCGAGCGCTTTCCAGCCCCGCCCGCCGATCGCCGGTCACCGTGACCACTTGCGAAATGACGTTGAATTCGGCTTCGCGCCCGTTCAGTTTCTCGCGGGTGAACCGTACGCGTTCGTCGATTCCGGCCGCGTCGTCGAGCACCAGCGCGCCACCGTCGGGAATGGCCGCCGTGCCGGAGAAGCCGATGATGTCGGCGTGTTCGGCGGCGAGGGCGAGCACCCGGTCCCCGCGGCCGGCGATCAGCAACGGCGGGCCCGGTTTCTGCACGGTTCCCGGTTTGTGGTCATCGTCGGAGTAGAGCCGTTTGAGCTCTTTGATCGTGTGTTCGAGGTGGTCGACGCGCCGGCCGGCGCGGGGGAACTCCATCCCCGCCGCTTCGAACTCGGACTTCCGGTACCCGGCGCCGAGCCCCAGTTCCAGCCTGCCTTCGGTGAACTGATCCGTGCCCGTGACGTCGCGGGCGAGCAGCACCGGGTTGTAGAACGCGGTGTTGATGACGAAGGTGTTGAGCCGGACGCGCTCGGTCACCTCGGCGGCGAGCACGAGGGCGGGAAAGGGCGGCGCCATCCCGAGATGGTCCGCGGCACCGACGACGTCGAAACCGAGTGCTTCCGCCTTGCGGCATTTCTCGACCCAGGCCGCCCGGCTGTCCGGGACGACCATGTTCACGCCGAATCTGAGCATGCGGCCACGCTACCCAAGGGGGAAATACGAAGGCCTCATCCTCAGGAATGACCGTGAGGATGAGGCCTTCGACTCGTTCAGGTGATCAGCCGAGACGCTGCTTGAGCGCGTCCAGTTCGTCACGCAGCGACGAGGGGACCTTGTCGCCGATCTTCTCGAACCACTCCTCGATCAGGGGCAGTTCCTTGCGCCACTCGTCGGCGGAGACGTCCAGCGCGGCCTGGATGTCGGCCAGCGGCTCCTTGAGGCCGTCGGTGTCGAGGTCCTCGGCGTTCGGCACGAAGCCGACCGGGGTCTCGTTCGCGCTGCCCTTGCCCTCGACGCGGTCGATGACCCACTTCAGGATGCGCGAGTTCTCGCCGAATCCCGGCCACAGGAAGCGGCCGTCGTCGCCACGGCGGAACCAGTTGACGTAGAAGATCTTCGGCAGCTTGTCGGCGTCGGCGTTCTTGCCGAGGTCCAGCCAGTGCTTGAAGTAGTCACCGGCGTGGTAGCCGAGGAACGGCAGCATGGCCATCGGGTCGCGGCGCACGTTGCCGACCGCGCCGGCGGCGGCCGCGGTGGTCTCCGACGACATGGTGGCGCCCATGAACACGCCGTGCTGCCAGTCGCGGGCCTCGTTGACCAGCGGGACCGTGGTCTTGCGGCGACCGCCGAAGAGGATCGCCGAGATCGGCACGCCCTTCGGGTCGTCCCACTCGGGCGCGAGGATCGGGCACTGCGACATCGGCGTGCAGTAGCGCGAGTTCGGGTGCGCGGCCTTCTCTTCCGACTCCGGCGTCCACTCCTGCTTCTTCCAGGAGGTGGCGTGCGCGGGCTTCTCGCCCATGCCCTCCCACCAGACGTCGCCGTCGTCGGTGAGCGCGACGTTCGTGTAGACCGTGTTGCCCTTTTCGATGGTGCGCATCGCGTTGGGGTTGGTGTGCCAGTCGGTGCCCGGCGCGACGCCGAAGAAGCCGAACTCGGGGTTCACCGCGTACAGGCGGCCGTCCTCGCCGAACCGCATCCACGCGATGTCGTCGCCGAGAGTCTCGGCGCGCCAGCCGGGGATGGTCGGCTGAAGCATGGCGAGGTTGGTCTTGCCGCAGGCGCTCGGGAAGGCCGCCGCGACGTAGTGGACCTTGTTCTCCGGCGAGATCAGCTTGAGGATCAGCATGTGCTCGGCCAGCCAGCCCTCGTCACGGGCGATGACCGAGCCGATGCGCAGCGAGTAGCACTTCTTGCCCAGCAGCGAGTTGCCGCCGTAGCCGGAGCCGTAGCTCCAGATCTCACGGCTCTCGGGGAAGTGCGAGATGTACTTGGTGGTGTTGCACGGCCAGGAGACGTCCTTCTGGCCCGGCTCCAGCGGGGCGCCGACGGAGTGCAGCGCCGGGACGAACGAACGCTCGGTGCCGTCCTCGGTGACGAACTTGTCCAGCGCGGCCTTGCCGGCGCGGGTCATCACGCGCATGGAGGCGACGACGTAGGCGAAGTCGGTGATCTCGATGCCGAGCTTGGGGTCCTCGGCTCCGAGGGGGCCCATGCAGAAGGGGATCACGTACATCGTGCGACCGCGCATGCACCCGCGGTACAGCTCGGTCATCGTGGCCTTCATCTCGGCCGGGTCCATCCAGTTGTTGGTGGGACCGGCGTCCTCTTCGTTGTCCGAACAGATGAAGGTGCGCTCTTCGACGCGGGCGACGTCATTCGGGTCGGAAGCGGCCCAGTACGAGTTGGGCTTCGCGTCGAGCTGCACGAACGTGCCGGCGGAGACCAGTTCGGCGTTGATACGCGCGGCCTCTTCGTCGGACCCGTCGACCCACACCACGCGGTCCGGAGTGGTCAGTTCGGCGACCTCCCGGACCCAGGACAGCACGCCGCTGTGCGTCGTCGGCGCTTTTTCCAGTCCGGGGATGGCGACTGCGGTCATCTCTACTCCTGACTTCCGACGGCAGAAGCCCACATCGGGAACGACGCTGTTCCGATGCGGGCTTCAGTGCCGGCGACCGAATGGCTTCGCACACCGGCGGGAAGACCGGTGTGCAGGTTTTGGGATTCCCCGAGAGTAGCCGGATGACCGGCAGGTAACCGAGAGCTGACCTGTCGGTTCTCTCACAAGAACGATAAGGGAATCGATTCAGTATCACCGGAATGGGCCATACGCAGAAATTCTTCCGGTGATCGACAGCACAACGACCGGGCGAACCGGACACGAGAAAACCCGGTACGAGGTCTCGTACCGGGCTGTTCTGTGACCAGAATTACATCGATTTGGCCGAAGAATGGACTGGACCACTCACGAATGGGTATCCGTATTGGTTTAGTCCATTTCAGGATTTAGTTCGGGCTGATCCACTGGCCGGTGGCGGAATCGATCTTCGCCACTCCTTCGAGTGTTTGCGTGCCCGATCCGCCCCACGCGGCGTCGCCCGCCGGGTCGCCCGCGGTGTCGTTCGAAGTGCTCACGAAGGCCGAGCCGATGTCCTCGTTGACCACGCCGCTGCCGGTCTCGGTCCACTGGCCGGGTCCGGTGTGCTCGTAGGTCTTGGAGTTGCCGGAAGCGTCGGTCTCCACCGCGATGTCGGCTTTGCCGTCACCGTCCTTGTCGGTGAAGGCGATCGTGCGGCCGTCCTCGGTCTGGATGACGGCGGTGTCGGGGGTCCCGTCCCCGTTGGTGTCGATCGTCGGCGGGCCGACCTCGACGTCGCCGCTGGGCATGTCGGCGTGCATGGTGCCGCTCGTCCCCGCGTCGCTGCCGCTGTCGTCGCTGCCGCCACCGGCCTCGACCCAGGCGCCGGAAGCTTCGTCGTAGACGGCTTCCTGGACGACCTTGCCGTTTTCGTCGAGCACCGCGTACTGGTCGGCGTCGCCGTCTCCGTCGGTGTCGACGAAGGCCTGGCCGGTGCCGTCCTCGTGCTGGATGACCGCGGCGTCGTTCACGCCGTCCTTGTCGAGGTCGTAGTTGAGCTCGGCCTGGTACTCCTCGCCGTCAACGTGGACCGTGACCGCCTCCGTGGAGCCCGCCTCGGTGTCCGTGCCGCCGCTCTCGTCGACCCACATGGGATGACCCCCTCGTT
Organism: Amycolatopsis sp. BJA-103; assembly: GCF_002849735.1. Lineage (GTDB taxonomy): Bacteria > Actinomycetota > Actinomycetes > Mycobacteriales > Pseudonocardiaceae > Amycolatopsis. The sequence goes on from NZ_CP017780.1 coordinate 7,567,152, forward strand.
GACCTGCCGGTGTGTCTGAGCCTATGACTCACCGTAGGCCCGTTCGGTTCCGGTCCACAACAGGACACCCTGGTCAGGCGTCGCGCAGTGACCGGATGCGGCCCAGAAGCGCCTCGGCACGGTCACGGCCGTCGGAGACGTCCTTCAGCCGCTTCGCGACCACCGAGATCTTCTTGGCCCTTTCCTGCGCGCCCATCTTGATCGTCTTGTCGACTTCCTTCAGCTCCGCTTCGATCGCGTCGATGCGGCGGCCGAGGGCTTCGTCGAGCGCCATCGAGAGCTGCTGTTCGGCCTCGATCAGCTGCTCCGCGACGAGCTGGTCCAACGTGGACCGCGCGTCGGCGATCGCCTCGACCAGCCACTGCTTCATATGCTGCTTGTCCGAGGCGTGCTTGCGGGTCCGCGCCATCCACCAGCCGGCGCCGAGGCCGATGATGATCGTGGCGGGCAGGATCACCGGGTTCAGGATCGCGACGCCCGCCAGCGGCAGCGCGGCGACCTTCCCGGCGCCGAGACCGCCGGAAACCCCCATGAAGATGAGCAGTTTGTCCTCGGCCGTCGGCGGTTTCTTGTCCGGCGGGCGCAGCACCACCGGCGGGCCGCCCGCCCTGGCGAACTGGCCGCGGATGATGTCGAGCTCTTCGGCCGAGAACAGCTCCGAGAGCGCGACGTTGGTGACCTGGTTGAGCCGCTGGGAGAGCAGCATCGAGATCCGCTGCGACGTCGTCTGCAACGCGATGTCGACCTGCTGGGGCAGCGCGGTGAGGTCGTCCCGCTTGGCGCCGTCGATCCGCTGCCGGAAGTGGGTCGACGCGTCGCGCATCTGCCTGCTGGTCTCGTGGCCGACCTCGACGCGGGTCCGCTGGATCTCCGCGCGCAGTTTCAGCTGCCAGCCCCGGGTCGAAGAGCGGCGTTCGGTGCTCAGGTCGTCGCGGCGCTGGCGCAGCTGTTCCGCCTCGGCTTCACCGGCGGACAGCGCGCGGCTTTCCGCCTGCAGTTTCGCCTTGAGCTCGGCGAGGGCGCTCGACAGCGCACGAAGGGTGTTGGCCTCGCCCAGCATCGCCGAGCGGCCGACCAGCATCTCCTGCAACGCGCCCTGGAGCGCGGCGATACCGGCCTTCTCGCGCAGCATCATGGCCATCTGTTCGTTCGGTGCCTTGGCCGCCGTCTCGAACATGCGCGCGGACACCGGGTGGAACACCGCGTCGGCGAACCGGGGAGCGTGCTCGGCGAGCAGCCGCCGGTCGGCTTCGAGGACCTCGCGCCAGCCGCGGAACTGGTCGGTCTTGGTCAGCGCGAAAAGCACGGTCTCGACGCGCTCGCCCATGTCCTGCAGGAAGTGCAGTTCCTGCGCGGTGAACGGGGAGGAGGCGTCGACGACGAACAGCAGGGCGGTGGCGCCCGCCGCCGCCTCCTTCGCCAGTTCGCCGTGCATCGAGTCGAGTCCGCCGACGCCCGGCGTGTCCACAATGGACACGCGTTCGAGCAGCGGGACCGGACCGGAGACCTCGACGTACCGCGGCGGGATCTGGCCTTCCGGCAGTTCGTGCGCGGCCGAGACCCAGTGGATCAGGGCGTTCAGGTTGATCGGCACCGGCGCCAGCTGGCCCGGATAGCAGGCCTGCGCGGACCACTGCTCGGCGTGTTCGAAGACGAGGTACGTCGCCGTGGCGACGTCGGCGTCCACAGGGGACAGTCCCGGCATGGAGAGGAGCGCGTTCACGAGCGAGCTCTTGCCGCGATTGGTCTCGCCGACCACCACGACCGACGGCTTCTTCGGGCGCGCCTTCCGGATGTCCTCGACCCATTTCGCGGCCTGAGGATCGGCTTCGCGGACGACGGTGAGCAGCTGCTCGCGCGTGCTCTTCACGACCGCCGGCAGGTTGGCGGCCGCACTCGGAGCGGTCACTGGGCCTTCTTCGCGTAGACGATGACGATCGGCACGCGCAGGACCCGGTCGTGATCGGCGAAACCGACGACTTCGGTCTCCGCGACGAGCCCTTCGAGTGCCGGGTCCTCGGTCGCGACCGCGCCGCCCGCCTCGTGCACGGCGGGGTCGAACCGCTCGCCGTCCGGGCGCAGGGCACGGACGCCGATACCGGCGAGACCGTGTTCGAGCCGCTCGACGACGCCGCCGCTGCGGGCGCGGTCGAGGGCGTACAGGCAGAGCTGGATCAGCGCCTGCCTGTCGGCGAGAGCCTGTTCGAGGTCGGCCGGACCCGTGGTCGTGGACTCCACATCGGTCTTCGACGCGGCTTCGACGGTCTCGGTTCCCTCGGACGGCGAAGTCCCGCCGTCCGCCTCGGCGATGATCGCCGCGATGCTCACCGCCGCGATCTGGCCGGTCGGCACGTCGTCCGGATTCTCCTCGGCGACCGCCTTCTTCCGCAGCCAGGCTCCCACTGTGCCACCTATCGCGCCCCCGCGATCGCGCTGCCAGGGCGCGCCTCTCGTAGTCCGGTCGCGTTCACCCGACAGGCGCGCCCTGCCATCACGATAGCGGGGCCTGACGGCCGAAAGGCGCGACTTCAAAAGATCAAAAGACCTCGGCCACCTTAGCTGTTGGATCTGCTCCGTGTGGGCAGAACGGGGCGAAGGAATCTGGTGATCAGCACCTTCATCACCGCGAGTTCCGCGGCCGGATCGAGGTCCGGCTCCAGAATCACGCGGGAGAGTGGGGCGTCGATCAACGCGACGAGCCAGCTGGCCGTCACCTCCGGTTCGATGCCGGGGTCGATCCGGCCCGTCTCCACCGCCCTGGTCACGAAACCGACGAGACCGTCGCGCAGGACGCGGTCGTTGCCCTGGACCAGTTCGGCCAGTTCGGCGTCGCGGGCGCACTGCGCGGCGACCTCGAGGACGAGCTTGGCCGCGAGAGGTTGCAGGAGCTGTTCGGACATGTACGTGAGGATGAGGAGGATGGCCTCCCACGGGTCCTCGATCTCCCCGGCGGCCGCGAGCAGGGCCGCGGTCTCGTCGCCGTCCTGTTCGAAGATGCCGACGAACACCGCGCGCTTGTTCGGGAAGTAGTGGAACAGGCTGCCGGTGCTGATCCCCGCCGCGCGGCAGATCTCCGCCGTCGTCGTCTTCTCGAACCCCTTCTCGGCGAAGCACACCGTGGCGGCGTCGAGGATGGCGCGGCGTTTCGCCTCGTGCTTGGCCGGGTCGACCGTCCTCATTTCACCGCCGGCGGCTCGGTGTGCCAGGGGTAGCCGTGCTCGGTGAAGGCCTTGGCGACGGCCGCGCGGTCGACGTCACCCTTCTCTCGTGCCAGCTCCCGACCATCGGCGGCGAGCAGGACGAGCTCCTTGCCGTCGAGGAAGACGGCCTGCAGCTTGGCCTCGTAGGCGCGGGTGCGCCCCTTGACGGTGAGGGTGATGCGGGTCGGCGTCACCTTGACGATCAGCCGCTCGTGCGCCCAGACCGCGGCGAACAGCAGGCCGAGGACCAGCCCGGCGCCCGCCCCGGCGAGTGGGCCCCACGGATCGGGGATGTCCGAGACGAGCTGGAACGGGCCCTTGAACGGGACCCAGCTCAGGGAGACCACCCAGTCCGCGATCGACTGGAGGAACCAGCCGAGCGCGGCACCCACCAGCGGGCAGCCGAGCCAGGAGGCCGTGCGCAGCCACTGGGGCTCGTCGACGATCGTTTCCATGGGGTCCATTATTAGACCGAGCGCTCGGTTTATCAATCCCGGGTCCGGAACAGGCCGCGGGGGTCAGGCTTGGGGGTCGCGGATCTGCTGCCAGATGAGGAAGTACGCCCGGTGCACGACGTGCGCGACGCGGCTCTGGGCGGGCGTCGCGCCGAAGGACGCGAAGGAGCGCCACCAGCCGGCCCGTTCGAGGGCGTGGGCGGCGAGTTCGGCCCGGGGAGCGCCCGGCTTGCCGAGCTGGGCGCCGATGTCGGCGTTGCTGCCGACCCGCAGGACCTCCTCGGACAGGTCCTCGGGCATGTCGACAGCGCCGGACGCGACCAGCGTGAGCGCTTCGAGCAGCCGCAGCTGGTGTGCTTCGGGCTTGGCGAGCAGGACCTCGATCGCGTCGTGGACACGCTGCCGTTCGGCCGGGTCACCCGAGGCGTGGGCCAGCGCGGTGACCGAGGCCAGCGCGGCGGCCGCCTTGATGCCGTCGGCGCGGGCGGCGAAGACGATGCTCAACCGCTGGCGGACGGCTTCGAGGCCGGAGGCGTCGAGCAGCTTCCGCCGCAGCGAGCCCGCGGTGATCTCGGGTTCCTTGCGGATCGCTTCGACGGCGTACCGGACGCCGAACAGGTCCAGCTTCTCCAGCAGCCGCAGCCGGACGCCCGCCGCGACGTCGCAGTCCCAGCTGGTGAAGATGTCGGCCGAGATCAGCATGGTCTCGAGGATGTCGTCGTCCATCTCGGACAGCTGGCGCAGCGCCTCGGCGTCACCTGAGGTGAACCCGCCGGACTCCGCCGACTCCGCGATCAGCCCGATCACCGGCAGCACGTCCGCGATGCGGGGCTTCAGCGTCGAGGCCTGCTTCTCCGACAGCAGCGTCGCGGCCTTCCACACGTCGCCGCCCGAGCCTTCGACCGACTCGGGCGCGATGGTGTCCGCCTTGTTGAGCACCGCGATCGCGTTGACCGGGCCCGCCTCGCGGCTCGCGGTCGCGGCGGTGAACGCGGCGAGCGCCTGCTGGTCGTCGGCGCGCACACCCTGCGTGACCACATAGAGGACGGCCTCGGCGCCCGCTACGGCGTTGCGAGAGGTGTCGTCGAGCTCGTCGGAACCCTCTTCGTCTTCTTCCGCGTCTTCGTCTTCAGGCTTGCGGTGCTTCGCCGCACCCAGCAACTGCTCGGTCCGCGACACCGACGCGGCGTCGAGCGAGCCGAGGCCCGGAGTGTCGATGACGGTCATGCCCTGCAGGACCGCGTTGGTGAGGTACGCCTCGATATGCGAGACCTTGTCGATGTCGATACCCAGCTCGGCCGGGATCATCCCGTCGGCGGCGAAGGGCAGCACCTGCTTGCGGCCGTCGTTGAAGACGATCTCGACGCGGTCGACGGTGCCGTACTGGAACCTGGTCACCAGCCGGGTGCACTCGCCGACGTCGGTCGGCGCGACGCGGCGTCCGATCAGGGCGTTGACCAGCGTGGACTTCCCCGACTTGATCCGGCCGGCGACGGCGACCTGGAGCGGACCGCCCAGTCTGCGCAGCACCTCGGCGAAACCGGCCGCGGTCCGCGCGGACACCTGCGACTGGAGGCGATGACAGAGGTTCGCCACCGACATCGACAGCGGGCCGGCGAGACGGCCCTGTTCCGTCGGTGACGTCACGGCGCCTGTCCCCTCCCAGTCGTCAAAGCCTGCCGGGTCGAATCGTGCCATGCCGCTCATCCTCGGGTCGCACCGAAGGTGGTACCGGCGACCGACGCGCGAGCGGCCATGGCCGACATAGTGTTACCAGGTGCGACGGTTAAGCCTCTGGATGCGTGCTCACCCCATGGCCGGGGACAGTTTCATCGCCGTCGTCCTGTTGCTGACCGACCTGCTGTTCTTCGTGGCGGCGGTCGAGACGCCGGAAGTACCGATGCCGCCCTGGTACGTGGTGCTTCCGCTGGACATCGCGATGGTCGTCCCGCTGATCTTCCGGCGGAAGGCCACGCTGTGGTCGGCGTATCTGCTGCTGGCCATCGGTATCCCCCACGGCGCGCTCGAACTGGGCGCGGCCAGTGGGCTGGCGATCATGATCAGCGTCTACTCGGTGCTGGTCTACGTCGGCCGCAAGCAGGGGCTGCTGTTCCTGCTGGCGACGATCGTGACCTCGGTGATCCAGCTGTGGGTCGATCCCCCGGAGGACATCTGGGTGCTGGCGATCATCGGTGTCTTCGCCACCGCACTGTGCTGGACGCTCGGCGAATTCGCGGGCGCGAGGCGCGCCTATCACGAGGAGGTGGAAGCCAGGTTGCATCTACTTGAGACGGAACGGGACCAGGCGACCAGGATCGCCGTCGGTGAAGAACGCGGACGGATCGCCCGTGAGCTGCACGACGTCGTCGCACACGCGGTGAGCGTGATGGTCGTGCAGGCCGACGGCGCGTCCTACGCGGTCGACGGGAATCCCGAGATGGCGAAACGGGCCTTGCAGACGATTTCGGAGACCGGCCGCGGCGCGCTCGCCGAACTGCGGCGGCTGCTGGACGTGCTCCGCAGCGATGGTGACGACGAGCCGCGCGTGCCGCAGCCGGACGCGAGCGCGCTGACCGACCTCGCGGACCGCATCCGCCAGGCGGGGGTGCCGGTGACGCTGGCGATCGGCAGCGACGCGCTGGCCGGGCTGCCCGCCGGGGTCTCGCTCGGCGTGTACCGGATCGTCCAGGAGTCGCTGACGAACACGCTGAAACACGCGGGCCAGGGCGCGCAGGCGGAGGTGCTGGTGCGCCGGGAGTCGGACGTGATCGACGTCCGGGTCACCGACGACGGCGCCGGCCGCGCGAAACAGCTGGTACCCGCCGCCACCAAGACGGCGTCACATGCCGCACCGGGAGGACCGCGGAGACTCTCGGTCCCCGGTGGGAACGGATTGATCGGAATGAGGGAACGGGCGAACGTCTTCGGCGGCACGCTGGAGGTCGGACCCGCTCCCGGTGGAGGGTGGCAAGTGCACGCGAGACTCCCGGTTAGGTTGGCGACGTGATCCGAGTGGTGGTCGTCGACGACCAGGAATTGATGCGCGTCGGGTTCCGGATGGTCCTGGGCGCGCAGGCGGACATCGATGTCGTCGGTGAGGCGGGTGACGGGGCGCAGGCCATCCGCATGGCGGAGGAACTGCGGCCGGACGTCGTGCTGATGGACGTCCGGATGCCGGTGCTGGACGGGGTCGAGGCGACTAAGCGGATCGTCGAGGCCGGGACGGCGCGGGTGCTCGTGATGACGACGTTCGACCTGGACGAGTACGTCTATTCGGCGCTGCAGGGCGGGGCGAGCGGGTTCCTGTTGAAGGACACGCAGCCGGATCACCTGGTCTCGGCGCTGCGGGCGGTCGCTTCGGGCGACGCCGTGGTCTCGCCGTCGGTGACGCGGCGGCTGCTCGACCGGTTCGTCGGCGGCGGCGGGAAGCCGATGCGGGACGCGGCCGAGCTCGACGTCCTCACCGAACGGGAGCGGGAGGTGCTCGTGCTGATCGCGAAGGGCCTCTCGAACCTGGAGATCGCCGAGACGCTGTTCCTGTCCGAGGCGACGGTGAAGACGCACGTCGGGCGGATCCTGTCCAAACTGGATCTGCGTGACCGGGTGCAGGCCGTGGTGCTCGCCTACGAGACCGGTTTGGCGCGTCCCGGGGTCACCTGAGAATCCCGCGGAAAAGTGGTCATTCGGTGAGCACTTTGCGGTGGATCCTTGTCTCCAGAGCCACTACCGGAGGAGAAGGAAATGCTGCGAGGTCTCACCACCACCACGTTCTACGCCGACGACATGGCCGCCGCGATCGAGTGGTACTCGGACCTCTTCGGGATCGAGCCGTACTTCGTCCGCAACGGTCCCGACGACAAGCCGGCGTACGTCGAGTTCCGGATCGGCGACTACCAGCACGAATTCGGCCTGGTCCGCGGCGACTACCGGCCGCCGCTGGCCCAGCCCGGCCCCGGCGGGGCGATCGCGAACTGGGCCGTCGACAACGTCGAAGAAGCCTTCGCGACGCTGCTCGAGAAGGGCGCGAAGGAGTACGAGCCGATCATCGAGCGCGGGCCCGGCTTCGTGACCGGGGCGGTCATCGACCCCTTCGGCAACGTCCTCGGCGTCATGTTCAACCAGCACTACCTGGACGTGCTGGCCGGGTCGTGAGTGGCGATTCGGGTTAGAGCCGAAGGGGTCTTAGGTACCTGCTGGTTGTGGCAGGAGTTGGTCGCAGGTCCGTGAAGGCCTCCTTGCCTACCCTGAAGGTAGGGAAGGAGGCCTTCACGGACTACGTGATCGCCTCCGCAGCCTCGGGCGGCGGCGCCAGCCCAGTAGTCACGGGCGGCGGCGCGTGAGGGACCCCTGCCCTCGACTCAGCTTCACACCTATCCCGAGTACATGAAGGCCCCCTTCCTGTACCTAGGCGCAAGGAAGGGGGCCTTCATGTACCGCAGAGGAGAGCCTGGGCACCGGACCCACCCCCTACTCGACCGGCCAGCCTGGTCTCAGCGGTACAGGGTGTGGTCGGCCGTCTCCGGATCCTTGCCCGTGTCCCTGACTTCGGCCATCCACTTGCCGAAGTCGGGGCGCGAGCCGTCGACGTCGGTCAGGCCGTACTCGTTCATCAGCGTCCACGACGCCAGCGTCTTGCCCGCGAACCGCGAGACCTCCGGGTCGGTCGCCAGTTTCGCGACACCGCGCCCGAGCAGCGTCGGGGTCTCCGAGATGGCGAAGTCGACCGGGGCCGCCTTGCCCACCGCGTCCCGCCAGGTCTCCTCGGTGATCCCGAAGTGGTCGAGCATCGACTCCGACCGCAGGAAGCCCGGCGTGACGGTCATGCCGACGCAGCCGTACTTCTTCAGTTCGGCGCCCAGCGCCCTGCCGATCGCGCGGATGCCGGACTTCGCGAGGAAGTACGGGATCCCCGCGCCGACGTACTCGTCGTGATCACCGTCGGTGACCTCGATGACGAGACCGCCCTCCCGTTTCACGACCAGCGGGAGAAGCCGGTGCAACGCGATCAAATGCGTGTCGATCGCGTTGTGCACCAGTGTGAGGGCGTCGTCGAGACTGGAGTCCCAGTACGCCCGCTCGAAATCCGCGAACGGGTCGCCGCCCCAGACGTCGTCGACCAGGAGGTCGATCCGGCCGTCCACTTCGGACTCGATACGCCGCTTCAGCGCGTCCACATCGGACACGTTGGTGAAGTCGGTCCGGACCGCGATTCCCCGGCCGCCCGCCGCGTCGACGAGCTCGGCGGTGTCCTCGATCGTCTCCGACCGCTTCATCGGTGACTGGTGCTCCCGCGTCGTGCGGCCGGTGACGAACACCGTCCAGCCGAGCCTGCCCAGTTCCACCGCGATCGCGCGGCCACATCCTCGCGTCGCTCCCGCGACCACGGCAACTTTATGATCCACTTCGGACACGTCCCTTCCACGCGGTCAGCACCGCGTCCACGTCTTGCCCCACGCGGTCGACGAACCGGCCCTTCGGCCGGATCGACCAGTCCAGCGAAGCCCCGTTCGCCACTCCGAGCAGCACCCTCGCCGCACGGACGACACCCGGCGCACCCGGCAGGTCACGCGCCGCGGCGCGCGCCAGCCGTCGTATTTCCGCTTCCACGGCGGTGAAATGTTCACCCAACAGGGCACGGAGTTCCGGATCCCCGATGTCCACCCCCAGCTGCCCGAGGTGGTTCGCCGCGGTCTCCGCCGAACCCACGCCCTCGTAGATCACGACGACCGCGGCCCGCAGGCCTTCCACGGGATCGGCCAGCTCGCCGCATTCCCGCATCCGCCCTACGACGGACTCCGTGTTCGCCCGGCTCAATGCCTGCAAAAGACCGTTTTTCGAGCCGAATCGCTGGGCGACCGTGCCGACCGCGACCCCGGCCTCCGCCGCCACCTGGGCCAGCGTGAAACCCGGGCCGACCATGCCGATCACGGTCTCCGCCGCCTTCAGCAGTCGTTCGTCGGTGATGGTGCGCGGCCTCGCCATACGATTATTGAACCACGGTTCATTAACCCCGACGATTCAGGGTCACTCTCAGGGGTATCACCGATCGCGTACGACGTCCGGAGACGGCAAGCTACTTCTCAGGTCGGGTACCAGGTTGGCACCTCAGGATGACGCGCTCGGCCACCCACATGGACGACGATTGCTATCGCAGTCGCCGAGGGGAGCAGACATGATCGAGGCAGTGGGCCTCACCAAGCGGTACGGCAAGACACTGGCGGTGAACAACCTGTCCTTCTCCGTCGCGGGAGGGAAGGTCACCGGATTCCTCGGCCCGAACGGGGCGGGCAAGTCGACGACCATGCGGATGATCCTCGGCCTCGACAACCCGACGTCGGGCGAGGTGCGCATCGGGGGCAAGCTCTACCGCGAGCTGAAGGACCCGCTGCGGACGGTCGGCGCACTGCTGGACGCGAAGTGGGTGCACCCCAACCGGTCGGCGCGGGCGCATCTGCAGTGGATGGCGAAATCCAACAAGATCCCGGCGGCCAGGGTCGAAGAGGTGCTCGAAACCGTCGGCCTCACCAGCGTCGCCGGAAAGCGGGCCGGCGGTTTCTCCCTCGGCATGTCGCAACGACTGGGGATCGCGGCGGCCCTGCTGGGCGACCCGGAGGTCCTCCTCTTCGACGAGCCGGTCAACGGCCTCGACCCCGAGGGCATCCTCTGGATCCGTAAGTTCATGCACCGGCTGGCCGACGAGGGCCGCACGGTGTTCGTTTCCTCGCACCTGCTTTCGGAGATGGCGCTCACCGCGAGCCACCTGATCGTGATCGGCAAGGGACAGCTGATTTCGCAGTCCTCCACCGAAGACTTCGTGTCACGGGCCGCCGAGAACACGGTCAAGGTCCGGTCGCCGCAACTGCCCGCGCTGCGCGCCGCGCTGGCGCAGGCGAGCGCCCAGGTCACCGACGCCGACAAATCGCTCGTCGTGTCCGGTATGGACAGTGACAAGATCGGCGAGATCGCCGCGGCCAACCAGATCGTGCTGCACGAGCTCAGCCCGCAGACCGGCTCCCTGGAGCAGGCCTTCATGCAGATCACCGGCGATTCGGTCGAGTACCACACCGGTCTCGAAACCGAAGCCGCCGAAGTGGTCGCCGCCGCCCAGTAGCCAACCACTCTTTTGAGGAAAGAAACGCCATGACTCTGCTCGCCGTGGAACGCATCAAGCTGTTCACCACACGCTCACCCTGGTGGTGCGCGCTGGCCGCACTGGCGGTCGTGATCGGTTTCGCCGCCATCGTCTCCGGTGCCGCACCCGCCGGTGAACTCACCGACGTGAGCCTGACCCAGTTCGGCTACGGCTTCGGGATGGCCGTGATCATGGTGCTCGCCGCGCTTTCGGTGACCACCGAATACCGCTTCGGCACCATCCGGACCACCTTCCAGGCCGTGCCGAACCGCACCGCGGCGCTGCTGGCCAAGACCGGCGTCGTCGCGCTCCTTTCGCTCGTGATCGGCGAGGTCGCCGCGTTCGGCGCCTGGGGCCTCGCCTCGGTCATGCGGCCGGAAGATCTCGCGCTGAACACCACCGTGGAGTGGGTCAGCGTCGCCGGCGTGGGCGTGGTGTTCGCCCTCGCCTCGGTGATCGCGGTCGCCATCGGTGTGCTGATCCGGCACAGCGCCGGCGCCATCTCGCTCCTGCTGATCTACGCCCTCGCGGTGGAGAACCTGATCCGGCTGATCCCGCGGATCGGCAAGGACATCTACGAGTGGATGCCGTTCCGCGTCGCCGACAGGTTCCTCAACGGCACGGGATCCGCCGCGGCCCAATCGGCGCTGAGCCAAGGCGGTGCGCTGGCCTACTTCGCCGGTTTCGCCGCGATCCTGCTGGTCATCTCGCTGGTCGTCGCGAACAAGCGCGACGCGTAAGGACTTCCACAGGGGAGAAGCCGGTCGCACGGCTCGGGGGAGCGGGCGACCGGACGGGGAGAAAAAGGGGAACAAGGACCGGGCCGCCTATCGGGGGGCAGCCCGGTCCTTTCCCGTCGGGCCTCGCGGCGGCACGTTGGGTAATGTCGGAATCCACCGGAGGGAGGGCCGATGATCAAGGCCACCAAACTCACGAAACGCTACGGCGACAAGATCGCCGTGAACGACCTTTCCTTCACTGCCGAGGCGGGACGGGTGACCGGCTTCCTCGGCCCCAACGGGGCGGGCAAGTCCACCACGATGCGGATGATGCTCGGGCTCGACAACCCCACGTCGGGCTCGGTCACCATCGACGGCAAGCCCTACCGCGAGCTGCGTGATCCACTTCGGACGGTCGGCGGCATGCTCGACGCCACCTGGCGGCACCCCGGCCGGACGGCCCGCGAGCACCTCCGGTGGATCGCCGCCACCAACGGCCTGCCCGACAAGCGCGTCGACGAGGTGCTCAACCTGGTCGGACTGGGGTCGGTCGCGGGCAAACGGGCCGGGCAGTTCTCGCTCGGGATGTCGCAACGGCTCGGGATCGCGACGTCGCTGCTGGGCGACCCGCGCGTCCTGCTGTTCGACGAACCGGTCAACGGACTCGACCCCGAGGGCATCGTGTGGATCCGGCAGCTGATGCACGCGCTCGCCGCCGAGGGCCGCACCGTGTTCGTGTCCAGCCACCTGCTGCCGGAGATGGCGCAGACCGCGCAGGACCTCGTCGTGATCGGCCGGGGGAAGCTGATCTACCAGGGCACGATGGAAGACTTCGTCGGCCGCGCGAAGGGCCTCGGGGTGCGGGTCCGCAGCCCGCAGCTGCCCGAGCTGAGGGAGGCGCTGACCGGCAAGGGCGCCGAATTCCGCGAAGAGGACGGCGCGCTCATCGTGTCCGAAATGGACAGCGACCACATCGGCGAGCTCGCGTTCGCCGCGGGCGCGACCCTCCACGAACTGAAGCCGCTCGCCGGCTCGCTCGAACAGGCGTACATGCAACTCACCGCCGAAGCCGTCGAATACGGCACCGGCCAGGTCCCGGAGGGCGTCCGATGACCGCGGCGAACATGCTCCGCGCGGAGCGGATCAAGCTGCTGAGCACGCGCGCGCCCTGGTGGTGCGCGGGCATCGCGATCGTGGTCGCGCTCGCCTACACCGCGTTGTTCTTCGGTTTCGTTCCGTTGGAGGGACAGACCGGCGTCGACTCGACCCAGATCGCCGGCGCGCTCGCCCGCACCGTGGTGCTGATCCTCGCCATTCTCGCGGCGGCGACGGAGTTCAACTGGGGCACACTGAAGCTCACCTTCCAGGCGGTGCCGTCCCGCGTGCCCGCACTGCTGGCGAAGGGCGCCGTCGTCGGCGTGTTCTCGGGACTTATCGGGCTGCTGGTGGGTTTCGGCTCGTGGGCGATCGCATATCTGATCAAACCTGCCTCCGACCTGGGGTTGAACTCCGGTGCCGACTGGCGCGCGGTGGCGGGCCAGGGGCTGACCTTCGCGCTGACCGGGCTGCTCGGCGTCGGGCTCGGCCTGCTGTTCCGCAGCCCCGCGTTCGCCCTCGGGTTCGCGTTGGTCTGGACGCAGTTGATCGAAGGCCTCGTCCTGCTGATTCCGCGCGTGGGCGACGACATCTACCAGTGGATGCCGTTCTTCGCGGCGAATCAGTTTTCCGGATCGGATCTGACGGTTTCGATGATGAAACTCGAACCCCCAATGGGTCCCTGGGGCTATTTGGCTTATTTCGCTGGTATCTGCGTGATTGTCTATACGGCCGGGCTGATGATCACCCATCGAAGGGACGCGTGAGCTTTTACCGCCTCCAAAGGAGTTAAGTCCACGTTAAGAGCCTGTGGCTTCTCTCACAGGATGCGGACATACTGTTCCTGACCGGGCGATGCTCGGGATGAGCCGATTTTCGGCTCTCGGCCCCGGAGGTGATCCTTGACGGTGGATTCCGGTCAGGGAGTGGAACGCACGATCCCGCAAGCCCGCACGGAAAGTATGCAGCCCCGGCTCGAGCCCATGCTCGACCTCGAATGGTCACAGGCGATCGAACTGCCCCGCACGGTGGCGTCCGCGACCCGGCCATCCGATATTCGCCGCGCCTGGGTACACCGCGCACCCGAAGATCTCGTTGTCGCGCTGTACCGCGCGTCCAGTGGAATGCACGGGGAAATCCCCGCACCATGGTGGCTTCGCGCCGTCGTGGAAGGCAGGCTCGAATCGCGGGAACTCGGTTTCCGCATCGAAGACCGCATCGCGGGCCTGCTCGGCAGGCGGCCCGGTTGGGAATTCGTCCCGTGGGCCGCGGACGGAGAATCCGGCTACTGGGAGTTCATGCCTTCCGAACGCGGTGCGTCCGGTCATTCGATCCCGACCACGGTGCTGAACACCAGCCGTCACGACGGTTGGATCGACGTTCTCCCCGCCCATTCCAGCACGACGCCACCGCCGATCCCGGTCGCCGGATTCGCCGGCCTGCGCTCACGGCTGGGGGAGTTCGAAGCCGTCCGGTAACCCCACGTTTAATGAGTGGGTGGAAAACGAGGACCAGCCACGGATGCGCAGCGTGGTCAGCTATGTCAAACGCGGCGGCCGGATGACCGTCGGGCAGCAGCGAGCCTGGGACGACCTCTGGCCGTCGCTCGGCCGCACGGTCGGCGAACTGCCCGAAGGCACGGTGGATTTCGGCGACTGGTTCGGCAGGCAGGCCCCGGTCATGGTGGAGATCGGCTCGGGTATGGGCGAGACCACGTCCCAGCTCGCGGCCGCCGCGCCGGAGCTCAACTACGTCGCGGTCGAGGTGTACGACCCCGGGCTGGGCCAGCTGATGCTGCGCGCGGAGAAGCTCGGGGTGAAGAACCTGCGGCTGATGCACGGTGACGCCGTCGTGCTGCTGACGTCGCACGTCGAACCGGGCTCGCTGGCCGGGGTCCGGCTGTTCTTCCCGGACCCGTGGCCGAAGAAGCGGCATCACAAACGGCGGATCGTGCAGCCCGGGTTCGTCTCGCTGGTGGCCTCGCGGCTCATGCCGGGCGGGACCTTCCACATGGCGACCGACTGGGAGAACTACGCGGAGCAGATGATGGAGGTCTGCTCGGCCGAGCCGCTCCTGCGCAACCGCCACGCCGGCGAGCCCGGCGGCTGGGCCCCGCGCCCGGAGTGGCGTCCGGTCACGAAGTTCGAGAACCGCGCCGACGTCGAAGGCCGGATCTCGCACGACCTGATCTTCGAACGGGTCTAAACGCCTGAAAGGGCCGGTCAGGGACGTCCCCACGTCCTTGACCGGCCCTTTCTCGACACCCCCGTGCCTTGGAATGCCCCCTGCGCATCCCCGGTGCCCGTTCATCCATCCCCCGACAGAGGGATGACCGGGCACCCGGCTCGTGGGTGGTTACCTCCGACTCCACCCACGAGACCTGCTCGCCCCGGCGCCATGACGCCATTCGGGCGAACCTTTTACTCCTCGGCGAGCGGCTCCGACTGCACCCGCTTGAGCGCCGGGGTCGAGACGGATGCCCCGAGCAGCGCCACCCCGATTCCCAGCACCACGGGCGCCAGCAGCCACGGGCTCAGCACGACCGGGTCCTTCTCGACCATGCTGTAGAGCCCGACGCCGACTCCGATCCCGACCACACCCGCGCCGATGGTGGCCACCATCGCGGGCAGGGCCGCCTCCATCCGCAGCGCCCTCGCCAGCACCCGGACCGGTGTCCCGGCCGCGATGAGCGCTCCGAAGGTGCGGCGGCGGTCCATCACCGAACCGGCGGTCGCGACGGCCGCGCTGCAGCCGGCGAGCACCCCGGCGGCGATCAGGCCGATCACGGTGACCCGGCGCAGGTCGCCGAGCTCCTGCTGCTGGCCGATCAGGTGCAGGCCACGGCTGACGACCTCCTGGCCCGGTGCCGCCCCGACCAGCGCGGTCCGCACGACCTCGCCGTTCGCCGGGGTCGTCGGCACGACCACGTCGAACCGCTCCAGCTGGACACCCGCGGGGATCAGGGCCGGGTCGATCACGATCGTGCTCGACGTGTCCTCGTCACCTTCCGGGTAGAGGCGCATCGGAGCCTGCGGATTCAGCTGCGGGCCGGCCTTGTCGTAGTCCGACGTCACGCTGTACGACGCCGGGTCGAGCTTGTGACTGCTGTAGATCGCGGGTTCCGGACCGCAGGCGCCGCCGATGTTCACCCGCAGCAGCTTCGTGGCGTCCTCGCAGGTCATGACGAAGGCCCTTTGCAGCGTCTGGCCGCGGGTGCCCGGCTCGCCGGTGGACAGGTAGACCTGGCCGACCGCGAGGGCCTTGTCGGTGATCCCGTTGCGGGCGAGGGAGGCGTTGGTCCCCTCGGCGATCTGCCGCGCGTGGGTCGCGTCGCTCTCGGCGTAGAGGACGTTGTCCTTGAAGGTCCGGCCACCGCCCGCCATCGACTCGAACGAGGGCAGCAGCGTGAGCGCCATCGAGCCGGTGAACACCGCGAGCACGACACCCGCCGTGGCGCGATAGGCGCTCTTCGGATCGTCACGGAGCCTGCGCCCGGCCAGCAGCGAAGCCGGTTTGCGCCAGACCCGGACGAACGTTCCGCCCACCGCGGAGGTGACCCACGGCCCGATGATCGCGGCCGATCCGACCAGCAGGAACAGGCCGAACATCACCATCGGCAGGCTGGACTCGTCCTGGGTGACCGCGAAGAGGAAGAAGGCGCCGGCCACGGGGACCGCGAGCAGCCGCCACCAGTGCAGTGGCTTGCGAGCGTGCGCAGAAGCCGCGAACAACGGCGTCTTCAGCACGCGGCGGATGCCGAGAATACCGGCGAAGACCACCAGGAGCGGAATCGTCACGGCGACCGCGATGGTCGAGCCCAGCGAAAGGCTGAAGTCCGACGCGAGCCAGGTTCCACCTGCCCAGGGGACGAACGTCGAGAGACCCTGGAGCGCCGGTGCCACGAGGATGCCGAGCAGGGCTCCGACGACCGCGGACAACGCCGTCTCGGCGGCGACGATCTTCGTCACCTGCCCCGGGGTCGCGCCCGCCAGCCGCAGCGCCGCCATCCGCAGCTCACGC
The DNA here is from genome assembly GCF_002849735.1 of Amycolatopsis sp. BJA-103. Taxonomy (GTDB): domain Bacteria; phylum Actinomycetota; class Actinomycetes; order Mycobacteriales; family Pseudonocardiaceae; genus Amycolatopsis. The sequence goes on from NZ_CP017780.1 coordinate 7,583,773, forward strand.
CGGGCGGCGGTGAGCCGGGCCGAAGACGCGACGAGCACCAGGCTCGGCACGAGCAGGACGATGACGCCGACCCAGGCGAGCAGTTCGAGCATCGGGTCGGGCTTCGCCTGCTTGTTGGGGAAGCCGTCCGCGGCGAGCGCCGACTGCGGCATCGACTCCGGGGTGTGGCCGACGACGGCGACCAGCTGCTCCGGATACATCAGCGAATCCGGGCCGAGCGAGTCGACGAGCTTGCCGAACCGGTCCCCGAGCTGGGCCTGCGGCGTCGACTGGATCAGTTTCCCGAGTTCGGGCGAAACGATCGACTCACCGGGGGCCGGCAGCTTCGGGATGCCCGGCGGGAGGCTGAGCATCGGCGCGGTGCCGGTCTGGGCGATGTCGACGCGGATGATCTCGCGGCCACCCGAGTAGTCCTTGTTCGCCGCCATCAGCAGCGGGCCCGACGGCTTGGCCGTGTCGCCCGAACTCGAAGGCGCGTTGTAGCTGTAGATGTCCTGCCAGATCGCCCGCTGTGAGCGGGCCTGCGTGGCACCCGGGAGGGAGGCCAGCAGGAGCACCAGACTGGTCGCGACGGCGACCCCGACCGCGGTGAGGATGGCCGACGTGCGGGTCCGGCGGTCGACCCGGAGCACCCGCATGGCCAGCTGGAAGCTGTTCATCAGGCGGCCAACCTCGTCGCGATCAGGCCGTCGCGGATGGAGACGGTGCGAGGCATGGCTTCGGCGAGTTCGCGGTCGTGCGTCACGACGATCACCGCGGCGCCGCTGTCGGCGGCCGCCGAGAGCAGCGCGTCCATGGTGGCGCGGCCGGTGCGGGTGTCGAGTGCGCCGGTCGGCTCGTCGGCGAAGATCACCTTCGGCCGGTGCGTCAGCGCCCGCGCGATGGCGACGCGCTGCGCCTCACCGCCGGAGAGCTCACCAGGGCGGCGCTTCTCCTTGCCCTCGAGGCCGAGCTTCGCCAGCCATTCGCGGCCCGCCTCGATGGATTCCTTGCGGCCCTTGCCACTCAGCAGCGACGGCAGCGCGACGTTCTCCTCGGCGCTCAATTCGGCGACGAGCATGCCGGACTGGAACACGAAGCCGAACTCGGTGCGCCGCAGCTCGCTGCGCTTGCGCTCGTTGAGCTGGTCGACCCGCTGCCCGGCGAGGAAGATCTGCCCGGAGTCGGCGCGGAGGATCCCGGCGAGTACGTGCAGCAGGGAGGTCTTGCCTGAGCCGGAAGGCCCGACGATGGCGACCGCGTCACCCGCCTGGATGTCGATGTCGATCCCGGCCAGCGCGTGCTGCGTGCCGTACCGCTTCACCAGCCCACGTCCGGCGAGTACCGCGTCACTATCGCGCCTGCCGTGATCGTGCTGCCAGGGCGCTGCTTCGGAATTCACGTTACCTCCCACGCAAAGGCGCCCTGCCATCACGATCACGGGACCTGACGGTCAAAAGGGGCGCGACTTCAAAAGATCAAAAGACCTTGGTCACTTCAGCCGCGATCAGCTTCGCGAATCCGTCGTCTGTCCACTTCGGGCAGACGGCCAGTGCTGATCACCCCCGCATCGGCCGATCGGCCGAGGTGGGTCGGGCCGGTCGGCCAAGGTGCGGACGGCGGCGGATCCTCTACCGTCACGGTGTGACAGCAGGTCCATCGCAGAACAAGTTCTACGCACGCGTGAGTTCACTCGTGCGTCGTCTCGGCATGCCCACCGTCGTGCTGCTGGCCGCGTTCGCGTTCGACCTGCTCTTCATCACCGACGCCGCGGTCGACGGCACGGGGCCTCGCGGCATCGACCTGCTGCTGTTCCCCGGCATCTTCGCGATGGTGTTCTGCGCGCTCTGGGCGCAGAAACGGGCCGCGGTGGCCGCCGTCGCGGCTTCGGTCGTGCTGGTGGCCTGCACGCTGTTCGTCCGGTATTTCGACGTCCCGACCTACTCGAGCGTGCTCACCCACCTGTCCATCACCGAGGTGGTGGCGGGGGTGGAGATCCTGTTCTACGCCGCGCGCCGGACGCGGCCCGGTGTGGCGTTCGCCGTGATCTCCGGACTGGTGCTGGCCACTCTGACCGCGGTGTCCGGCCGGTACGGCTACAACTACAACAGCGGCTCGGGCGGCACCATGGCGCAGGCGATGCTGTTCGGCGGCATCCTGCTGGGCGGCACGCTGGTCTTCGCGATTCCCGGGCGCGACCGCACGGCGAATCCGAAAAGCCACGAGAAGCTGCAGAAACTCAACAAGCTGGTGATGGGCCAGTGGCCGCTCATCGGCATGCTGGGCATCGCGCTGATCCTGGAATTCAACTTCACCTACACCAGCGGGGCGCACGGCCTGCCCATCCTGGCCTGCTCGATAGTCACCGCGATCATCGCGGTCGCCGCGCCGCGGCGACCGGCCGACGCGCTGGTCGCGCTCGCCGCCGTCATGCTGCTTTCCACGCTGGTCACACCGTTCCTCCGGCTCGGCTACCACTACCCGCTGCCCGGCGGCGTGCCGGGGACACAGATCGTCGCGGGGATGGGAGTGGTCGTCACGCTGGTCCGCACGGTCGGGCTGGCCAAGGCCTTGCCACGGCTCGCGGTGCTGACCGGAGTCGTCGCGTTTTCCTCGATCCTCAACACCAAACGGCCGACTTCCAGGCTGATGACGGACCCGGACGACATCGCCGGGTACGGGGTCGCCGCGCTACTGCTGCTCGGCATCTCGGTGGCCATCGGCCTGGCGCTGCGTTCGCGGGACTCGGAGCGCACGCAGGTCATCCAGTCGGCGATCAGCGACGCGCAGACGTCGGAGCGGATGGCGCTGGCGCGCGAACTGCACGACGTCGTCGCGCACCACGTCACCGGGATCGTCGTACAGGCACAGGCGGCGAAGATGATGGGCGAGAAGAACCCGCAGGTCGCGGTCGAGGCGATGGGCCGGATCGAGGACGCCGGGGTGGAGGCGCTCGCGGCGATGCGGCGGCTCGTCCGGAGTATGCGCGGGGACGCCCCGGCCGGGAGCAGCGAGTTCAGCGAACAGGCCACCACCGATCTCGCCGCCGACCTGCGGACGCTGATCGAACGGGCGAATCACGGCGTGAAGACGTCGATGAAGCTCGAACTGCCGCCGAACGTGCCGCACGAGGTCGGGCGGTCGGCGTTGCGGCTGGTGCAGGAGTCGCTGACGAACGTCGGCAAGCACGCGTCCGGCGCGAAGGAGACGCTGGTGATCGCCGAGGTGACCGGGAACGAACTGCACCTCCAGGTGACCGATGACGGACGCGAGCCGGAGCGCCGTCCGGCGGGCGGGTCGGGCGGCTACGGTCTGATCGGGATGCGTGAACGTGTCGCCCTGCTGCACGGCCGGCTCTCCGCCGGCCGCGCGCCGGGCGGCGGATGGCGCGTCGAAGCGTGGCTACCACTTGAAGGAGAAGAGTGATCCGGGTATTGATCGCCGACGACCAGGACATGGTGCGGATCGGCTTCCGGATGATCCTGGACAGCCACGACGACATCGAGGTGGTCGCCGACGTGGCGGACGGTGTCTCGGCGGTGGCGAAGGCGCGTGAACTGCGCCCGGACGTCTGCCTGCTGGACATCCGCATGCCGGGGATCGACGGGCTCGAGGTCACCAAGCAGCTGGCGGGTCCGGACGTCGTCGATCCGCTGAAGGTGGTGGTGGTCACGACCTTCGACCTCGACGAGTACGTGCACACCGCGCTGCGCAACGGCGCGAGCGGGTTCTTGCTGAAGGACGCCGGGCCCGCGTTGCTGATCGAGGCGGTGCGCGCGGCCGCGCGCGGGGACGCCCTGGTCTCGCCGCAGATCACCGTCCGGCTGTTGAAGCATTTCGACGGCGGGACGGTGAAACGCGACGTCAGTCCGCCTTCGGAGCCGCTGACCGCGCGGGAGCTGGACGTGGTCAAGGCGGCCGCGAAGGGGCTGACGAACACCGAGATCGGGGCCGAGCTGTTCCTGTCGCTTTCGACGGTGAAGACACATCTGGCGTCGGTGCAGGGCAAAGTGGGTGCGCGGAACCGGGTGGAGATCGCTGCCTGGGCGTGGAGGAGCGGTGTAGTGGACTGAAAGTAGGCTCTGGTCATGCAACGCCGTTTCCACGCACCTGTCGTTCTGCCCGCCGACCCCGCCTGCTCGTTGCTGCGTGACGCCGTGGTCGACGTGGACGAGGCGGGGCGGATCACCCATGTCGGCCCGGTATCCGGGGCTCCCGAAACGTCCGCTCCCGTGACCCGGTTGAGCGGTCTCCTCCTGCCCGGTCTGGTCAACGCGCACGCGCACAGCCCGATGACGCTGCTGCGCGGGATGGGCGGCGACCTGCCGCTGCTGCGATGGCTGACCGAGATCATCTGGCCCGCCGAAGCGAAGCTGAAGCCCGCCGACATCCGCACCGGCATGATGCTGGGCTCGGTCGAGATGCTGCGGCACGGTGTCACGACCAGCGCGGAGATGTACTTCGAAAGCGAGCAGCTCGCCGACGCGGTGCTCACCACCGGTGGCCGGGTGGTGCTGGGCCCGCCGATCATGGAACTGCCGGGGATGGACTGGCGCGCGATGCTGAAGGGCATCGAACGCTGGATCGACACCGACGGCCTGCGGTTCGGTCCCGGCGAGCGGATCGAGGTCGGCTACGGGCCGCACTCGGCGTACATGCTGAACGAAGAGGCGCTGCGCGCGACCGCGGAATCGGCGGCGGAACGCGGTGCGCTCGTGCAGATCCACGTGGCCGAGGCGGCGCTCGAAGACGTCAAGCAGCGTGAAGAGCACGGCTCGGTGCCCGCGCTGCTGGAGAAGATCGGGATGCTGCGGGGCCGGACGCTGGCCGCGCACGCCATCCACCTGTCGGACGAGGACATCGCGCTGTTCGCCGCCCGCGGGGTCGGGGTGGCGCACTGCCCGGGCTCGAACGCGAAGCTCGCTTCGGGCATCGCGCGGGTCACGGAGCTTCGGAAGGCCGGTGTCGCCGTCGGGCTGGGCACGGACGGCCCGGCGTCGAACGACGACATCGACCTGTGGGAGGAGCTGCAGCTCTCGGCGATGTTCGCGCGGCTCGCGACCGGTGAATCGACCGTGCTGACCGCGGCCGACGCTTTCCTGCTCGGCACCCGCGGCAGCGCGGACGCGCTGGGCCGGAACGACATCGGCGCGCTGGAAAGCGGCCGGTGGGCGGACATGGTGCACGTCGACCTCGACGACCCGGCCTTCGCGGCGGGCATCGACGTCCCGGACGAGCAACTGCTCTCGAACCTGGTGTGGGCCGCGGGCTCGCGCCGCGTGCGCGACGTGTGGGTGGCGGGCGAGCAGGTCGTCGGCGACGGCGAATCCCTGCGGGTGGACCGCGCCAAGGTGCAGGCCGAAGTAGCCGAAACCTCGGCACGCCTGCGCTCTTAACTCACCTACGCAGCCCCCCACCCGTCCCAGGGGGCGGCCCCGAGGCCAGTCTATCGGGACCGTGGGGGCGGGACCGGGGGAAAGTGCCTGGTGAGGCTGGGTTGTCCACAACGGTGAGGCGGTGTGGACAACTGGGTCGCGAGGGTGCTTCAGGGAAGGCGCGGGTGTCTTGAAGGGCACCTTTGGGACGCTCAACGTCCCAAAGGTGCCCTTCAAGACATGCGTGAGCCAATGCCGAATCTGAGACGCTCAGCGACTCAAATGCGACATTGGGAACAGCGGGCCGCGAAGCGGAGAGCAGTGCAGCGGCTAGACCAGGCCCCGGGGCCGGAGGATCACGTCGGTCGGGTGGGCGTCGCCGGTGGCGGAGACCGCGGCGAGGACGGCGGCCCCGACGGATTCGGGGCGCAGGAAGCGTTCCGGCTCGTACGAGCGGCCTTCGTCGGCGATGATCGCCTGCTGCATCTCGGTGTCCGTGCGGCCGGGGTAGATCGACGTCACCCGCAGCGCGGTTTCTTCGTCCCGCAGCGCGTCGGCGAAGGCGCGGACGGCGAACTTGCTCGCCGCGTACGGGCCCCAGCCCGGACGCGCGTTCTGTCCGGCGCCCGAGTTGATCACGACGACGTGCCCCTTCGAGGCACGCAGCGCGGGCAGGAGCTGCCTGGTCAGCGTGACGACCGCGAGCACGTTGACCTCGAAGTTCGCCCGCCAGTCGGCGTCGGTGGCCGTCTCGACCGTGCCGAGGCGCGCGACGCCCGCCGAGTGCACCAGCACGTCCAGTTCGCCGAACTCGGCGGTCGCCGTCTCCAGTGCCTCGGCATCGGTCAGTTCGATCGGCCACGGCCTCGCGTCGGGCAGCGTGCCCGCCAGTTCCCCGAGCGCGTCGGCGTCGCGGCCGCCGAGCAGCAGCCGGTGGGTGGGGGCGAGCGCGCGGGCGACGGCGGCGCCGATTCCGCGGGTGGCACCGGTGACGAGGGCGAGGGGAAGATCAGCCATGACCGTCACGCTAGTCACCCGCAGGTGACCGGCGGCGACGCCACCCGGGGGAACCGCACGGAGCCGCGCGCGAACGAGCCGATGAGGTTGTCCGCGAACCGGCCCGCCGTAAGCGGATCGCGCACGGACACGTCGATCGCCACGAGCTCCGGGCAGCTGAGCGCCACCCGCGCGGCGGCGACGTCCTTGGCGCGGACCGGGCCGCCCTCGGCGATCGGAAGCCGCGCCGAATTCGCCAGTTCCCACACCGGGGGCAGCCATTTCTGGTGCCCGGTCCGGCCGTCGGGGAGCGACGTCGAGTGCGCGGCGAACGGGTTGGCGAGGCCGTAACCGTCGCGCAGCCGCAGGTCGAGCGGGATCAGCTGGCCGAGGGCGCCGATGCTGTCCGCGGCGACCGTCACGTACGACCGGTCCGTCGGATACGCGTACCAGCGCCTGGTCGCGTAGTCCTGGATCAGCACCGCAGGGCCTTCCACGCCGCGGACGGCGCTCAGTACCGACGGCATCGACGGGTGGTCGGCGTAGTCCTCGGCCAGGATCGGATGTTCGTGCCCGGTCGCCCGCGACCAGTACGACCGCTCGTCGGTGACGCCGACGGCACGCGGCTCGGCGGAATACGGCGGGCGAAGCGAACCGGCCGCCACGAACGCCCAGATCCCGACGGCCAGCAGGAACGCGGTGGTCACCCTGGTCATCGGCAGCGCCAGCACGGGCAGCAGCAGGCAGAACAGCGCCGGAAGCAGCATGCGCCCGTGCATGAAATCGCCGCCGACCCTGATCACGTACAGCGAAAGCAGCACCGCACCGACGAGCGGGACCGCGGTCAGCATCACGAAGGTTCTGTCCATAGTGGACTTCATGGTGAGGAACGCGGCGGCGAGCAGGAGGACCGGCAGCAGAAGCCAGTACGGCTGGAAGAGATCGGCGAGGTACGCCCAACCTCGGCCCCAGTTCGCCTCCGACGCCTCCTTGACCAACGCGGTGTTCGGCGTCAGCAAGCCGTAGTAGCCCATCCGGAACACCTGATACGCCAACGGAAGCGCGCCCGCCACGGCCAACAGGACCAGCGCGGGGCGAAGTCCCGGCCGCAGGAGCACCACCAGCGCCACCAAGGCGACACCGCTGAAGAGCGCGAGATCCGGCCGGACCAAGGGCCCCAGCCCGGCGACGAGCGCGACCGGCCAGGTGCGCAGTTCATCCATTGTGGACAGACGGCGGACGAGCAGCCACCAGGTGCCGCCCAGCCACAGGGTGATCAGGCCGGTTTCCAGCCCGGACGTCGCGAAGTCGCGGAACGGCGGCAGCGCGCAGACCACCAGCGCCCCGGCGGGCGCGAGCCCGTGGAACGCCAGCGGCTGGTAGAGCCGCCGGGCACCGTCCAGGCCGAAGAACAGCCCGGCGACCGAGAAGACCAGCCCGGTGACCACGGAGATCCACTCCAGCGGAACTCCCGGGATCAGCCCGAACACACTCAGGATCGCCGTCCACAAAGGACTGGTGTTGGTCTCGACCCGCTCGCCGACGTTGAACACCGGCCCGTTGCCCGCGAGGATCTGACGGACCGTCCGCAGCACGATCAGCCCGTCGTCGCTCATCCAGCGGCGGCGCCAGGCGAGGTCGGCGTAGACCATCAGCACCAGGCCGAAGCCGAACCAAGTCCAGGTCGACGGCCGCCGGAACCAGGTGCGCGAAGGCCAGCCGGGCGTGTTCTCGCCCGTGGTCGTGCTCGTCTGCGTCATGGCCCCGCCCGGCTCGGTTTCGTGCGCAGGAGATCAGGTCCGCGGGCCGCGAGTCAAACCGCCCGGGCGGACAGGCAGGACTGTGGCAGCTTCCTCCCTTCCATGGTCAGCCGCGCGGTGACCTCGAAGCCGGCCTGGCCCAGCAGCTCGGCGACCCTGCCGGGATCCAGCAGGTACGCGTCGTAGGTGACCGGGTGGCCGTACGCCGTCTCCGGGCTCAACCGCTCGTCGCCGACGTGGAATCCGACCAGCAGCCGACCGCCGGTCACGAGCGTGCGGCGGAACTCCGCGAACACCGCCGGGAGCACCTCGGGCGGCAGATGGAAGATCGACCACCACGCGACGAGGCCGCCCAGTTCGCCGTCCGGAATCTTGAGAGCGGTCATCGAACCCACGGAGAACCGCAGGTCAGGGTACTTGCGGTGGGCGATTTCGATCATTTTCGGCGACAAGTCGACACCGGTGACGTCGAGGCCGAGTGACGCCAGGTGAGCGGTGACGTGGCCAGGGCCGCAGCCGACGTCGGCGACCGGGCCGCGCACCTGCTCGGCGAACGCGGCGAGCATGGCGCGGCCGATCGGCTCCTGGTCGAAGAGCTGTCCGACCCGCACCGCGTAGTCCTCGGCGACGGTGTCGTAGGACTCGCGGGTGGCATCGAGGTGAGTGGTCACGGTGGGCGACGCTAGCGGCACCCACCGACAGTTCAGGGCTCGATCAGCCCGGCGTCCCTGGTCAGGTCCTCCGGCGCCCCCAGAGCGGTCACCGGGGTGCACCCGGTCGCGGGATCCGCCGCCGAGTCGGTGCCGTTGTACTGCGCCGCGCCGGACCGGGTCAGCTGCCGGGCCCCGGCGTCGAAACAGACCTGGTAGGAGCCCGGAAGCAAGCGTTCGAAGACGTACCGCCCGTCCGGCCCGGTCACGGTCGAGCCGATCTCCTTCGCGGAAGCGTCCTTCAACGTCACCTTCACGTCCGGGACGCCGAGTTCGTCGCGGGTCTGCAGGCCGTCCTTGTCCTTGTCCAGCCAGACGAAGTCGCCCAGTTTGCTCATCGGCGCGGTGAGTCCGGCGGCGAGCGTCAGGTCCAGGCGTTTGCGGGGGCCGACCGTGGTGGTCGCGGTGCAGCCGGTCGCCGGATCGGCGTCCGAATCCTTCGCGTCGTCACCCGCGTCCTTCGCCGTGTACGTGTAGCCCGCGAACTCGGGCGGAAGCGCGCTGATGTCGAAGCAGACCTGGTAGATGCCGTCCTTCAGCTTGGTGAAGCGGTACTTGCCGGCGGCGTCCGTGGTGAGCGTGCCGAGCGCGGTGCCCGACGCGTCCTTCAACGTCACCTTCACGCCCGGGACACCCGGCTCCGCGGGATCCTGCAGGCCGTTCCGGTCGACGTCGTTCCAGACGAGCTCCCCGATCTCGTCGATCGCGGGCGGCGGGGTGACCTTGATGGTCGTGGTCGCGGTCTTCTTCGGCAGCTTGCCGCTGGAGACGGTCACGGTGTTGACGCGGCCGTTGTCCGCTTCGGTGACGTTCTTGTGGTCGCACGTGACGGTGGCGGACTTGCCGCCGTCGAGGCTCGCGATCGGGGCGGACTTCACGTCGCAGTACGGGTCGTCGACCTTGATGTCGGTCAGCGTCGTGGTGCCGTCGTTGGTCACCGTGAACCGGTAGTTCGCGGTGGTGCCCGCTTCGAGGGTGGCCGTGGCGCCCCAGGCACCGCTCGCCGGATCACGCACCTCCGCCTTCGCCGCGAACGAGGCGACCTGCAGGTGCACGCAGTCCCACATGACCCAGTTGTGGTCGGTGGCGGCGAAGAACTTCACCGAACTGGCCGACGGCGGGGCGGTCGACGGCGGGAAGTCCTGCCTCGCCAGTTTGCCGTCGGTCTCGACGGCGTGCGTGACCTTGAGTTTGTTCTCCAGGACGACCTTGTTCGACGCGTTGTAGAACCGCAGTCCCGTTTCCCGGACGGCGTCCGCGCGACGGAGGTTGTCGTCGTTCGTGCCGGTCCAGTCGGTCAGCGTGTAGACGGCGCCGGGCACGAACTTCATCGCCGCGTAGGCGGTGCTGACCATCTTGTCCGGCGTCGAGATCAGGGCGTATTTGCCGCCGTCCTGCTGGTAGCCGCCCATCGTCGACAGCCGGGGCTGCTTGCTCTTCGGTGTCCCTGTCGGCACCGGGGCGGCCGGGTTGAACGTGTACCCGGCGGGCGGGCTGCCCTGCTCCACGCTCGGGTTCGGCGCGGCGCCGCCGGTGCAGCCGGACGGGACGGCCGGAGCCTGCGCCAGCGCGGGAAAAGCGCCCGCACTCAGCAGGAGTGTCCCGGTCGTCATCAACACCAGTGCCCTTTTCACAGGGCTGAAGCTAGTTACCCGGTCCCGGTTCCGTAATCGCTGAACCGTGTCGACGATCGCCCCGATCAGGCAGAACCGAGAGTGATCGGGTGCCGCCGCCGTCTTCCCACGGCGGCGGCACCCCGCCCCCCTACTTGACGCCGATGCGGCCGACCTGGCCCCAGCGGCCCTTCTTCCACACCGACACGATCGACGGCCGCGGCTGCGCCGTGCCACCGTCCGGCCAGTGCGACGTCGGGTTCGCGGAGCTGGCCGCGTTCTCACCCGGGTGCTGCACGGCGACGAGCACCAGGTGGTCGGTCACCACCGGGCCGCAGGTCTCCGCGCCGACCGGGACCGACAGGAACTGCTTGACGTGCCCGCGCTCCGGACCGTCGACCGGCACCGAGAACAGGCCGTCGTTGGAGCCGAGCGCGTTGCCGTCGGTGGAGATCCACAGGTTCCCGTGCCGGTCGAACGCGACGTTGTCCGGGCACGAGATCGGGCTGACCTGGTCCTTCGGGAAGCCACCGAAGTAGGTGTCTGCCGTCTTCGGGTCGCCACAGACCAGCAGCAGACGCCACTTGAACTTCGTGGCGGCCGAGTCGCCGCGGTCCTCGTCCCATTCCAGGATGTGCCCGTTGCGGTTGTTGACGCGCGGGTTCGGCTCGTCGACGCCCGCCTTGCCCGCCGCGCCGCGGTCGCTGTTGTTCGTCAGCGCCGCGTAGATCCGGCCGTTGACCGGGTTGGGCTCGATGTCCTCGGGGCGGTCCATCTTCGTCGGCTGGACCTTGTCCGCGGCCTGCCGCGTGAAGACGTAGACCTCCTCGGCGGTGAAACCGTCCACAAAGGACTTGTTGCCCGAGACCAGCGGGATCCACTCGCCGACGCCGTCGAATTCGCCGTCCGCGGGGAGCTTTCCGGTGCCGTCGATCTCGCCGGGGCTGTCGCCGGTGAACCGGGCGACGTACAGGGTGCCGTCGTCGAGCAGCGCGGAGTTGTGCCGCCGCGCGTGCGCGCTCTTGCCCGGCTTGTACTTGCCCTTGGAGACGAACTTGTAGATGTACTCGAAGCGCTCGTCGTCACCGGAGTAGACGGCGACGCGGCCGTCCTTGGTGATCTTGATGTTCGCGGCCTCGTGCTTGAACCGGCCGAGCGCGGTGTGCTTGATCGGCGTCGAGTTCGGGTCGTTCGGGTCGATCTCGACGACCCAGCCGAAGCGGTTGGCCTCGTTCGGCTCCTGCGCGAGGTCCCAGCGCTTGTCGAACCGCTCCCACTTGCGGGTGGTCGCGGCGCCGGAGAAGCCGTAGCGCTTGAGGCGCGCGGCCGCGACCGGGTCGGTGACCGACGCGGCGTTGGCGAAGTACTGGTTGACGTTCTCCTCACCGGAAAGCACGGTGCCCCAAGGGGTCACGCCGCCGGCGCAGTTGTTCTGCGTGCCGAAGACCTTGCGGCCGGTCGGGTCCGCGGAGGTCTTGAGGAACTTCGACCCGGCCGCCGGGCCGCGCACCTCGAAGGCGGTGTTCAGCGTGATGCGGCGGTTGAACGGGCTCGGCACCGCGCGCAGCGCCCCGCCGATCGGGTCGCGGAAGGTCTGCACGACCGAGAGGCCGTGCGCGGCCCAGGCGATCTTGACCTGTTCCTCGGTCGGGTTGGCCGGGTCGTACTGGTCGGCCGGGAACATGTGGACCTCGGTGGTGTACTCGTGGTTCACCACCAGCAGGTTGCGGATGCCCAGCGGGTCCTGCGGGATCAGGCCGACGAAGTCGTTGTTGTAGCCGAACTGCTTCGCCTGCGCCGCCGCGGTCTGCTTGCGGAAGTCGAACTTCGGGGCGCCGAATTCGACGGCGTCGCCCCAGCGGATGACGACGCGCTGGTCGTAGCCCTCGGGGATGGTGACCGCGTCGAGCTTGTTCGGCGGCACCGCTGTGAAGTCGGTGCCGGGGACCGGACGGCCGGGGCGGCCCGGCTTGCCGTGGCCGGCGGCCGCGACGTCGGCCGGGGTCTCGGCGGCGGCGGTGCCGGACAGCGCGGCGAAACCTCCGGCCGCGGCGGCCATCACGGCGCTCGCCTTCAGCGCGCCACGACGGGACAGCATGCTCTTGACGACGTCGCCGAAGTACTCGTTGTCGGAGGTGTTCGGCTCGGGGTGGGCACACGCGTTGCCGCAGCGGTACTCACAGGTGACCGCGGAGCGGCCGCCGGGATGGGAGGTGATCAACGGCAGGAGCCGCTGAGGCTCGAAGGACACAAGGCCTCCATGTTCGCGGTGGGTTCACGTAGTCCAGTCGGGGGAACGTCGTGACGGTAAGCGACCAAAACGATCCAGTCCTGGACGGCAGGTGAACAGCGCGCGAACGAGCGATGGCGCGCTGCCGGAGGGGCCGCGCGCCATCGACGAAAAGTACTGCTAGAACGTTGCTTGCCGACTAAGAGCCGATGTCGGACAGGCCGTGCCTGCCGGGTTTCCAGACCGCCACCACCGACGGCCGGGGCTGGGTTTCGCCGCCGTCCGGCCAATGGGAGGCCGGTTTGTCGGCGTTCGCCCCATCCACTTCACCCGGATGCTGGACACAGACCGTGACGATCTTCTCTTCGACGATCGGTCCGCAGGTTTCCGCGCCGCGGGGCACGGTGAGGAACAGCTTCAGCTCCCCGCGGTTGCGGCCTTCGAGCGGCACGGAGTACAGGCCGTCGTTGATGCCCAGCGCGCCTGCCGAGTCGGTGGAGATCCACAGGTTGCCGTGCTTGTCGAAGGCCACGTTGTCCGGGCTGGAGATCGGCGAGACCTGATCCTTGGGGAACCCGGCGAAGTAGGTGTCGGGCGAAGCCGGGTCACCGCACACCAGGAACAGCCGCCAGCTGAACGTCAGCGCGAGCGCGTCGCCACGGCGTTCCTCGAACTCCAGCACCTGACCGTGTTTGTTGTTCAGCCGCGGGTTGGGCTCGGTGGCGCCCTCCTTGCCCGGCTTGCCACGATCGACGTTGTTGCTCAGCGCGCAGTAGATCCGGCCGGTGCGCGGATGCGCCTGGATGTCCTCCGGGCGGTCCATCTTGGTGGCGCCCACGCGGTCGGCCGCCTCGCGGGTGAAGACGTACACCTCTTCGGCGGTCATTCCGTCCACAAAGGACTTCTTGCCGGAGGCGAGCGGGATCCATTCGCCGCTGCCGTCGAATTCGCCGTCGCTGGGCAGTTTCCCGGTGCCGTCGATCTCGGCGGCGGGGCTGTCACCGGTGAACCGGCCGACGTACAGCGTGCCGTCGTCGAGCAGGGTCATGTTGTGCCGCTTGGCATGGGCGCTGTCGCCCGGCTTCATGCGGCCCTTCGAAATGAACTTGTAGATGTACTCGAAGCGCTCGTCGTCACCGGAGTAGGCGACCACGCGGCCGTCCTTCGCGACGCGGATGTTCGCCGTCTCGTGCTTGAACCGGCCGAGATGCGTGTGCTTGACCGGGGTGCTGTCCGGATCGTTCGGGTCCAGCTCGATCACCCAGCCGAAGCGGTTGGCCTCGTTCGGTTCCCTGGCGATGTCCCAGCGCGCGTCGAACCGCTCCCATTTCCGGGTGGTCGCGGTGCCGTTGATGCCGTAACGCGCGAGCCGCTTGCGCTTCACGGGATCGGTCACCGTGTCGGCGTTCCCGAAGTACTGGTTGATGTTCTCTTCGCCGGACAGGATCGTGCCCCACGGCGTGACGCCGCCGGCACAGTTGTTCATCGTGCCGAGCACCACCGTGCCAGTAGGGTCGACGGCGGTCTTGAGCAGTTCGCTGCCCGCCGCCGGGCCGGTCACCTTGAACGGCGTGTGCAGGGTGATGCGGCGGTTGTAGCGCGACATCTTCGGCCGCAGGTGCCCGGTGTCCCGTCCGCGGGACACCTGGACGACCGTCAGCCCGTGCGCGGCCCAGGCGATCTTGACCTGTTCTTCGGTCGGGTTGTTCCGGTCGTAACCGCGGAACATGAACTCTTCCGAGGTGTACTCGTGGTTCGTGACCAGGAGCGAGGAGAGTCCCCAGCGATCGAGGGGCAGCAGCGCGGCGAAGTCGCAGTTGTAGCCGAACTGCTTCGCCTGCGCGGCGGCTGTCTGGTGGTCGAAGTCGAACTCCGGCGCGCCCGGCAGGACCGCGTCACCCCAGCGGATCACGATGCCCTGCCGATAGCCCTCGGGCACCACGACGGCGTCGAGCGTGTTCGGCTGCACTCGTTCGTAGTCGGTGCCGGGTGGTGGTTTCGGCCTGCCGTGGCCGTGTCCCGACGGCTCGGCGGAGGCGGGCCCGGCGAGCGCGAGCGGCGTGCCGGCGGCCAGTGCGACGACAGCGGTCGCCTTCAGCGCGCCGCGGCGGCTCACCGCCCCGAGGACTTCGGCGAAGGTGGGGTTGTCCGAGGTGTTGGGCGCGTCGTGGAAGCACGCGTCCCCACAGCGATAGGTACAGGTCACTGACGCCCGGCTTGGTGAGTGGCCGGCCAGTAACGGAAGGAACTTCACGCGGACCTCCGGTCAGGCAGTTCGGGAGGTCGACGCTAAGGCACCGGACCAACGAGAGGAAACCCCTCGTTGGTCCGGTGTTCACCTTTTGTTCGAATTACATCTCTTCGCCGACGAGGACCGCTTCGGCCGGAATCGTGTGCGGATCCGCGGTCTTCTCGCGGATCGTCAGCAGGGCGCCGGCGAGGACGCACAGGATCGCGGCGATCACGAACGGCGCCTGCTTGGCGCCGAACCACTCGGCCAGGTGACCGACGACGGTCGCGGCGACCGCGCCGCCGAGCCAGCGGCAGAAGTTGTACCCGGCACTCGCGACCGGACGCGGGGCGTCGCTGATCGACATGGCCGTCCCGGTGAAGAGCGTGTTCAGCAGACCGGAGACCAGCCCCGACAGGATGATGCCGACGACCAGCACGGGCTTGCTCGGGATCGCCATGATCAGCAGCAGGACGGCGTAGCCGAAGACGGCGACCACGGTCGCGTGCCGCTCACCGAGCTTCGCGGCGAGTTTCGGCGCCAGCACCACTCCCGCGACGGCGACCGAAAGGCCCCAGCCGCAGAAGATCAGGCCGACCGCGACGGCGCTCCACTCCAGCACGAACGGCGACCAGGCCAGCACCACGAAGAACGCGGCGGTGTAGAGCGCGGAACCGATCGAGGTGCGCAGGAGGCCGCTGTGCTTCAGCGCGCGGAACGGGTCGAGCAGGCGGATCTTCGGCCGCTTCGCCTTGGCATCGGCGGTCAGGAAGATCGAGCACAGCACGAGACCGCACAGCATCAGCAGCGAAGTGCCGATGAACGGGCCGCGCCACGAGATGCTGCCGAGCAGCGCGCCCAGTAGCGGGCCGACCGCGAGGCCGACACCGAGCGCGGCTTCGTAGAGCAGGATCGCGCCCGCCTGGCCGCCGGTCGCGGCGCCGACGATGACCGAAAGCGCGGTCGCGATGAAGAAGGCGTTGCCGAGACCCCAGATCGCGCGCAACCCGATGAGCTGCTCGATCGACCCGGACGCGGCGCACAGCGCGGTGGCGACGACGACCAGCGTCAGCCCGACGACCACGGTCCGCTTGGCCCCGAACCGGGCACTCATCGCGCCGGTCACCAGCATGGCGACCGCCTGGACGCCGAGGTAGCTGGAGAACAGCAGCGTCACTTCGGACGGCGTCGCGTGCAGGCCCTCGGCGATCGACAGCAGGATCGGATCGACCAGCCCGATGCCCATGAACGCGATGACCGCGGCGAACGCGGTGATCCATACCTGTTTGGGCTGTCCTTTGAGAGCGTCCAACAGGCTCGAGTGGGACTCAGCGCTCATCGCGGATCAGTTCCTCCTTCTTGTCTTCGTGCAGCAACCTGGTGAAAGCGGGGAGCGCGGCTTCGATCGCGGCGCGGTCGGGCTCGTCCAGCCCGATGAGCCGCTCGCGGAGGAATTCCTCCCTGGCGACGATCAATCGGCGATGGAAACGCTGCCCCACCTCGGTGACCTCGACGAGCACGGCGCGGCCGTCGGCGGGATCGGGACGGCGGCTGACCAGGCCGAGCCGCTCCAGGCGGCGGACGACGTCGGTCATCGTCGGCATCCGGACCCGCTCCAGCTCGGCGAGCGCGCTCATCCGGCGCGGGCCGCCGTTCAGCAGCTCCGACAGCACCGAACCCTGGGTGAGGGTGAGCTGCACCTGCGGGGTCTCCCGGCGGACGAGGTAGTACAGCCGGAAGACCAGCGGGCGCAGCCGGTGAGCGAGATCGGCGGCTTTCGTGGTCACTTAGCCATGCTAACTAAAATTACTGAGCATGGCTAAGTAATCTGCCGCACAAATCTTCACCGCCTAGGCTTGGGGGTGTGGAAGCGGTGATCTTCGATCTCGACGGTGTCCTGGTGGATTCGGAAAAGATGTGGGACGAGGTCCGGCGGGCCGTCGCCCACGAGTTCCACGGCACCTGGCGGGACGAATCGACCAGGGCGATGCAGGGGATGAGCACCCCGGAATGGGCCGCCTACCTGGCGCACGACCTCGGCGTCCGGCTCCGGCCCGCGGACGTCGCGCAGGTGGTGATCGAGCGGATGGCGCGGCGGTACGCGGAGAAACCGCCGATCATCCCGGGCGGACCGGACGTCGTGCGCGAGGTCGCGAAGCACTGGCCGGTGGCGATCGCGAGTTCGTCGCCGCCGCTGCTGATCAAGGCGTTCCTGGACATCACGCGGCTGCCGGTGCCGACGGCGGTGTCGTCGGAGCAGGTCGGCGCGGGCAAACCGGCGCCCGACGTCTACCTGAAGGCGGCGGAGCTGCTGGGCGTGGAGCCGAAGAACTGCGCGGCCGTGGAGGACACGACGAACGGGCTGCGCGCGGCCCTGGCGGCGGGGATGACGGTGTACGCGGTGCCGAATCCGCACTTCCCGCCGGATCCTTCGGTGCTGGCGCAGACGACGGTGATCCCGGCGATCACGGACCTGCCCGCGGCCCTCCACACACCCTGACCCTCGCCTCCGCGCCCCCTCACCGATGCTATGAAAGGCCCGTTACTTGCAAAATTTGCAAGTAACGGGCCTTTCATAGCGCACTACGGGAGGGTCACGCCTCGCCGGCGATGAACTTCTCGACCTCGTCGCGCGCGGTGGAGTCGTCGTACTGCTCCGGCGGCGACTTCATGAAGTACGAGGAAGCCGAGAGGATCGGGCCGCCGACGCCGCGGTCCAGCGCGATCTTCGCGGCACGCACGGCGTCGATGATGATGCCCGCCGAGTTCGGCGAGTCCCAGACCTCGAGCTTGTACTCCAGGTTCAGCGGCACGTCACCGAAGGCGCGGCCCTCGAGCCGGACGTAGGCCCACTTGCGGTCGTCGAGCCACTGCACGTAGTCCGACGGTCCGATGTGGACGTTGCCCTTGCCGAGCTCGCGGTCGACCTGCGAGGTGACCGACTGGGTCTTCGAGATCTTCTTCGACTCGAGCCGCTCGAGCTCCTTCATGTTCAGGAAGTCCATGTTCCCGCCCACGTTGAGCTGCATCGTCCGGTCGAGCTGGACGCCGCGGTCCTCGAACAGCTTCGCCAGCACGCGGTGCGTGATGGTGGCGCCGACCTGGGACTTGATGTCGTCACCGACGATCGGGACACCGGCCGCGCGGAACTTCTCCGCCCACTCGGGGTCGGAGGCGATGAACACCGGCAGCGCGTTGACGAACGCCACACCGGCGTCGATGCACGCCTGCGCGTAGAACTTGTCGGCCTCTTCGGAGCCCACCGGCAGGTAGGAGACGAGCACGTCGACCTCGGCCTCGCGCAGCGCGGCGACGACGTCGACCGGGGTCTCGTCGGACTCCTCGATGGTCTCGCGGTAGAACCGGCCGAGCCCGTCGTAGGTGTGACCGCGCTGCACGGTGACGCCCAGCGGCGGCACGTCGGCGATCTTGATGGTGTTGTTCTCGCTGGCGAAGATCGCCTCGGACAGATCGCGGCTGACCTTCTTGGCGTCCACGTCGAACGCGGCGACGAACTCGATGTCGCGGACGTGGTACTCGCCGAACACGACGTGCATCAAACCGGGCACGCGGGTGCTGGGATCTGCGTCGCGGTAGTACTGAACGCCCTGGACCAGCGAGGCCGCACAGTTGCCGACGCCCACGATGGCCACCCGAACGCGGCGGTTCTCGCCCATGCCGGTTTCTCCTTCATTCGTCCAACAGTTGTAGGTAGTGCTCAGCGGGCACGGAGAGCGCCTCAGGTCTCCGGTCCGCGCTGCTCGGCCTGTTCGTGCGCGATCAGCTCATTGAGCCAGCGCACCTCCCGCTCACTGGACTCCAGCCCGAGCCGGTGCAGCTCACGGGTGTAGCGGTCGATCTTCTCCTCGGCCCGCGCCATTGCCGTCCGAAGTCCTTCTCGGCGTTCCTCGACCCGACGACGACGGCCCTCCAGGATTCGCATCCTGACGTCGGCCGGTGTCCTCGAGAAGAACGCCAGGTGGACGCCGAAGCCTTCGTCGTCCCACGTCTGCGGGCCCGCGTCACCGAGCAGTTCGGCGAACCGTTCCTTGCCCTCGGCGGTGAGCTTGTACACGCGCTTGCCCCGGCGTGCCCACGCCCGGTCTTCCACCTCTTCGAGCTCCTCGACGAGGTAACCGGAGCGCAGCAGCCGACGCAGGGTCGGGTACAGCGAGCCGTACGAGAACGTCCGGAACATCCCGAGCGTCTCGTGCAAACGTTTGCGCAGCACGTAACCGTGCATGGGGGTCTCGTGCAACAGCCCCAAGATCGCGAGCTCCAGCACACCGCACCCCCTTCCGGGAACAAACCGCGACCGGTCGCGTTGGCCACCGAGACCGGTTCGGTCAACCTACCGGCCCACTATATCGCGCCGATACATCGGAGTGGTGTAGCTAACCCCGATCGAGCGTCGGCGGAACCGGACGAAATTCACCGGAGAGTTATCGAATCGTCGGCGTGTCCGGTCGTGCACGGTCCGTCTCCCCGAGAACGGGGCGTGGACCACACAGCAAGAGCCCGTACTCTGTTGGCGTGCGAAACCAGCGGCAGGTCGTGGACTACGCCTTACAGCGGCGCTCGCTGCTCAAGGGCGTCCACTCCGGACGGGTCGGCACATACGACGTCTGCGACGCGGGCCCGTACCTCCTGCGGGCCGCGAAATTCCACGGACGACCTGGTGAGCAGGACTGCCCGGTCTGTCACCGGGAGGAACTGACCCTGGTGTCCTGGGTGTACGGCGAGGAGCTCAAGCACGTCGCCGGATCAGCCAAGACACCGGAAGAACTGGTGCGGATGGACGGGCTCTTCGCGGAGTTCACCGTCTACGAGGTCGAGGTATGCCGGAGCTGTCACTGGAACCACCTGGTGCGCTCCTACGTCCTCGGAACAGGAGACCCGGGAAGCACCCGGCCACGGACCCGGTCGCAGAGGACAGCGGGTCAGTGACAGGTACCGAAATCGCAGTTGAGCACAGAGCGGCGTCCCCCGAAGCGCCGGTCTGGGAGGCCCATTCGTGAACGACGACCGCAACCGCTCCTGGCCAGGCCAGGAGCCTGATGCACCTCGCCGTGCCCACTGGCCGGGCGAAGAGGACGAGCCCGGCTGGCCGGGCGAGGAACCCCCGCGCCGCCCCCAGCGCCGGACGCCCCCGAACAGCACCCCCCGCTCGGCCCCACCACGGTCCGCGGCCCCGCGCCCGGTCGACCCCCAGTGGCCCGGCGGGGACAGTGGCGGCAACGGCGGCCCCGAATGGCCGTCCGACGACGAACCACGCCGTCCCGCGGCCCCGCGCCGCCCCAACGGCATGCCCCCGCGCAGGCAGGGACCCCCGCCGCCCGGTGGCCGCCCCCAGCGTTCCCAGCAGGGCGCCGTCGGTCACCGGCCGCCGCCGCCCCCGCCCGGCAACCGCCGCCCGCCCGCTCCCGCCGACCAGGCGACCGCGATGGTCCGCCCGGTCGAGCCGGACCCGTACGAGCGCGAGCCGGACCTCATCACGCACCACACGCACAACGGCACCGAAGACCCGTACGGCTACGACCCGTACGACGATCGCTATGACGATCGTCACGAAAGCTCGGCCCTCGGCGCCGAGGGTGACGATCAGTACAAAGACGAGCCCGCCGAGGACGAAGACGGCGACAAGAAGAAGGTCCTCACGCCGAAGCAGCGCAAAAAGCGCCGCTGGCGGATCATCCGCCGGGTCCTCTACTCGATGTTCGGCCTGTTCGTCGTGGTGCCGGCGATCGCGTTCGTCATCACCTACTTCCTGGTGGACGTCCCGTCGCAGGAAAGC
This sequence comes from Amycolatopsis sp. BJA-103, assembly GCF_002849735.1. GTDB lineage: Bacteria > Actinomycetota > Actinomycetes > Mycobacteriales > Pseudonocardiaceae > Amycolatopsis. The sequence continues at coordinate 7,604,460 of NZ_CP017780.1, forward strand.
ATCGCGAGCCTGCAGAGCCAGCCGATCACGCTGACGTACGCCGACGGCAGTCCGATGGGCAAGATCGCGCCCGCGAGCGGCGGCAGCCGGTACCTGCTTCAGCCGGGCGACGTCCCGGACGCGGTCAAGAAGGCCGTTTACGCGGCCGAGGACTCGTCGTTCGAAACCAACTCCGGGTTCGACGTCGGCGGCATCCTGCGCGCGGTCTACAACAACGTCACCGGCGGCCAGGGCGGCGGTTCGACGATCTCCCAGCAGTACATCAAGAAGGCCACGGCCAACGAGGCTCCGACGCTCACCCGTAAATGGACCGAGCTGGCCAAATCCTTCAAGATGAACAACCAGATGTCCAAAGAGGAGATCATCACCGCGTACCTCAACACCATCTACTTCGGTCGCGGCGCGAACGGCATCGAAGCGGCCGCGCAGGCCTACTTCAAGAAGCCCGCCAAGGAGCTCGGCGCGTCCGAGGCCGCCTTGCTCGCCGGCCTGATCCAGGGCCCGAGCAAGTCCGAGAACGACGCGTACGCGCAGAGGCGCTGGAACTTCGTGATGGACCAGATGGTGGCGAACAAGTGGCTCGACCCGGGTCAGCGTGCCACCGCCGAGTATCCGAAGCCGATCCCGAAGGCTCAGGCGAAGGCCGACGACGCCGGGACGCTGAGCCTGCACATCCGCAACCGCGTGATCGACGAGCTCGAGGCCCGCGGCTACGACCAGGACCGGCTGCACCAGGGCGGCTTCAAGATCACCACGACGATCGACCCCAAGGCGCAGAAGATGGCCGAGGAGTCCGTCGCCGAGGGGATGAAGGGCCAGACGGACGAGAACATCCTGAACGCGCTGGTCGCGATCGATCCCAAGACCGGCGGTGTGGTCGCCTACTGGGGCGGCCCGGACTGGACGAAGAACGCGCAGGGCCAGGACGTCCAGGCCATCGACTGGGCGAACGTGCCGCACAACCCCGGATCGGCGTTCAAGGCCTTCGACCTGACCGCGTTCCTCAAGATGGGCAAGGGACTCGGCGAGACGTTCGACGGCTCCAACAACCGGAAGTTCGACGGCCGCACGATCCGGAACGCGGGCGAGAGCTCCAACTGCGGTACGCAATGCACGGTCGCCGAGGCGATGAAGGTCTCCGCGAACACCGTGTTCTACGACATGGTCCGCAACGCGACGAAGATCGACCCGGTGGCGAAGGCCGCGAAGGAAGCCGGCGTGATGGTGGAGGCCGACGGCGGCAAGGCGAAGCTGAGCCCCGACATCAACATCGCCCTCGGCGGTGGTGGCACGGTCACCACGGCCGAGGACATGGCGGCCGGTTTCGCCACCTTCGCCGGTGAAGGCGTCCGGCAGAAGCAGCACTTCGTCGCCAAGCTGGCCAACTCCCAGGACGAGGTCGAGTTCGACGAGACGGCCCCCAAGGGCTCTCCCGCCTTCAGTGACGACGCCGACAAGAGCAAGCAGATCGCCGGCAACGTCACGGACGCGCTCGAAGAGGTCATCCCGTACTCGAAGCTGAAGTGCCCGAAGGGTCACGACTGCGCGGGCAAGACCGGCACGCAGCAGTACGACTTCAAGGACAGCGACCCGGCCAGCTACCGCGACCGCAACGCGCAGACCTGGATGGTGGGCTACACGCCGACCATCTCGACCTCGGTGTGGGTCGGCGGCGACGGCAACAAGCCGCTGCACGACAAGAGCGGCAAGCCGGTCTACGGCCGGACCATCGCGGGTCCGATCTGGGAAGACTTCATGTCCCGGTACATGACCGGCAAGCCGTCGGAGAAGTTCGACAACGTCAAGCCGATCGGCAAGGACGCCAGGTACGTGCCGCCGACGACGGCCTCGAAGCCGCCGCAGACGTCGACGCCGCCCGAGACGCCGACGACCACTCCGACGCCGACGATTCCCACCGAGCCGACCGAGCCGACGGAAACCGGCGGCTGGCCGACGAAACCGACCAAGCCCACGAAGCCGACCAGGCCGGGGCCGGGGACTTCGGAGCCGTTGTTCCCGAACGGCGAAGATCCGTGATGACCGGGCGAAGCGCATGAAAAAGGTGTGCCGGGCAGGCTGCCCGGCACACCTTTTTTCGTCGCCCCCGGTGAACCTGAACCGATTTGATACGTCTTAGGTAGAAGGAGACCTGCGACCGCAGGACCGCGCTCACCCACGAAAGGTTCGGAGGACGTCAAGGTGAACGACGATCCCCACGGCGGATGGCCAGGTCAGGACCCGGACCCCGCCCGTCGTCCGCAACGCCCGGCCGGACCGCCCCGCCGCCCCGCCGGAGGTCCTCCTCCGGGTTACGGGCAGCAACAGGGTCCCGGACCGCAGGGACCGGGGCAGGCACCGTGGCAGCGGCAGGGTTCGCCCCAGCAGCCGCCGCCCCAGCAGCCGCGACGTTCGCAGCGACCGCCGGTCGCGCCGCAGCACGAGCCGGACCTCATCACGCATCACGAGCACAACGGCACCGAGCACCGGTACGACGCCGACCGCGGCTATGAAGAGCCGTACGAAGACGAGCAGTACGCCCCGGAGACCGACGAAAACGGGAAGCCGATCCTCACCCCGGCGCAGCGCAAGAAACGCCGGTGGAGACGGATCCGGCGGGTCTTGCTCGCCCTGTTCTGCCTGTTCGTCGTCATCCCGGGGATCGCGTTCGTGATCACCTACTTCAACGTCGACGTCCCTTCGCCGCAGTCGATCGCGGCGACGCAGGGCCAAGCGGTGACGTACTACTACGCCGACAACACCGAAATGGGCAAGGACGTGCCCAAGGGTGGCAACCGGCAGATCCTGACGCCGGAGCAGATCCCGGACATCGTCAAGAAGGCCGTCATCGCCACCGAAGACGCCTCCTTCGAGACGAACTCCGGCTTCGACATCGGCGGCATCCTGCGCGCGGTCTACAACCAGGTGACCGCGGGCAAGGGCGGTGGTTCGACCATCTCCCAGCAGTACATCAAGGTCGCCAGCGGGGACGACGAATCGTCACTCACCCGTAAATGGACCGAACTCGCCAAATCCTTCAAGATGAACCAGACGTACGAGAAGAAGGACATCATCTCGGCGTACCTGAACATCATCTACTACGGGCGCGGCGCGTACGGCATCGAATCGGCCGCGCAGGCGTTCTTCGCCAAGCCCGCCGGCGAGCTGAACGCTTCCGAAGCGGCGCTCCTCGCGGGCCTCATCCAGCAGCCCGGCCGTTCGGAGAACCCCAAGGTCGCGAACGAACGCTGGACCGTCGCGCTGAACCGGATGGTGCAGAACGGTTTCCTCTCCGCCGCGGACCGCGCGAACCTGCAGTTCCCGACGCCGGTGCCGCAGGCCGACAAGGAACAGGCCGGGGTGGTCAACCCGTTCATCCGCGACAAGGTCAAGGAAGAACTGGCCGCGAACGGCATCACCGACAGCGCCTATTACACGGGCGGCTACAAGGTCTACACGACCATCGACCCGAAGGCGCAGGCCGCGGCCGAACAGGCGATCGCCGACGGGATGAAGGGCCAGACCGACGAGAACCTGCTCAACGCGCTCGTCGCGATCGACCCCAAAACCGGCGGGGTGAAGGCGTACTACGGTGGCCCGTCCATCGTGAAGGGACCCGACGGCAAGGACCAGAAGGGCCGGGACTGGGCGAACACGCCGCAGAACCCCGGGTCGTCGATGAAGCCGTTCGACCTCACCGCGTACATGCAGATGGGCAAGGGCGGCATCAACTCGACGTTCGACGGGTCCAACAACCGGCAGTTCGGGAAGCAGACGATCCGCAACGCCGGTCCCGGCAGCTCGTGTTCGGCGCAGTGCACGGTGTCCGAAGCGATGCAACGCTCCGCGAACACGGTGTTCTACGACATGGTCGTGAACGTGACCAAGCCCGGGCCGGTGGCACAGGCGGCCAAGGACGCCGGGATCAAACCCGCTCCCGAAGGCGCCTCCGAACTGTTCGCCGACAACAACATCGCGCTCGGCGGTGGCAAGACGGCCGTCAGCCCGGAGGACATGGCCGCCGGGTACGCGACCTTCGCGGGCGATGGCCAGCGGCGGAACAGGCATTTCGTCGCCAAGGTGACCAACTCGCAGGACGAGGCCGCGTACTCGGCTCCGGAGGAGGCGAAGCCCGCTTTCTCCGACAACTCCGACAAGAGCAAGCAGATCGCGGGCAACGTCACCGAGTCGCTCAAGGGTGTCATCCCGTTCTCGAAGCTCAAGTGCCCCAACGGTCACGAGTGCGCGGGCAAGACGGGAACCCAGCAGCACACCTACCGGCAGGGCGAGCCCGCGTCGGCGAAGGACTCCAACTCGCAGACCTGGATGGTCGGCTACACGCCGTCGATCTCGGCCGCGGTGTGGGTCGGCGGCGACGGCGACAAGGCACTGAAGGGCAAGAACGGCAAGGCGATCTTCGGTTCGACGATCGCCGGGCCGATCTGGCAGAAGTTCCTTTCGCTGTACCTGAACGGCAAGCCGGGGGAGCGCTTCGACAAGGTCAAGATCATCGGCGGGGATGACAACAACACCGTCCCGTCGACGCAGACCCCGCCGGGCGACAACGAGGACCCGAACGAGACCGGCACGCCGTCGACGGGCCCGTCGACAGGGCAGTCTTCGCGGAGTGAGGAGACGGAGCCGCCGTCGAGCTCGAAGAACCCGCCTTCGTCCAGTGAGAACAACGGGGAAGAAGGCAACGGCAACGGTCCCGGCCGCGGTGGCGGCAGAGGGGACAACGGATAGCTGAAGGGGCCCTTCACCGCATGTCACGCGGTGAAGGGCCCCTTTGCTACGTCCTATGCGGGGAAAGTCCCCTTCAGCCCCCCGGTCAGAGGGTGACGACGCGCCGTTCGGCACCCGAAAGGTGAGCGGCTTCGATGATCCGGAGCGCCTCGACGGCGGAGGCGGGATCGACCGGGAACTCGCCCTTGCCTAGGAGCGCGTCGCGCACCTGCGCGTAGAAGTCCTCGTAGCGGCCGACCTCGGTGGGCACGGTCTCGACGTCGTCGTTCACGCCCAGCTTTCCGGCGTCCGACGGCGGCTCGACCGCCCAGCCGGGGTCACCGGGCCGCAGCCCGTCCTTGATCTGCGGCTCTTGGACGTCGAGGCCGTACTTGGTGAACGTCGCCTTGTCGCCGAGCACGCGGAACCGGGGGTTCCGGGTCCCCGCCAGCGCGGACGCCCACAGATGCGAGCGCACGCCGTTGGTGTGGTGGAGGGCGACGAAGACGTCGTCGTCGACCGAGACCCCGTCACGACGCTTGTCGACTTCCGCGTAGACCTCCGCGACCGGGCCGAACAGCTGCAGCGCCTGGTCGACGATATGCGCGCCGAGGTCGTAGAGCAGCCCGCCCGCCTCCGCGGGATCACCGAACTCGCGCCAGTTGTCCCGCGGCTTCGGCACCCAGCGGTCGTAGCGTGATTCGAAGCGGAAGACGTCGCCGAGGCGGCCCGCGTCGAGCAGCTTCCGGACGGTGAGGAAGTCCGAGTCGAACCGGCGGTTCTGGAACACCGTCAGGCCGACGCCGTTGGCCTGCGCGGCCTCGACGACCTTCGCCGCTTCGGCCGCGGTCGGCGCGAAAGGCTTGTCGACCACGACGGGCAGCCCTGCCTCGATCGCCCGAAGCGCGAGCGGGACGTGCGTGCGGTTCGGCGTGCTGACGACGACCAGGTCCAGGTCGGCCGCCTTCGCGAACAGCGCGTCCGCGTCCGGCAGCACGTCGGCGGCCGGATAGTCGGCGCTGGCCTGCCCGACCCGGTCCGGGTTCGAGGTGACGATGGCGGCCGGGGTCAGCCCCGGCGTCGCGCTGATCAGCGGGGCGTGGAAGACGCGCCCGCCGATGCCGTATCCGAAGATCCCCACTCGCAAGTCAGCCATGCCTCCATTAAACAACAGTGTTGCGTAATCAGCCAGCCGTGGCAGGATGCGCGCTATGCCGGAGACCGGGGTCAATCTGCGCGGGCTGCGCCAGCACAATCGGGCACTGCTGCTCACGCACATCCTGCGCGCGGGCGGGCTCAGCCGCGTCGAGCTGGCGGAACGCACCCGGCTCACACAGCAAGCCGTCTCGAAGATCGTCCCCGAACTGCTCGAAGCCGGCCTGCTGGACGAGGAACGCCAGCCCGCGGCCGGGGTCGGCAAGCCGCGCACGCTGCTGCGCATCCGCCCGGACGCCCGGCACGCGCTCGGCGCGCAGCTCGACCGGGACTCCTTCCGGGTGGTCCGGACCGATCTGGCCGGGAAGATCGTCGCTTCGGAAGGCGGGCCGCTGTCGCCGGGATTCACCCCTGACCAGGCCGTTTCCGCGCTGGGTGAAGCGACGGAAGCACTGCTCGACGGCATCGAGCGTGAACGCGTGCTCGGCCTCGGCGTCGGCAGTGTCGGCCCGCTCGACCACCACGAAGGCGTGGTCCGGGACGCCACGAACATGCCGGGCTGGCACCACGTCCCCCTGCGCGACCTGCTCGCGAAGCGCACCGGCCTGCCCGTGCGGCTCGACAAGAACACCAACGCCGCCGCCTTCGCCCAGCACTGGCCGGAGGGCGACCGGGCCGCGACCGCCGTCGTGCTCGTCGGCACCGGGATCGGCGTCGGCCTGCTGATCGACGGCAGGCTGTACCGCGGGCCGCGCACCAACGCGGGTGAATTCGGGCATACGACCCTCGCCTTCGACGGACCGCGCTGCGCGTGCGGGCGCCGCGGCTGCGTCGAGGTGCTGCACAACGCGGCGGCGACCACGGAGGAGGCGGCGGGGCTGCTGGGGATCGGGCTCGCCGACCTCGTCCAGATCCTCGACCTCGAACGTGTCGTGCTGACCGGGCGTTCGGTCCGCGAGGAGCCGGAGGTGTACCGCGACACGGTCGCCGCGCGGCTCCGGGAACTGCTGCCTTTGCCGCACTGGCAACGAATCCAGGTCGATCTCGACGAGATGGGCGACGACGTCGTCGCGTTCGGCGCGGCGGCCGAGGTACTCGCCGGGTTCTACGACAGCGGCGATATCACCGGAGGGTCACCCGGATAGGCGCTAACATCCGCCACGTGTCCGACCAGACGACCCCGCCGGAGCGCGAGACCCCGCTGTCCCTCACCCCGGGCGAGCGGGTCATCCCGAGCTGGAACGAACCGCTCGTGGCCGCGGCCACCCGGCCGATCGGCGGCCCGCTCGGCGAGCACGCGGCCGTGGGGCGGCACTGGTTCTGGTCGCCGCAGCGGGTCGGGCTGCTGCTGGCCTGCCTCGCGCTGCTGCTCTCGTGGTTCGGCAAGGCGTCCTGCATCCAGCAGTACACCGACGACTCCGGCACGAACCAGCTCGACTGGCGGGCGGGCCGCCCGTTCGTCGCGATGTGCTATTCGGACATCATCCCGCTCTACAGTTCCGAGCGGCTGAACGATCCCGAAACCTTCCCGTACGTGACTTCGTGGACCGAGGACGCGGGAACGGCGAAGGAGACCACGCGGTACATGGAGTACCCGGTCGCGACCGGGCTGTTCCAGTGGATCAACGCGAAGCTCACCGAGGCCTGGCTCTCGATCGCGGAATCGGGCTGGCTGCCCGGCGCGCTCCCGGTCGCCGTCTACTTCAACATCTCGGCGCTCTGGCTCGCGCTGGCCTGGCTCGTCACGGTGTGGGCGACCGGCCGGTCGTTGAAACGCCGGCCATGGGACGCGGTGCTGGTGGCGATCTCGCCGCTGGTGCTGGTGCACACCTTCACCAACTTCGACGCCATCGCGACCGCGTTCACCGCGACCGCGCTGCTCGCCTGGGCCCGGAAGCGGCCCGAGATCGCGGGTTTCCTGCTCGGTCTCGGCGCGGCGGCGAAGCTGTATCCGCTGCTCCTGCTCATCCCGTTGTTCTTCCTGTGCCTGCGCGCGGGCAAGGTCAAACACTGGGCACTCACCGCCGGGCTCGCCGCGGCGACGTTCGTGGTGGTCAACGTCCCGTTCGCGCTCGCCGCGCCGACCGGCTGGTGGGAGTTCTTCCGGCTCAACACGACGCGCCCGATGGATCCGGACTCGCTCTACAACGTGTTCTCCCACCTGTCCGGCTGGGCCGGTTTCGACGGGAAACTCACCGCGGGCCAGACACCGGTCGTGCTCAACACCGTCGTCGCGGTGCTGTTCCTCGCCGCCTGCGCCGGCATCGGGTACGTCGCACTGAAGGCACCGCGCCGTCCGCGGCTCGGGCAGCTGGCCTTCCTGGTGGTGGCCGCGTTCCTGCTGACCAACAAGGTGTGGAGCCCGCAGTACTCGCTGTGGCTGGTGCCGCTGGCGGTCCTCGCGATCCCGCGCTGGCGGCTGCTGCTCGGCTGGATGGTCATCGACGCGCTCGTCTGGGCGCCGCGGATGATGTACTACCTCGGCGTCGACCACAAAGGCCTGCCCGAGGACTGGTTCCTCGGCACCGTCGTCGTCCGCGACCTCGCGGTGATCGGCCTGTGCGCGCTGGTGGTCCGCGACATCTACCGGCCGCGGACCGACCCCGTCCGCCTCGCCGGTGACGACGATCCGGTGGGCGGCTTCCTCGATGGCGCTCCTGACGTCAAACGCGCTTCAACACGTCAGGTCCAGGACGTTCCAGCCTGAGATTCTTGCCGAAGTCCTCGGCACCGAAGTCGTTGATCTGGACGACGACCGCTTCGGGTGACGTCTCGACGAGGCGGCAGGTGACCCAGTCCTCGCCGTGCTTGACCGACCAGCGCTCGGCGAGCACGGCCAGGCCTTCGGCCTCCAGCAACGCGACGGAGTCGTCGAAGGCGGCCGGCCCGCCGAGCGGGTAGCCGAAAACGGTCAGTGCCTGCCAGCGCGTGTCCGGCGCGGGGACGACGTAGCCGACGTGCTCGCCGTCCTCCGCCCGGTAGACGGTCCGATTCTCGATCATGCGGACCAGGTTCGACCCTCCCGTGGCGAGAGGGTCAAGCCGATTTCATCGGACGGTGTAGCCGCCCGTGCTCGTCTGGAAGAACGGCACCGGTCCGGTGCACGGCAGGACGTCGTGCTCGATTCCGCCGTAGGCCCAGCTCCAGCCGATCCGATCGTGGCCGCGCGGCTCGTCCTGCACCGAGAAGCCGACCCGGCGGCCGACGACGTTCACGGGGAGGCCGGGAATGTCGGCGCGTTCGATCACGCCGGTCAGGATGGCGAGGTTGCCGGCGCGGGAGACACAGTCGACCCGGCCGTCGAAGTCGGCGACGAGTTTTCCGTCCTTGGTCAGATGATTCACGTGGAACCGGCCCGAAGACTTGCCGGGTTCGCCGAACGCGGCGAAGTCGAAGCGGACCGGTTCGTTGTCGTAGCCCGGGAACGTCAACGGTCCGCCCGCCGATCCCAAGACGACCGAACCCCGCTCCGGCGCGGCACTCGCCTGCGTCGCCCCCAGTGTTCCCGCCGCGATGGCGAGCACGGCGACCGCGGCGAGCTTCGACTTGATGTTCATGGCTTCCCTCCAGTACCAGGACCGTCCTGATGGGAATGAGCCTTCCTCCCCGCGCCCGGCCGGTCCTCCCACTGGAGAGGGAAAAGCCTCCCGCTTGAGTAGCCTGCGCGCATGGCCTTCCACCTGGCGCACGGCACGGTCGTCCACCGCACGACGACGTTGCACGGGTATTCCGCGATCATCATGGTCGAGCGCTTCACGGGCGGCCGGTGGCAACTCGCGGCGGGATTGCCGCGTGACGCCGAAGAGCTCACCGACGACGCCGTGCGGGAAATGCTGGGGGAGGCCGCCGACGAACCGAGCCCGTTCGCGCTCCCACCGGAAGACGGCGTGGCGAGCGGGCTGAACGCGCGGTCGGCCCAGCTGGATTCGATGATCGACACCACGGTGGAGTGGCTGCGGAGGACCGCGGTCGGCACCGACACCGAGCTGGCGTGGGCCCGCTACCAGTCGTCGGATTACGACTACGAGCTCGACACCCGGGAAGCCCTGCGCGACGCCGCGTCGCTCCTGTCCCAGATGGTCGAGCAGCGCACCATGCTCGCCGCGCGTGCCGAGATGCGACGGCGGAAGCGCGAAGACGAGGACTGACTGACGACCCCGCGCCAGTCCGGACGGCGTGCGCCCTTCGCAACATCCCCTCAGGCGGACTGGCGCTATGGCGATCGGGTAGGTGAGGCGGGACTGTGTGGATTTCGGGACGTCAGATGTCCCAAAATCCACACAGTCACCAGGCCCGGGGACGACGCCTTTGCCTTGTCCCGCATTTAGTCCTCTTAAATGTGGTGGAACGCATCTAGAGGACCAAACGCGGGAGGGTCAGGCGGAGGCGACGCGCTCGCGGACGTAGGCGATGTCGGCGGCCTGGCCGTCGGCCGGGGTCTCGACGATCACCGGGGCGCCCGCCTCGGCGGCGACCGCGGCCAGCACCTCGGGGTCGATCGTGCCGTCGCCGCCGACGATGTTGGCGTGCCGGTCCCGCGTGGAACCGAACTCGTCGCGCGAGTTGTTGAGGTGCACCAGGTCGATCCGGCCGGTGATGGCCTTGACCTTCTTGACCGCCTCGGTCAGGTCCCAGCCCGCCGCGTACGCGTGGCAGGTGTCGAAACAGAAGCCCGCGCCGAATTCGCCGACCTTGTCCCAGAGCCGGGCGATCGTGTCGAGGTCGCGGGTCATCGCGCTGTCGCCGCCGGCGGTGTTCTCGATCAGGATCGGCACGGCGAAGCCGCCCTTCTCCTGTTCACGCTCGAAAAGCTTGCGCCAGTTGACGAGGCCGTCTTCGACGTCTTCCGAAGAACCGACGTGGCCGCCGTGCACGACGAGCCCTTTCGCGCCGATCTCGGCCGCGCCGTTCGCGTGCTGGGTGACGTTCTTCCGCGACGGGATGCGGATGCGGTTGTTCAACGACGCCACGTTGATCAGGTACGGCGAGTGGATGAACACCTCGACCGGCGACTCTTTGATGGCTTCGCCGTGCGGATGGGGTTTGGGAGCCTTCCAGCCCTGCGGGTCGGAAAGGAAGAACTGGAGGACCTCGGCCTCGCGTTCGGCGACCGCGGAGAGGGGGTCGTCGTCGCGGACATGGGCACCGATTTTCATGCCAGCAAACTACCCTCGTCGCTTTTTCCCCGGCGCGGCCCAGGTTCGTCACGCTCGTGGGGTAGCGTGAGCGCGTTCCGTTAAAACCGCGTTGGGTCTTGAGGGGCGGAGGACGAACTCGATGGGGAAGACTGCCGGGCGGATCACGGCATTGGGTTTCGCACTTTCGGTATCGGCCGGACTCGCGTTCCCGATGGCCGCGATGGCCGCCGAGCCGAATCCGACCCTTTCCGGCAAATGCGCCGCGACACTCCAGAACGGGGAGACCGCGGACGGCCTCGTTCTCGACGCGGCCGCGCCGCTCAACTCGCCCGAGGCGCTGACGGTCGGTTTGGACTCGAAGGCCAAGACGGCCCAGGGCAAGAAGCCGCTGCTCTCACTGCCGGTCGGGGACTTGGTCAAGGCCACCGGCCTCACCGACAACGCGGTCGGCGACCTCGTCGCGAAGGGTGTCTGCCCGCCCGCGCAGGGTGTGGTGAACGCGGTCGGCAACCTGACGCAGGGCGTCGTCGACGAACTCCCCATCCCGCCCGATCCAGGTCCGGACCCCGAGCCCGAGCCCGAACCGCCGAACCCCGGGCCGAACCCGCCGCAGCCCCAGCCTCCGAAGCCGGGTCAGCCGGGCGGACCGGGCAGCGAACTCCCCGTCGAAACCGGCCCGGGTTCCTCCACCGGTATCGGCGGCGACTCGATCGCGGGTGTCATCAGCAACGCGGCGCTGCTGCCCGGGAACTTCGTCCAAGCGCCGGTGATCACCGAGATCATCCCCGGCGAGGTGCCGCCCACCGTCGACGAGAAGGACACCGGCAACGCGCAGGCCGTCCAGGCGCCGGTCGCCCCGGCCAAGCTGCCGTTGCTGCTCGCGGTGCTGGCGCTGGCCGTCGTCGCCGCGGCGCTGGTCCGAGCCTGGCTGCGGGGCAAGCCCGCCTGATCTTCACCGTCAGTGACGCCCGCTTCCACTCGAATGCCTGACCTCTTCGAGTGAGCGGGCGTTACTTGTCTCCATTAGCGTCGTTGGGCAGGTAGGTGAACCCGACGACGGAGGAGTCGAAGGCATGCGCGAACGGACACGGAGGGCGACAGCCCTGGGTGCCTCGGCCTTCATTCTCGCGGGCTCGGCCGCCCTTGCCATGCCCGGCACGGCCGCCGCCGCCGAGACCAAGACCGCCGTCTGCGGCGGTTCGGTGACCGCGAAGACCGGCGACAAGATCCTCGGGAAGACGCCGTTGCTCGGCATCCCACTCGACCTCGGCCACGCCGGCCCGGTCTCCGGAATCCTCACCGGCACGATCAACGCGCTGCTCGGCACGGTCTGCAAGGTGACGGTGACCGTGGTGAACGCCGTGATCGCGCCGGTCCCGGTCATCGGCGAACCCGCCGCCGAAGCGCTGACCGGCGCCGTCACCGGTACCCACGACGCCCTGACCGGCGCGGGCAAACCAGCGCCCGGCGGCAAGCCCGCACCCGAGAAGCCCGGCACCGGTACGCCCGGCACCGGCGGCCCGCAGACCGGCGGACCCGGCGCCCCGGCGCAGGGCGGGAACCCGGTGGGCAGCATCCCGGCGGCGAACAGTCCGCTGCTGCCCGGCACCTTCACCCCGAACTTCGGTGGCCTCCCCTGGGGCGCCAGCACGGGCTACGCCCCGATGCGCGACTACAGCTCCATCCCGATGGCGATGGCCGGTCTCTTCAGCCCCTCGCCCGGACTGCGGTACGGCGGCCAGATCCCGGGCTACACGCCGCAGTTCGGCCTCGCCGCCGAGGGTGAGAACACCGCCGGTAATCCGGACGTCCAGAATGCGGGACAGGCCGAGGCGCTACCGAGGGTGAGCGACGGATTCACTCAAGACGGGAAACTGCCGCTGCTGATCGCCGTTTTGGCACTCTCCGGAGTCAGCGCGGGCCTGGTTCGCACCTGGGTACTCCGCCGAATGGCCGCTACAAGTTAGTCCTACCGCCTAGTATCTTTCTGGTCACTCCCTCGTTATCCCCGTTGGTAGTGCTTTTCTCTCTGGTGAAAACCTGATGCACTGCCTGACGCCCCCACCGACCCGGAGGATCGCGCTCGTGCGGAAGACCACCATCTGGCAGACCACCCGCAAGGCGCTCACCGTCACCGCACTCGCGACCATGGTCACCGGTGGCGCGCTCCTGACGGCGGGCACCGCCTCGGCCGCCACCACGCTGGCGAACGCCTGCGGCGGCACCGTCAACGGCGGGATGAACGACACCGTCGCGATCACCGGCTCGTCGGTCAAGGAACTGGTGCGCGCGGGTGCGAAGGAAGCGGGCACGCTCGCCCTCTACGACGTCGCCGCGAACGACATCGCCAAGGTCAACACCATCTCCGTCGGCTCCGTCCCGAGCTCCGCGGGCGGCACGATCGACGGCAAGACGATCGGTGCGGCCGTACGGCAGGCGGTCAAGGAGACCAAGTCCTGGGGCCTCGGCCTCAACCCGGACAAGACGCTGGACACCATCGCGCACAAGGTGGCCGGGAGCTGTGGCCTGACCACGGTCGCGACGAACTACGTCGCGCCGACGCTGCCCACCCCCGGCACCACCGCCCCGCAGCAGGGCGGCAACGGCGGCGGCTCCAACGGCGTCCCGTCCTCCCCGAACCTGCTCCCCGGCGGCAGCAACGGCACCGGCTACGCCCCGCCGCGCGAATACGGCAACCTGCCGGTCGCGCAGCCGGGTGTCGCGGTGGCGCCGGGCGTGCGTTACCCGGCCAACAGCCCGCTTCCCGGTGAGGGTGGCCCGCAGTACGGCGTCCCCGGTGCCGACGGCCAGGCCGGGCAGGGCACCGACGTCCGCAACGCGGGCAACGCCGAGGCGCTCGCGACCGACGGCCTGCCCGGTGGCGACGTCCAGCTGCCGATGCTGCTCGCGGTCCTCGTGCTCGCCGGCGTGACCGCCGCGCTGGTCCGCACCTGGGTCCTGCGCCGCGTCTCCTGACGCCCGCTCGGGACCGCCGGAAGCCGCCAGGTACTCTTACCTGGACAAACCCTCCTGTCACGGACAGTCCGTGACCGCGAGCCCATAGGAGGTGAGTGGTTGTGTCACGCCATTACGAGGTAATGGTCATCCTTGACCCCACGCTCGACGAGCGCACGGTCGCCCCCACGCTGGACACTTTCCTCAACGTCATCCGCACTTCGGGCGGAAGCGTCGAGAAGGTCGACGTCTGGGGCCGTCGCCGGCTCTCCTACGAGATCAAGAAGCACGCCGAGGGCATCTACGCGCTCCTCGACCTGAACTCCAGCTTCGAAGCGGTGAAGGAGCTGGACCGTCAGCTCTCGCTGCAGGAGACCGTGCTCCGCACCAAGGTCATGCGCCGCGAGATCAAGCGCGCCGCTGCCGTCGCCGCCAAGGCCTGAGCCGAAGGACTTTCCCGATGGCTGGAGACACCGTCATCACGGTGATCGGCAACCTCACGTCCGACCCGGAGCTTCGCTTCACCCCTTCCGGTGCGGCGGTCGCGAACTTCACGGTCGCGTCCACCCCGCGCACGCTGGACAAGCAGTCCGGTGAGTGGAAGGACGGCGAGGCCCTGTTCCTGCGCTGCAACATCTGGCGTCAGGCGGCCGAGAACGTCGCCGAGTCGCTGACCCGCGGCGCGCGAGTCGTCGTGCAGGGGCGCCTCAAGCAGCGGTCTTTCGAGACCAAGGAAGGCGAGAAGCGCACCGTCGTCGAGCTCGAGGTCGATGAAATCGGCCCCTCGCTGCGTTACGCCACCGCCAAGGTGAACAAGGTCAGCCGTGGCACCGGTGGCGGTGGAGGCGGCGGCTTCGGTGGCGGCGGCGGTGGTGGCCAGAGCGGCCCGCCCGCCGACGACCCGTGGGGCTCCGCTCCGCCCGCCGGTGGCGGCGGCGGTGGCGGCGGCTTCTCCGACGAGCCGCCCTTCTAGCCAGGCGTCCGCCGCGGGCTCCGGCCCGCGAGTCGCCTCGACACAACCACTACGTAGGAATTCAGGAGTAGAACCGTGGCCAAGCCACCCATCCGCAAGCCCAAGAAGAAGGTCTGCGTGTTCTGCAAGGCCGAGAAGAAGGGCCGCCCGGAGAACATCGACTACAAGGACACCAACCTGCTTCGGAAGTACATCTCCGACCGCGGGAAGATCCGTGCCCGCCGGGTCACCGGCAACTGCAGCCAGCACCAGCGTGACATCGCCATCGCGGTCAAGAACTCCCGCGAAATGGCGCTGCTGCCCTACACCTCGACCGCACGCTAAGGAGGCACGTCAATGGCGAAGATCATTCTCACCACCGACGTCGCCAACCTCGGTGGACCCGGCGACATCGTCGAGGTCAAGGACGGCTACGCACGCAACTACCTGCTCCCCCGCGGCTACGCCATCGTGGCCACCAAGGGCGCGGAGAAGAACGTGCGCACGATCAAGCGGGCGCAGGAGAGCCGTCGCATCCGCGACCTCGACCACGCCAAGGAGATCAAGGCGACCCTGGAGGGCCTCGGCGCCATCCAGCTGAGCGGCAAGGCGGCCGAGGGCTCGAAGAAGCTCTTCGGTTCGATCACCACCGCCGAGATCGTGGACGCGATCAAGGCCGCGGGTGGCCCGCTGCTCGACAAGCGCGTCATCGAGCTGAAGGACCACATCAAGACCGTGGGCAAGCACTCGGTCGGCGCCCGTCTGCACCCCGACGTCCGCGTCGACGTGCGGCTCGAGGTCAAGGCCAAGTAACACCGCTTTCGTCAAAGGGCGGGACGTCTCCTTCGCGGAGGTGTCCCGCCCTTTGCTTTCCGCGGAACCCGGCCGCCGCGGGCTGCGTCTGAGCCCTTGACGGGGGATCAAGGCATTATGAGACTCGACATTTGAGGCACGGGGACTCAAAAGGGGATCTGGAACCAATGGCTTACGACAGCAACGCCGAGCAGAACCGGCAGGAGAAGGTCACGGTGTCCGCGCCGGCCAATCCGGACAAGGCGCCCTCGACGTCGGGCGGAGGTGGCGGCGGGTTCGCCTTCGACAAGGACAAGATCGACGGCATCATCAAGAAGTGGACGGACCTGCAGGTCGAGCTCAAGAGGGACTACGCCGACGCGAACCTGATGGCGAACGTCAAGGCGCCCGGCAAGGAGTTCGCGAGCGGCGACTGGGAGAAGCTGGCCAACCCGTCGGGCAAGGCGTTCCTGGAGCAGAACCAGAAGATGCAGGACTACGTCAAGAACTACATCGACCAGCTGACCACCGCGAAGCAGAAGATCGCCACGAACGAAGCCGAGACGCAGGCCTCGCTCAACAAGCACAAGGCCGTGTGATGCGACGTTCCCTCGTTCTCTTCCTCGCCGCCGGTGCGCTGCTCGCCGGCTGTTCCGGCACCAGGAACGGCACCGCCACCACCTCGGAGCCGTCGTACACGACAGGCTCTCCGAGCGCGTCGAGCGGCTCGTCCGGCTCCGCGCCCAAGGTGTCGAACCCTCTGAAGACCTCGTCGATCGAGAGCGACGCGTGCGCCGCGCTCTCGGCGGCGAAGCGGTCCGAGCTCGGTCTCGGCGAAGGCGAGCGGCGGACCACGAGCGCCGGACCCGGTTGCTCGATCTTCGCCGCGGACGACCGGCTGAACCAGATCGAGATCAGCCCGGTGCTCGCGAACAAGAACGGCCTCAGCGACGTCTACGACACGAAGGCCAACGACGCCTACTTCGAGACGACCGAGGTCGCCGGATACCCGGCGGTGTACGCCGCGGCGCTCGACGGCCGCAAGAGCGGCAAATGCGGCCTCTTCGTCGGCGTGACCGACCAGCTGGCCGTCAACATCCTGGTGCAGTACGACAACGGGCCCGGCGCGAGCGATCCGTGCCCCGTCGCGCTCAAAGTGGGGGAAGCGATGATCGAGACGTTGAAGGAGGGCTGACGCGTGTTCCTGCTGCCGATCATCGCCGGATACTCGGCCTACAACCTGGCGACCACGAAATCCGGCGACTTCGAAGCGTCGGGCGGCGATCGCAAGATCGACTGCTACAACATCTGGGAGAAGATCGTCACCGGTCCGGGCACCGGGTCGATCCAGGAGGGGCAGGCCGCGGCCACCCGGCTCAAGGCCGGTTACCAGGACAGGCTGACCACCATCGACAACCTGTCGAAGGAGATGGACGCCGCCTGGACCGGTAAGAGCGCCGAAGCCGCGCAGCAGTCCGGCGCGCATCCGCTGCGTGTGTGGATGGACGACTCCGGCAAGAAGCTGGCGGACTCCGACAAGTACCTCGGCGAGCAGAACACCGCGTTCACCACCGTGAAGGCGAAGGTGCAGCAGGTCCCGAAGGACCCGCCGAAGAACAACCTGATCAACTCGATCACCCCGTGGACCACCGACACCGACCGCGCGATCCGGGACTACAACTCCAAGGGTCAGGCGAACGTCGATGCGTTCAACGAGTACTTCAAGGCCAGTTCCGAGAACGGCAAGGGTCTGCCCACCTACAACAAGATGGAGGGGCAGAAGTCGAACGTCGACGTCAACGGCGGCGGCGGCGGTAACGACAAGGACAAGGACGGCGGCGGCCAGGGCGACCGCAACGGGAACAACGGCATGCCGGGGATCTCGACGCCGCCCGGTTCGATGCCGCCCGGCGGGATGCCGAGCGTCCCCGGTTCGAACATGCCGGGCATCGGCACGCCGGGCTCGAACCTGCCCGGTTCGAACCTGCCGGGCAGCAACATGCCCGGGTCGAACTTTCCAGGATCGAACCTCCCCGGGTCGAACCTGCCGGGCTCGAACCTGCCCGGCGGGCAGTACAACCCGAACATCCCCGGCAGCAACTACAAGCCGCCCGGCTGGGACGACGGGACGAGCGCGTCCGGCTTCACCCCGCCGAAGATCCCCGGCGCCGGAGGCTTCGGCCCGAGTGGCGGCGGAGGCGGTGGCGGCGGTTTCGGCGGCACCGACATCCCCGGCGCGGGCGGCTTCGGCCCGGACGGTGGTGGCTTCGGCCCCGGTGGCGGCGGGTTCGGACCCGGCAGCGGGAGTGGCGCGGCCATGCCCGGCAGCGCGGGCGCGATGGGCGGTGCCGGTATGGGCGGCGGCGCGGCGGGCGCCGGTGCCGGAGCGGGTCGCGGCGCGGGCGGAATGATGGGCGGCATGGGCGGTATGGGAGCCGGTGGCGCCAAGGGGAAGGGTGCCGAGGACGAGGAGCGCAGCTCCAAGTTCCTCGTCGGCGACGACCCCAACGAGATCTTCGGAACCGACGAACTCACCGCACCGCCGGTGATCGGGGAGTAATACGAACAGGCGAGCCGGGCGCGTGCCAAGATTGGGGCCGCGCCCGGCTTGTCTTGTTCCGGGCTGGACGACCAAGAACGACTAGGGGGCAGTTCCGGTGCTGGACAAGCAGGTCACCATCACGACCGGCACCCTCATCACGCTGATCCGCCGCCGCGGCGGCGAGCCGCACACGATCCTGTCGGAGACACCGACCTGGTACGACGAGGACGCGCAGCGGGCCGAGGACGAGCGGACCAACGAGGAACTGGCGAGCCAGGGCCTCTTCGGTGCGCGGGGCCTGCATCCCGGGTTCAAGGCGACGCTCGAAGCGATCGCCAGGCCGTCCCTGGAGTACTACGGCTGGGTCGACGGCGGGTTCGAGGGCAAGGCGCTGAGCTTCACCGTGCTCGCGGGAAGCGCCGGCGGGGAGGGCTTCGTCCTCGCCCGCCACAGTGAGCACGACGGTGTCGCGCTCGCTTCGGCGCGCCCCGAAGAACTGCTCACCGAGTTCCTCGACCAGATTCCGAAGCTCGCACCGGGACGCGGTCGTCCTGTGGCCGTCCCGAAGAGTCAGGTCGAGGCTTCGCGCTCGTCGTCGACGGCGCAGGACGAGGGCTTTGAGGTGCTTCGCAGCGGACGGCAGAGCGCCGGCAGCCAGGAGGCCGACGAGCTTCGCCGCATCCTCGCGTTGCGCCGATTGGGGAGCGGCAGCCTGTACGTCGCCGCCCGCGGCCGGAGCGGCGCGCGGCAGCGGATCGAACGCCCGGTGAACTACATCGATACGACCGAGGGCCGGTGGCTGACCGAAGAGATACCGGGGAGTGGCGAGCCTCGGATCGCCTTCACACCCGCCGACCAGCAGGTTCTCGGAGAACGACTACGGAGCGCACAGGGCAGGTTGTTCGCGTCCTGAATTCCACGCCGTTCAGCCCACCGGGTCATGGCTCTACGCTCCGTAGTATTCATCCACAGGGCACCTCTGTGCGCCCCCGTGCGACACGCCGAACGACCGGTTTTGCCCGACACGCCGCACGGAGTTGAAGAAAGTTCTCCACAGTGTCTCCACAGGGTTTGACCAGCGCTTTTGTCAGACCGCTCCAGCGTTGCCCACAAGTTGTACACAGGCTTTGGGCCACCTGTGAAGGGATGCCCGCAGTCATCCCCAGGTTGTCCACAGGGCGGTCCCCAGGCGAAATTGCGCTGGTCCTTTCGGGGGGCCTACCGTGCCCGATTGGCCGGTACGCACAGTGGCGTTCTTCCGGCCGAAGGGGAGCACCGGGGGCCGAGGGAGGGCGGCCGGTGGGCACAGGCGGACCGACCGGGGAAATTCTGGCATAATCGAACGCGTGTTCGATGCTTGAGGAGGTGGCAGCAGCGGTGGCGCTGACCGACGACCGCAATCCGATGTACGCGGAGTCCGACCCGGGTCCCAGCGACCCCGGTCCGCGTGGCGGGGAATACGACCGCCAGCCGCCGCAGGACATCGCGGCCGAGCAGTCCGTGCTCGGCGGCATGCTGCTGTCGAAGGACGCCGTCGCCGACGTCATCGAAGCACTCGGCCCCGACGACTTCTACAAGCCGGCGCACCAGGCCGTCTACGACGTCATCCTCGACCTCTACGGGCGAGGCGAACCCGCCGACCCGATCACCGTCTCCGCCGAACTGGAACGCCGCGGCGAACTCGGCCGTGTCGGCGGCGCCCCGTACCTGCACACCCTGATCGCGACGGTGCCGACGGCGGCGAACGCCGGGTACTACGCGGAGATCGTCTCCGAGAAGGCGGTGCTGCGGCGCCTGGTCGAGGCGGGCACGCGGATCGTGCAGTACGGCTACGGCGCGGCCGCGGCCGACGGCGCGAACATCGACGAGGTGGTCGACCGCGCGCAGGCCGCGATCTACGACGTCACCGAGCGGCGCACCACCGAGGACTACGTCGCGCTGGAAGAACTGCTCCAGCCGACCATGGACGAGATCGACGCGATCGCGTCACGCGGCGGGCAGTCGCAGGGCATCCCCACCGGGTTTGCGGACTTCGACGATCTGACCAACGGGCTGCACCCTGGCCAGATGATCATCGTCGCGGCGCGTCCCGGTGTCGGCAAATCGACCCTGGGTCTGGACTTCGCCCGCTCCGCGTCCATCAAGCACGGCCTGACCAGCGTCATCTTCTCGCTGGAAATGAGCAGGACCGAGATCGTCATGCGCATGCTCTCGGCCGAGGCTCGGATCCGCCTGGCGGACATGCGCGGTGGCAAGATGTCCGACGACGACTGGACGCGGCTCGCGCGGCGGATGAGCGAGGTCTCCGAAGCGCCTCTGTTCGTCGACGACTCGCCGAACATGACGATGATGGAGATCCGCGCGAAGGCCCGGCGGCTGAAACAGCGCAACGACCTCAAGCTCGTCGTCCTCGACTATCTCCAGCTGATGAGCTCGGGCAAGCGCGTCGAGTCGCGGCAGCAGGAAGTCTCGGAGTTCTCGCGGCAGATGAAGCTGCTGGCGAAGGAGATCGAGGTCCCGGTGATCGCGATCAGCCAGCTGAACCGTGGTCCCGAGCAGCGGACCGACAAACGCCCGATGCTGTCCGACCTCCGTGAGTCCGGCTCACTGGAGCAGGACGCCGACCTCGTCATCCTGGTCAACCGGCCGGACGCCTGGGAGCGGGACGACCCGCGCGCGGGTGAAGCGGACCTGATCATCGCGAAGCACCGTGCCGGGCCGACGGCGACGATCACCGTCGCGCACCAGCTGCACTACAGCCGGTTCGTCGACCTGTCGCACGACTAGGGCGAGATCGCCCCGGGCTCCGGGGCATGATCCTGGACGTCGTTCGCGTCGAGCCCGTCGGCTAACCCCGAGCGACCTCAGCGGTGTGCGCGGGGGTGTAGCGCTCACCCATCACCTGGTCGCTCAGCGGAGCCAGCGCGGCCAGCGCCTCGGCGTCCAGGATGAGCTCCAGCGCGGCCGCGTTCTGCTCCAACCGGGCCGGGCTGCGGGTGCCCGGAATAGTCGCCACCGCCACCCCGAGCCGCTCGGCCTGGGCGTACACCCAGGCCAGCGCTACCTGGGCCGGGGTGGCACCCAGCCGGTCGGCCACCTCGCGCACGGTCTGCGCGATCTTCTCGTTGGCCTCGCCCGCCTCGCCGGCGAAGCGGGGGTTGGTGCGCCGGAAGTCCTTCTCGCCCAGTGTGGAGCGGTCCAGTCTGCCGGTCAGGAACCCCCGCCCCAGCGGCGAGTACGGCACCAGCCCGACCCCCAGCTCGGCCATCACCGGGATCACTGCCTCGACGTCGCGGGTCCACAGTGAGTACTCGCTCTGCACCGCGGTGATCGGGTGCACCGCGTGCGCCCGGCGCAGCAGGTCGCCGTCGACCTCGGACAGGCCCAGATGCCGGACCTTGCCCGCCTCGACCAGCTCGGCCATCGCCCCGACGGTCTCCTCGATCTCCACGTCCTGGGGCGGACGGTGGGCGTAGTACAGGTCGATCACGTCGACACCCAGCCGCAGCAGCGAGGCGTCGCAGGATCGCAGCACGAAGTCCCGGGCACCGCGGATGCGACGCGCCCGGTCGCCGGCGCTGCGGTCGATGCCGAACTTGGTGGCCAGCTGCACCTGCTCCCGGTGGCCGTGGATGGCCCGGCCCACCAGCACCTCGTTGTGCCCGGTGCCGTAGGCGTCGGCGGTGTCCAGGAACGTGACACCCAGCTCCAGGGCCCGGTCGATGGTGGCCAGGCCGCCGTCCCAGTCGGCGGCGCCGTAGCTCTCGCTCATCCCCATGCACCCCAGGCCCATCGCGCTGACGGTGAGACCGGGCGAGCCGAGCTTGGTTCGGGTGATCATGCGCGGACACTCCTCCTGCCCGGCCGACCGGGCGATACCTCGAAGGCTGACGAACGCCACCGACGCTAGGACCTGGAGCGCGCTCAACGTCAAGCCGGAGGACGGCTGTTCCACGCACTCCGCCGAAGAAATGTCACGACAGCAAACAAAGTCGCAGGTGACAGAAGATCAACATGTCAAAGCCGATGAGACCCTTCAGCGCAGGGCGTTTTCGACCAGCGCGACGGTCTCGCGCGGGTCGTCGACCTGGAGGACCAGCCGGGTGTAGCGCTCGTCGGCGAGTTCGATCACCACGGCCTTCGACGGGTTCTTGACGTCCCAGAAGACCTTTTCGCCGTCGAGGTGGAACGTGCCCGCCGTGATCACGCCGGGCAAGTGGGCACCCGGCGCCCGGATTCCCTTGGGGTCGGCGGCGATGCCGGGATCCGCGGTCGCGCCGCGGACGTTGGCCAGCGGGATGGTCAGGCTGCTCTTGAAGGCCCAGAGCTTGTCGAGACCTTCGATCACGACTACGAGTTCGTCGCCGTCGATGGTGACCAGTGCCATGTCTGTTTCCTTGTCAGTCGAGAGGATCGAGGCGTTGGGTCAGCGCGCTGCCGGCACCTTCGGGGTCACCGCGCAGGCGGAGGCCCAGTGCGGCGGCCGTGACGGCGGCGGCCAGGGCGGTGGAGATGCCGAGCGCGTCGGCGATCGCCTGGTCGACGACGGCCAGCGCCGTGGCCACCTCGGCGGCCACCTCCTCGTCGGCCGGTGCCCGTTCGACCGCCGCGAGCAGCAGCAGATCGAGGTCGGCCGACGTGACGAGCCGCAACGCGGTCGCCGCGTCCGTCGCCGCGGCGAGTGCTTCGGCCAGGGGGTGGACGTCGTCGGCGAGGTGGCGGCGCAGGGCGACCAGGTAGAGGCCGCGTTTGCTGCCGAACGTCTTGTACAGGCTGTTGCGGTGCACGCCGAGGTGGGCGACGAGGTCGTCGATGGACACCCCGTCGTACGCGCGGCCACCGAACAATCCCACGGCGGCACGCACCACCTCGTCCTCGTCGAACGCCCTTCGCCTGCCCATGCCCCGAGGTTAGCTTTTTGAGGAACGATCAGTCAAGAACGATCGTTCCTCAAAGTTGCGTGGGGTCTCGTGAGTGGCAAGGGCGGCCTTCGCGGCGTGGTTCCGGACCGGCCAGCGGGCGCCAACCGTTTCCCGAGTGTCCACAGGGAACACTCTCTGCCAGCCGAATGTCCGATTAATGATTATATGTGCGGTTTTTGAGAGGGTCGTGAGTGATAAAGAAGGTTAGAACCCGCATTACCACTCACGACCCTCCTTGCAAAGCGTGCACATGGGCATCAATCGGACATTTACTCGCCGGAAGTGTCCCCTGTGGACAGTCAGGATGCGGTCGACTCTCATCGGCCGACCAGATCCGCGAGGCCGAAGGCTCGGCGCGACCGCTGGCAAAGCCGCGCTCGAGCCCTATCCGGAGCCATCGAGGCCCGCCTCTCACGCTGATGTCAGCGGCGTGACTGCCCCGTGTCAGCGCGGCCCGCGAACGTAGTCGCCATGAGCACTTCACTGAGGGGTACCAAGTTCATCCGGCGAGCCGGCGTCACTGCGGTGGCCGCCACGCTGCTAGCGGGCGTCACCGTGTCGACGGCCTCCGCCGGGCAGGATCGCCCGGAGCTGCGACAGGCCGTCCAGGAGTTCGTCGACAACGGGTTCGCCGGGATGCAGCTACGGGTTCGTGACCAGCGCGGCGAATGGACCGGCAGCGCCGGGGTGCGCGAGCTGGGCGGGACCGCGAAACCGCCGACCGACGGACACTTCCGCGTCGGCAGCACTTCGAAGAACTTCACCGCGACCCTGGTGTTGCAACTGGTCGCCGAGGGCCGGGTCGGGCTCGACACCCCGGTGGCGGGTTTCCTGCCCCGCTTCGGCTTCGACCGCCGGATCACGGCGCGGATGCTGTTGCAGCACACCAGCGGGCTGTTCAACCACACCGGCGAGTACTTCCCGGACGGGACGGTCGTGCCCGGGATCCCGTGGATGGGCCAGGAATGGGTGGACCGGCGCTTCCACACCTACCAGCCGGAGGAGCTGGTCCGGCTGTCGCTGTCCAAGCCGCCCCGGTTCGAGCCTGGCGCGAGCTGGAGCTACTCCAACACCAACTACGTCGTGCTCAGGCTGCTGGTCGAAGCGCTCACCGGCCGCTCCTTCGCCGACGAACTGGACCGGCGGATCCTGCGGCCGCTGAAGCTGCGGGACACCCTGTCGCCGGGGGCGTGGTCGGGGATGCCCAAGCCCTACGCCCACGCCTACTACACCTATGACGACGCCGGTCAGCAGAAGACGCTCGACGTCACGCACCAGAACCCGTCCTGGATCTCCAGCGCCGGGGACATGATTTCGACGACCAAGGATCTCCAGACGTACTTCGCGGCACTCCAGAACGGCAAACTCCTCCCGGCCTGGCTGCTGACCGAGATGCGCAAGACGCACCCGCAGAGCGAAAGCCTCTTCGGCTTCTACGGCCTCGGACAGTTCTCGAAGGACCTGGGACCGGACTGCGGCGGCATCGTCCTCAGCCACAACGGCAGCAACAACGGCTACGGGGCACTGATGTACAGCACCCCCGACGGCCGCAAGACGATGACCGCCTCGGTCACCTCCGGGGCCACCGTCAGTGACGCGGCGTTCCCTGCGGCGCTGGACAAGCTCCTCAAGACGGTGTTCTGCGGCAAGAACTGAGGGCTACTCGTCGTCGACGACCTCGAGCCGGGCGGTGAGGTCGTCGACGAACCGTCCGAGGAGGCTGCCGAAGGTCTTGCGGTCCTCCTCGGACCAGTGGGTCAGGGCGTCGCCGAACCAGCCGAGCAGGGTCCGCAGGTACCGATCGGGGATCACCTTCCCGTCCGGGGTCAGCTCGATCAGGCGCGCCCGCTGATCCTCGGGATCCGCGACCCGGACGACCAGACCTCGCCGCTCGAGCCCGTTGAGATGACGGGTGACATGCGGCCCGACGACGTGCATGCGGTCGGCGATCTCGCCGACCCGCAGCGGCCGGTCGGCCATGTGCAGCGTGACCAGCACCGTCATCGCGGGCCGGTCGAGGGTGATCCCGGCACTTTCCATCGCACGCTCGCCCAGCCGGCTCCGGTTGAGCACGGTGCTGAGCTGCGTGAGCCGGGGGAGCACCGCCATCAGGTCGAGCTCCGGTGAACCTGTGTCGTCCATCACGCCTCACAAAGATACCTAAGTTAGGTATATAGTCGTCTTGAGCCCATAAGGATACCTAAGTTACCTATCCAAGGAGCACTCATGAGCACCGTCCTGATCTCCGGCGCCAGCATCGCGGGCCCGGCACTCGCGTACTGGCTGCACCGCTACGGCTTCGACGTCACGGTCGTCGAGAAGGCGGACGCGGTGCGCGGGGGCGGCTATCCCATCGACGTCCGCGGTACCGCTCTCGACGTCGTCCGGCACATGGGGATCCTTCCCCAGCTGCGGGAGGCCCATATCCACACCCGCAGACTCACCTTCCTCGACGCCGACGGCGAGAAAATCGCCTCGCTCAGGCCCGACGCGGTGGCGGGCGGAGTGGAGGGCCGCGACATCGAGGTACGCCGCGGGGACCTCACGTCGGCCCTCTACGACACGGTCCGCGACGACGTCGAGTTCCTCTTCAACGACTCCATCGACACTCTTGACCAGCGGGCCGACGGCGTGGACGTGCGTTTCCGCAGCGGGATCGAACGCTCCTTCGACCTCGTCGTGGGCGCCGACGGCCTGCACTCGAACACCCGCGCCCTGGTCTTCGGTCCCGAGGAGCAGTTCCACCACTACATCGGCTACTGCTTCGCGGGCTTCACCATGCGAAACGACTTCGGGCTCTCACACGAGGGCCTCCTCTGGAACAAGCCCGGCAGGGCCGCGGTGCTCTACGCCGTCGGGGACGGCGACGAACTGCACGGCTTCCTGAACTTCGCCCGCCCCGAACCGCCCTTCGACGCCTTCCGGGATCCCGCCACGCAGCGCGACCTGGTCGCCTCGGTCTTCGCCGGGGACGGATGGCACGTCCCGCTCATGGTCGACACCATGCGGAACGCCGACGACCTCTTCTTCGACGTCGTGAGCCAGATCCACCTGCCGCGCTGGTCCAGCGGCCGGGTCGCCCTGGTCGGCGACGCCGCGCACGCCCCGTCGTTCCTCACCGGACAGGGGTCGAGCCTCGCACTGGTCGGCGCCTACATGCTGGCCCGCGAGCTGGCCATGACGGCCGACCACACGGAGGCGTTCGCCGCCTACGAAGGAAGCATCAGGGAGTTCGTGCGGCTGAACCAGGCGCTGGTCACCGACGGGGGCGCCACCATGTTCCCGAGTACGGCCGAGGCCCTGGAGCAGCGCAATGCCGCGTTGCGTGACCTTTCGGCGCTGCCCGAAGACGCGGAAGAGCCCGCGCATTCGGCGCTCACACTTCCCGAGCCCGCGCTGCCAGCCGGCCTGCCAGCGCGCTGACCAGGTCACGAAGGTCGTCAGGCCGCTCGATCACGAACGGCCGGTCGAGGGCGGCGAGCAGGGGCGGGATCCAGTCGAGCCGCTGGGCCCGGATCCGGGCACGCACCCAGTCGCCGTCGGCTTCCAGGACGGCCACGGACGGCGGGAGGACGGCGCGGATCCGCTCGGGCGTCGCCTGGATCCGCACGGAGACGTCGTGCCGGTGCGGCGTCTCGGCGAGAGCGGTCAGCACTCGCTCGGCCGGGTCGAATCCGGCGGGCACCTCGAAAGTCCCGGCCCGCGCCTCGGCCGACTTGATCCTGTCGACGCGGAAGGTGCGCACCTCGCCGCTGGCCGAGTCGAAACCGGTCAGGTACCACCGCCCGGAATGCGCGACGACGCCGTAAGGATGGACGACGCGTTCGCTGGCCCCGCCGTGACCGGCGAGGTACGCGAGTCCGACCGGGCGGCGATCCCGCGCCGCTTCCGCGACGGTGAGCAGCACTTCGGCCTCGGCCGACAGGGTTTCCCGGGCGGGCGAGGTGAAGTCGGCGGCCTCCAGCAGCGCGTCCAGCCGACGTCCCAGTGCTTCGGGCAGCACGCGGCGCACTTTCGCGACCGCGCTCTCGGCGGCCGCGACCGACGTGGTGATCAGGCCGGCTCGCCGTCCCGCGACCAGGCCGAGCAGGACGGCCAGGGCCTCCTCGTCGGTGAGCATCAGCGGCGGCATCCGGTAGCCGGGGGCGAGGCGGTATCCGCCATACCGGCCGCGCACCGAACGGACCGGGATGTCCAGGTCGAGGAGGTGTTCGACATACCGGCGGACGGTGCGTTCGTCGACGTCGAGCCGCTCAGCGAGCTCGGCGACGGTGCGGGTGCCGCCGCTCTGGAGGATCTCCAGCAGGGCGAGCACACGGGCGATGGGCCGGGTCACACCGGGAAGAATACCGGGCGGATTCTGCCCGGTATTGCTCCTAGCGTGGCCGGTGTTCCGCTTTTCCAGCCCGAAAGGACCCGCCGTGCAGTTCGTCTCCGTCCGGATCATCACCCACGACGTCGCCCGCCTCGCCGAGTTCTACGAGCAGGTGACCGGCCTCGAAGCGCGAAGGCCCGCCGAGCAGTTCGCCGAACTCGTCGGCCCGTCGTGCACCTTGGCGATCGGCAGTGCCAAAACGACGACTGCCGCGGTGCCGGAGTCCAACCGGACCGCGATCCTCGAATTCCAGGTCGAGGACGTCGACCGGGAGTACGAACGGCTGGCGGGTCTGGCCGAAATCGTGCAGAAGCCGACCACGATGCCGTGGGGGAACCGGTCCCTGCTGTTCCGCGACCCCGACGGCAACCTGGTGAACTACTTCTCGCCGAGCGCGCCGTAGTTCCGGACGAACGCGGTCAGCAGCCGGGCGAACTCGCGGCGGTCGTCGTCCGGCCAGTCCGCCATCGCCTCGGCGAACACCGAGCGGCGGAATTCGTGCATCCGCGTCACCTCGTCACGTCCGCTCCCGGTGAGGACCAGGACGGCGCGGCGGCCGTCCCGCTGATCGGCTTCACGCCGGAGGAAGCCACCCTCGACGGCCCGCGCGACCAGACGGCTCGCGCGCGGCTGGTCGATGCTCAACGCCGCCGCGAGGCTGGTCACCGTGCCCGGCTCGCCGCTCTCTTCGGCCGCCTCGACGGCGTCGAGAAGCCCCTGCACCGCCTGGTCGGGCATCGTTTCGGCGCGGTCGCGGGCGAGCTTCGAGAGCGAGCGCCTCGCCTGGCTCCGCCGGATGGCGATCATCGCGCGTTCCACGTCGGCCACGGCGTCCGTCATGCCCATCCTCACCAAATGCATGTACTTTTACATGTAGTTGCCGTCTACATGAAGGAGTATCCATGAAGCCCATCGGATTCTGGTTCGCCCACCTTCACCAGGCCCTCGAATCCTCCCTCGATCGGGTCCTCTCCGGCGAAGCGCTGACCCGCCGTCATTGGCAAGCACTGAACACGATCGACAGCGGGGCCCCGATCGCCGAAGCACTGTCACCGTTCGAGGGAGCACAGGAGGCCGTCGCCGACCTGCGGACTCGCGGCTGGGTCGACGACGAAGGCGGCCTGACTCCCGCCGGAAGACAGGCGCACCTTCGCCTCAAGACCGAGGTGGGCAAGTTCCGCGCACGCGCGACCGCGGGCATCAGCGACGACGACTACCGGACGACGGTCGGCGTCCTGGAACGCATGGCGGTGAACCTCGCGCGGGAATAACGCGGAACACCGCGGCGTCGTCTATCCTGGTAGTTGAAAGTTCAAACACCTGGAGCTGACATGACCCCGGTGCTTTACCTCAGCCACGGCGCGCCGCCGCTCGCCGACGACGCCACCTGGACCCGCCAGCTCGCCGGCTGGTCGGCCGAACTCGAAAAGCCGAAGGCGATCCTCGTCGTCTCCGCGCACTGGGAAGAGGCGCCGCTGACCCTCGGCGCCACCACGACGGTGCCGCTGGTCTACGACTTCTGGGGTTTCCCCGATCGCTTCTACCAGGTGAAATACGCCGCGCCCGGCGCTCCCGAGCTGGCGGACAAGGTGCGGAAACTCCTTCGCTCGACGCAGACTCCGGTCCACGACGCGCCCGATCGCGGCCTCGACCACGGCGCGTACGTCCCGCTGGTGGAGATGTACCCGGACGCCGACATCCCGGTGCTCCAGGTGTCCATGCCGTCGCTGGACCCGCGCGAGCTGTTCGACCTCGGCCGCAAGCTCGCGCCACTGCGCGACGAGGGTGTGCTGATCATCGGCAGCGGCTTCTTCACCCACAACCTGAGCGCGCTGGGCCAGACCGACGGCACCGACGGCGCGCCGCCGTCGTGGTCGAGCGAATTCGACCACTGGGGTGCGGAAACCCTGCGCGAAGGCGACCTCGACGCACTGCTGGACTTCCAGCACAAGGCACCCGCCGCAGCCCTCGCGCACCCCAGGATCGAGCACTTCGCCCCGCTGTTCGTCTCGCTCGGCGCGAGTTCCTCCGAAGGGAAGGGCGAGACCGTCATCGACGGCTACTGGCACGGCCTCGCCAAGCGTTCCCTCCAGTTCGGCTAGCGGGTTCGGAGCACCCCGGCGCCCGCGATCAGGCCGAGCGCGAGCAGCGTGACCAGCCCGAAGGACACCGTCAGCGACGTCAGGTCGGCGATGCCGCCGATCAGCGACGGCGCGACGAGCCCGGAGGAGTAGGTGATGGTCGCGACGCCCGCGATCGACTGGCTCGGCGTCGGCCCGCTGCGTCCGGCCGCGGCGAAGGCGAGCGGGACGACGACGGAGACCCCGAGTCCGATCAACCCGAATCCGGCCAGCGCCATCACCGGATGCGCGGCCAGTACCACCAGGAGGCCGCCTGCCGTCGCGAGAACGCCGCCCGCGCGGACCGTGTTGACCGAGCCGAAGCGCCTGACCAGCGCGTCGCCGGAGAGGCGGGCGACCGCCATCGTGCAGGTGAACGCGGTGGTCGAGGCCGCCGCGATCCCGGGCGACGTGCCGAGGACGTCCCGCAGGTAGACGGCGGACCAGTCGAGGCTCGCCCCTTCGGCGAAGACGGCGCAGAACGCGACGGCGCCGATGATGACGGCCGACTTCGGCGGCAACGTGAACCTCGGCGGCGGGTGCTCGTCGGGTGCGCTGCGGACGTCGAAAACGCCCTGACAGATGAGCAGTCCGGCGATGGTGAGCACGGCGGACGCGATCGCCAGGTGCACCCGGGCGTCCAGCGCGGCGTGCGCGGCGAGCGCTCCGGCGGCGGATCCGACGAGCGCGCCCGTGGTCCACATGCCGTGCAGCCCCGACATCACCGACTTGCCCATCCTCTCCTCGACGTCGACGCCGAGGGCGTTCATCAGCACGTCCGACGTGCCCGCCGCGGTACCCATGACGAACAACGCGACGCACAGGGTGACGAGGTTCCCCGCCAGCGCGGGGAGGATCAGCGCCAACGTCCAGTACGCGAGCAGGATCCGGAGGCCTTGCCTGCCGCCGAGCCGGTGCCCGATCCGCGCGGCGAGCGGCATGGTGAGCGAAGCACCGATGGCGGGGAAGGCGAGCGCGAGGCCGAGCTGACCCGCGCTGATCCCCGCGTGTTCCTGGATCCACGGGATCCGGGTGGCGAAACTGCCGGTCACCGCGCCGTGCACGGCGAAGATGGCGGCGATGGCGACCCGCGCCTGCCGCACCCGCCGCGTCGGCCCGCCGACGGTTTCCACTGTATTGGTCACTGGGCCCCCAAGGTCCATGAGACAACTCGACGGCGTCAGCGTAAACTATCAGGAAGGGAACCTGATAATTAATTCTGGGAGGATCTGCCGGTGAGTGTCATCCGGATGCCGTCCGCCTCCCCGAGCACCGCGCGGGCCATCAACGACCGCCTGGCCCTCGACCTGCTCCAACGCGAGGGCCCGCTGACGGCCGCCCAGCTCAAGACGTCGACCGGGCTTTCCCGGCCGACCGTCGCCGACCTCGTCGAACGGCTGCAGGACGCCGGGCTGATCGAGATCGTCGGCGAAGCGGGCGCCGAACGCCGCGGGCCGAACGCGAAGCTGTACGGCATCGTCGCCGATCGCGCGTACCTCGCCGGGCTCGACGTCCGCACCCACGGCGTCGCCGTTTCGGTCGCCGATCTGCTCGGCCGGACTCGCGCCGAAGCCTCGCTGCCGTTCGAACTGGACGTCGACACCGACGCGGCCGTCGAGCGGGCGATCGCGCTGCTGAAGACCACCGCGGCCGAAGCGGGCGCGACCGGGCTGCACACGATCGCCGTCGGTGCTCCCGGCCTGGTCGACCCGGCGACCGGCGGACTGCGGCCCGCCGGGGGACTGCCCGCGTGGCACGGGAAACTCGTCGACGAGCTCCGGCGGCGGCTGGGTGTCCCGGTGCTGCTGGAGAACGAGGTCAACCTCGCGGCCGCGGCCGAACAACGGCTCGGCGCCGCCCGCGACCGGGAGACGTTCGTGCTGCTGTGGCTCGGCTTCGGTGTCGGCGCGGCCGTCGTCCTCGACGGTTCGCTGCGGCGGGGCGCGTCGGGCGGCGCGGGGGAGATCGGGTTCCTGCCGATGCTGGGACCCGGCAGGCTCCCGACGTCGACCGACTGCGACGGCGGCTTCCACACCCTGGCGGGCAGCGCGGCGATCTGCGAACTCGCCCGCGCGCACGGCCTTCCCGCTTCGTCGGCCGATAACGCCGAAGCGGCCGAAGCCGCTGTCGGGTACGCGATCGACGCGGAGGCCGAGGAATTCCTGGAGATCGTCGCCGAGCGGATCGCGATCGGCACCGCCGCGATCACCGCGGTACTGGACCCGGGCTGTGTCGTGCTCGGCGGCGAAGTCGGCCGCGCCGGTGGCGACGCACTGGCGGCCAGGGTGAGCCGGCGGCTCGCGGAGATCTCGCCGCTGCGGACCGAGGTGCGGGCGGGGACCGTCGGCGGGAGCGGGGTGCTGGAGGGTGCGGTGCTGACCGCGATGGGCGCCGCCCAGGACGCGCTGTTCACGATGTCGTGACCACGACAAAGCGGGCCCGGGAGAAAGTCTCCCGGGCCCGCTTCTTCGATCAGTTGGCGCTAGCCGACTGGCAGGTTCACATGGTGTGGAACTTCTTGCCGGTCAGGGTGCCGATGAAACGCTGGAACATGCTCAGCGGCGACGAGTCGACGCCCGCCAGAGCCGGGACCTGCGTGGTCGGCATCGCCGGGGTGCCGCTCACGACGGGCAGGGTGCCCGCGGTGGGCAGCTGCACCGGCAGCGTGCCCGCGGTCGGCAGGGCGCCGGCCGTGGGGAGAGCGCCCGCGGTGGGCAGAGCCACCGGCAGGGCACCGGCGGTCGGCAGGCCACCCGCGGTGGGCAGCGCCACCGGCAGGCCACCGGCGATCGGCAGCGCGGTCAGCGCCGGGAGCTGCGCGAGCTTCGGGGCGTCCGCACGAGCGGCGTCACCGGGCAGGGCCGGGGTCTTCGGCAGGGCCGGGACACCGGGCAGCGCCGGGGTGACGGGCAGCGCGGGCAGGTCCGCCTTCGGCATCTGAGTCGGGAGCGACGTCAGACCCTTCAGAGCGGACACACCGGCGAGAACGCCACCCAGCTGCGGAGCGTCGGCGCGAGCCGGCGTGGTGGGCAGGCTGCCGAAGGGCAGCGCGGGGAGCGCGTCGATCGGCATTTCCGAACCGACCGAGTCGGTGAAGGCGCGGGTGTAGTCCGCGTCGTTGATCTCGGTGTCGTCGGTCGAGTTCTCGTCCGCGATGGCCAGCACCGGGATCTCGAGCTCGTTCAGCGGGATCGAGAACACCAGCGGGTGGTGCAGGTTGAAGCCGGAAAGGGCCTCTCCGCTGCCGTCCGTGATGCTGTCGCCGCCGGCCTGTCCGTCGATCACGCTGTCCGCGTTCGTCTCGGAGACGCCGCCGGCCGCCGCGATGGCGTCGCCGAACACCTCCGGAACGGCCGCGACCGGGATGTCGAGGATGTTGCCCGACAGCGATCCGTCGAGGCCCGAGGTCTCGACGTCGCCGCCCGAGGTGCCGTCGATGGTGTCGAGGCCCTCGGCGTCGGCGATGCCCGCCGCCGCGATGGCGTCGTGGGTGACGGGCACGATCGGCAGCGCCTGCGCGCCGATGATGTTGCCCGCGACCGCGCCGTTGTCACCGGTGGTGGTGGCGTCGCCGCCGGCCGCCGACATGACGTCGTTCAGGCTGTTGCCCTTGGCGATGCCCGCACCGGCCACGCCGAGCCCGGTCACCGGGACCGTGCCGCCGACCGGCGTCTGGACGATGTTGCCCGCCAGCGCGCCTTCTTCACCGTTGGCGGTGGCGTCGCCACCAGCCGACGAGTCGGTCAGGTTCGAGCCCTCGCCCGACGCGATTCCGCCCAGCACCGCGGCGAAGTTGTGCGCCTGGACCGGCAGGGAGACCGGGCCGTAGACCAGGTTGCCCGCGCCCGCGCCACCGTCACCGGTCGCGTGGACGTCGCCGCCCGCGTTGGAGGTGGTGTCGCCGTCGGCGCCACCGTGGCCCTGACCGGCGAGCGCGCCGCCGATCCCGAACGCCTGCACCGGCAGCGAAGCCGGCACGGTCGCCAGGTTGGAGCTCAGGAAGCCGTTGTCGTCGGCGGTGTTCCCGCCGCCGCCACCGGAGACGACCTTGGTCTCGTCGGCCGAGCCGGAGCCCTGGCCGATGAACGAGCCACCGACGCCGAAGACCTCGGCCGGAACCGCGGCCGGGACCTGGACGATGTTGCCCGAGCCGGACGAGTCGTTGCCCGTGGTGCCGTCGTACCCGCCGGCGGTCACGGTCTTGGTCTCGGTCGCCTCGGCGACGGCCTGTCCGATGTGCGAGCCACCGACGCCGTAGACCTCGGGGGCCAGCGCGGCCTGGGTGTTGACGATGTTGCCCGCGAGGGTGGAGTCGTCACCGTTGGTGTGGCTGCCGTTGCCGGCGTTTGCGTCGACGGTGTTCTCGCACGAGGTCGAGGACACGTTGCCGATGTAGGTGCCCGCGATGCAGGTCACCTCGACCGGGGCCGCCACGGCCGGGTCGACGATGTTGCCGCCGCCCGTGGAGCCTTCGCCCTCGGTGCTGACGAAGCCACCGGCGTCGACGACGCTGGAGTGGCTGGTGCCGCCGTCCTTGCCGGTGTTGGCGAGGCCGACCCAGCTGGCGGCCACGCCGCCGACGTTCGCGACGTCCGCGGTCTGCGGCACGATCGCGTTACCCGCGAGGGCCGAGTCCTCACCGGAGGTCTGGACGTAGCTGGGAACGTTGCTCCAGCCGGGCGTGGTGTCGCCGGCCTGCGCGTCCGCCGAGGAGCTGCTGTTCGAGTTCGCGAGCGAACCGTGCACAGCGGCGGCGTTGTCGTTCACCTTCGCGGGCAGCGCGACCGGCACCGCGGCGACGTTGCCGCCGAGGGCGGAGTCGTCACCGTCGGTCTCGACCCAGCCACCGGAGGTGGCGTCGGTCTCGGCCTCGTAGCCGGAGCTGTTGGCGTTGCCGATGATCCAGGAAGCGGCGTTGCCGGTGACCTGGACCGGGGTGGCGAGCTGGCCTGCCACCACGTTGCCGGACAGGGCGGAGCCCTCGCCGTCGGTGGTGATGTTGCCGGTCTCGGTGGTGCTCTGGCTGGCGGAACCGCCGACCACGCGACCGGTACCGCCGGCGAGCCCGCCGCCGTTGCCGGCGATCTGCACGGGCAGCGCCCAGTCCAGGGACACGACGTTCCCGGCGAGGCTGGAGTCCTCACCGGTGGTCTCGACGTCCTGGTTGTGCGACCAGGTCTGCTGGTGGTTCCCACCCTCGACCTCGGCGTCGCCGATCACGCCGATGGCGTTGTCGACGATCTGGATCGGGACGACGACGTCACCGACGACCTTGTTGCCCTTGAGGATGTCGTCCGTGGTGGTGAACCCACCACCGGTCAGTCCACCGCTGACCTGACGGGACGAGTCCTTGGCGGACAGCGGCGCGGGCACGGCGCCCTTGTTCGAGAGCTGGGGAAGCCCTCCGCCGATTCCGTCGCTGCTGCTGCCGGGCGACGTGACACCGTCGAGCGCGTCCGAGACGGGCTTGGTGACGGCCTTGGTGCTGACCTCGCCCTTGTAGCCGGGGACGTCGAGCTGGCCGAGGGGCGTGCCAACGGCGTTGTTGTCGATCTCGATGGGAACGGTGACGTTCGCGTCGAGCGGGGAGGCCGGGGTGTCGGGGTTGACCTGTTCGTCAGCCGAAGCGATGCCGGTACCCAGCATCAACAGCCCACCCGTGACCAACGCGGTCTGGAGTCCGCGCTTTGCCCAGGATTGCATGGGGTTGTTCTCCTTCATTTCGGGTTCCCTTTCGGGTTCGAGGAGGTGCCTTGGAAGCGGCACCAGAGGGGGGTGGAGCGAATGCGGGCGCAAAAAAGCGCACCGCCGTTTCGCGGGGGATCAGGAGCGGACGCGAAGCCAAGCCCGGAATCGGGAGGCGTGAGGCGCGTCGGCTACCCCGCGGAGGGAGGTGTTCAGTCGGGAGTGACACCGGGCTGCGAGCCCGGGGTGAGCGGCATGTACCGCGTGCCTGCCAGCGAGTAGCCGGTCAGGGAACGCTCGACGGCGGTGACGAGCCAGGCGGGAACGCCGTGGGTCAGGCCGTCGAGGTGACCACCGGGAGCGTTGCCGCCACCGGGGACAGTCGGGATGGAAGGCGCGACGGGAAGCGGCGCCGGGGTGAGCGGACGCGGGTAATCGCCGCGGTGTCCGTCACGGAAAGAAAAGTCTTCGTCCTGGGCGGAGGCGTCGTGCTGCTGCACGACGGCCGGCATCGGGAGGAAGGTCTCGGAGGAAGCGGGGAACTGGGTCGTCGCCAGCTGCGCGAAGTCGGTGACCTGGTCGCCGGCGCCGATGGTGTCCAGCGGGGACTTCGGGTCGACCGGACCGCCACTGACCGGGAGGCCCGGGACGAGGTCGCCGTGCCCCTGCGGGTCGAGGAGGTCCCAGACCTTGCGGCCGAAGTCGGGCGACGGGGCGAACGTCTCGTCCAGCACCTGACGGGTGTCCTGCGGCTTGCGCACGATGTGCTCGACGGCGCCGAGGGTCCGCTTGACCGGGGTGACCACCGAGTTGTCGGCGAAGTCGGTGACCGCGTCGCTGACGCGGGTGGAGACCTCGTGCCGGTCGGCGCGGATGTCGCCGCAGTGGTGCTTCGACCCGTTCTTGCCCGGCATCGACCACGTGGTGGCTTGCTGCTGGTTGTCGCCGCACATCGCTCCGGCGACATCGCCGGAGAACTTGCCCGCGCCGTGTGAAACGTCGTTGAGCCCGGCCACGGTGGCATCGGTGACCGGGGTGACGCTCGTTTCGGGAGCGGAGACCACCGGGGCGATGTCGGCCGAAGCGGAAGCACCGGACACGGCCCACGCGGCGGCGGAACCGGCGACGGCGCCGCCGAGAACGAACAGCGCACGCGAAGCGAGACGGCCGAAGCGCGCCGCGCC
This sequence comes from Amycolatopsis sp. BJA-103, assembly GCF_002849735.1. Lineage (GTDB taxonomy): Bacteria > Actinomycetota > Actinomycetes > Mycobacteriales > Pseudonocardiaceae > Amycolatopsis. Next base: position 7,641,002 of record NZ_CP017780.1, read on the forward strand.
CCGCCCCTCGTTCTTCGCCGCGTTCGTCACTCGGTCTCCTGCCGTGTCGGTATGCCGTCGGTGGTTGCGGAACCGAGGTAAGCAAAGGGCGGAAGGACAAAGCGAGCCAGGAGCACCTTGATCGCACGATCGTGTGAAGAACACACGGTGTAGCTCGATATCACGATAAGTGATCAAGGCTGGCGGGGCCGGGTTACTCCGGAGTCGATGGACCGGCGGTGTGTCAAGCGTCGCTTCGGGGGAATTCGACCCGTGCGCGTCGCCCGGAATGTTCAAGAACGCCGTCCCGGACCGATACGGTGAGCCAGTGAGCGAGCCCCAGCGCAAACAGCCGGAATCCGACCCGGCGAACCCGTTTCTCTCCGAGTCCACCGAAGACGTCACCAACGTGGTGCCCCGCGGCCTGCGGATCGGCGCGGCGCTGTCGTGGCGCTTCATCGTGGTGATCGCCGCGCTCTACGTCATCGTGTTCCTCATCGGCTACCTGTCGGTGGTCGTCATCCCGCTCTCGATCGCGCTGCTGCTGGCCGCGCTGCTCGCGCCCGCGGTCTCCAAGCTGCAGGCGCTGAAGTTCCCGCGCGGGCTGGCGGCCGGGATCGTGCTGATCGCCGGGCTCGCGGTCCTCGGCGGGCTGCTGACGTTCGTCGTCGCGCAGTTCTCCTCCGGCCTGCCGGAACTGCAGAAGCAGCTGACGGAGAGCCTCAACCAGATCAAGACCTGGCTCATCGACGGACCGCTGCACCTGCGCCAGGAGCAGATCCAGGAGTTCATCAACCAGGCGATCGGCTTCCTGCAGAACAACCAGGCGTCGATCACCACCACCGCGCTCACCACGGCGGGCACGGTCGGCGAGATCGTCACCGGCTTCATCCTGACGCTGTTCATCCTCATCTTCTTCCTCTCCGGCGGCGACCAGATCTGGAAGTTCCTCGTCCTCGGCGTGCCCGGCCGGGTGCGCAACCGGGTCGACGTCGCCGGGCGGCGCGGGTTCGCCTCGCTGGTCAGCTACGTGCGCGCGACGGCGGCGGTGGCCGTCGTCGACGCGGTCGGCATCGGCGTCGGGCTGGCGATCGTCGGTGTCCCGCTGGTGATCCCGCTGGCGACGCTGGTCTTCCTCGGCGCCTTCATCCCGATCATCGGCGCCGTGATCGCGGGCGCGGTCGCGGTGCTGATCGCGCTGGTGACGAAGGGTGTCGTCGGCGCGCTGATCGTGCTGGCCATCGTCATCGGCGTCATGCAGCTGGAGAGCCACGTGCTGCAGCCGATCCTGCTCGGCCGCGCGGTCAAGCTGCATCCGCTCGCCGTGGTGCTCGCGATCACCGCGGGCCTCGTGACCGCCGGGATCGCCGGGGCGCTGCTGTCGGTGCCGCTGCTCGCGGTGCTCAACGCCGGCATCCGGTCGCTGCTGCACGAACGGGATCCCGATCCGGACGAGGTCGACGTCCTGCGGGATCAGGCGGCGCAGCCGAACGACAACGAGGAAGCGGCCAAAACGGAGTCATGACGAACACCCCGCTCTGGCGAGCCGTCTCGGCGCTGGGCACGCGGGACCCCGTGACGCCGCTGTGGCGCGGGGTGATCGTGCTTCGCGTGACGACGCTGCTCTTCGCACTCGGCTCGTTCATCGTCCACTACGACGGCTACGCGAAGCAGTGGCTCGCGTGGGCCGCGTTCGGCGTGATGACGGCGTGGACGGTGCTCAGCAGCCTGTTCTACGCACGGCCGTCGACACGCTGGCCGTGGCTGGTCGTCGTCGATCTCGCGCTGACGGTCGTCCTCATGTTCACGTCGGCGTGGGTCCTGTCCACCGCGCAGTTCGACGCCAACACCCCGCTCCTCACGACGGTGTGGGCGGCGGTCCCGCCCGCGGCCGCCGGGACGCGGTTCGGCGCGCTCGGCGGGGTGCTCGCCGGGCTGGTGGTCTCGGTGGTCACCGGGCTGGTGCGCTGGCGGTTCGACGTCGACGTCGCGCGGGACGGCTTCCTGCTGACCGCGAGCGGGTTCGTGATCGGGCTGGCCGCGACCATGGCGCGCCGGTCCGCGGACGCGCTGACCAGGGCGTTGCGCATGGAGGCCGCGACGGCCGAACGGGAGCGGCTCGCCCGCTCGATCCACGACAGCGTCCTGCAGGTGCTCGCGCGGGTACGCAAACGCGGCGCCGAATTCGGCGGGGAGGCCGCCGAGCTGGCGAAACTGGCCGGTGAACAGGAGATCGCGCTGCGGGCGCTGGTCACCACCGAGCCGACGCGGCCGAGCGCGAACGGGACGACCGACCTCCGTGCCGCGCTGCAGCTGCTCGCGACACCGTCGGTGCAGGTCTCGACGCCCGCCGGCGAGGTCCGGCTGCCCGAACACATGACCGCGGAGCTGGTGGCGGTGGCCCGCGAAGCGCTGCTGAACGTCGAAAAGCACGCTGGTGGAGAAGCGCATGCCTGGGTGCTGCTGGAGGACCTCGGCACCGAGGTCGTGGTCAGCGTCCGCGACGACGGCCCCGGAATCGCGCCCGGGGTGATGGAACGAGCGGCGGCCGAGGGACATCTAGGTATCGCGGAGTCCATCAAGGGGCGCGTGCGGGATCTGGGCGGGAGCGCCGCCCTGGACACCGCGCCGGGCCAGGGCACGGAATGGGAAGTCAAGGTTCCAGTGGCGGCGAGGGGAAAGCGATGACCGACGCGCCTCAGATCTCGGTGATGGTGGTCGACGACCACCCGATGTGGCGGGACGGGGTCGCGCGCGACCTGGCCGAGCACGGTTTCGACGTACGGGCCACCGCGCCGGACGCGCCCGCCGCGGTGCGGATCGCGCGCACGGTCCAGCCGGACGTCGTGCTGATGGACCTCAACCTCGGCGAGACGTCGGGCGTGGACGCGACCCGGGAGATCACCGCGGAGCTGCCGTCGACCAAGGTCCTGGTGCTGTCCGCGAGCGGCGAGCACAGCGACGTCCTCGAGGCGGTCAAGGCCGGGGCGTCCGGATACCTGGTCAAATCGGCTTCGGCGAGCGAACTGGTGGACGCGGTCAAGCGGACGGCGGCGGGGGATCCGGTGTTCACCGCCGGACTCGCCGGACTCGTGCTCGGCGAATACCGGCGGATGGCCGACGCCCCGGACGACGGGCCCGCCCCGCCGCGGCTGACCGAACGCGAGACCGACGTCCTGCGCCTGGTCGCGAAGGGGATGACGGCGCGGCAGATCGCCGAGAAGCTCGTGCTGTCGCATCGGACGGTGGAGAACCACGTCCAGTCGACGCTGCGGAAACTCCAGCTGCACAACCGCGTCGAGCTCGCCCGGTACGCCATCGAGCACGGACTCGACGGGGAGTAGCCCCGGTAGCTCAGCCCTGGGCGACGGTCACCACGGACCGGTTCCGTTCGGCGGGCAAAGGTGTCTTGACGACCGTCCATCCCGGCCGGTCGAGACGCCAGCTCGCGACGACGTCGGTGGCGAGCACCAGGGTGTCGTCCTCGGACCATTCGATCGCGACCTGCTTGAGCGGGGTCGCGATCGGCATCGAGGGCGCGTGGGTCCAGGTCAGCGTGTCGAGGGCGAGCACCCAGACGTCGGCGGTCTGCGTACTCGTCGCGGCCCAGGCTGGGTCGCCGAACAGCACGGCGACCTTGTAGCCGTCGCGGCTCGGGATCACCTGGCCCGGCGTGCCGTTGGGCACCGGGCGTTCGACCGGGACGCGCTGATCGTTGCGCAGGTCGAGGACGGAGAACCTGGTCAGCTCGGCGAGCAGCAGCCGGTCCTTGGTGATCGCCAGTATCCGCGGGAACTGGTGCACGGCGCGGCCGGTGGCGGGATCGATCAGCACGTCCTCGGCGGTGGCCGTCCCGCTGTTCACCGTGATCAGCAGGCCCTTCGGCACCTCTTGGCGCACCGCCGTCGTGCAGCTCGCCGGGCGGCCGCGATCGCGTTCGGCGCCGAGCAGGGAGACGTACTGGAGGCGGCAGAGGTCGTTGCCGTCGTCGCGGATCAGCCAGACGCCGGAATCGTCGGCGGACGGGGCCACGCTCCTGGCCTTGCCCAGCTTCCACGGCTGGTTCTCGGGATCCCCGTAGACGAGCACTTCGGACGGCTCCAGGCACGACGGCCCGCAGCGGGCGGCCGACAGCACGACCGGGAACTTGCCGACCCGCAGGACGTCGTTGACCCGGTCCCCGGCCGGAGCACCGGGCAACGGCGTCGTGGCGCCGGTGGCGGGATCGAGGATCGACGGCGGCGAGGTTGCCATGATGAGCCGGAAACCGCTGTAGTCCACCGGTTCGCCTGCGATTTTCGAAGGTGGCGGGAGTGTCGACCTGGGCGCAGGTGCGGGTTGTGGCTTGGCGCCGGTGCATCCGGCCAGGAAGAGGACAGCGGCCACCAGGGCGGTACAGGGGTGAAATGCGGGTCTGTTCAGGGTATTTCCCCGATCTCGCGCGTGAGATCCGGTTCTACCATTCCAGGCATGGGCGAGGAAGAGCAGCCGACGACCGAAACCAAGCCGTTGACCGGACGGGACATCCGGGTCTCCGACGCGGAGCGCGAGCACGTCGTCGTGGTGCTGCAGAAGGCGATCGGCCTCGGGATGCTGAATCTCGACGAGTTCACCGAGCGGACCGACCGCGCCCTCGCCTCGAAGACCCGCGGTGAGCTGAACGCGGTGCTCACGGATCTGCCGGGCCTGGTGCATCCCGAAGCGGGAGTGGTGCCGCGTCAGCAGCAGAACCCGTGGGCGCCGCCGCCGGGGCAGCACGCCTACGCGCAGCCGTCCGGGCAGGTCATGGAGCTCAACGGCAAGTACTCGGCGTTGCAGCGCGACGGGAACTGGCTGGTCCCGGAGTCGATGGTGATCCGGAACAAGTACGGCGCCACGAAACTGGACTTCTCCCAGGCCGAGATCCCGCATCCGGTGGTGCACATCGAACTGCAGGCCAAATGGGGTCCGGTGGAGATCACCATTCCCGAAGACGGCGCCGTCGACACCAACTCGATCTCCGACATCAAGTTCGGCAACCTCGACGACCGGACCCGGTCGAACGGCCGCCCCGGCACGCCCCGGTTCGTCATCACCGGGCGCGTGCACGGGGGATCGCTGATCATCAAGTACCCGCGTCGGGGCTTCTTCGGCTAGGCACCCACCGGCCGCACGTGCCGGAGGTGCCGGAGCACGAAGCAGGCGACGGCGGCCAGCACGAGCGCGGCCAGCCCGGACACCGCGTGCATCCCGCTGGCGAAGGCGTCGTGCGCGGGCACGGCGTCGGCGAGCTTGGCCTGGGTGACGGCGTTGCCCAGCGTTCCGACGGTCGCGATGCCCAGCGCGTAGCCGAACTCGTTGCCGGTCTGCGACAACGAAGCCGCCGAACCCGCCTTCTCCGGCGGAACCGAGCCGACGACCAGATCAGTGCCGAGGGTGACCAGCGGCCCGCCGCACAGGCAGGTGATGGCGAACGCGATCGACGGGATCACCGGACCGGCGCCCGCCTCGACCTGTGTCAGCAGCAGGAAACCGGCGATCGCCCCGGCCAGGCCGCCCGAAATCAGGGTGGCGGGCCGGAAACGGCGAGCGAGGATCGGCGCGCCCAGGAAGCTGACGGTCGACGCGAGCATGCCCGGCAGCAACGCCAGCGCGGCGCCGACCGGTGAAAGTCCCACCACGACCTGGAAGAACTGCGCGACGAAGAGCATCGTCGTCCCGCCCAGCATGGTGAACGCGCACATCCCGCCGATCGCCGTCGTGAACGCGCGGTTGCGGAACAGCTTCAGGTCGATCAGCGGGGTCTTGGAGGATTCGCTGGCGCCGCACGAACACCACGCCGAAGCCGAGGCCGAGCAGGAGCGCGGCCGCCGGGACCACGTGCACGCCGTCGCGGGCGAGTTCCTTCACGCCGTAGACCGCGGGCAGGATCGTGACCAGCGAAAGCGCGACACTCGCCGGATGCGTCGAAGCGGTGGACCGGATTTCGACATCAGGCGTGCAGAAGGATCAGCAGGCCGATGCCGATGAGGACGACCGGAAGCAGCAAGTGACCCCATCGCGCCAGGGCGCGGGCGATCACCGGGCGGGTCGAAGTACCTGCCCGCCGCGCACCAGACCGCGACGAGCGCCAGGAACACGGCGGCGTACACGATCAGCCCGCCGGTGCCGGTGTTGGCGAACACGGGAACGTAGACGCCGATGTTGTCGCCGCCGTTGGCGAAGGTCACCCCCGCCACGGCGAGAACTCCGGGACCGACGTCGGGCTCGTCGCCTTCGCCGTCCTTACGCCAGACGTGCCACGCCGCGCGGAGACCGAGCAGGAGCGGCACCAGTCCGAGCCAGGGCAAAACGGCTTCCGGCAACAGGCCTGCGCCGAGCGCCCCGACGATCGAAACGGCGAGGATCCCGGCGAACCCGAGGTACTGCCCGGCCACCACCCTCGCCGCGTCCGCACGTCCCTTCGCGCGGCCGAAGAAGAGCGCGAGCAGGACGATGTCGTCGATGTTGGTCACCACGAACATCGCCGCGGCCTGGCCGAAGATCACCACCAGGGAAGCAAGGGACCTTTGCTATCGCTTGGCTGCGGCTGCCCTCGCCTCGACGGGGTCCGCCGTGGCCAGCGCGGCCGCGGCGAGTTCCTCGCATTCGGCCAGCGTCGTGGCGGCCAGGCTCGCGCCCACCGCGCGCACGGCGGGCGCGTTCATCGAGAGGCTGGTCAGGCCGAGCCCGGCCAGCACCAGCGCGAGCCTCGGGTCGGCGGCGGCCTCGCCGCAGACCCCGGCGGGTTTGCCGGTGTCCTTGGCGGCCTGGCCGATGACCTTGAGCAGGCGCAGCAGCCCGGGCTGCCACGGGTCGTTGAGCTTGGCGACCGCGCCGAGCTGGCGATCCGCGGCGAAGGTGTACTGCGCGAGGTCGTTGGTGCCGACGGAGACGAAGTCGACCGCGTCGAGGATCTCGCGGGCGGTCAGCGCGGCGGCCGGGATCTCGATCATCACACCCGCGCGGGCGATACCGGCGGCACGGGCCCGCTCGGCGAACCACGCGGCCTCGGCGGCGGTGGCGACCATCGGCGCCATCACCGACACCTCGGCACCGGAATCCTGCGCGGCACCCGCGATGGCCTCGAGCTGACGGTCGAGGATCTCGGGCCGGTCGAAGGCGACGCGAAGCCCGCGTACGCCGAGAGCCGGGTTGGGCTCGGCCTCGGGCTCCAGGAAGGCGAGAGGCTTGTCGGCACCCGCGTCGAGGGTGCGGACGATGACCGGCTTGCCGCGGAACGGCGAGAGCACGGCTGTGTAGGCCTTGCGCTGTTCGTCGACGGTCGGCTCGGCGGAAGCGTCGAGGTAGCAGAACTCGGTGCGGAAGAGACCGACACCTTCGGCTCCGGCCTCGGCCGCGGCCTGGGCGTCGGTGGCGGAACCGACGTTGCCGAGCACCTTCACCCGATGGCCGTCGGCGGTCGCGCCGGTGCCGTCCCACTCGATCGCGCCGGTCTTGGCGGCCGTGACGATCTCGGCGCCGGGGTCGGCGACCTCGACCACACCGGTGTCACCGTCCACCGCAAGCGCTTGCGCGTCGAGCGCGAGAAGCCCGCGGACCGCGACGACGGCCGGAATGCCGAGCGCGCGAGCGAGGATCGCGGTGTGACTGGTGGGGCCACCTTCTTCAGTGACCAGCGCGAGCACCTTGTCCGGGTCGAGCCCGGCGGTGTCGGCGGGCGCGAGGTCGCGCGCGACGAGCACGCTCGGCGAATCCAAGTCGGGTACGCCCGGAGGCGCGATGCCGAGCAGTTCGGCGACAAGCCTGTCGCGCACGTCCAGGACGTCGCGGGCTCGCTCGGCCATGTAGCCGCCCGCTGCGGCGAGCGCGTCGGCGAACTTCCCCGCCGCCTGGTAGACCGCACGCGGGGCAGGCAGGTTCTGAGTCTTGACCAGCTGCTCCGCCGAAGAGACGAGCGCCGGGTCGGCCGCCATGGCCGCGGTCGTGATGAGAATCGTCGCGGCCTCGCCGGTCGCGGTCTCGGCCAGCTTCTCGAGCCGGGCCGCCACGATCTGCGCGGCCGGGGCGATCCGGGCGGCCTCGGCGGCGGGATCGGCCGGTGCCGGTTTACTCGCGGGCTCGCCGAGGGGTTCGGCGACTCGGACGACAGGACCGCTCGCGCGGCCGGGACTGACGGCGACCCCGGTCAGTGACTCAGACGGCATGGTCTAGACCATATCTCATAGGGGGCGTGACCTGGCTCATAGGCAACAGCACAACACAGAAAAACACATCATTCCAGTTCGGATGCCGTCGGATACGAAGGCTGCGCGCCCTGGCGGGTCACGGTGATCGCCGCCACCTTCACCGCCCGGCGCGCCGCGTCGGCCAGCTCCTCACCCTTCGCGAGCGCCGTGGCGAGCGCGCCCGCGAAAGCGTCACCCGCGCCCGTGGTGTCGACGGCCTCGACCTTCGGCGACGAAACCTCGGTGACCCCGTCCGCGGTCACCACCGCCGCCCCCTTCGCGCCGAGTGTCACGACGGCGGCCTTCGGACCGAGGTCGAGCAGCCGGGGAAAGTCAGCCTCGCCACCGAGGAGGAACGCCGCCTCGTGCTCATTGACCAAAAGGACGTCGAGACGCTGGAGCGTCTTCGCGGAGAGTTCGGCCGCCGGCGACAGGTTCAGAAGCGTCCGCACTCCGGCCTCAGCCGCCTTCGCCACGGCGTGCTCGACGGTTTCGAGTGGAATCTCCAGCGACAGCACCACGATCTCGGCGCCGTCGAGATCGACGTCCTCGGGCCGCAAACCGGAGTTGGCGCCAGGCGAGACGAGAATCGAGTTCTCGCCGTCGGGCGTGACCGTGATGTACGCGATCCCGGTAGGACGTTCGCTGGTGCGCACCGAGGCCGTGTTCACCCCGGACTCGGCCAGCGAGCGCTTGAGCAGCTCGCCGTACGGGTCGTCGCCGACCGCCCCGAGCAGCGCGACGTCGGCCCCGAGCCGCGCTGCCGCGACCGCGGTGTTGGCGCCTTTGCCACCCGGCGACAAGGTCGTGTCGCCACCGAGTACGGTTTCGCCACCACCGGGTCGCCGGTCGACCGGGACCACGAGATCGGCATTGGCGGACCCGATGACCAGCACCTGAGAAGTCATGGAGGGAACCTTGCCATGACCAGTGGTTGTCCGGTCATGACCCTTCTCCCGGCGAAGATGTGAAGAACTTTGTAACTTTCCTGGTGCGTAGTGCGACAATCAGGCGAGCAGCGGAACGCCGTCACTCTTTCGGGGGATAACCTTCCCCCGGGCGTCACTTCGGCGATCACGCCCGCTCTTGAGATGCGTTGCCGCGTTCACGCGGTGACGTTGCCCCGATCCCGGCGAAAGCCGGGACCAGGGCATCGGGTCGCCGGCGTCGATCACGTAGCCCCCCGAGTGATCGGCGCCGGCGGCGCCCCGTTTCGACGGGCGCCTCAATTCAGGATGCGGTCGTGTTCCGCGGGACTCCCCGATACTCGCTCAGCTTGTCCGGCCGGATCATGGTCATCGCGACCCGGATTTCGGCGAACGCGGCGTCACTGAACGCCTCAGGAATCCGGTAGCCCTTCACGACCGGCGGAAGCGGACGGCCGTCGAGGTTCGCCCCGATTTCCCATAGCCCCTCCAGCGTTCGATGACGATTCGCGAATTCCTCGTCGAGGGGGAAGAAGTCGATCATCCGCAAGGTGCGTTTGCCATCGGTCACAGTGGTCAACCGAAGCTCGCGGAGCTCTTCCCACCCCACCTCGAAGGTCGCCTTGTCACGACGGAACCAGCGAATTCCTTCGGCCGACACCGTGAACTTGGTGCACCAGGTCGCCTTTTTCCACCGCGCTGGAGTGCAGAACCAGAGCCATCCGGGAGAGAGAAGTCCGATCGCAGCGATCGTCAGGGTCGCTTCGCGGAGCTCTGTCCCGCGTCCCGCCGTCAAACCTACGATCCCGGAGACGACGGCGACGACGAAGATCACCCCGCAAACGCGCCAGAACTTCGCGGACGACCAGTCGTTGGGCGTGACCGTCCTCGATGCCGTCGGGGGAAGGCCGGCAGGAGCAACCACGCCGCCCAGTGGACGAACTGACGAGAGAGAAAGCGAGGTGGTCACAGAAGCCTCGGAGACAGGCTTGCGGAAACGCTTGTTCCGTCGCCAGTGCGCGAACAGGCCCAACCCCACGAACCCACCGATGCCGGGTGCGACGCTCCACCACGGAACGTCGCCCTTGAAGTCCCGGGCGTAGTATCTGCCGAGCTCTTTGACCCGGACGGACTTACCGATATCGGCTGGTGTCAACTCGTCCGGGAACGAGCGCGCCGTCACGACTTCCTGCCTGGATCCAGACGAATAGGGGCGAACCTCGATGTCGCAGACCCAGTAGTAGCCGATCCCGGCGATGCTCAGCGGCCCTATCTCCTCGCAAGTCTTCGCCGTCGCCATGTCGACGAACTTGCTCGTTCCCTCCTCGTCATGGGACACCATCCCTCGGCCGATCAGAGTCCAGCAGATCAGCGCGTAGAGGAAGACACCGACGGCGACACCCGCCACCTTCCAAGGGGATCTGCGCGTGACCGTGGGAACTGCTTCGTACCCGGTCATCAGAAGACCACTACTCACTGGATAGACCCGGATATCCGTTGCGTTCCAGGCTGCTCGAAAATCGGCTGTTGCTCGACAGGTTGCCTCGAGCCGACTGCTCCGTTGGCCTTCTCTGGCGGCTTGGGTTCGCCGGCGGCGTTGATGGTCGTCTCTCGCCGGTCGCGCGCCTTATCTTCCGACGCGCTCTTGACCACCTCTTTGACGGCCGTCTTACCTGCTTCCTTCACCACCTCCCAGAACGCCCCCATCCCCGCGCCCTCGAACACGTCACCCTTCTTGAGGAGGTCACCGACGTTCTTGTAAAAGTCCATCAACATGGACTTCGCGCGCATGAGGACGCGCATCAGCTTCTCGGCCCATGTCATGGCTTCAGTGCTTTTTTCGATCGCGAAGGGAACACCCTCCGCGGCCAAAGCCGCCGGGTAGGCAGGCGGCGGATACCTGGCGATGATCATGACGATCTTGGCGAGAGCGTCGGTGATCAAGTCGCGAATGATCGTTCGAACCACCGAGAGCACTGTCTTGCAGATGTTGATGATGTTCCCGGCGAGCTCGGCGAGCCTGACTATTTCCCGGTACCCGTTGAGCTGCTTTTGCACGTAGGCGCGATACGCGTCGGCGGCGGCGCCCGACCATTCCATGCAGTTCTTCTGGACCTCATCGGTCAGCGTCTCGGCCGTCGTCTTGACGTACTTGCCGACCTCAAGCCATTTCTGCACCTCGAGATCAAGTGCGTCTTGGTCGCCGGAAACCCAGTCAAGAGGTTCCTTCAGGAAGTCAACATGTTCGATGATCCACCCAAAACCCCAGCTCATCAGGGTTTCCAGCGGGTTCTTGATGACCTCGACGATATCCGGCACGGCTCCCGCGAGGCTGAGGAGTCCCTCCGTCCAGTCACCGTTCAGGAGCTTTTCCGCGCCGCCGAACACATCCTGGACGGCGCCCGCACCCTCCAGAGCGTTGTCCACCTTGTACTTCTCGGCGTCCGTTTCGCCCTTGGCGTTCTTGAGGACGTCGTTCTCAGCCACGTTCCACCTGCTCTGCCCGCTTCAGAAGGTCGATCGCGTCCTGCTCGGTCACCCGACGCACTTCGGCCCACTTCCGTACCGCTGCGACGTGGTGCTCACCTGCCGAGATCGCGGACTGCAGAGCCTCCCGCACATTCTCCGAAAGGTTGTTACAGATCAACGGCATCCCGCACATGTTGCCGATCAGTCCGAAGGCCAGCATGTCCACACGATCTTTGTCCGCGTCGAGCGCGACCCGTAAATGCTCGTGAGTCTCTTCCACTTGCTTGGCGTGCTCGTCGATCTGTTCAGGGTCTACGTTGAAACCCTGGTCTCCTTGTGGCTGTCCCATGGTCCCCCTCCCTCAAGTACCCGCTCAGCGCAGGAAGTCGCCGCCGGTGAAGTAGTCGTCTTCGTGATCCGTCTGCTGCCGGCGCGCGGCACGAGGCGGCGCAGGCGAAGCGGGCGGCACGGGCGGCTTGGGAGCAGGCGGGGGCGCAGGAGCGTCGAGTTCGTCTTCCGCGACGAAGCGGTCGTCCTCGTCCACCGTCCGGTGGCCGCCCTCGACGTAGCCCGCCGGCTCGGGTTCCGGGTACTCGTTGTGCAGCTGGTCGACCAGCTCGTTCATGGTCTCGCTGCCCGCGATGGACGGGACGCCGGTCTGCACCGCGTCCGCCAGTTTGCTCTGTGCGCTTTGGACGACGCGGAGGATCTCCTGCGCGAGCGCGGGGTTGTCCCGGACCGACGGGCCGATTTCCAGGCCCACCAGGTTCCCCGCGTGGTTGACCTTGACGGAGATCTGGCCGTCCTTGCTGCGTTCGGACACCGAGACACTTTCGATCTCGGTGCGCATCTGATTCGCTTTTCGCTGGGCGTCGGCCAACTTGGCCTCGAAATCAGCGAAGAGCTGCTCAGGGTTCGACACGCGAACCTCCCCTGTTCACGTCGTAGCCATTCGGCGACCGAGTGTGGCATACCCGTCTGACATCGGGGAACGTTTCGCGCGCATCCACACCCCGGTCGTGTGGATCACCACAGCGCGCCCCGGTTTTCCCTACCGGACATGGCGGCCAGCCCGGTGTTCGCCCAGGTCAGCGGCTCATACCGTGCTGAACATGACGATTTCGGACTGGAAACGCGCGATCTACGCGCTTCTCGCACTGCCGGGTTACCTCGGCGGCGCGAAGGTTCAGCGTGGGCTCGCGCGGCGCTGGCTCGGGGAGCACGGCGGGGGACGGCCGCGGTTCGTGGCGGCCTTCGGTCCGAGCGCGGTCGCGTTCCTGCTCGCGTTGCTGCTCTTCTATCTCGCCGGGCGCATCGCGACCTACGGTCTCTTCTGGTCGGGGAGCGACCCCGAGGGCACGTGGGGTGGCCCGACGCTGGCGGGGGCGTGGATCGTGCACTTCTTCGTCGCGCTAGGGATGGCCGTACCGATTTTCCTGGCGCTCCGGCCACTCACCCGGCTCCAGGCTCGCCTTCTGGGCTCATCCCCGGTAATGGGGCACTGACCACCTAGAATGCCCGGATGAACAACCCCAGCCGCAGGGGTCGCGAGCGGGCTGCGACCGATCAGGACATCCGCCGGACGGCGCGGGCGCTCCTGGTCGAGCAGGGCCCGGAGGCCGTGACGCTGCGGGCGATCGCCCGCGAGCTCGGCATCACGGCGCCGGCGTTGTACCGCTACTACGGCTCACGCGACGATCTGGTCGAGCATCTTCGCGCGGACGTGGTCGCGGATCTCGCGGCCGGTCTCGCCGAGGACATCGCGCAGTTGCCGGACGAGGGCGCTCTTCAGCTTTTCGCCATCTGCAAGGGCTTCCGGCGCTGGGCGCTCGCGCACACCAAGGAGTTCACGCTGGTCTTCGCGTCGCCGTCGTCGGACGCGGGGAACAGGCTGGACGAGCCGTTCGGGCGGATCTTCCTCGCCGCGGCGGGGCGGGTGCTCGCGATGCACGATCTGGTGACGCCGTCGAACGACGTGGTCCCCGCCGAGCTGCGCGACGATCTCACGGCGTTCCAAGCGGAATTGCTGGCCGTGCTCAAGGAGTCCGGTGCGGAGTTCCCGCTCGAGAAGCTCGACCTCGGCGTAACGTACCTGATGATCCAGTTCTGGGCCCGGCTCTACGGGCACGTCACGCTCGAGGTCTTCGGCAATTATCCGATCCCGTTCTCGAAACCGGACGTCCTCTTCGACGCGATGCTCGCCGATCTCGCGCGGGAGATCGGCCTGACCGCCGACTAAGCCGCGTGCCCGCCGTCGACCGAGACGGTCGTGGCTGTCACGTACTTGCTTTCGGCCCGTGCCAGGAACGACACCGACGCCGCCACCTCGGACGGCGAGCCGTAGCGGTCGAACACCGTCAGGCTCCGCTGGTCGGCGGCGTACGGGCCGTCGGCCGGGTTCATGTCGGTGTCGGTCGGGCCGGGGTGGACGATGTTCACGGTGATCCCGCGCGGCCCCAGTTCCCTGGCGAGGCCCTTGGTCAGGCCGAGCAGCGCGGTCTTGCTCACCGCGTACAACGACATCCCGGGGCCGGGCACGCGGTCCGACACACAGCTGCCGATGGTGATCACGCGTCCGCCGTCGCCGAGATGCCGCGCCGCGGCCTGCGTGGCCACGTAGACGCCGCGGACGTTGATCGCGAGCACGCGGTCGATGTCCTCCAGGCTCGTCTGGTCGAGCGGGCCGACGAAGCCGATACCCGCGTTGTTGACCAGCACGTCGAGCCTGCCGAACTCGGCGACCGTCGTCTCGACCGCGGCCGCCACGGCCGCGGCGTCGGCACTGTCGGCCTGGATCGCCAGCGCTCGACGACCGAGCGCCTTGATCTTGTCGACGACGCCCGCCGCGAGTTCGGCGTTGTGCTGATAGGTCAGCGCGACGTCGGCGCCGTCCTCGGCGAGCCGGATCGCCGTGGCGGCACCGATCCCTCGGCTGCCGCCGGTCACCATTGCCACCTTGCCGTCGAGGGTCATGCGGTGTTCTCCGTTCGATTTCGTTGTCCTTGAACAACTCCATCGAATCGCCTCATGACCCTCGACACTGGCGTCTTTCCGCCGTGTAGCTACAGGACGATGTTGACCAAACGTCCCGGCACCACGATCACCTTGCGCGGCGTGCCGTCGCCGACCAGCGCGGCGACCTTCTCGTCGGCCAGCGCGGCCGCCTGCACGACGTCCTTGCCCGCGTCGGCGGGCACGGTGACACGCGAGCGCACCTTGCCGTTGACCTGGATCGGGTACTCCACGGAGTCCTCGACCAGGTACTTCTCGTCGACGACCGGGAACGGCCCGTGCACCAGGGAATCCGCGTGGCCCAGGCGCTTCCACAGCTCCTCGGTCAGGTGCGGGGCCAGCGGCGCCAGCATCAGCACCAGCGATTCCACCAGCTCACGCGGCGTCGCCTCGGTGCCGCCGTAGGTCTTGGTGACGTAGTTGTTCAGCTCGATCAGCTTCGCGCCCGCCGTGTTGAACCGCAGTTCCGCGTAGTCCTCGCGGACACCGGCGATCGCCTTGTGCAGCTGCTTGCGGTCGGCGTCCGTCGCGTCCACAGTGGACACACGCAGCTCGCCGGACTCCTCGTCGACGACCAAGCGCCACAGGCGCTGCAAGAATCGCTGCGCGCCGACGACGTCCTTGGTCGCCCACGGCCGCGAAACGTCCAGCGGGCCCATCGACATCTCGTAGAAGCGGAAAGTGTCGGCGCCGTAGGACGCGCACATTTCGTCCGGGGTGACGACGTTGCGCTGCGTCTTCCCCATCTTCCCGTACTCCTGCTTGACCTCTTCGTCCTGGTAGAAGAACTTTCCGTCCTTCTCCACGACGTCTTCGGCCGGAACGTAGAACCCGCGGGAGTCGGTGTACGCGTACGCCTGGACGTAACCCTGGTTGAACAGCTTCCGGTACGGCTCCTTGGACGACACATGGCCCAGGTCGAACAGAACCTTGTGCCAGAACCGCGAATACAGCAAGTGCAGCACCGCGTGCTCGACACCGCCGACGTACAGGTCCGTGCCGCCCGGGTCTTCGACGCCGTGCTCGGCGGGACGCGGGCCGACCCAGTATTCCTCGTTCTCCGGCGCGACGAGCGCTTCGGAGTTGGTCGGGTCCAGGTACCGCAGCTGATACCAGCAGGAACCCGCCCAGTTCGGCATCGTGTTGATGTCGCGGCGATAGGTCTTCTTGCCGTTACCCAGGTCCAGCTCGACCTCGACCCACTCGGTGGCGCGCGCCAGCGGCGAGGACGGCGTGCTGTCCTTGTCCTCCGGCTCGAAGGTCACCGGCGAGTAGTCGGCGACGTCGGGCAGTTCGAGCGGCAGCATGCTGTCCGGCAGCGCGTGGACCTGGCCGTCTTCGTCGTAGACCACCGGGAACGGCTCACCCCAGTAGCGCTGACGCGAGAACAGCCAGTCACGCAGTTTGTACTGGACGGTGCCGCGGCCGTGGCCGTGCTCCTCCAGCCAGCCGATCATCGTCTTCTTGGCCTCATCGACGGCCATTCCGTCCAAGAAGCCTGAGTTGATCGCGGGCCCGTCGCCGGTGAACGCCTTGCCCTCGAAGCCTTCCGTCGGCTCGACGGTACGGATGATCTCCAGGCCGAACTTCTCGGCGAATTCCCAGTCGCGGGTGTCCTGGCCGGGGACGGCCATGATCGCGCCGGTGCCGTAGCCCATCAGGACGTAGTCGGCGACGAAGACCGGGACCTCCCTGCCGTCGGCAGGGTTCACCGCGTAGGAGCCGGTGAAGACGCCGGTCTTCTCCTTGTTCTCCTGACGGTCCAATTCGGACTTCCGTGCCGCGACGTCGCGGTACGCGGCGATCGCGTCGGCGGGAGTCGCGGCATCGCCGGTCCACCTGGCGTCGACACCTTCGGGCCATGTCGCCGCGATCAGCTTCTCGACCAGCGGGTTCTCGGGCGCCACGACCACATAGGTCGCCCCGAACAGCGTGTCCGGGCGGGTGGTGAAGACCTCGATCTCCTGCTCACCCGCCTTGAACTTCACCTGTGCGCCGTGCGAGCGGCCGATCCAGTTGCGCTGCATGGACTTGACCTTTTCCGGCCAGTCCAGCAGGTCCAGGTCGTCGACAAGGCGGTCGGCGTAGGAGGTGATGCGCATCATCCACTGCCGCAGATTGCGCCGGAACACCGGGAAGTTGCCGCGTTCACTGCGTCCGTCGGAGGTGACCTCTTCGTTCGACAGCACCGTGCCAAGGCCGGGGCACCAGTTGACCGGTGCCTCGGAGATGTAGACCAGGCGGTGCGAGTCGATGATCTCCAGCTGCTCGGCGCGGGTCAGCTCACACCAGTTGCGGCCGTCCGGCGTGCGGCGCTTGTCCTGCGCGTATTCGGTCTCCAGCTCGACGATGGGCCGGGCCTTGCCCGCCTCGACGTCGTAATAGGAGTTGAAGATCTGCAGGAAGATCCACTGGGTCCAGCGGTAGTACTCCGGATCGGTGGTGCGGATCCGGCGCCGGTCGTCGTGGCCGAGGCCCAGGCTGCGCAGCTGGCGCAGGTACGTCGTGATGTTCTCGTCGGTGGTCTTGGCCGGATGCTGCCCGGTGCGCACCGCGTACTGCTCGGCCGGCAGGCCGAAGGCGTCGAAGCCCATCGTGTGCAGCACGTTGCGGCCGATCATGCGGTGGTACCGCGCGAAGACGTCGGTCGCGATGAAGCCCAGCGGGTGCCCGACGTGCAGACCGGCGCCCGAGGGGTACGGGAACATGTCCTGGACGAACAGCTTGTCCGAGGGGACCTCGCCGCTCTCGTCGGCGAGCGGGCCGACCGGGTTCGGCGCGTGGTAGGTGCCGTGGTCGGACCAGTAGTCCTGCCAGCGCTGCTCGATCTGGCCCGCCAGCTCCGCGGTGTAGCGGTGCTGAGGGGCCGCGTCGGCGCCGCTGGGCGCTTCGCTCGCCTGGTTCATCGATCCTCCGTGCTCATCCACGTCAAGCCACTCCAGAAACAACTCGACCCCTCAGCCCGGAGGGCATGAGGGGTCGCCGCGCTGGTCCCGGCCGTTCGGCCGAGGTCAGCGCGGCAGGCTAAGGAGCAGCCGAGCCGTGTTCATGAAGCCAGTTTAACCCGCTGGTCAAAGCCGTTCCGAGGGGACCGCCAGAGCGATGAACTGGGTCACCTGCGTCGCGGAGAAGTTGTTGTCGCTGACGAGCACGAGACTGCGCTCACCATTCGGCAGACGCGGACCCCAGGTCATCCCCTCGACGTTGTCCACAGTGGACAACTTGAAGTCCGCGAGGTCCGCGAGCAGGCGCTTCTTGACCGGTTTGACGTTTTTGGCGTCGCCGAGCGAAGGCGTCTTCGCGATGTTCGTGGCGCCCTTGGTGTCGATCTCGTAGATCCGGATCTTGTTGCCGACGCCCGTGACGAACGCGCGCTCCATCACCAGGAAACGCGTCGGATCGGCCTGGTCGACGGCCAGCAGCGACGAGACGCCGGTCGTCGCGAACGCTCCGGGCGGGTTCGGCGACGCGAAGACCTTGTCCTGCGGGTACGCGAACTGCGCGAGCACCGGGCCGAACCGCGACTGCAGCGTGATGCGCGAAAGAGCACCCGACGTGGTGGTCGGTTCGGGGCCGTCCTGCAGCAGCGGACCCTCGACCGAGCTGGCGACGAGCGAGCCGAATCCGGCGAAGGTGAGTCCTTCGAGGACGAGGTTCTGCCGCGGCCCCGCCGTCTCGGTCATCTTCTCGTTGGCGGGGATCGGCAGGTCACGGACGTAGGAGCCGTCGCGCTTCGCCTCGCGGATCGACGGGTCGATGCGCGCCGCGGCCGACCGCTCGCCCTCCTGCGACCAGAGATAGTGACCGGTCCAGGGGTCGACACGCAGCTCTTCGGGGTCGATGGTCTGCATGTTCGGCGGCTGCGCCGGGTCGTTCTTCGCGAGCGGCGGGTACGTCGTGCCGTCGGGCCGCAGGAGCGGCTTGGTGCCGGTGAAGGTGACCGGGCCGAGTCCCTTGGCGTCGAGGGAGAACTTCGCCGTGTAGAACCGGGCGGGGTTGACGGCGGACCGGTCGTCGCAGATCAGCGCGTACTCGCCGGTGCGGTGGTCGTAGTCGATGCTGGACAGTCCTCCGACGACGGTGCCCTGGTAGAGCAGCGAATTCGGGACGATCTGTTCACCGATCAACCGCAACGGACGGTGTTCGGCGCCGGCGGCGGGTGCCGCCATCAGGGTGAGGGGAACGGCCCCGATCAGGGCTGCGGCTAGGACTCGGCGTGACATGGCCTGTAGCACAGTCGATCAGGGTATCCGGCAGGTTGCCGGAACGTCACGCTTATCCTCGTGGAGTGTTCGTCATAGCGCTGGTCCCGATCGTGCTGGGTGTCCTCGTCGGCTGGGGTGGGTTCCTCGGCCTGCGCGAGAAGCTGCCGCGTGACCGCGGCGCCGGCGTGCGGACGGCCGCCACGATGCGCAGCGAAGAAGCCTTCCGCCTCGGCAACAAGGTCGCCGGGCTCCCGACGCTGGCCGGTGGCGTGATCGCCGTGCTCGCCGGAGTCGCCGCGCTGGTCATGCCGACGACGTTCGGGCTGCTGCTCGCCTCGTTCGTCGGCGTCGTCGGGATGATCGCGCTGGTGGTGACCGGGGGAGCGCTCGGCAACCGCGCCGCGACGACGGTGCCCGCGCCCGAACCCGCCGCGCCGGAAGCGCCCGCCGGCTGCAGCGGCTGTGCCTGCGGGACCTGCGGTGTCTTCAAGAAGGCCGACACCGCCACCGCCTAATTGCGCTGGAGGTCGCCCGGGTGGGTGGCCAGCAGTGCCAGCGGAATGCCCTGACGGCGCAGCACCTGACCCCAGAGGTCGTGACTCGGCGACGCCAGGACGTCGCTGGGCAGCGCCGGGACGATCAGCCAGTCGTCGCGTTCGATCTCGTTCGCCAGCTGGCCCGAGTCCCAGCCCGCGTATCCGGCGAAGACGCGCACGCCGCGGACCTTCGGGACCAGGATCTCGGGATCGGTGTCGAGGTCGACCAGCGCGACCGGCCCGCGCACGGCGATCACGCCGGGCACGCTGGACGCCGTCTCGCCCGTCCGCAGGGCGGCCAGGCACAACGCGGTCTTCTTCTCCACCGGACCACCGACGAACACCGACTGCGGTTCGGCGACGTGCCCGCCCCAGTTGGGCAGCACGTCGTACACCGGAACGTCACTCGGCCGGTTGAGCACGACGCCGAGCGTTCCCTCGTCCCGGTGATCGATGACGAACACGACGGTTCGCCGGAAGTTGGGATCGAACATCGTGGGGGCGGCGACCAGGAGCGTTCCCGGTTCGACCTCGGCGTCCGCTGGCACGTCCGCCATGATCCCACTTCGAGCACAGGCAAATCGTCCGGCCAGGGAACAACAGCATCACGAGCACCGTTGGACACTCCAGGTCGGTGCGCTTTCCGTGTCCCCCGGGCTCACTGAAGAACCGCCTTTGTGGAATACCGTCCGGCTGGAGCCACACTGCGCATAGCCGCCGAGAGGCGACCTCAAAGCGCACCGACCCCCAACTACGCTTCCGCGTGTGACGACCACCGCCACGGCGCCCACCAGGGCGTTCGTTCGCGATCGAGACTTCCGCCGCCTCCTGTTCACGCGCTTCTCCGCGCACTGGGGCAACGGGATGTACCAGGCCGGACTGGCCGGAGCCGTCCTCTTCAACCCCGAACGCGCCGCCGACGCGCTCGCCATGGCGGGCGGGTTCGCGGCGCTGCTGCTGCCGTACTCGGTCGTCGGACCGTTCGCGGGGGCCCTGCTCGACCGCTGGGACCGCCGGAAGGTCCTGATCTTCGCGAGCCTCCTCCGGTCCTTCACCATCCTCGCGACTGCCGTCGCCGTCGGCACGGGAGCGGCCGGCATCGGGCTGTTCTCCCTGGCCTTGGCGTCCGAAGGCATCTCGCGGTTCATCGGTTCCGGGTTGTCCGCGTCGCTTCCGCACGTCGTCGAAGAGAAGTCCGTGGTCGCCGCGAACGCCTTCGCCGCGACGTGGGGTTCGGTGCTCGCGGTCGTCGGCGGCGGCTGCGCGATCGGCCTCCGGGGGCTGACCGGTGCCGACGACGCCGGTTCCGCCTGGGTCACCGCCGTCGCCGCGCTGGGCGGGATCGGCGCCGCCGTCCTCGCCTCGGGGTTCACACGCGGCCTGCTCGGGCCGTCGACGGTGGACGAACCGCCGAACCCGGCCCTCGCCGTCGCCCGCGGCCTGTCCGACGGCGCGAAGGCGGCTTGGCGCACGCCCAGTGTCATGGCCGGGTTCGTCGCGCTGTTCGCCCATCGCGCGTCGTTCGGGATCTCGCTGCTGGTGACCGTGCTGCTGATGCGCAACCACTTCACCGACGCCGGGATCTTCCGCGCGGGGATGGCGGGGCTTGGCCAGATGGCGGCGTTCGCCGGGGCGGGGATCCTGGTCGCCGGGCTGCTGACCGCCCGGCTGATCCGGCGGTTCGGCAGGCTCCGTGCCGTGGTGGGCGCGCTCGTGCTGGCGGCGATCGCGCAGTCCGCGCTCGGCCTGCCGATGGTGGTCCCGGCCGCGTTGCTCGCGGCGTTCCTGGTGACCGGCGCCGGACAGGTGCTGAAGCTCTGTGTCGATTCGTCGGTCCAAATCGACGTCGCCGACGAGGCCAGAGGACGGGTCTTCGCCCTTTACGACACGCTTTTCAACATCACCCAGGTGGCCGCGGTCTCGCTGGCCGCGGCGGTGATCCCTGACGACGGCCGTTCACCGGGACTGCTGATCGCGGCCACCGTCCTCTACCTGGCGGGAGCCGCCGGTTACCTTCTCGCCGTACGAAAACGGAGAACAGGCGATACCGCTCCGCCGTTGGCATTAGGGTGACGCTTACCGACACCGGGTGGCGTAGGCCCGGGATCAAGTACTTGCGGGGGCTCAAGTGACGACGGCCGGCGACGACAGCGCACGCCTCGAAGCGCGCAATGCCGCCATGAAGGACCAGGTCGACACGCTGCTCGAACAGTTCGAGCGCCAGACGGCCCAGCTCCGGGACGCGCAGGAAGCCGCCTCGCAGACGTCCGCGACGGTGGTCTCGCAGGACGGTCTCGTCCGCGCCACCATCGACGCGACGGGCACGCTCGCCAAACTCGAGATCCAGCCGAACGCCTTCGAGCGCACCAATCCCGCGCAGCTGGCCAACACCGTGCTGACCCTGGTGCGCCAGGGATCACTGCAGGTCAAGCAGCAGGTCGCCGAGCTGATGGCACCGATCACCGAAGGCCTGCCGGACCTCTCGGACCTCATCGAAGGCGCTCCTTCACTGCAAGGGCTGATGCCGGCCATCCCGGACTTCCTCGCGGAAGAGGAAGAGCCGAAAGCGCCCGCGAAGTCCGAAGACTTCGAGGACCCGCTGCTGCGCAAGGACGACGCCCCGCCGCCTCCGCCGCCGGTCCCGCCCGCACCGCCGGCACCGCCGGCACCGAAACCGATTCCGAAGCGCGTGCGTCAGAACCAGGACGATGACGAGGAAGAGCCGCCTTCGAGCTGGCTGACCAGGGGAGTCTGATGCCGAACGGTGGGGGCGGTGGCGGGTTCACCGCGGATCCGGACGCGGTGAAGACGGCCGCGGCCAAGCTGGGGATCGCCGCGGACCAGTTGGACGACGCGGGCAAGGAACTGATGGCCGCGATCAACTCGCTCGGCCAGTGCTGGGGGAACGACGACGCGGGCAAGGAGTTCGCGAAGGACTACGAGCCGGGCGCGCAGGGTTCGTCCGAGGGGTTCGCGAACATCGTCGAGGCGCTGCGGGGCATGCAGCACAACGTCGAACGGTCGATGACCGCGTTCACGAACGCCGAGGAAGAGATCAAGACGACGCTGGACAAGAAGGTCTAGCGCCGTGGGTATGGAGATGCCCGACGCGGTCAAGTGGCTCTTGCCGATCGTCGTCGGGGAAAGCTGGCCCGAAGGCGACGAGGACAAGCTCCGCGAACTGCGCGACGCCTGGCACAACGCTTCGAAGGCCGTCCAGCCGATCGCCGACACCGCGACCAAGGGCGCCACCGAGGTCCTCGGCGGCTGGACCGGCGAGGGCGCGGAGAAGTTCGCAGAGGCCTGGAAGAAGTTCGTCGAGGGCGACGAGGCGTACTTCAAGTCGCTCGCCGATTCGTCGAAGGCTCTCGGCGACTCGTGCAACGCGACCGCGCTGGACGTCGAGTACACGAAGTACATGATCATCATCTCGCTGGTGATCCTCGCCGCGCAGATCGTCGCGATGATCGCGGCCGCCGCGGTGACGTTCGGTGGCTCGACGGCCGGGATCGCGCCGGCGCAGATCGCCACCCGCATGACCGTCCAGATGATCTTCCGCCAGCTGATGCAGAAGCTCGCGCAGGAAGGCTTCAAGAAGGTCGCGAAGGAACTCCTCGAGAAGCTTCTCAAAGAGGGCCTGAAGAAGATCGGCAAAGAGGTCCTGCAGAACACGGCGATGAACCTCGCCATGGACGCGGGCATCCAGGGCCTGCAGATGGCCAAGGGCGACCGCGACAGCTGGGACTTGAGCAAGACCAAGGATTCCGCGATCAGCGGTGCCGTCGACGGCGTCGTCGGCGCGGGCAGCAGCAGTATCGGCAAGGGCGCCACCAAGGGACTTTCCGACAGCGTCGGCGGCCAGATCGTCGACAGCGCGGCGCGGGGTGCCGTGCGCGGCGCGGCCGAAGGGGTCGCCAGCACGGTCGGGCAGGCCGCCGTCACCGGTGACCTGGACAAGCTTTCGGCCAAGGACGTCCTGATGGGCGCTTCCGGCGGGGCCGTCGGCGGTGGTGTCGACGGGGCGAAGAGCCAGATCGGCGACATCCGCACCGCGAACACGCCCGATGCCACGCCGGACGTCGACGGTCCGACGACGCCGGACGTGGATTCCGGGGACTCCGGGACGCCTTCGCGCTCTCCGGACAGCTCGTCGAGCCGCGATTCGTCCTCTGATGGCGACTCCTCGTCGCGGTCCACTTCGGACGGTGACTCGTCTTCGAGCCGCGATTCGTCCTCTAGTGGCGATTCTTCGTCGCGGGGTTCGTCCGAGCCGTCGTCCGGGTCGTCCGGTTCGCAGTCGCAGTCGCAGTCGCGGGCGGACGGCGGGAACCAGGCGCCTCAGCAGGCCTCACAGCAGCACACGCCGAGTTCGGAGAACGGCCCGCAGCGGGCGCCGGACAGCGACCGGGTCAGCCAGTCGTCGACGCAGGCTCCGGAACGTCCGGCGGACGCCCCGGCGAACACCGGCGACGGTCAGCGCGCGGCGCAGCCCCACCAGAACGCACCGGCCGCGGACAACGGCGCCGGTTCCGGTCAGCAACAGCAGGCCGCGGCGGCGAACCAGCAGCAGGCACCCGCGGCGGCGGCACAAGCACCGGCGCAGACACCAGCACAAACTCCGTCGCAGACACCAGCGGCGAGTCCGGCGCAGACACCGGCGGCCGCGTCCCAGACACCCGCCCAGACATCGGCGGCAAGTCCGGCACAAACTCCGGCGTCGAGCCCGGCCCCCAGTCCCTCGCAGGGACCGGCGCCGAGCCCCTCGCAGTCCAGCGCGATGCCGCCGGCCGCCTCCTCGGGCTCGACCGGTGGGTCGTCTTCCGGCGGGTACGGCATGGCGCCGAACCAGGGATCGAGCCCGGGCGGCCACGGCATGGCGCCCGGCGGCAACCCGCCAGGCAACGGGCCAGCACCGGGCGGTTTCCCGCCGGGCGGGCACGATCCGTCCCGGCCTCCCCGGCCGAACGACAGCGTCCAGGCCGCCGGTCTGTCCGGCAACGGCGGACCGCAGCAGCCGCGCTTCGACCAGCCGCCCGCCCAGATGCCCTTCCAGGGCCAGCCGATGCAGCAGCAACCGCCACCGGGCGGTTTTCCGCCTCCACCGCCTCCCGGTGGTGGTCAGGGACCCATGCCGCCTCGTGGGCAGCAGGGTCCGATGGGACCGCGTCCCACCGGGCCGCCGCCTCCCCAGCACCCGGGTCAAGGCGGATATCCGCAGCAGCGTCCTCAGCAACCGCCGCCCCAAGGCCCTCGGCCGCCGCAGGGCCCGCAGGCCTATCAGGGCAGGCCGGGCCCCGGCGGGGTTCCGCCGCGGCCGCAGACGCCTCCGCCCGGTCCGCCTCCGGGCAACCGCGGCCCGGCGGGCCACCCGCCGCCCCCGCCGCGGCCCCAGCATCCGGGCAACGGCCCGTTCCAGGGCAATCGCGGTCCCGTGCCGCCGCCCCCGCCCGGGCATCACCCTGGCCAGCACCCCGGACAGCCCCGGCACCCCGGTCCGCAGCCCGGCCGCCCGATGCCGCCCGGCGCCGAGCCGCCGCGGTTCGGTGGCCAGCAGCCGCCACGTCCGCCGCAGGTCCCGGCGCCGCGCCCCGGTCAGGACGCGAACCCGGGTCCGCAGCAGCAGCGCCCGCCGCAGCAGGCCGAGCCCGTCCGCCCGGCGGAGCAGGCACCCGTACCGCCGAAGGAACCCGCGACCCAGTCGTACCAGGGGAAACTCGACGACGACGCCGACCTGCCCAAGGACACCGAGACTCCGCACGAGACCGAGGCGCCCCAGGACGTCACGCCCGACGACAAGACTTCGGACGACGTCGGTTCCACGATCGACGAGCCGTACCTGACGGATCCGAAGTTCCACACGGACGACCCGGCGGCGTACCGCGCGCTCGCCGAAACGCAGATCGACAGGCGTGGTTTCGACGCCGAGACCGGGGAGTCGCGGGCCGAGCAGGTCCGTCGTGAAGCACTCGACAAGCGTCAGGCGCACGAAGACCCTCGTGTCAAGAACATGTCGGATCAGGGTGCGTACGCGGTGCACAGCTACACGCGGACCGACATGGCCGAGCGGATCACGCACGCCCAGCGTCACGGTGGTCCGGAGCTGGACGCGCTCAGGCCGCACATCGAGGCGATCACCTCCGGCCTCAACGAGATGCCCGCGTACGAAGGTGTCGTCTCGCGGCGGGTGAACTTCCACGGCAACGAAAGCGCGATCCAGGGCTTCCTCGCGGCGCACGCCGCGGGGAACGTCATCGTCGACCCGCAGATGCTGAGCACGTCACGGGTCACGCCCGAACATCCGCGCAGCACGTTCTCCGGCGAAGTCGAGATGCGCATCCAGTCGAAGACCGGACGCCACATCGAGGACCTCGCGTCGATCAAGGACGAGCGCGAAGTGCTGATGAAGTCGGCGACGCAGCTGCGTGTCACCGACGTCAAACCGGGGCCGGGGCATCCCGAGCACCCCGAATACGCGGCGCGGGTCGCGGACGGCACGGCGGGCAACCAGCCGAAGTGGATCGTCGAATGCGAAGAGGTCGTCGCCGGGGACGACGGCCACCTGACCCCGGACCAGGTCCAGCAGAAGGTCGCCGAGCGGCGCGAGTTCAACAACGCCGAGCAGGAACGGCTGGCTCAGGAAGAGGCCGACCGCGACCGGCAGCTGCGCCGCGATCACCCGGAACTGTTCCAGAACAAGGGTTTCGCCAGCCTCGACACCAAGATCTCCGACGGCAAGGGCGGCTGGATCGACGCCGCCGACGCCCCGGTCCGCGATGTCCCCAAGCCGAGGGAACACGTTCCCGACGGCGGCTGGTCCGAGCTGGCGAAGCCGCTCGACGAGGGCGGGACGCCGGTCATCCACGCCGGTTCGACCGAGACGCCACATCAGCAGGTCCGGCTGGTCATGGACGAGCTTCCCGCGATCGGCGAGGCCAACACGCGCAACTACTACGCGCCCGAGTCGTGGAAGGACGGCTTCCAGACCAACTCGGCCGAGGCGCTGGTCGCGTTCGAGAACCGGATGGACGGTGGCGACGCGGTCGCCGGGCCGTCGACCGGCGGATCGCCGCTGCAGCACGTCAGCGAGCGGCTCGGCGGGCAGTGGTCGGATCGGAACGGCTTCGGCGACATTGCCCGTGAGCTGGGCGAACGCCCGGTCGGCGCGCGGACCGCGGTGGCGTTCGAGCATCACGCCGCGGCCGATCCGAACGCGCCGGCGGGCTCGCCGCGATCCATGGACCGGATCGAGACGCGGATCGTCGCCGCGGTGAACACGCCGCACGGCGTGGTCTTCGCCGACCCGATGACCGGGCGGCTCGCGACGCTGCCCGACGACCCGACGTCGATCAAGGCGATGCCGATGGGCGGCGGCGACGCTCCGCACGCGCACACGCCGGAAGCACCGGAGACGACGCACACCGAGACGCCCACCGACAAGACCGACGACACCGACAAGACCGACGAGCCCGACAAGACCGGCGACACCGAAACGCCCGTCCAGGAGCAGGCGCCCAAGACCGAACTCGACATCAGCGAGCGGCTCCGGGGTCCTGAAGAGACGCCGTCACGACTCGACGAGAGCTACCTCGGCGACGACGACTTCCGCGGTACGCCGGAGGATCACCAGAGCCTCCGTGACCGCTACGACAGCACCGACCTCGCCGAGCAGGCCCGCGAAAAGGCGCTCAAGCGGCTCGAAGCCAGCCCCCTGAAGGACCGCGTCTCGCCCGAGGCCGCGGAAGCGATCTACTCGTACTCGCGCGAACACGCCTACACGATCAACGAGGCGAACCGCCGGGGTGAGTCGCACCCCGACTTCGAGAACGCCCAGCGGAGCACCCGGGCGATCGTCGGCGCGCTCAACGAGCTGCCGGACTTCCACGGCGAAGCCATCCGCGGCATCGACACCAAGGGCGACCAGCGGGCCGCCGCGATCATGGCCGCGCACTACGAACCCGGTCAGACCGTCCCCGAGCCGACGATGACCAGCGCCACCATCAAGACGTCGCCCGACACGAAGTCGAAGTTCGGCGAAGACGTCGAGATCCACATCGTCTCGAAGACGGGCAAGGACGTCTCGTCGCTCGCCGAGAACCCGGGCGAGAACGAGTCCATCAACAAGCCGGCGACCCAGCTTTACGTGCACAGCAAGGAGTTCAAGACTCCGCCGCTGGTCGACCGGCCGAAGTGGGTCATCCACGCCGAAGAGGTCACTCCCGGCGACCCGCGCTATCTCGACCCCGACACCGCCAAGCAGAAGATGGACGAGCGGCGGGCCCGGCACGCCGCGGAGGCGCCCGAACTCGCGCGCCTCGCCCAGGAACGCTCGATGGCGCGCCTCGGCGGCTTCGACGAACCGCAGACCCCGCACCTCACCACGGAAAACCCTGCGGAGCACGGGGTCGCGGACGCGGACAAGGGACCCGAGTACGGCGAACAGCCCGCTCAGGACCACTCCGACGGCGACCAGACCGCCGAGCTTCCCGCCCCGGAGCGGGACTACTCGTCGATGGCGGTCGCGACGAACCCGCCGAGCGAACCGGCGATCCACGCCGGTACGGCGAGCCCCGAGCAGCAGGCCGCCTACCTCGCGGACCGGCACCCGAGGCTCGGCGAGGTCAACCCGCACTTCAACGACCCCGACGCGCTGGCGAATGGCTACCGGTCCAACTGCACCCGGACCCCGGGCGCGTACATGGACCGGTTGAACGGCATCGACTCGACGGCCGATCCGCTGCTCGTGCACGAGATGGACGGCCGCGGCACGCTGGAGCACGTCGAACAGCGCTTCGGCGGCCAGTTCTCGGACCGGGCCGACTACGACACGGTCATCCGCGAGATGCGGGACATGCCGACCGATCACCACGCGGTCGTGGCGGTGAAGTACCTCGACGAGAACGGCGTCGAGCGGGGCCACGTCGCCATGGTGGCGAACACCCGTGACGGCGTCGCGTTCATCGATCCGCAGTCCGGTGCGCTGATGAACCTGCCGCATCCGCCGCTGGGCGTGCGGCTGATGCACGTCGGCGTCCCGGAGGGCCCGGCCGCGCACCACACCGACGGCCACACCACGCAGACCGACACCGCTTCTGCGCGGCCCGTCGACCCGCGGATCGCGTTCGCGCGACCGGATCAGCCGGTGGACCCGCGCATCGCGTACGCCAGGGAAGACACGCCTGACGTGCAGCCGTCGCGGATCGGCCCGGACGGCCGCCCGATCGTCACGCCGCCGCGCGACGGGGGCTACGGCATGGCGCACGACAACACGGGCGACGTGGACCCGGCGGTCCGCGCCGAGGTCGAGCGGTTCCTGAACGACCCCGAGATCTCGGCCGCGCTGGACCGGCTGGATCCGGAAAAGGACCGGGCCAAGCACGTCGACGAGGACGGCGTCACCCACGATCTCGGCCCGATGCGGGACTTCATCGCCGAGCAGCTGCCCCGGCATCCCGAGCTCATGCACCTGCTGCAGGACCCCGCGAACGCGTACCTCGCCGAGTCGCTCCTGCACAACCCGGTCACCATCGGCAGCCTTCTCCAGCATCCGGAAGCGATCCCGATGCTCGAAGACGCGATCCGTGAAGCACATTCGAGCGACTATCGGCTGATCGACGACGTGGAGCAGGCAGGCCCCGGCGAGACTCCACTGACTCCGGAACAGCGGGAGCTCGCACAAGCGGCGGCCGACGTGGCCGCCGGCGTCGATCCGAGCGAGCGGGTCCACGCCGGTTTCCCGGACGAGCACGTGGGCGACGAACCCCGGATCAGGGAGTTCCTGCGGCGGGAAGCGGCCGCGTGGCCCGAAAACCAGGGGAGGCTCAACCGGATCGTCGCCGAGATCGCCGGGGACAACGACGGCACGGCGGGCGCGCGGACCGAGCCCAAGAAGGAAGGCCGGGCGATGGCCAAGATCGCCAAGTACGGGGGCGACGCCTCCCGTCTGGTCGATCTGGTCGGCGCGAAGATCCAGTTCAAGACGGTCGCCGACGCCTACAACGCGTTGAACGCGGTCATGGCGCATCCGGATCTCAAGATCGTCAAATTCGAGGACCGGTTCGCGAATCCGCAGGCGAGCGGCTACCGCGACCTGCAGATGAACGTCCGGCTGCCGAACGGGCACGTCGCCGAACTGCGGCTGCACCTGGAGAGCATCGACGACGTCGCCGTGTTCGAGCACGCGCTGTACGAGGTCCGCCGGGACTTCCCGACCTACAACCGGGCGGCGGACGAGGCGAGCGAAGGCAGGCTGACCAGGGAACAGGCACAGCTGGAAGCCGCGTTGATCAACCAGGTGCGGGTGAAGTTCATGGAAGGCCTGCGGCTGGGGCTGCCGAAGCCCCCGGAGGAGAGCGCGTGATCGAGACACCGGCCTACTTCACCTACTACGCGCAGACCTACCGGGTCGAGGCGACGCCGGACGGCGGCCTCACCGGGTATCTCCTCAACCTGCGCACCGGCGAGTTCGAGGAGGATCCGAGTCACGTCCGCGAGGTCCTTCGCGCGATGGCGAGTTCGGACATCAGCAAGGTGTCCGAGCAGAAGTTCGTGCAGGAGACCGAGTTCGCCCGCGCGCGCTACCTGAAAGGCGAGGGGGCGGCTTTCGCGCTCTACGAGACCATCGATGGTCTGTACGCGCAGGCCAAGCGGGAAGAGCGCGGGATGCAGCCACAGGAAGTGGCGTTGATCCAGTCGCTCCGCAAGCGCACCTTCAAGCTGTGGGAGGACGAGCTGGCGCGCCGTGCCGCCGGTGAACCGCCGTCGTTCCGGGCGGAGCCGCGCTTCCCGAAGTACGAACCTCCGGCGGAATGATTCACGTGGAACAGCTCACTTCGGAACAACAGCGCGGGCTGCTGATCCAGATCGGCAGGCTCATCCTGGCGGGGATCACCGACCCCGCCCACGCCGCGGCCGCCGATTTCCGGCAGGCCGGAGAGCACACCGAGATCGAGGGCCACAACCTCACGCCCGCGCCCGAGCTGAACGAGCTCTTCGGCCGTCTTCGCGCCGGGATGTACGACACCGGCCGGGGGACCTGGTTGCAGTCGAGGTTCACGCTCAAACCCGACGGCACCTTCGACTTCGACTTCACCCTCGACGACGAACCTGCGTGGACCAAGGCACCGGCGTCTTCGGCGTACCCGGACGAGCTGGCCACGTTCCCGCGCGAGGACGAGCACGTCCCGGACTGGTGGCGGCTGCGCGCGCAGCTGCCGTTGCGCGTCGAGTTCCGGCATGCCCGGATC
Source organism: Amycolatopsis sp. BJA-103 (assembly GCF_002849735.1). GTDB lineage: Bacteria > Actinomycetota > Actinomycetes > Mycobacteriales > Pseudonocardiaceae > Amycolatopsis. The sequence continues at coordinate 7,671,579 of NZ_CP017780.1, forward strand.
GTCGACGCCTACACCGAGGGCAAGCCGCCGGTGGTGGACAGACCGGAGCTGGACGAGTCCGAAGCGCCGCTGGTCGCGCAGTATCTCGAGCGCGAACCGGCGATCCTCTCGGGCAGCGGTCTCGGAAAGGACATCTTCGAGCCGGACGCCGACGGCGACGTCCCGGAGAGCTACCACACCGACGGCACCTGGATCTGGCACGCGTCCGTGCCGCACTACCTGCGGAAATACGGGATCCCGCCGGAACCGGAGCTGGTCGCGCACATTCGGGGCCAGCGGTTCCAGCCGCCGTACGTCGAGCACCTCGTACGGCGGACGGCGGAGGCGGACCTGCTCGGCAAGCCGAGGCCGAAACCGGGCCGCTCCGACGTCAAGAAGACCGAGGGCGACATCGCCGCGGAGCTGGAGACGTCGCCGAATCCGTCGCTGGCCGACGAAGAGCTCCTGGTCGTGCTGGTCAGCAGGCTCGGCGAGCACGCCGTCTGGCCCGAGGCGTACCGCATCGGCGACCGCGCCGACGGCGCCTGGTGCCTCAACTTCACCGAGAAGGGCTGGGAGGTCGCCGCGTACTCGGGCGGCGTCCCGGTGTCGCCGAAGTACTTCGACAAGCTCGAAGACGCGGCGCATCAGCTCCTCGGCGCCGTCCTGCTGCATCCGGCGAGGATGACGGCCGGACACGAAACACCGTTGGAGACCGCGAAGGAACTCGCCGACTGGCCGGTGCAGGCGGCGGCGGGTGAGCCTCCCCTCACCTTGCTCCGCAACAAGCGCGTCAGCCGGATGGTCGCCGGTACGGTCGTACTGCGGTTCGGCGAGGAAACCGGCAATCTGGTTCATCACGGAGGGGTACGGTTCGCCACGACGTCCCTGCCGCTGGAACGGGAACGCGCCGGTGGGACCTATCGGCTGCGCCGCCCGCTCCACGTGATCACCGGAGTCACCGTCCCTTGGGCGAACATGCCTGGTGGGGCGGTGGCCTACGTGCTCCCGAGGACCATCGCCGAGCACGTGTCCGACGGCAGCCTGGAGAGGATCGAGTAGGTGGAATCGGCGGAAGCGGTAGCCAAGGTCGAAGAGTGGCTGCGCGCGGTCCACGGTCCGGACGTGTCCGCACCGGGCGGCGCCGGCCTGCGCGTGCACCACGAAAAGGTCCTGCGCATCCCCGAGGGCTGGTCGGTCCCCTACAACACGATCGCCTTCCTCGACGAGGGTCATGCCGAGAAGGAGATCTTCCCGCCGCCGTCGGTGATCGTCCGCGAGCCGGACGGCGAGCTGCGCCAGGCGCATCCGCAGCCCGGCGGGCTCAGCGTCCCGGTCGCGTTCCCCGGCCAGGAGGCGTGGCGCGAGGTCGTCGACCCCGAGTACGCCAAGGCCGGGCTCGGTGACCTCGGGGTCCCGCCCGCGGTGGTCGCGGGCTGGGTCCAGGTCAACGCGGACGGCGTGCAGACCGGGCAGGAACGGGAGAACCCCGAGTACAAGGCCGGTCCGGTCCGCCGCGGTTACCCGAAGCCGGAGAACAAGCTCGAAACGCTGCTGTCGTTCGCCAGCGTCGGCTGGCTGACCAGGGAACAGCTGCTCATCGGGCTGCTGCGCTGCGAGGTCTACGTCCCGCTGGACCTGGCGTCGGGCAAGACGGAACGCTTCTACTTCAACGAGGAACGCGCCGAGCTGAGGGTGTTCAGCTCGTCCAGGAACCTCCCGTCCCGCGAGCACGGGTACTGGAAGGTCGACATCGCCACGCTGGCCGGGTACGAGAGCCCGCCGAACCTCGTGATCAACGGCGGGCCCGCGACGTTCGAGGACGTCGGCGGCGCGGAACTCGCCGGGACCGCGGCCAAGTTCCCGCGCCGGGACACCCCGGTCGACGTCAACGAACGCTGCCCGGAAGCGGATCCGGAACTGGAGACCCTCGCCGCCGAAACCGCCGCGAAGATGGGCCTGCCCGAACCGGTGAAGCCGCCGCTGCCCGCCGCCGAACGTGCCCGCCGCCGCGGCTTCGAACTGACCGTCGAGGAATGCCAGAAGACCGTCCTCGGCCAGTCGTGGTTGGCGGCGCTCAAGCGGCCGGAACCGCCGCGCGGCCGTCCGAACGACCTGCGGGCGAACGGGCTGGCCCCGAGCTACGACAACGAAGGGCAGATCCAGCCGCGCCTGGACACCTTCGGCAAGTACTTCGAGCGAGACCGCTCCAGCTCGCGCTACGGCTGGCAGCGCGTCACGGGCGCCTTCGTGGGCTTCGCGCTCGGCGAGGCGCTCGGGGCGGCCGTCGACCGGATGCGGCTCGACGAGATCCACGGCACCTACGGCCCGGACGGGGTCACCGACCTGCCGGTCGCGTTCGATCTGCCCGGCCGGATCGGGCCGCTCACCCAGCGGCTGCTGTTCTACACCGAGGCGGTGATCCGCAGCCCTCATCGCGAGCAGCCGGAGAACCGCAGTGCGGAACAGGCGCTCGGGACGGTCGCCCGCAACTCGCTGATGCGCTGGCTGCACACCCAGGGCGCACCGCTGGACAACGCCGACGGCTGGCTGGTGAAGGTGCCGGAGCTCCGCGTCCGCCGCACCCCCGACGACGCCGAACTGAACGCGTACCACGCGCTGGCGACCATCTCGCCGACAGCGATGCCGCTGAGCGGGCCGGACGCGCTGGTCGCGGCGCTGCCGGCGGCGATGACCGCGGCCGGGCCCGGCACCGCGATGAGCGGCGGGGTCCGCCAGGCGGTGCGCGACCTCGTTTCGGTCACCCATCCCGGGGAGATCGACGTCGAGGCGGCGACCTACCTGACCTGGCTGTTCGAACCCGCGCTGACCTCGGAGGCGTTCAGCTACCCGATCTGGAACACCTCCCGCGAGATCTTCACCGAGCAGAACCCGCACCAGCGGGGGCCGGTCTGGGCGGATCTCAAGGCGATGGTCGCGGAATCGGTGCCGTTCTTCGGCAAGCACGGCCTGCCCGATCTGCGCGTCCCGGAACTGATCGGCGACGGCAAGGGCACGCTTTCGGTGCTGGGCCGCGCGTTCGCGGCGCTGTCCGGTTTCGAGAACTACCCGGAGCAGGCGCTGCTACGGGCGGTCAACCACTCGGGCCGCAGCGCCATCACCGGGGCGATCGCCGGTGCGCTGCTCGGCGCCCGCACCGGCATTCCCGGTCTGCCGCAGAAGTGGGTCGAGCAGCTGGAACTGCGGTACCTGGTGGAGAACATCGCGACGGACGCGTTCTGGCACTTCGACCGCCATTCGGCGCTGCACGAGGTCGACGGCTGGGCCCAGCGGTATCCGCGCTGGTGAATCTGGAATGGGGACGATGAACGAAGAGGAAGCCGTCAGCCGCGTCGAGGAGTGGCTGACGGGCCGAGGTGGGGAGGGGACCGGCGCGCTGCGGGTCCGCCGCGAGTACGTCGTGCGCGCGACCGACGGCTGGAACGTCACCTACAACTCCGTCGGCTGGCTCGACGGGACCGACCCCGGCGCCGGGCTGTTCCCCAGCCCGGTCGCCTTCGTGCCGGACGACGGCGGGGAAATCCGGCTCGACCTGGAGCTGATGGCGGTTTCGGCGGCGGGCGGCGATGGCGACGACGACGCGTTCACCCGCTGGGCCGAGGTCGTCGATCCCGAGTTCGATCCTGCCGTGGCGCCAGGTCTGCCCGTCCCGAAGGCCGCGATCCTGCGCTGGGACCAGCACACGCTGTACGGCGAGCCGACCGGCGCCGTCCGCGCGAATCCGGATCACCGGCCGGGGCCGCGGTTCTCCGGACGGCCGAAGCCGGAGAGCGAGGTCGAGACGCTTCTCGGCTACCTCCGCGTCGAATGGATCACGCCGGAAGAGTTCGTCCACTGGATGCTCGATCTCGACGTGCTCGCCCCGGCGAAGGACGGCCACCTGCAGGTCCGCGACTTCGGCGACGCGGGCGCGAGGTTCGTCGTCTACACCTCCGAGGCGCAGATCCCGTCCGAGTACACGATGTGGCAGCGGATCCAGCCCCGCGTGCTCCTGCGACGCGCCAAGGACACCCCCGGGGTCGGCCTCCTGGTCAACCCGGGCAGGCCCGAGACCTTCAACGTCTACCCGGAAACGCTGCGGCAGGTCGCCGACCTCGAACTCCCGAAGGGCACCGAGCGCCCCGAGTCCGTCGGCCGCCCCGCGTACTTCAGCGGGGAGTACGACGGCGACGCCGTCGCGAACCTGCGCAGCCTCGTCGACCAGGCCAGGGACAACGGCTATTCCCTGAGCGCCGACGAGCTCACCCGCTACGTCCGTGCCGCGACGCTGTCGTTCGAGCGCTCCCGGGCGAAGCACGACGGCCGTCCGCTGCCGGAACTGCCCGAAGACCTGTTCGCCAACGGCCTGGTCACGCACTTTTACGACGACGGCGAACCGCGCCCGGCCGCCTGGACGTTCGGGAAGTTCTACAACCCGACGATCCCTGTCGGCAGCTTCGCGTACCCGCGGCTTCTCGGCGCGTACGTCGGCTTCGCGCTCGGAGACGCGCTCGGCTCCGGCGCGGATCCGGCGGACGGGTTGCCGCTCGGCGGGCTGACCCGGCAACTGCTGTTCCACACCGAATCGGTGATCCGCGGCCTGGATCCGACCCCGGACAAGGCCGAGATCCCGGCGTCGCTGCCCGCGGGCGGACGGCCGGACGGCTGGGTCGCCAAGGCCACCGAAGGCGCGGGCCCGGCTCCCGCCGAGTTCTCGACGATGCTGGCGACAGCGCTCGCCGCGACGGTGACCGGTGGCGTGGAAGGTCCCGCCGACAACGCCGTCTACGCGATGAAGGTGGTCCGTGAGCTGGTCGGTTCCGCGGCGGGCCACGAGGTCGTCCACGGCGCCGACCTGCTGGTGAACCTGTTCCGCGCCCAGTTGGCGGCCCGGAACGGCCAGCCCGCGGTGGCGAACTTCCTCGAAGGCTTCGGCGAGTACAACGGCGAGGTCGGCGACCTGGTCAAGACCGTGCTCGACCTCAGGAACGACATCGACGGCGAAGACGTCGAACAGTTCGACAGCATCGGGGACGGCCGGTCGCCGCTTTCGGTGCTGGGCAGGGCGTTGTTCGCCGCCGCCAAACGGGGCCACGACCCCGAGGCGGCACTGGCGCTGGCCGCTCGCGGCGGCTCGGTGACCGCGGCGCTGACCGGGGCGATGGTGGGTGCCAGGCTCACCGTGCCCGGTCTGCCGGAGTCGTGGCTCGCCGCTTTCGGCGAACTCGGCGTCGTCGACGGCCTGGCGGGCGACGCTTATTACTACTTCAACCGGTTCGGCCTGCCCCGCGAGCCCGAAGAGCGGCGCCGCTGGGACGCGAAGCGGTACCCACGAGGAGATCAGTAGACCAATGCGCGAGTGGCTTCACGATCCGGCGACCCGTTCGCGGCTGCGCGGCAGCCTCTTCGCCGGGGCTCTCGGCGACGCGCTCGGCGCGAAGACCGAGTTCGACTCGATCGACCGCATCCGGGAGATCGCCGGACCCGACGGGATCACCGGCCTCATCCCCGCGTACGGCGGGCTCGGGCGGATCACCGACGACACCCAGATGACGCTGTTCACCGTCGAGGGCCTGATCAGAGCCCACCACGGCACGGTTCCGGTCGAGCAGTCGCTCCAGCTGGCCTACCAGCGCTGGCTGCACACCCAGGGCGTCTCGTGGGAACGGGCACGCGGCCCGGAGAACACGAGCACGGAACCGGACGGCTGGCTGATCACCAACCGCGAGCTGTTCAGCCGTCGCGCGCCCGGTCTCACCTGCTTCAGCGAGCTGGAGGCGTACGGCAAGACGGGCGTGCGCGCCGGCATGGACAAGCCGGTGAACAACTCGAAGGGCTGCGGCGGGGTCATGCGCGTGGCGCCCATCGCGCTGTGGTCGGACGATCTCGCCGAGGTGTTCCGGCTCGGTGCCGAGTGCGCGGCGCTGACCCACGGTCACCCGAGCGGGTATCTCTCGTCGGGGGCTTTCGCGGTGATCGTGCACGAACTGCTGCTCGGGAGACCGTTGCTCGACGCCGTCGCGATCGCCCGTGCCGAACTGGAGAAGTATCCGGGGCACGAGGAGCAGAGCGTCGCGCTGGACGAGGCGCTCGCCTTGGCCGAGAAGGGAGCCCCGACGCCGGAGAAGCTCGAGACGCTCGGACAGGGGAACATCGGCGAAACGGCGCTCTCGATGTCGGTCTACGTCGCCCTGACCACCACGGATCCGAACACCGCGCTGCTCGCGTCCGTGAACCACAGCGGGGACAGCGACTCGACCGGATCGATCTGCGGGAACCTCGTCGGCGCGATGTACGGAGAGGAAGAACTCGACACGGATTGGGTCTCGAAGCTGGAACTGTCCGGGGTGATCGGTGCGCTGGCGGACGACGCGCTCGCGGAGTTCGGCGGGAACGCGCCGGGTGACGACCGGTGGTACGCCCGCTATCCGGCCCACTAGATTTACCTCCGGTTTGGGGAACTTGGGGAGGGGACACATCGTGCGTTACCGGGTTCAAGCGGCGGAGCGGCCGGACGGCCTGTACGCCGTCTGGGGGGAAACCGTCTTCGCGGCCCAGCGGTCGACCGAAGACGGCACGCTGCTGCTCATCGCGCCGCCGGGGGAAGCGGCGCCCGAGGGCTTCGATCGTGAGTGGGACGGCCGCGCCGCCCGGGTGGTGCTGAACGGCGAGGTCGGCGCGACCTTCAGCCTGCAGACGCACGGCCGGTTCGACGACGAGCACTTCCAGATCGCGCCGCACACCGGCGGCGGCGATCTGACCCTGCGCTGGGCGGGCGAGGACGCGGCCCGCGCGGCCGAACTGGGCCTGACGGACTTCTCGACCACGGCCGCGCCGTCACGGCTGACGGCGCTGTGGCAGACCAGGCACGACTTCGTCGAGACGCCGGAAGCCCGGCCGGAGATCGGCACGGGCGACCAGCCCCCGCTGCTGCGCGCCATCGGCCGGACCCTGCTGCGGGTGCTGCCGCCGGGCTGGCAGCGCGTCGGCGCCCAGTTCCGGCAGGTCGGGGACTACGCCGAACTCGAGGTCCGCTCGGTCGGCGACGAGGGCAACGGCCCGGTTTCGGTGTCGATCGCGGCGCCGCCGGAGCTCGGCACGCTGTTCGCGCGGCTGCGCGCGGCGATGCACACCCCCGAGACCGGCACCTGGTTCCAGGGCACCTTCACGCTGGACTCGGAATCGCATTTCGACTTCGACTTCGACGCCGAACAGGAACCGACCTGGCGGCTCGCGCCGAACGAGGGCGGGAAGCCGACGCCCCGCGCGTACGCGACCGAGCTCGTGATCTTCCCGCGCGACCACAAGCACGTCCCGGCCTGGCTCGCGGCCAAGGCCGGGCTGCCGCTGGACGTGGCGTTCCGGCACGCGAAGATCGCCGACGCGCACAACGAAGGCGAACGCCCGGTCGTCAACCGGCCGCCGGTGCCGCCGGACCAGGTCCGCGGCGTGCTGGACTACCTCTTCCGCTCGCCGGTGGCGCTGTCCCGGCCGGGTCCGCAGCCCGACATCTTCACCCCGAACGGCCCGCCGGACGTGCCGAACGCGTTCCACACCGACGGCGTCTGGATCTGGCCCGCGGCCGTCCCGCACTACCTGCGCAAGTACGGGGTGCCGCCGGAGCCGGAACTGGTCGAGCACATCCGGGCCGCCGGGTTCCGGCCGCCGCTGGTCGGCGAGCTGGTGCGGGCGACCGCCGAGGCGGAGATCGTCGGCAAACCGCGGCCGCCGCAGACCGAAGCGGATCTGCCGGACGAAAGCGTCCGCACCCGCGTCGAACGTGACGGCGAGCCTGGCCGCGACATCCGCGCCGTCGAGGTGCTGGACGTCCTGTACCAGCGGCTGGCCGAGCACGGGGTCGCACCGACGTCCTACCGGATCGGCGCCAACGCGGTCCCGGAACCGGGGCTCTGGACCCTGCGCCGCGCCGAGAACGGCTGGGAGGTCTCGCGTCCGCCGACGGACGAGCCGGTGGCGTTCGCCAAGCTCGAAGAGGCGGCGCGGTTCTTCCTCGGCACCCTGCTGCTGTATCCGGCACGGGCCACCGTGGGCGCGAGCGAGGAGGCCGACAACCCGGCCGACTGGCCGATCCTGCCGCTGCGGGGCGAGCCGCCGCTGAACTTCTTCCGGCGCAAGCGGATCGTCGTGCTGCCGGCGGGCACCACCGTGCAGCGGTTCGGGAACGAGACCGGCAACCTCGTGCACGCCGAGCCGGCGCGGTTCGTCGAGACGTCGCTCGCCGCGGACCGCGAACGGGAACACCGCCTGTACCGCGTCCTGCGGCCGCTGCGCGTGGTCACCGGGATCACCGCACCGTGGAACGGGACGCCGGGCGGGGCCGTGGCCTACGTGCTGCCCCGGCCGATCGCCCAGCACCTCGAAACAGGCGCGCTTTCGCGGGTCCAGTGACCGTTTAGTCCTCTGGATGCGGTCCTAGAACGCCTCGGCGACGAGTTCGTAGGACCTCGCCCGCGCACCCAGGTCGTACACCGGTGTCGTCAGCATCAGCTCGTCGGCACCGGTGGCCTCGGCGAGGTTCTTCAGCGAACTCACCGCCTTCTCCGGCCCGCCGTGCGCCTGCACGGCGGTGAACTGCGCGATCAGCTCCGCCGACTCCGGCGCGAACTCGTGGGCCGCCGCCTGCCGCAAGGTCGGGAAGGCGAGATCACCACCTTCGCCCTTGAGCAGGTACGACTTGATCACCGCGCACGGACCGGCGAGGTACGCCGCTTCGGCGTCCGTGTCCGCGCAGATGGTCTCGACGCAGAGGATCACGTACGGCTTCTCGCGCCACTGGGACGGCTTGAAGTTCTCCCGGTAGGCCTGCAGTACCTCGGCCGTGTTCTGCGGGCGGATGTGGTGCGCGACCGCGATCGGCAGGCCGAGCTCGGCGGCGAGCCCGGCACCGGCCGCGCTCGAACACAGCAGCCACGGTTCCGGCGTCGGCACCTCGCCGGGCAGCACCCGGATCCCGGTCTCCCCGGCCAGGTGCCGCAGCAGCTCGGCGACGTCGGCGCGGTACTCGTCGTCCGTCGCCGGATCCGCGCCCCGCCGCAGCGCGCGGATGATCTTCTCGTCGAAGGTGCCGGGACCACGCCCGACGCCGAGGTCGATCCGGCCGGGGTGCAGCGCGGAAAGCGTCGCGAACTGCTCGGCGATCGCGAGCGGGGCGTGGTTCGGCGCCATCACCCCGCCGGACCCGATCCGGATGGCCGACGTCACCGCCGCCAGATGCGCGGCCAGCACCGGCGGCGAGGACGTCGCGATGGCGGGCGAACCGTGATGCTCCGCGATCCAGACCCGGTGATATCCCAGTTCCTCCAGTTTCCCGGCGACGGCGGCCGTCGACGCGAGTACTTCGGTGGCCGCGCGGCCCTCTTCGACGACGGCGAGTTCGAGCGCGGAAAGCAAGATCCCCATGCCCCCAACGTAGCCAAACTCAGGACGCGGTGATGAGCACCGCGGGAGACCACCAGTAGTCGGCCAGCGGCTCGATCCGGATGCCGGTGAAGCCCGCTTCCTTGAGCTGCGAAGCCCAATCGGTGGCGGGCTGCTCCCAGTTCGTCCGGTCCGCGCCAGGTTTGACCAGGCCCAGCAGGATCGGCAGCAGGAATCCCTGCGCCACCAGCGACGCCTCCTTGCCGTACTCCGAGATCCCGCGTTCGTAGCGCGTGACCAGCGAAAGCAGGTACTCGTCGGAGTCTTCGTCGTACTCGGGCACGTCGAACTCGGCGAGCACCAGGCAGGCGGTGCGGGGCCTGAGCGCCCGCAGGACCTCGGTGCGCTCGGCGGTCGGGATCGACTGGAGCGCGAAGGTCGACTGCGTCAGCTGCCACTGCCTGTCGTCGTCACGGGCGAGGAACTCCTGCGCGGTGTCGTCCCAGGTGTGCAGACCGTGGGTGCCGTCGAGGTGCTTGCGCGTTTCGGCGAGCAGCGCGCCCGACGGCTCGACGAGGTCGATCCGGCCCGGCTGCCGGTCCGCCTGTTCGAGGGCGGGGATGACGGCGAGCCCGTCGCCACAGCCGAGGTCGAGCAGTGAGCCGACGCTTCCGTAGCGCTTGGCGAGCATCGCGCTGAGTTGGCGGTAGAGCTTGACGTTCCCGCCGCCGCGGATGAACGCGGTGAACGCGGCGGGCTGGTCGTAGACACCTCCGCCGCCGCCTTCGGTCAGGTACCGGTGCAGTTCGATGCCGAGCGTGGATCCGGCCCGCTCGGCGAGGTCAGCTGCCTTGGCCCGGTCACCGTCGCGGTACGCGGTGAGCGCTTTGGCCAGGACGTCCGTTTTCTTCATGTTCTCCTGTTTACCGTCAGAACGGCACCCAGAGGGTGACTCTGGTGCCATTGCCCGGAGCGGACTCCACCCTGGCGGTCCCGCCGACCTCGTTCAACCGGGCGGTGATGGACTCGCTGATCCCGAAACCGGCGGGCCGGGAGTCGAGACTGAACCCGGCACCGTGATCGCGGGTGATCACCGCGACGCCGCCTTCCTGCTCTTCGACGCGCACGACGACCTTGTCCGTCCCCGCGTGCTTGAGGGTGTTGCGCAGGGACTCGCGGACGGCGTCGCGGATGGCGATCTGCCGGACCTCCGAGAGGGTGTCGTCGTCGAGTTCGGCGATCACGAGCTGGGCGCGCAGGCCGTCCCGCGCCATCTCCGCCGCCAGCGACGCCAGTTTCTCGCCCAGTGGCCGGGAGCCTGCCTCCGACCGTTCCGAAGCCTCGGTCTCGATCGTCTGCCGCAGCTCCATCGACTGCGCCCGCGCGAGCCGCTGCACCTCGGCGAGCCGCTCGGCCGGGTCTTCCTTGTTGGCCAGCGCGATCGCTTCGAGGGTCTGCAGCACGGAGTCGTGCAGCACCCGGTGCTGGCGGGCGCGTTCGGCGAGCCGTCCGTTGCGGATGCCGTACGCGAGGGCGAGCCGCGTGCCGAGCCCGATCAGCACGAGCGCTCCGGTCGCGGTGAAGAGCACGCCGAGGATCGACGGGAAGGTGGCCAGCGCGTCGCCGGGCGCGCCGTGGCCGGTGGCGAACAGGGACGCGAGCATCCGGATCGGGAAGCCGACGATGGCCAGTGCCGCGGCGGCGGGCATGCCCAGCGCCAGTGCCAGCAACGCGACCTCGCCGAGCAGATGTTTGCCGGGCACCGCCATCGCCTCGGTGAACACCGAACCCGGCACGAGCGCGCCGATGGCCAGCGGCGCGAGCAGCGTGAACACGAGGTCGACGGCCAGCAGCCGGGCCGCGTGGTGCGGCTGGAACGGCGCCGAGCGCAGCATCCAGCGGATCCCGTACAGACTCAGCGCGACCGACCCCAGCGTCACCAGCCCGACCGGGCCGATCCCGGTCATGCCGTGCGCGGAGACGTAGACGCCGAACGCGCCGGGAACCGCGAAGAGCCGGTAGACCAGTGGGACGAGCGCGACGTAGCGGGCGGCCCGGAGCAGGAGATTGTCGCGATGCGCCGGGTCGACGGGACCCGACATCTGCTGGATGCGCCGGAGCGCGCGGATCGGCGTCGGGTCGCCGACCTCGTCGGACAGCTCACTCGTCGCCGTGGCCAGCGCGGGCGCGCCTCGACGCAGCAACGTCACCAGAAAACTGGGCGGCCGCTTCGCCATGGATTTTCCCCCTACCAGGAGCACCGGCAGGAGTATCGCCGTTTACTCCATGTGGATCCAGAGACCAACGGTGTTTATCTCAGCTGATGACGTGGAAATCCGTGACGAACCGGGCGACATCGCCCTTCGCCGTGTAGCCGATCCAGGTCGGATAGCTGCCGTCTCCCCAGCCGGAGCCGAACGCGGAGACGTTCAGCCCGCTGACCGGATCGCGGACGAGTGCCGCCTCCGGGCCGTCCAGCGCCTTGATCAGCGGACCTTCCAGGTCTTCTCCGACGAGACGGCACAGCGCCGGGACCGCGTCCGCGTCGACGAAGGCGCCGAGCCCGGCGTCGACGCCGTATCCGTAGAACTCGTTCGGCCCCAGTTTCGCCGGATCCTCGCCCTTGACCAGCGCGAGCTCCCAGCGGGTGACCGGCTCCGGCCGGATCGTCAGCCGGGCCGCCACGACCCGCAGGTGCTCGGTGGGACCCGCGATCCGGACCTTCGCCACGGAAACCGGGTACGCCCCCGGCGGCACGCGGACGACGAACGGCACCGGCGGCTCGGTGAGGTCGTTGATGGTGGTCGGGTCGCCGCCGAGCACCCGGCCGCTGGGCAGGTCGAGGGCGCCGAGTTCGACGACCTCCACGACGGCGGGTTCCTTGCCCGCCAGGACCTCACGGCCGGTCCGGAACAGCTCGTCGAATCCGTCGCGGCGCAGTGGCGGGGCGGGTTCGGCCGGCTGCGCGAAGACGACAGCCTGGACCGGCTTCGGATCGCACGAGAAGTCCTTCGGCACCGGCGCGGCGACCGGACGGCCGGAGAACACCGCGATACCCGCGCAGGTCGCGACCAGCGCCAACACCACCAAGCCGATGGCGAGCTTCGCTCTGACCCCCATGGGTGAAGACGCTAGCCGCCGACACCGTTCTCGGCGGCCCACTTCTTCAATTCGGCGACGGCGTCGTCGTGCTCCAGCGGACCGCGGTCGAGCCGCAGTTCCTTCAGGTGCTTCCACGCCTTGCCGACGTCCGGCCCCGGCTTGAGGTCGAGGATCCGCATGATCTCCTCGCCGTTGAGGTCCGGCCGGACCCGGTCGAGGTCCTCCTGCGCCTGGATCGTTTCGATCCGCCGCTCGAGGTCGTCGTACGTCGCCTGCAGCGCGGCCGCCTTCTTCCGGTTGCGCGTGGTGCAGTCCGCGCGCACCAGCTTGTGCAGCCGGGGGAGCAGGTCACCCGCGTCGGTGACGTAGCGCCGCACCGCCGAATCGGTCCACTCGCCCTTGCCGTACCCGTGGAACCGCAGGTGCAGGAACACGAGCTGGCTGGCGTCCTGAATGATCTCCTTCGAGAACTTCAGGGCACGCAAACGCTTGCGCGCCATCTTCGCGCCGACGACCTCGTGATGGTGGAAGCTCACGCCGCCGCCGGGCTGGAACTCGCGCGTCGCGGGCTTGCCGACGTCGTGCAGGAGCGCCGCGAGCCGCAGGATCAGATCCGGCTCGGACGTCGGTTCGTGCGTTTTCTCCAGGTCGATCGCCTGCGCGAGCACGGTCAGCGAGTGCTGGTAGACGTCCTTGTGCTGGTGGTGCTCGTCGATCGCCAGCCGCATCCCGGGCACCTCGGGCACCACGCGGTCGGCGAGGCGGGTGTCGACCAGCAGCTCGATACCCGGCCGGGGGTCGTCCGCCAGCAGCAGTTTCGACAGCTCGGCCTGGACGCGCTCGGCGGTGATCCGGTCGATCTCCTCGGCCATCGACGTCATCGCGTCGATCACCCGCGGCGCCGCGGTGAAGCCGAGCTGCGCGGAGAACCGCGCGGCCCGCAGCATGCGCAGCGGATCGTCGGCGAAGGACTCTTGCGGGGTCGCGGGCGTGTCGAGTACCCGGTCCCGCAACGCCTGGAGCCCGTCGTACGGGTCGACGAAGGTCTGGTTCGCCAGGTCGATCGCCATCGCGTTGACCGTGAAGTCACGGCGGAGCAGATCGCCGTCGATGCTGTCGCCGAAGGTGACCTCGGGATTGCGGCCGACGCGGTCGTAGTTGTCCGCGCGGAACGTGGTGATCTCCAGGGTCATGCCCTGTTTGGTCACGCCGACCGTGCCGAACGCGATACCGACGTCCCACACCGCGTCGCCCCAGGCACCGACGATCTTGAGCACCTGGTCCGGCCGCGCGTCGGTGGTGAAGTCGAGGTCGCTCGACAGCCTGTCGAGCATCATGTCGCGGACGCTCCCGCCGACGAGGTACAGCTTGTAGCCCGCCTTGGCGAAGAGCTTCGCGAGCTCGTCCGCCAGCGGGGAGATGCGCATCAGCTCCGTCACAGCGTTCTGCATCGCAGTGCTCTTCCCCGCAATCGCCTGCCCGGCGACCACCTTGTTCACGACAATCCCACCACGATTTGGATGTACTTACCGAGACACTTACTACGACCCGGCCCAACACGGGCACGGAGAGCCAGCGTACCCGTACCGCCGTTTGCTCTAGCATCGCAGCATGTCTGGATCAGCCGGCCGCTCCGGCGCTTCGAAGCCGGGCCGCCGGCGGAGGCGCAGGCGGGGAAGGCGGCTGACCACGGTCGACGAAACCTCGGCCGGCGGCCTCGTCGTCGACGTCGAGCGGGCCAACGCCGCGCTGATCGGGCGGCTCGACAGGCACGGCAGACTGCTGTGGTCGCTGCCGAAGGGCCACATCGAGGACGGTGAGACGGTGGAGCAGACCGCGGTGCGCGAGGTGAAGGAAGAGACCGGCATCTCCGCGCGGGTCCTCGAGCCCCTCGGCACCATCGACTACTGGTTCGTGGCCGAGCGACGACGGGTGCACAAGACGGTGCACCATTTCATCCTGGAATCCACCGGCGGCGAACTTTCGGACGAGGATGTCGAGGTGACCGAGGTCGCCTGGGTGCCGCTCGCCGACCTGGAGACCACCCTCGCCTACTCCGACGAGCGCAAGCTGGTCCGGAAGGCCAAAGAACTCTTCGCGCAACAGCACACCGCCGAGGGAGCACCTGAGTGAAGCGGCTTGCCGCCACTGTCCTGTCGATCCTGTTCCTGGCACTGCCCGCCTTGTTCGGCGCGGTCGCGCAGGCGCAGGAGCAGCCCCGGCTGCGCGTGGACCTCGACCAGCTGAACCCCCGCGTGATCGGCACGAACTCGACGTCACTCATCGTCACCGGCCGGGTCACCAACGTCGGCGACCGGCCGATCCGCAAGCTCAGCGTCCGGCTGCAGCAGGGCACCCGGCTGCAGAGCGAGCAGCAGATCGGCGACGTGCTCGCCGGCGGGAAGTTCAAGGACCAGTCCGCGACCGAGTTCGTCGACCTCGAACCGGACAGCCTGGAAGCGGGTCAGAGCGCGACGCTGAACCTGAACATCCCGCTCGGCCAGTCCTCGAAGCTGCAGTTCGCGAAGCCCGGCGTGTACCCGCTGCTGGTCAACGTCAACGGCACCCCGGAGTTCGGCGGCGCGGAACGGCTCGCGGCGGTCAGCCTGCTGATGCCGGTGCTCGGTGTCCCCGGCAAAGCGCCCTCGTCGCGTCCGCCGACAGCGCCCTCGGTGCCGTTGGCGAGCCTGCTGTGGCCGATCGCGAACAGCACCGTCCACGTCGTCTCGTCCCCGCTCGGCGGCCCGCTGACTCTGGCCGACGAGCGGCTGGCCGGTGAACTGGGCGCCGGGGGACGGCTGGACTCGCTGGTCGCGGCGGCACGGGCGGCGGAGGCCGACACGAAGGTCTCGTCGTCGTTGTGCCTGGCCATCGATCCCGACCTGGTCGCGACCGTGGACGGGATGACCCGCGGCTACCAGGTCGCCAACGGCGGCGCTCCCGTCCCCGGCAGGGGCGTCGACGCCGCGAAGAACTGGCTCGGCCAGCTGAAAGCCCTGGTCGCGGGCCGGTGCGTGGTCACCCTCCCGTTCGCCGACGCCGACCTCACCGCGCTGACGAAGGTCCGGGCGGGCGACGCCACCGACACCGCGCTCCTGGCCAGTGCGGTCGGCGGCGCGGCGACGATCAAGAACCTGCTCGGCATCCAGCCGCAGGACGGCGTGCTCTGGCCGGGCGGCGCCCTCGACTCGCAGACCGTCGAGGCGATCGGCAAGGCGGGCGTCAAGACCGTGCTGACCGACTCCGGCAAGCTCCAGTCCGATTCCCCTCTTTCGAGTGGGGTCGCGATCGAAGGGACGGATCTCCGCGCGCAGCCGATCGACGCGCTGATCACGTCCGCGCTGAACGGCCCGGGGGGCACCCAGAACGGCCTCGGCGCGATCGCCTTCCGCGCCGGGCTCGGCGGGCAGGCCGCGGGGCAGGAACGCTCACGGCTGCTGATCGCCCCGCCGCGGCACTGGGACGCGTCCGGCACCGAGCTCACCACGTTCCTGGAGCGGATGGGCGACTTCTACGCGACAGGCCTCGCCAAGTCGGCACCGCTGCCCGACCTGCTCGGCGAAAGCCCGTCCGGGAGGGCCTCGGTCAACTACGACCCGCAGGACGTTTCGGCCGCGACCAGCGGCGACGTCACCGCGAGGATGTCCCAGATCGACAACGAGACCCTGGGCCTGTCGTCGTCGATGACGATGGATTCAACGAAACGGGTGAATCCGGCCGACGTGATCGCCCCCGTCCGGCTCGCCATCATCCGGGCCGCGTCGACCTCGTGGCGCGGCGCGGACGCCGGGACCGCCACCGGCAACGCCCGCGGCGACCTCGAGGCGATCCGCAGCCAGGTGACCGTGGAGCGGCCGAAGCAGACCATCGCGCTGGCTTCCGGCGCGTCGCCGTTGCCCGCCTACGTCACCAACGGCCTCCCGGTCGGCGTCAACGTACGCATCGTGCTCAAGAACAATTTGGGCCTGCGATCCACCGCGGCCGTCCCGGAGCGGACCGTCCCGGCCAACGGCGCCATCAACCAGCTGCTCCCGGTCGAGGCGCTGCGAGCGGGCCGGTTCAGCGTCGACGTGTCCCTGACCACGCCCGACGGGACCAAACTCGGCACCGACGCGCGGTTCGAGCTGACCTCCACGGAGTACGGCGCGATCACCATCATCATCACCGTCACCGCGGCCGGCGCGCTGCTGCTGCTCTCGTCCCGCCGGATCTACCGGAGGATCAAGGACTCCCGCGCCGATCGGGCGAACGAAACCGCCCCTCGTGTGACCGAGGACGCACAGGTTTAAGTGTTTCCGGCCGTTGCCGATTACCCTGGGTCGAACGATGCCGCCGGGCATCACGTAGTCGAGCACCGAGGATTGGGCGCACGTTGGAAAGAGAGCCGGGTGTACCGCCCGAGCGTGCAGGCCGTCCCCGGCGCGAAGGTACTCCGCCGCCGCCCCGTCGCACCGATGGCCCAGTGCGCCGCCCCGAGCGTTCAGGACGTCCTGAACGCCCTGAACGCGCGGAACGCCGTCAGCCGCCCCCGCAGCAGCTCCCGCCCGAACGCGGAGAGCGCCCGCGGCGTGCGGCACCGCCACCCCCGCCGCCGGTGGACGGCCGTCGTCGAGCCGCGGGCCGACCAGACGACGAGACACGGCGGCTGAGGCCGCCCCAGAACCCACCGCCGCCCCCGCCGCCCAACCAGGCGCCGCCCCGGCAGCAGGCTCCGTCACCGACGCCGCCTCCGCCGACCCGTCGTCAGCCGGTTCCGCCCCCGCCGGGGCAGCCGCTTCCGCAGCCGTCCCAGAATCCGCCCCAGCGCCGTCCGGCGGCGCCACAGGCGCCACAGGCACCACAGACGCCGCAGGCGCTGAACCAGACGCCGCCCCCGCCGCATCGCGGGCGCCGCCAGCCGCCACCGGTCCGCCCGTGGCAGGTGGACCGGCGCGACGAACCCGACGCGACGCGGTTCATCCCGCGCACCCCCGGTGTGCCGATGGGCTCGCGCTGGCCGGTCGCCGACCCCGACGTCCTCCGCCCGTACGACCAGCTCGCCACGCAGGTCATGCCTGCGATCAAGGACGCGCCGCTGGTCAAACCGCGGCCGGGCGAGACCGGCGAACAAGACGTCGCCGCCCCGGCGAAGGCGCCCTCGCTCGCGAAGTCCAGCGGCCGGATGGCGATCGCCTCGCTGATCAGCCGGATCACCGGCTTCGCGTGGAAGCTGCTGCTGGTCGCGGCCATCGGCGCCCAGGTGGAGAACGACTCGTTCAACGTCGCCAACACGATGCCGAACATCATCTTCGAACTGCTGATGGGCGGCGTGCTGTCCAGTCTGGTGGTCCCGCTGCTCGTGCGGTCGCAGGACGACAAGGACGGCGGCGAGGCCTACACCCAACGACTGGTCACGGTGGCGGGCACGCTGCTCGTCGTCGGGACGACCATCGCGGTCCTCGCCGCGCCGCTGATCACCAAGCTCTACGTGGACGACAAGGGACAGGCGAATCCCGACCTGGTCACCGCGTTCGCGTACCTGCTGCTGCCGCAGATCTTCTTCTACGGCGTGTTCGCCCTGCTCTCGGCGGTGCTGAACGCGAAGAGCATCTTCGGCCCGACGGCCTGGGCGCCGGTGATCAACAACCTGGTCGTCATCTTCACGATCCTCGTGGTGTGGATCATGCCGGGGAACATCTCGACCGATCCGGTGTCGATCACCGACCCGAAGCTGCTGACGCTGGGCCTCGGCGTGACCGCGGGCATCGTGGCGCAGTCGGTGCTGCTGATCCCGCCGCTGCTGCGGTCCGGGTTCAAGTTCAAATGGCGCTGGGGCATCGACAAGCGCATGAAGGAGTTCGGCGGGCTCGCCCTCTGGACCGTCGGCTACGTCGCTGTCAGCCAGGTCGGGTACACGATCACGACCCGGGTGCTGACCAGCGGTTCGCAAGGCGGGGTGACCGCGTACAGCAACGCGTGGCTGCTCTTCCAGCTGCCGTACGGCGTCATCGGGGTGTCGTTGCTGACCGCGATCATGCCGAGGATGAGCCGCGCGGCGGCCGACGGCGACCACAAGAAGCTGATCGGCGACCTCTCGTACGCCTCCCGGATCTCGACGGTGACACTCCTGCCGATTTCCGCGGTGATGACCGTTGTGGGCGGTTCGGTCGGTATCGCCCTGTTCACCTTGGGCAAGGGCCGGGTCGAAGACGCGTCGAGGATGGGCGAGGCGCTGGCGATCAGTGCGTTCGCGCTGCTGCCGTACGCGCTGGTCATGCTGCAGATGCGGGTGTTCTACGCGATGAAGGACGCGCGGACGCCGGTGCTGATCATGATCGTGATGACCGTGGTCAAGGTGCCGCTGCTCTACCTGTGCCCCGCGCTTCTCTCGCCGGACAACATCGTGCTCGGCGTGATGATGGTCAACGGCCTCACGTTCGTCGTCGGCGCGATCCTCGGCCAGGTTTGGCTGTGGGTGACACTCGGAAATCTCCGGAGCAAGCGGATTCTCGGGGTGATCCTCTTCACGGTCGTCGCGAGTGTGCTCGGGGTCGGCGCGGCGTGGCTCGCCGGGCAGATCGTCCCTGACTCGTTCGGGCCTACTTTCCATGCCTGGGTGAAACTTCTGCTGCAGACGATGGTCGGCATCGTGGTGTCGTTCGGCGTGCTCATGGCCTTGAAGGTCGAGGAATTGAAGCCCGCCACGGCGAGGATCACCCGGTTGATCAAGCGCGGATAACGATTCACGCACGGATGGCCCGCGTTCACGCGTCGTATTCTGGGTACCCTCGGGGCGGGAGCTACGCGGGAGAGTGCGGTGGATACGAGACGGAGCGAACAGGCAGGGGAGGCGAGCCAGGTGGGCATCCGGGCCCAAGGCGGGTCGCTGGCCCCTGGCCGGGTCGTCGGTGACGGCCGGTATCGCCTGCTCGCACAGTTCGGGGTGGACGAACGAGCCGCCGCGCATCTTTGGCGCGCGCGCGACGGGCAGCTGAAGCGTGATGTCGCGCTGACGCTGCTGGTCGGCGACCCGGCGGACGCGGAGGCCGCGAGGCTCGCGCGCCGGACGCTGGAGCGTGCCGCGCACGCTTCGAAGTTCGGGCACGGCGGGGTCGCGCGCGTCCTCGACGTGCTGAGCCTCGGCAGCGGCGTCACTTCGAGTGAAGGACTGCTCGGTGTCGTCGTGGCGGAATGGACCAAGGGCAGCGACCTGGTCGACCTGGTGTCGCAGCGCCCGGTGGCGCCCGCCGCGGCGGCCAGGATGGTGCAGGCGCTGGCGGAAGCCGTCGACCACGCGCACCAGAACGGTCTCGTCCTCGGCCTCGATCATCCGCAGCGTTTGCGGCTCACCCCGGACGGCGCGCTGAAGCTCGCCTTCCCCGGTCCGCTGCCCGAAGCGACCCTTCGCGACGACGTCAAGGCACTCGGCGCGGTCCTGTACCTGCTGCTGACCGGCCGCTGGGCCCTGCCCGGCGGGCCTGCCGCGATCCCGGCGGCGCCGCACGCGCCGACCGGCCGCGTCATCCCGCCGCGCTCACTGGTCCCGACGGTGCCGGTCGAGCTGTCCTCGCTCGCCGTCCGCACCATCGAGGACGGCGGCCACGGCGGCATCCGCACCAGCGCGGCCATCCTGCGCGTCCTGGACCAGGCCGCCGAAGCCGAGGAGCGCACCCAGCTCATCAAGGCCGTCGGCGAGGAAGAAGCGGTGGCCGAGCCGGACGGCACAGTCTGGACGACGAAGAAACCGGTCAAGGACGTCGCGCGGCGCAAGAAGCTGGCGTTCGGCGTGACCGTGCTGGTCGTCGCGACCGTGGTCATCCTCGCCTGGGGCGGGATGATGCTGATCAACCTGTTCCAGGGCGAATCGAAGTCCAGCGGCCCGAACCTGAACGTCGCCGCGTCGTCGTCTTCACAGGCTCCGCCGCCTTCGGGCGAGCAGCCGCCGCCCACCCAGCAGCCGCCGGCACCCGCCTTGGGCGCCGCGGTGAAGCCGTCGGCGGTCGCCGTCTTCAACCCGGGCAGCAAGGGCGACAGCCCCGGCCGCGCCAAGAACACCACCGACGGCGACGCGGGCACCTCCTGGAAGACCGACGAGTACGACAAGCAGTTCCCGGTGCTCAAGGACGGTGTCGGGGTGGTCGTGACCTTCAAGGACCCGATCAACCTCAGCCAGATCAAGATCGACTCGGCAAGCCCCGGCTCGAAGGTCGAGATCCGCTCCGCCGACAAGAAGAACCCGAAGCTCGACGAGACCAAGGTCGTCGGCACCGGGGATCTCGCGGCGGGTGAATCGACCATCGCGCTGCAGCAGCCGCAGCAGGGTCAGTACTTCATCATCTGGATCACTCAGCTGGGTGAAGATGCGGACGGGAAGTTCATCACCGAACTCAAGGAGCTGACCTTCCTGCCTGCGGGGTGAGGTAAATCAAGGGGTCAGTAGGCTCTCCCGGGTGACAGCTGCAGCTCCAACGGACGCGGATCTCATAGCGGCGCATGCCGCCGGTGACCCGCACGCGTTCAGTGAACTGGTCCAGCGACATCGAGACCGCATGTGGGCGGTGGCCCTGCGCACCGTGCGGGACCCGGAAGAAGCCGCGGACGCCCTGCAGGACGCCTTCATTTCCGCGTTCCGCGCAGCGGGCAACTTCAGAGCCGAATCACAGGTCACGACGTGGTTGCACCGCATCGTCGTGAACGCGTGCCTCGACCGCATCCGGCGGGGCAAGGCCAGACCGACCGTTCCGCTGCCCGAAACCGGGCAGTTCAACGAGCCCGCCTCACCGCGCGACTCGATGTCCGAGCGCGAGACGAGCCTCGTCGTCAAGGAAGCCCTCGACCAGCTTCCCGAAGAGCAACGTGCCCCGATCGTGTTGGTCGACGTCGAGGGATACTCCGTCGCCGAGACGGCGAAAATGCTCGGTATCGCCGAGGGCACGGTCAAGAGCAGGTGTGCTCGAGGTCGTGGAAAGCTCGCGAAGGTTCTCGGACATCTGCGGAACCCCGATGCGATTGCGAACGTCCCAACTCACGAAAGCAAACGTGTTCGCGCTACCCCGGAACGGGGTGCCAGGCGTCCTCAGGGCACGCCGGGTGACGGGGAGGGACGATGACAGACGAGAGCAGGGGGATCGGTGGGACCGTCGGTCCGCCGTGGTCTGTCGATGTGCTCGCCGACCTGCACGCAGGTGTGCTGGACGAGCGAGAAGCGGCCGAACTCTGGCCCTTGGTGAACGCCGACCCCGAAGCACTGGCGATCATCGAAGCACTCGAAGCGACGACGGCCGACCTCGCGGAACTCGCGAACGAGCCGGTCGCTCCGATGCCCGCGGAGTTCGCGGCGCGGCTCGACGCGGCGCTGGCCGCCGAGATGCAGGCCCGTCAGGCGTCGCCTGCGTTTCAAGGCGCACCTGAAGGGCAGCAGGCGCAGGTCGCCCCGGTGGTGGACCTCGCGGCCGCACGGCGGAAGCGGAACAAGCGGATCGGCTGGGGCGCGGGGATAGCGACCGTGGCCGCGGCGGCCATCGCCGCCGTCGCGATCGTCGTACCGGCCACGCAGCAGTCGACACCGGGCGGCGTCGCGCAGCCTCCGCCCGCCCCCACCGGCTCGTCGGTCGGCGGAGACGGCGGCGGGGCCGAAGCCCTCGTCGGCAAGGCGATCGGCGTCCGCGACTTCGGCTCGTTGAAGACCGAGGAGCGCCTCGACGCCTGTGTCGAAGCCGCCGGACTGGACCCCGACGTGCGGCCGGAGGGCATCCGGCCGGTGAACGTCGCGGGCAAGGACGGCGTGATGGTGATCTACACCACAGGCAAGCTCGCCCAGTTCCGCATCGTCGCCTTCGGTGCCGACTGCGGCCCGGGCAACGCGTCGGTCCTCTTCGACAAGATCATCGGACAGAAGTAGCAGCGGAGAGCGATAGCAGCGGTAGCAAAGGTCCCCCTGCTGCCTTCGGCCGCTAGGAAAAGGTCCCCTGCTTCCGACCGGGAGCAGGGGACCTTTGCTATCGCCGCCGCAAGCCCGGAGAAGTAGCGCCGGTCACCCCGGGAACACCGGCCCTTACGATCGTGTTGAGCCTGGTGAACAGGTCACTACGAGCGGAGGTCACGGGTGGCTGGCGAGGAAATCAGGAACTTGATCGTTGTCGGGTCGGGTCCTGCGGGGTACACCGCCGCTGTCTACGCGGCACGAGCGCAGCTCGAACCGCTGGTGTTCGAGGGCACTCAGTTCGGCGGTGCCTTGATGACGACGACGGAGGTCGAGAACTTCCCCGGCTTCCGCGAAGGCATCCAGGGTCCCGACCTCATGGAAGAGATGCGCGAGCAGGCCAAGCGTTTCGGCGCCGACCTGCGCCAGGAGGACGTCGAGTCCGTCGAGCTGACCGGTGACGTCAAGTACGTCGTCGCGAACGGCAAGCGCTACGCGGCCCGCGCGGTCGTGCTCTCGATGGGCGCCGCGGCCCGCTACCTGAACGTCCCGGGTGAGCAGGAACTGCTCGGCCGCGGTGTTTCGGCCTGTGCCACCTGCGACGGGTTCTTCTTCCGCGACCACGACATCGTGGTCGCCGGCGGCGGCGACTCCGCGATGGAGGAGGCGACCTTCCTGACGAAGTTCGCCAAGTCCGTCACGATCGTCCACCGCCGCGAGGAGTTCCGCGCCTCCCGGATCATGCTGGACCGGGCCCGCGAGAACGAGAAGATCAAGTGGGCGCTCAACAAGCAGATCACCGGCGTCGAGGGTGAGGGCAAGGTCGAAGGCCTGAAGCTCAAGGACACGGTGACCGGCGAGGAGTCCCAGCTGGACGTGACGGGGTTCTTCGTCGCGATCGGTCACGACCCGCGCAGCGAACTGGTGCGTGGTCAGGTGGACCTCGACGAGGACGGCTACGTGCTCACCAAGGGCCGGACCTCGTACACGAACCTCCCCGGCGTTTTCGCGGCAGGCGACCTGGTCGACCGCACTTACCGGCAGGCGATCACGGCCGCGGGTTCGGGCTGCGCCGCGGCGATCGACGCGGAACGATGGCTGGCGGAGCACGCCGGTGTCGAGACCGCCCAGGAGACCCCTGAGCTGGTCGGCGGCGGCTACGGCGCCACCACCAGCTGACTTTCACAGCATCCGTTCACCACCCAGGAGGAGACACCATGGCCAACACCGTGACGGTGACCGACAAGACCTTCGTCGACGACGTCCTGACGAGCGAGAAG
Organism: Amycolatopsis sp. BJA-103; assembly: GCF_002849735.1. Taxonomy (GTDB): domain Bacteria; phylum Actinomycetota; class Actinomycetes; order Mycobacteriales; family Pseudonocardiaceae; genus Amycolatopsis. The sequence continues at coordinate 7,695,219 of NZ_CP017780.1, forward strand.
CCCGTGCTGGTCGACTTCTGGGCCACCTGGTGCGGTCCGTGCAAGATGGTCGCCCCGGTGCTCGAAGAGATCGCGGCGGAGAACGGCGAGAAGCTGACTGTCGCGAAGCTCGACATCGACGCCAACCCGAACACTGCGCGTGACTACCAGGTGATGTCGATCCCGACGCTGATCCTGTTCCAGGGCGGCAAGCCGGTGAAGCAGATCGTCGGCGCCAAGCCGAAGGCCGCGCTGCTCTCGGACCTCGCCGACGTCCTCTGATCTCGCGTTTCACCAGCCGAAACCCGGGGCCTGCCCAGGCTCCGGGTTTCGTCGTTCCGCCGGACGGGTATTCCTCACCGTCACAGGAACATGATCATGGCGCCGGGAAGGGTTCCACGAACGGGGACTTGACGCACCGACCGGGCCTCCGCGCTCACCGAGAGTTCACAGGGCACAATAGAGCACCGGGGTTCGCCCCGCAGGGTTTTCAAAGTCGTGCATCGAGCTCCTTCGGTGCCCCAAAGGAAGAGCGAGGAGTGCATGCGGGTACTCCGCCGCGGTGACGCCGGACCGGACGTCGCCGAGATCAGGTCCACGCTGGCGGCGATGGAGCTGCTCCCGCCGGTGACCGAATCCGGGGAGTACGAGGTCTTCGACACGGCGATGGAACATGCCGTGCGAGCGTTCCAGCAGGGCCGTGGGCTCATCACCGACGGTCTGGTGGGTCCGGCGACCTATCAGGCGCTTCGTGGCGCGGGCTTCCATCTCGGCAGCCGCCCGCTGACCTACATGTTCTCCGCCCCCATGCAGGGCGACGACGTCTTCGCGCTCCAGGAGCGACTGACCGAACTCGGCTTCGACGCCGGCCGCCCGGACGGGCACTTCGGCGCCCAGACCGAGCGCGCCCTCAAGACCTTCCAGCGCGACATGCGCCTGGTCGCCGACGGTATGTGCGGTCCGGCCACCATCCGCGAGCTGCACCGGCTCTCTTCGCCGCGAGCCCGCGGCGGCCGCCCCGTCTTCCTGCGCGAGCAAGAGCAGGTGCGCCAGGCGGGCCCCCGGCTGCGCGGCAAGCGCATCGTGATCGACCCTGGCCACGGCGGCGAAGACCTCGGTGTCGTCGCGAGCGGCCTGCGTGAAGCGGACATCGCCTGGGATCTGGCGCGACGGCTCGAAGGCCGTATGCAGGCCACGGGCATGGAAGCGCTGATCTCACGCGGCCCGAACCAGAGCCCGACCGAGGGTGAGCGCGCCAAGTTCGCGAACGAAGCGGGCGCCGACCTGTTCCTTTCGCTGCACAACGACAAGAACCCCTCGCCCAAGGCGCAGGGTGTCGCGAGCTTCCACTTCGGCACCGGCAACGGCACGACGTCGACCGTCGGTGAGCTGCTGGCGGGCTTCATCCAGCGCGAGCTGGCCGCCCGCACCGGCCTGCGCGACTGCCGCACGCACTACAAGACCTGGGAGATCTTCACCCGCACCCGCTGCCCGGCGGTGCGGATCGAGATCGGCTACCTGACCAACCCGGAAGACAGCCGCAAACTAGCCGACCCGGCCTTCCGCGACATCGTCGCCGAAGGCATCCTGGTCGCCGTGAAGCGCCTGTACTTGCTCGGCGAAGGGGACCAGCCGACAGGCACGTTCACCTTCGCCGACGTCCTGGCCCACGAACTCGCCAAAGCGGAGTAGCCAGTCCTCCACACCCGCACAAAGGCGCACATGCCCCTGCCGACGCCCTCGGCACAACCGGTTGTGTGCCCCCTCGCCGGACCACGCCACCCCTAGCTCCACCCGGCGCGCAGCCCCCGCCCTTCCCGGGGGGCGTCCCCAGGTCCAGCCTACCCATCCACAGATTTTCCACCGCTCCTAGCAGCGATCTGTGGATAACTCGGCAGGTTACCCACAGCTGTCCCCAAGGCGGGGGATGGCTGCTGCGCGCACCCGAAAACTCTGCTAGAGGTGTGAGATGAAGGGGTCTTCCGAGGAATCCGGAACGGCCTAAAAGGTCAGGCGCGGCCCATGCTCGGTTCGGCGGTGGTGATGGAGACCTGGCCGAGCAGCCGTTCGAGGGCCGCCTCCACGTCTTCCTTCCACGAGATCGCCGACCGCAGTTCCAGTCGCAGCCGCGGCCACCGCGGATGCGGCCGGACGGTCTTGAACCCGACGCTCTGCAGGAACGCGGCGGGCAGCACGCAGCTGTGCCCGCCGTCCGGATCGGTCTCTTCGGGCTTGGCGTCACCGAAGGCCTCGATCGCGCGGACCCCGCGTTTGGTCAGATCCTTCGCGACCGCCTGCACCAGCATCCGGCCGAGCCCGCCGCCCTGGAATTCGGGGAGGATCTGGAAGGCGGTCAGCAGAACCGCGTCCGGGCCGGGCGGGGAAGTGGGGAAGGCCAGCGAACGCGGCACGGCGTTCGGCGGCGCGTAGAGCACGAAGCCGACAGGCAGGGTGTCGCTGTAGACGATGCGGCCGCAGGAGCCCCACTCCAGCAGCACGCTGGAAACCCAGGCTTCTTTTTCGACCTCTGTCGCGCCGTACTCCTCGGCCTGCGCCTTCATGTGCGGCGCCAGCTCCCAGTACACGCAGCGGCGGCAGCTCTTGGGCAGATGCTCGAGATTGTCCAGGGTTACGCCCACGACGCGACGCGACACCGACAAACCTCCCTGGACAACGGACACCCGACGCAGCCCTGTCCCGAGCAGGGCTTGCTGAAGGGGTCCTGATCGAGGATAGGCGGATGTGATGAACACCGGAAGGCCAGGGCCCCTCAAGGGAGGGTGGTTACACTCGATGGAACTACCAGTCGGTAGCGACTATGTCCACTTCGAAGCACGGGTGAAGCGCCTGATGACCGAGAATCGCCCTGTCAGGCCGCAGAGCGGCCGACACAACCTCGACCCGCATCTCGACCGCTACGCCGCGCGTACGGCCGGAATGACTGCTTCCGAGATCAGGGCATTGTTCGCGGTGGCCAGTCGCCCCGAGGTGGTCTCGCTCGCCGGCGGGATGCCGAACCTCGCCGCGCTCCCGCTCGATTCGTTGTCCGCACAGGTCAGCGAGCTCATCGCCGAAGAGGGCCTGGTCGCGCTCCAGTACGGCTCCGCGCACGGTGTTCCCGCGCTGCGTGAGCAGATCTGCGAAATCATGGCCCTCGAAGGCATCAAGGCCCACCCGGACGACGTCGTCGTGACTGTCGGCTCCCAGATGGGGCTCGACATGGTCACCCGGCTGTTCTGCGACCCGGGCGACGTCATCATCGCCGAGGGCCCGTCGTACGTCGGCGCGCTCGGCTCCTTCGCCGCGTACCAGGCGAACGTCGTGCACGTCGCGATGGACGACCACGGCCTGGTCCCCGAGGGGCTGCGAGCCGCGCTCGCGGAGACCAAGAAGACGGGCCAGCGGGTCAAGTTCCTCTACACGATCCCCAACTTCCACAACCCCGGCGGCGTCACGCTGGCCGTCGAGCGCCGCGCGGAGATCGTGGAGATCTGCCGCGAGCACGACATCCTCATCGTCGAGGACAACCCGTACGGCCTGCTCGGCTTCAGCGGGCAGACGTACCCGGCGCTCCGCTCGATCGACCCCGACAACGTGGTGTACCTGGGCTCGTTCTCGAAGACTTTCGCCTCCGGCCTGCGGGTCGGCTGGGTGCTCGCACCGCACGCCGTCCGGGAGAAACTCGTGCTCGCGGCCGAGTCCGCGACGCTTTGCCCGCCGACGCTTAACCAGTTGATCGTGTCGCGATACCTCTCGACTCACGACTGGCTGGGGCAGATCAAGACCTTCCGCGAGAACTACCGGGAGCGCCGGGACGCGATCCTGACCGCGCTCGAACAGCACATGCCCGCCGGCTGCAGCTGGACCAAACCCGATGGCGGGTTCTACGTCTGGATGACAGTCCCCGAAGGCGTCGACACGAAGGCAATGCTGCCGAGGGCCGTCACCGCCCGGGTCGCGTACGCCTCCGGAACCGGTTTCTACGCCGACGGTTTCGGCAGCAGACAACTGCGCCTTTCCTACTGCTACCCGACGCCGGAGCGGATCCGCGAAGGCGTCCGAAGGCTCGCCGCGGTGCTCGAGTCCGAAATGGACCTCGCGCGTACCTTCGGTAACGTGAGCCCACGCTCGATCTCGGGGCCACAGAACCCCTCTCCGGACACGGTCTGATCGACCGGGCGTCCCCTTAGACAAAGGAGTCCTCGATGGTCGACCGCACCGTCGCCGTACTCGCAGGCGGACTTTCCCACGAACGCGATGTCTCTCTCCGGTCCGGGCGGCGGCTCTCGGTCGCGCTGCGGGCGGAAGGTCTCATCGTCGAGGAGTGGGACACCGACGCGGGCTTGCTCGAACGTCTTCGCACCCAGCGGCCCGACGCGGCCATCGTCGCCCTTCACGGTGGTGAAGGGGAGAACGGCGCGGTGCAGACGGTGCTGGAGATGCTGGACGTGCCCTACGTCGGCACCAGCTCGCAGGGCTGCCGCCGCGCGTGGGACAAGCCGACGGCCAAGGCGCTGGTCGCCAACGCGGGCTTCACGACGCCGGACTGGGTCGTGCTGCCGCACAGCACCTTCCGCGAGCTCGGCGCGCAGGCCGTGCTGGACGCGATGGTCGAGACACTGGGCTTGCCCCTGATCCTCAAGCCCGACCAGGGCGGTTCGGCGCTGGGCGCCCAGGTCGTCAAGGAAGCCTCGGAGATGCCCGGCGCGATGGTCGGCTGCTTCGCTTACGGCGACACCGTTCTCGCCGAGAAGTTCGTCTCCGGCGTTGAGGTGGCCGTGACGGTCATCGAAGGCGAACAGGGACCCGAGGCCCTGCCCGCGGTCGAGATCGTGCCGGAGAGCGGCGTGTACGACTACACCGCTCGCTACACCGCCGGGCTGACCGACTTCTTCACCCCCGCGCGGATCGCCGACGACGCCGCCAAGGCGGTCGGCGAGCTCGCCGTCGCCGCGCACCGGCAACTGGGTCTTCGCGACATCTCCCGCACCGACGCCGTGGTCACCGAAGACGGCACGGTCTACTTCCTCGCGGTGAACCCGTCGCCGGGCCTCACGGAGACGTCGATCGTGCCCATGGCGATCGAGGCGGGCGGCGCCACGCTCGGATCGGTGTTCGCCGACCTCGTCGGACGGGCGATCTCCCGCAAGAGCTGAGCCGGATCCGACGAAGGGGACTTGCCCACCGCGGGCGAGTCCCCTTTCTCATTTCCGGGCCACGGCGACGACCTGGCCTCGCACGGAATCCCGTGCCTCTTCAGAATCGACAGGTAGCCGTCGACCCGCTCGATGAAGATCTGGGCCGTCGCTCGGTGCGGCTCGGGCTCTGGAAGCGAACGAAGGGCAGCTCGGTCATCGCCGGGGCCATCCCCGCACCCACGCGAGCAGATCCTCATCGCACAGGGAGCCGATCACGACGTCCGCGGGGAAGTCTTGATGCTTCAGCGTGGGCACCCCGATGACAGGAAGCCCTGCCGCCCGCGCGGACCGGAGACCGGTCATCGAATCCTCGAAAGCCAGCGCGTCGGCAGGCTCGACGTTCAAGAGGCCGCAGGCGCTCAGGTACATCTCCGGATCCGGCTTCGGCGCGGCCACCTCATCGGCGGCCAGTTTCACGGGAAACATTTCCGAAAGCCCGCCGCGGACGAGAGCGGCGTCCAGGAGAGCGCGGGGCGAGTTGCTCGCGACGGCGACCGGAACGGCGGCGGCGGTCAGTTCGACCAACTCCCGCGCGCCGGGCATCGCCTCCGCTTTCGCGGTGACGACCTCGGTCACCAACCTCAACAACTCGTCCGCGATCTCGGCGCCGCCGCCAGGTTCGCCGAACGCCTCCGCCATCGCGTCGGCGGCGGCCGGTAGCGACTTGCCGATCACCGACGCCTTCTCGTCCGGACCGAACGGCAGACCTCGCCGCGCGAACAGTTCGGTCTCGGCCACCGACCAACACGGCTCGGTGTCCATGAGCAATCCGTCGCAATCGAAGACCACCGCTCGCGGATTTCGACCGCCGAAGAACTCCTTCATACTTGCCCCCAGAACAAGCACTCAGCGTTACCTCTTCATCATCGCTCAGCAATCGTCACCGTGACAAAACGACCTGGGGTGATCCCTAATCGGTTTCCCGTGTCCGATTTGCCTGGTTTTCGTCCATCAACGCCACGATGCGTTCAAGATCGTCAACGGACCCGAATTCAAGGGTGATCCGGCCTTTGCGGCGGCCCAAGTCGACCTTCACGCGAGTGTCGAACCGGTCCGAAAGCCGGCTCGCCAGCTCTTGGAGACCGGGTGCCTGGATCGGCTTGCGGGGAGCGGGCTTCGGCTTGGCCGGTTTTTCGCTCTTCTTGAGCGTGACGGCTTCCTCGGTCGCGCGGACGGACATGCCCTCCGCGACGATCCGCGCGGCCAGCTCTTCCTGACTTTCGGCGTCCTCGAGAGAGAGCAGCGCCCGCGCGTGCCCCGCCGAAAGCACCCCGGCGGCGACCCGTCGCTGGACCGCGAGGGGCAGTTTGAGCAAGCGGATCGTGTTCGTGATGACCGGCCGGCTGCGCCCGATCCGACCCGCCAGCTCCTCGTGCGTGACCGCGAACTCGTCGAGCAGCTGCTGATAAGCGGCCGCCTCTTCGAGTGGGTTGAGCTGAACGCGGTGGATGTTCTCGAGCAGCGCGTCGCGCAGCATCGCCTCGTCGGCGGTCTGGCGGACGATCGCCGGGATCGCCTCCAGCTCCGCCAGCTGGGACGCGCGCAGACGCCGCTCGCCCATGACGAGTTCGTACTCGTCGGTCCCGAGCTCCCGGACCACGATGGGCTGCATGAGCCCGAACTCGCGGATCGAGTGCTCCAGCTCGCTGAGCGCGTCTTCGTCGAAGACCTGCCGCGGCTGCTTCGGGTTCGGCTTGATCTGGCTGAGCGGCACCTCGCGGTAGACCGCGCCTGCCACCGCGCCGCCGTGCGAACCGGCCGCGCCGTTGGCCGCGAACCAGCCCTTGTCGTCCGGTCCCGTCGGGCCTGCCGGCGGAGCGGGAGCCGCGGCGGAACCGTTCTCGGCCGGGGCCGCCGAGCCCGGCGGCGGGCCGGTGGGGATCAGGGCGGCGAGCCCACGCCCGAGCCCCCCTCTGCGCTCGCTCATGCCGTACCGCTCCTTTCCTTCATCTCCGCCCCACGTTGGGCGATCTCCTTCGCCGCGTCCACGTAGCTCATCGCGCCCCGGGAACCCGGGTCGTACGCGAGGACCGTCTGCCCGTATCCGGGCGCCTCTGAGACCTTCACGCTGCGCGGGATCACCGTCTTGAGGACGGTGTCCCCGAAGTGATTCCGGACCTCGTTCGTCACCTGATCGGCCAGCTTCGTCCGGCCGTCGTACATGGTGAGCAGGATCGTGGAGACGCTGAGTTCGCGGTTGAGGTGCTTCTGGACGAGCTCGATGTTGCTCAGCAGCTGACCCAGACCTTCGAGCGCGTAGTACTCGCACTGGATCGGGATCAGCACCTCCTGCGCGGCGACCATCGCGTTGACGGTCAGCAGACCGAGCGACGGCGGGCAGTCGATGAAGACGTAGTCGACGCCGATCTCGTCGAGGATCTCGGACGAGAGCGCCTCCTTGAGCCGCATCTCGCGGGACGCCATGGACACGAGTTCGATCTCGGCGCCGGCGAGGTCGATGGTCGCGGGCACGCAGTAGAGGTTCTCCGACTGCTCGCTCTGCGCGGCCGCCTCGGCGAGTGTCACTTCGCCGATCAGCACCTCATAGATGGACGGCGTACCGGACCGGTGTTCGATGTCGAGCGCGGTGCTCGCGTTGCCCTGCGGGTCGAGGTCGATCACGAGCGTCCTGAGCCCGTGGACGGCCAAGGCGGCGGCGAGGTTCACCGTGCTCGTGGTCTTGCCGACGCCGCCCTTCTGGTTGGCGACCGTCAGCACGCGCCGACGGGTCGGCCGGGGGAGCGCGCCCTTCTTGGGGTGCAGCACGCTGGCGGCCCGGACGGCCTCTTCGGCGATGGGCGTCCAGCCGAGTTCGTGGCCAGTGCTCGCGGGGTCGGACGGTGGGGGAGTCACCGGTCTCGAACCTCCTCTGTATTAGAAGTGGGAGTCGGTCTGCGTTGTTTCACGTGGAACCGGTCTAGCTACGCCTGCCGCGCGGTCGAGACGGTTTCGAAGGCAGACGATGGATCACGACGACCGTGCTGGGGACCTCAAGCACCTTGGCGCCGCACTCGAAGACTTCCGGCTCGCCGCCGCCGGCCTTCCGGACGGCGACGCGATCGCGTTCGATTTCCTCTCCGGCGCTCGCTCCTTTGAGGGCGACCAGAGCACCTTGGGCACGCACGAGCGGGAGGCACCAGTTCGCGAGCCGGGCCAACGGAGCGACTGCCCGGGCGGTGACGACATCCGCGTCACCGAGCTCCTCGCGTACCTGCCGCTCTTCCGCGCGCCCGCGGACAACGGTGATGGGGAGTTCCAGCTTCTCGGCAACCTCGGCCAGCCAGTCGACCCGGCGGGCCATCGGTTCGAGCAGAACGATATCGAGGTCCGGTCGGCTGATCGCGAGCGGTACACCCGGAAGCCCCGCGCCCGATCCGACGTCGACCACGCGGGCGCCGTCGGGGATCCGCTCGCCGATCACGGCGGAGTTCAGCACGTGCCGTTCCCAGAGCCGGTCGACCTCACGGGGACCGATCAGACCGCGCTCGACGCCGTGCCGCTCCAGGAGTTCGACGTAGCCGATGGCTTGCTCGACGCGGTCTCCGAACACTTCCGACGCCGCACTCCGAACCGATGCGGCGACCCCGTCCAAGCCCACTCTTGCTCCTCAACCCTCGACGCCGTTTCACGTGAAACGCGCTTCACCGATTGTCCATGACGCCGACCGCAAAGCGGGGAGACAGTCCGAAGTTGTGGACAACTCCACTCGTCTTCACGCGTTTCACGTGAAACGCCACGCGTGTAATTCACCCCGGCAACGAAGAAGCGGCCCGCCGGATGACCGGCGGGCCGCTTCGTTCAGAGAACTCGTCAGGCGGGGAAGATGACGACCCGACGCTTCGGGTCCTCTCCTTCGCTCTCGCTCTTGACCCCGTCGACGGCGGCGACCGCGTCGTGCACGACCTTCCGCTCGAACGGGCTCATCGGCTGCAGCCGGACACGCTCACCGGACGAGACCACGGTCTCGGCGGTCGAGCGGCCGAGCTCGCGAAGCTCCTCGCGACGGTCCGCGCGCCAGCCCGCGATGTCCAGCATCAGACGGCTCCGCGAACCGGTCTCCTGCTGCACCGCCAGGCGCGTCAGCTCCTGCAGCGCCTCGAGGATGGTGCCGCGGGGACCGACGAGCTTCTCCAGATCCTCGCCACCGTCGATGCTGACGATCGCGCGGCCCGCTTCGACATCGAGGTCGATGTCGCCGTCGTAGTCCAAAAGGTCGAGCAGCCGCTCGAGGTAGTCGCCGGCGATGTCGCCCTCCTTCACGAGGACGTCGTCGTCGACACCTCCCTTGCGACCGGTTTCTTCAGCCGCGCCCTCGACCTCGGCCGCGCTGTTCTCTTCGGCGTCGATCGTGTCGATCGTCTCCGCCATAGTTGGTCTCCTCTCCAGCCCGGATCGGCGTCAGCGACGCTTCCGGCCTGATTTCTTAGTCGAGTCAGAGATGAGACCGGGCACGTCGGCGCCGTTCTCCTTCGAGCCGTTGGTCGACGGCTCGGCTGATGCGTTCTCGGCGTCCTTCTTCTCCGCGGCGGACGAACCGGTCTGGGCGAAGCCGTGGGGCGAACCCGCCTTCTTGACCTGACCACCGGAGGACTGCTTGTTCCTCTTCTGCTGGACCGGCTTCTGGCCGGGGCGCGGCGCGGTCGGCTTCTGGCCGGGCTTCGGGCCGAGGTTCGCGCGCTTCTCCTTCTCGGCTTCCTTGCGGGCCTCTTCTTCCTTGTCGATCTTCGTGTAGACGAGGCGCTGCTGCATCAGGGTCCAGCCGTTGTTCGCGAGCCAGTAGATGAGCAGACCGATCGGGAAGAGGGCACCGAAGATGAGGACACCGAACGGGAAGATGTACATCGTCAGCTTGTTCATCATCGCGGTCTGCGGGGTCGCCGACTCGGGGTTCTGGCGCTGGACCGAGTGACGCGCGGTGAGGTGCGTGGCGATGCTCGCGACGATCATCAGCGGGATGGCGACCGGCGCGACGTGCCAGTGGAAGCCGGTGGGCGCGTTGCCGCCACTGACCATGTCGACACCGGTGTAGATGGCGTCACCGAGGTTGACCCCGAACAGCTTCGCGTTGATGTACGACTCGACACCGCTCTGGCTGAAGAAGTAGTTCTCGGTCTTCGGCTGCCCCGGGTGCACCGGGTTGATGGTGAACATCCGCAGCACGTGGTTCAGGCCGATGAAGACCGGGATCTGAAGCAGCATCGGCAGGCAGCTGCCCAGCGGGTTGACGCCGTGCTCCTTCTGGAGCTTCTGCATCTCCATCGCCTGGCGCTGCCGGTCGTTCGCGTACTTCTTCTGCACCTTCTTCATTTCCGGTGCGAAGTCCTGCATCTTCTTCATCGACCGGACCTGGTTCACGAACGGCTTGAACATGATGCCGCGGACGGTGAACGTCAGGAAGATGATCGCGAGGATCCAGGAAACCGCGTTCGCCTCGCCGAAGATCTGCCCGAAGACCCAATGCCAACACCACAAGATGAAGGACACGGGGTAGTAGATGAAGTCGAGCACTGAGCTACTCCTCGATCGGTGTTTCAGGTCGGCGGCGGCGCCACGAGAAAACCTCGGGTACCGGGTCGCGGCCGGGCATCGTCCACGGGCCGCAGCGCAGCAGTCGCCGGACCGCGAGATAGGTACCGCGGCCGGCGCCGTGCCGGGTCAATGCCTCTACGGCGTACGCGCTACAGCTCGGGTAGAACCGGCACGCCGGAGGAAGGAAGGGAGAGATCGCCTTGCGATACAGCTTGACGGGCAAGAGCAGCACCCAGGCCACCGGGCCGGGGCGGGCTTCTTCGGTGGTCTCGCTCTCGGTGGCTCGCATGCCGTTACACCGCTGATCCGTTGTCGGAGGGTCGCGTCTGGCGGGGCTTCCCGGTGACGGCGGAAGGCCCGGACAACCCGAGGCGCCGCAACGACGCGTCGAGATCCGAGCCGAGTTCCGCGCTGGACGCGTCCGCGGCCGGAGGTAGTGCCCGTACCACCAACGAGCTTCCCGGCGGCAGTGTTCCGATCCTGGCGGAAACGAGATGCCTCAACCGGCGGGAGACCCGGTGGCGGACCACCGAATTCCCCACGGCCTTGCTCACCACAAAACCCGCCCGCGCCGCCTCGGCGGCTTCGGACGGGTCCGTGGTCAACGCATGGACGACGAGGCGGCGCCTGCCTGCCTTGGCCCCACGCCGCATCACGGCACGGAAATCCTCACTGCGCCGCAACCTCGCGGCGGCCGGCAGCACGACGTCCCTCGACGGCGGCCGGATCAGGCGGACAGTGCGCCGCGGCCCTTGCGACGACGAGCCGCCAGGATGGCCCGGCCGGCGCGGGTCCGCATCCGAAGCCGGAACCCGTGGACCCGGGCGCGTCGGCGGTTGTTCGGCTGGAAGGTGCGCTTACCCTTGCTCACGACTTACTTCTCCTGTTTCATCGGCCGCCGGGGACGGTTCGACCCGTTCCTGGCGTGTCGTGCTGACGCACGGCAGTCTCTGGTGTCTCCTACCAACGTGTGGCCTCGTCACGTCGAGCGACGACAACGTGGGCACGCGAAACGCCCCCGCTGTATACGGGAGACCTTACGAGGGTACGCACCCACCGCCCGGGCCCGGCAGGCACCCCCTCGACCACGGACCGCGACCGTGCGTGGAGAGTGATCACCGGCGACGTGAAGGCACCGAATGGCAACACGCCGTACACCGTGAAATGCTTGCGCGCGAGGATGCCTTGTGGCATCGGGCGGGGCTTGTTAGCGTGCCTCTCCCCGGGTTTTCGCCAAGGTGGAACGGTGCAGGCGCCCGGGTGTCCTCGGGGCGTGGAGGCGTCCCGCCGGCCTACGTCGATCCCGCAGGTGACGTCGCCGCGGGCCGCCGTACATTAGTGCACAGCTGTGGACAACTATGTGGATATTTGCTGTGCGCATGAGCTGATCGGGCCATGATGGCGCCCGACCCGGTGTTTCGGAGCGCGGTGTTTCCCGGATGTTCACACGCACCGATGAGGGGAGGGGAGTCAGGCAGGTGTCCGATCACCAGCACAATCTTGGCGTCATCTGGGAACAAGTCGTGCGCGAACTGTCCGATGGCACCCTCTCCCCGCAGCAGCGCGCCTGGATGCGGGTGACCCGGCCGATCGGCCTGCTCGACGGCACCGCACTGCTCGCCGCTCCCAGCGACTTCGCCAAGGAAGCGATCGAACGCGCCCTCCGCGGCGCGATCACCGAAGCCCTTTCGCGACGGCTCGGCCGCGCGGTCTCCCTCGCGGTGAAGGTCGACAGCACCGAGATGCCCCCCGCTTCGCCCGGCCCCCGCTACGAAGCGTCACCCGGCCGGGTGGAAAACGGCGGCGGCCCGGTGCCCGGCCCGCCGCCGCTGCCCGACGGTGACGGCATGTTGTCGCCGAACCGCCCCCGGCCCGAGCCTCCGAAGCCGAGGCCCCCGCGGCAGCCGGTGGACAACAGCCTCAACGATGGCGACGACAGCGATGAAGAAGTCGACGAAGAGGGCGAGGCCCTCGCGGCCGTGACCGAGATCTGGCCGACGTTCTCCGGTCAGCCGATCGCGGGCCAGCCCTACACCGCGCCGGCGCAGCCGCAGACGTCGAAGACGAAGCTCAACGAGAAGTACACGTTCGACACCTTCGTCATCGGTGCCTCGAACCGCTTCGCGCACGCGGCCGCGGTCGCCGTCGCCGAAGCACCGGCGCGCGCGTACAACCCGTTGTTCATCTGGGGAGAGTCCGGCCTCGGGAAGACGCACCTGCTGCACGCCGTCGGGCACTACGCCCAGCGGCTGTTCCCCGGCATGCGCGTGCGGTACGTGTCGACCGAAGAGTTCACCAACGACTTCATCAACTCGCTGCGAGACGACCGCAAGGTCGCGTTCCAGCGCCGCTACCGCGACATAGACATCCTGCTCGTCGACGACATCCAGTTCCTGGAAGGAAAAGAAGGTACGCAGGAAGAGTTCTTCCACACCTTCAACACCCTCCACAACGCGAACAAGCAGATCGTCGTCTCCTCCGACCGCCCGCCGAAGCGCCTCGAGACGCTGGAAGACCGGCTGCGCACGCGGTTCGAGTGGGGCCTCATCACCGACATCCAGCCGCCCGAGCTCGAAACCCGGATCGCGATCCTCCGCAAGAAGGCCGCGCAGGACAGGCTCGCGGTCCCCAACGAGGTGCTGGAGTTCATCGCTTCGCGCGTCGAGGCGAACATCCGGGAGCTCGAAGGCGCGCTCATCCGCGTCACCGCCTTCGCGTCGCTGAACCAGCAACCGGTCGACGTCGCTCTCGCCGAGATCGTGCTCCGCGACCTCATCCCGGATTCGCACGCGCCGGAAATCACCGCGCCGACCATCATGGGCGTCACTTCGGAGTTCTTCGACGTGACGCTCGACGACCTCTGCGGGCCCGGCAAGACGAAGGCCCTCGCGACGGCTCGTCAGATCGCGATGTACCTCTGCCGCGAACTGACCGACATGTCGCTGCCGAAGATCGGGCAGACCTTCGGCGGCCGCGACCACACGACCGTCATGCACGCGGACAAGAAGATCCGCAAGGAGATGGCCGAACGACGGCGCATCTACGACCAGGTCCAAGAGCTGACCTCCAGGATCAAGCAACGGGCCAGGCAGTAATCCCTTAGCACACAAGGACTTCAGGGGCTCTCACCGTCCAGGTGGGAGCCCTTCTTGCTGCGCGCGCGCAGCCGTCCACATAGGTCTTAGAGCGTGTGAAGGCGCGAAGGACTGGGTACCCCGAAGACAGCACGTACGGGTGAGAAGGACACGAAACGTGCTTGAGTGCATTTCAGGTTTTCCCTTGTGTACAAAGGAAATCCACATGCTGTGGGTACTTTGTGCACAACTCCGGCAGGCGTGAGACCAGCGGCGATCGGTTTTTCGTCCACATCGCACTCACAGGCAATCCACAGCATTTCCACACCATGATCCACACGTTGTCCCCAGGTTGCCCACATGTTGTGCACAAGGGTGACGCGGGCTGCACGGATCACTCTCCCGAGCGATTCCGGTCACGATCCGGACCCACAGCCCCTGGGTACAAACCGCCCCACATCTGGGGATAACCATGGGGACAACTCGGGCCGAATGTGGATAGATCGAGCGCGGCCCGAAACCATCCACCGACGGCCCAAGCTGTCCACCGTCCGTACACACCCGGAGTCCACAGGGTCCGAGCCATCCGGACCTGCGCGAACGAGGCTTGTCCACACAATCCACAACGCCTATTACTACTGCTGTTCTTAGTTCTTCTTAAGAAGGGAATAAAACAAAAACAGGCGATGGACGAATCTGGGGACAGACGGCGAACCGTGTCGTCTTGTCGACAAAAGCAAGGGGAGGCCGAGGTGACGCGGACCCCGGGGACGGCCTAACGTGGGTCCCTGCACCTGGTCTGCGTGTCGACGTGCGTTCGCGTCTCGCTCGGACCGAACGAACCTGCGAGGCACCTGGCCATCGCGCTCTCCGGCCGCGGTGACCCGTTGAGCTTTCGAGCCGTCAGGGGCTCGGCTGTCGAAAGGAAGCGCGCATGAAGATCCGCGTCGAGCGTGACGGGCTGGCCGACGCCGTCGCGTGGGTGGCGAGAAGCCTCCCGTCGCGGCCTCCGGTCCCGGTTCTGGGCGGTGTCCTGCTCGATGCGGGATCCGACGGGACGAGTGACGCACTCACCGTCTCCGGATTCGACTACGAGGTCTCCGCCACGGTCGGCGTCCCGGCCACCATCGCCGACGGGGGCCGTCTCCTGGTCTCCGGTCGTCTGCTGGCCGACATCACCAAGTCGCTGCCCGCGCAGCCGGTCGAGATCTCCGTCGACGGCGCCCGCGCCACCATCACCTGCGGCTCCGCGCGCTTCTCGTTGCCGACCATGCCGGTCGAGGACTACCCGCAGCTCCCGTCCCAGCCCGCCTTCGCCGGCGAACTCACCGGCGACGCGTTCGGCCAGGCCGTCACCCAGGTCGTCGTCGCCGCGGGCAAGGACGACACCCTCCCGATGCTGACCGGCATGCGACTGGAGATCTCCGGCTCCTCGCTGACCCTGGTCGCCACCGACCGCTTCCGGCTCGCCATGCGCGAGTTCACCTGGGAGCCCGCCGAGGGCCTGTCCGACGCCGCCGTGCTCGTCCCGGCGCGCACGCTCGCCGAGGCCGCGAAGACGCTCGGTGCCAGCGGCGCCAAGATCCGCCTCGCGCTCGCCAGCGGTGAAGGCCTCCTCGGCCTGTCCGGCTCCGGCCGCTACACCACGACCCGCCTCCTCGACGCGGAGTTCCCGCCGTACCGGCAGCTGCTGCCGGCGCAGCACACGTCGCGCGCGGTCATCGAGGTCTCCGCGCTCGCCGAGTCGATCAAGCGTGTTTCGCTGGTGGCCGAACGTGGCACCCAGGTGCGGCTGGAATTCAACGACGGTTCGCTGCGGCTCTCCGCCGGTGGCGACGACGAGGGTTCGGCCGAAGAAGAGCTTCAGGTCGACTACGAGGGTGAGCCGGTGACCATCGCGTTCAACCCGGGTTACCTCGTGGACGGCCTCGGCGCGCTGAACGCCAACCGCGCCGAGCTCACCTTCACCACGCCGAACCGGCCGGCGCTGATCAAGCCCGCCGACGAAGAGGGCAACGTCGTCCCCGGCTACCTGTACCTGCTGATGCCGGTCCGCCTCCCGGGCTGACCGGTCTTTAGTTTCTGTTTCGCACCAAAGGGGATCTTCATGGCTCAGCTGGGACTCATCGGCCTCGGCAAAATGGGGTTCAACATGCGTGAGCGGCTGCGCGGCGCCGGTCACGAGGTGGTCGGCTACGACCGCAACCCCGACGTCACCGACTCCACTTCGCTCGAGGACCTGGTGTCCAAACTGGACGGTCCCCGGATCGTCTGGATCATGGTGCCCGCCGGTGAACCCACCCGGCAGACCGTCGCGGAGCTCGGCAACCTGCTGTCCGAGGGCGACCTCGTGATCGACGGCGGCAACTCGAAGTACACCGACGACCGGATCAACGCGGACCTGCTCGCCACGAAGCAGATCGGTTACCTCGACTGCGGGGTTTCCGGTGGCGTGTGGGGCAAGGACAACGGCTACGGCCTGATGGTCGGCGGCGCCGCTTCGGACGTCGAGAAGGCCATGCCGATCTTCGACGCGCTTCGCCCCGAGGGTCCGCGTGAAGAAGGCTTCTCGCACGCCGGCGCCGTGGGCTCCGGTCACTACGCGAAGATGATTCACAACGGCATCGAGTACGGCATGATGCAGGCCTTCGCCGAAGGTTTCGAGTTGCTCGAAGCCGCGAAGGTCGTCGAGAACGTGCCCGCGGTGATCAAGGGCTGGCAGCGGGGGACCGTCGTCCGCTCGTGGCTGCTCGACCTCCTCGTCCGCGCGCTCGACGAGGACCCGGAGCTCGACGACCTCGAGGGCTACGTCGAGGATTCCGGCGAAGGCCGGTGGACCCTCGAAGAGGCGATCAACAACGCGGTCCCGGCGCCGGTCATCTCGGCCGCGCTGTTCGCGCGGTTCGCCTCGCGCCAGGAGGACTCCGCCGCCATGCGCGCCGTCGCCGCGCTGCGCAACCAGTTCGGCGGCCACTCGGTCAAGAAGGTCGGCGGCTAGGCGGGTTGTACCTCAGACATCTCCAGGTCACCGACTTCCGGTCCTGGCCCCAAGCCGATCTCGCGCTCGAACCCGGCCCCACCGTCCTCGTCGGACAGAACGGCCGTGGCAAGACGAACCTCTTGGAGGCGATCGGCTACATCGCGACGCTGGGTTCGCATCGCGTCGCGACCGACGCGCCGCTGGTGCGGCACGGCTGCGAACGCGCGCTGATCAGGGTCGCGGTGGTCAACGAAGACCGTGAACTGACGGTCGAGCTGGAGATCACCCCCGGCAAGGCGAACCGCGCGCGGATCAACCGCGGCGCGGTCGGCAAGCCACGCGACGTGCTCGGGATCCTGCGCACGGTGCTGTTCTCCCCGGAGGATCTGGCACTCGTGCGCGGGGATCCCGGCGAGCGCCGCCGGTTCATGGACGAGCTCCTCGTGCTGCGCGCGCCCCGGTACGCCGGGGTCCGCGCCGACTACGAGAAGGTGCTGAAGCAGCGGAACGCCCTGCTCAAGACGGCGGGTAAGCGGCGTACGGGGCGCGAAGACCCGTACGCGCTGTCGACGCTCGATGTCTGGGACGACCACCTGGCGGTGGCAGGCGCCGCGTTGCTGGCAGCCCGGCTCAACCTCATCGCGGACCTCGCGCCGTACGCGGCCGCCGCGTACATGGGGGTCGCACCCGACTCGAGACCGGCGAAGATCGAGTACAAGTCGAGCCTCGGCGAAGCGATGCCAGAGGGCTACGGCGCCCCGGACGGTCCTCGCGCCGATGAAGCGGTGCTCAAGGAAGTACTGGTAGAAGCGCTGAAACGGTCTCGGAACCTCGAGTTGGAGCGCGGGGTGAGCATGGTCGGCCCGCACCGGGACGAACTCGACCTCATCCTCGGCGAAGCGCCGGCGAAGGGCTACGCGAGCCATGGGGAGTCCTGGTCGTTCGCCCTCGCACTGCGTCTGGGAAGCTACGAGCTCCTGCGTGGCGAGGCCGGGGAACCGGTGCTTCTGCTGGATGATGTGTTCGCCGAGCTGGACCGGCGTCGCCGGGCCCGGCTGGCGGAGGTGGCGGCCGGTGCCGAGCAGGTGCTGGTGACCGCCGCCGTGGACGAGGACGTACCCGCCGAACTGGCCGGGCACCGGTTCCTCGTGGCAGATGGTGAGATCAACCGAGGGTGATCCCGCGAAGCGGACACCCCGGGTGATCGGCGCCACAGCAGTTACCCACCGATCTGGGGACAAACCTGTGGACAGTGTGGATAACACCGTGAACGCGTTATCGCCCCGCGTGACCAAAGGGCCTGATAAGCGGCTTGACACCCCCCGCTCGGGTGGTACCCCGAGTGAGGGAGCCCTGTTCGACACGCAGAGTGAACGGGCGCCGGTATCGAACGGCCCAACCGATACCAACAGCAAAGAGCCGGCTACCGGTCGTGACCTCGCTCATGCCGCTTTGGAGGCCGCGAAGGCCAAAGCGAAGGCGCGAGGAGTTGAACCGGGAGTGCGCCGCGGCCGTATCACCGGAGGAGGGGCCGGTTCGAACGGTCAGAGCCCGCGACGTCGTCGCTGGTCAGGGCCGGGTGCCGACACTCGCGACCCGCAACCGCTCGGCAGGCTCGCCTCCCGGATCGCGGTCGACCGCGGCTGGAACACCCGGCTGGCCAACGGTCAGGTCTTCGGTCACTGGGCCCGGCTTGTGGGTGAAGAGGTCGCCGAACACGCCCAGCCGGTGGCCTTGAAGGACGGCGAGCTGACCGTGCGCGCCAGCTCGACGGCGTGGGCGACGCAGTTGCGCCTGCTCCAGGGGCAGCTGCTGACGAAGATCGCGGCCGGCGTCGGGCACGGCGTCGTGAAGAGGATGCGGATCCAGGGACCGACGGCGCCGAGCTGGCGGAAAGGCCCGCGGCACGTCCCAGGACGTGGACCGCGTGACACGTACGGCTGATCCGAGTTGCGCTTCGCGACAACTGTGTACCAGCGCCCCGAGAAGGCGCCCAGAGTGCTTCGCGAACGTCAAGACTCTTCTTCGAACGAATTAGCGCGTCTGTGAGCAAATCAGGGGTGTCCTTGCCGCATGCCAGCGGACGCGGCCAAGTACACTGGAGACGAGCGAGCTTCCGCTCGGGGTAGACGAGGAGAATCAACGCCTGTGACCGAGAACAAGAGCGAGTACAACGCGTCATCGATCACGGTGCTCGAAGGCCTCGAAGCAGTCCGCAAGCGTCCCGGTATGTACATCGGTTCCACCGGGGAACGCGGTCTCCACCACCTCGTCCAAGAGGTGGTCGACAACTCCGTCGACGAGGCGATGGCGGGTCACGCCACCAAGGTCGAGGTTACCCTGCTGGCCGACGGCGGGGTGCGGGTCGTCGACGACGGCCGCGGGATCCCGGTCGACATGCACCCCAAGGAGAAGAAGCCGACCCTCGAGGTCGTGCTCACCGTGCTCCACGCGGGCGGCAAGTTCGACAGCGACTCGTACGCGGTGTCCGGTGGTCTGCACGGCGTCGGTGTCTCCGTGGTGAACGCGCTTTCGAAGACGCTGCTCGCCGAGGTCAAGTACGGCGGCCGCAGCTGGCGCCAGGAATACACGAACCAGCTTCCCGGTGAGCTGCAGGACCTCGGCCCGGCCGACGAGACCGGCACGACGATCACCTTCTGGGCCGACGGCGACATCTTCGAGACCACGACGTACAACTTCGAGACGATCTCCCGGCGTCTTCAGGAGATGGCCTTCCTCAACAAGGGCCTGACCCTCTCACTGCGCGACGAGCGCGTCGCCGACGAAGAGACCGAAGAGGACGCTTCCGGCCAGGCGGCGCGGGTCAAGGAAAAGACCTACTGCTACCCCGGCGGTCTCGAAGACTTCGTCAAGCACATCAACGGCAGCAAGGACCCGATCCACAACAGCGTGATCTCCTTCGAGGCCAAGGGCACCGGCCTCGAGGTCGAGGTCGCCATGCAGTGGAACAACGGCTTCACGCCGTCGGTGTACACCTTCGCCAACACGATCAACACGCACGAGGGCGGCACGCACGAAGAGGGCTTCCGCGCCGCGCTCACCCGCGTCGTCAACGCGTACGCGCGCGAGAAGAAGCTGCTCAAGGAGAAGGACGCCAACCTGACCGGTGACGACGTGCGCGAGGGTCTCGCCGCGATCGTCTCGATCAAGCTGGCCGAGCCGCAGTTCGAGGGCCAGACCAAGACCAAGCTGGGCAACAGCGAGGCGAAGACGTTCGTGCAGCAGACGTCGAACGAGTGGCTGGCCGACTGGTTCGAGCGCAACCCCACCGAGGCGAAGACGGTCATCAACAAGTCGATCTCCTCGTCGCAGGCGCGGATGGCCGCCCGCAAGGCGCGCGATCTGGTCCGCCGCAAGGGCGCGCTGGAGATCGGCGGCCTGCCGGGCAAGCTCAAGGACTGCCGGTCGACCAACCCGTCGGAATGCGAGCTCTACATCGTCGAGGGTGACTCGGCGGGCGGTTCGGCCAAGGAAGGCCGCGACTCGATGTACCAGGCGATCCTGCCGATCCGGGGCAAGATCATCAACGTCGAGAAGGCCCGTATCGACCGCGTCCTCAAGAACACCGAGGTCCAGTCGCTGATCACCGCGCTCGGCACCGGTATCCACGAAGAGTTCGACCTCGAGAAGCTGCGCTATCACAAGGTCGTGCTGATGGCGGACGCCGACGTCGACGGCCAGCACATCACCACGCTGCTGCTCACGCTGCTGTTCCGCTTCATGACTCCGCTGATCGAGCACGGCCACGTGTTCCTTTCGCGCCCGCCGCTGTACAAGATCAAGTGGCCGCGGGCCGAGCCGGAGTACGCCTACTCCGACCGCGAGCGCGACGCCGTCATCCAGGCCGGTGTCGAGCGGGGCAAGCGCCTTCCCAAGGACGACGCGATCCAGCGCTACAAGGGTCTCGGCGAGATGAACGCCGAAGAGCTGTGGGAGACCACGATGGACCCGGCGAACCGGCTGCTCGGCCAGGTCACCCTGGACGACGCCGCGCAGGCCGACGACCTCTTCTCCGTCCTGATGGGCGAGGACGTCGAAGCGCGCCGTTCCTTCATCACGCGCAACGCCAAGGATGTTCGCTTCCTCGACGTGTAGTCACGTCCCGTTTCTCTGTCCCACCAGGACTGCCCTCACGAGAAGGACCTCATGACGGAAACCTTGCCGCCTGCTCCGGACCACGACCGGATCGAACCGGTCGACATCCAGCAGGAGATGCAGCGCTCCTACATCGACTACGCGATGAGCGTCATCGTGTCGCGGGCACTGCCGGACGTGCGGGACGGCCTCAAGCCGGTGCACCGCCGCGTGCTGTACTCGATGTTCGACTCCGGCTTCCGCCCCGAGCGCGGGTACAACAAGTGCTCCCGCGTCGTCGGCGACGTGATGGGCAACTACCACCCGCACGGTGACTCCGCGATCTACGACGCGCTGGTGCGGCTCGCCCAGCCGTGGTCGCTGCGGTACCCGCTGATCGACGGCCAGGGCAACTTCGGCTCGCCGGGTAACGACCCCGCTGCGGCCATGCGGTACACGGAGTCCCGGCTCGCGCATCTCGCGATGCACATGCTGCAGGACATCGAAGAAGACACCGTCGACTTCTCCGACAACTACGACGGCCGCACCCAGGAGCCCGACGTCCTGCCGGCGCGGTTCCCGAACCTGCTGGTCAACGGTGGTTCCGGGATCGCGGTCGGGATGGCGACGAACATCCCGCCGCACAACCTCCGTGAGGTGGCCGAAGGCGTCAAATGGGCGCTGGAGAACTTCGAGGCGACCGACGACGAACTCCTCGCCGCGCTGCTGGTCCGGGTCAAGGGCCCGGACTTCCCGACCAAGGCGATGATCCTCGGTACCTCCGGCATCGAAGACGCGTACCGCACCGGCCGCGGCTCCGTGCGCATGCGCGCGGTCGTCGAAATCGAAGAAGACGCCAAGGGCCGCACGATCCTGGTCGTGTCCGAGCTGCCGTTCCAGGTCAACCCGGACAACCTGGTCGAGAACATCGCGAACCTGGTCCGCGACGGCAAGCTCACCGGCATCTCCGACATCGCCGACGAGTCCAACAGCCGCAGCGGTATGCGCATCGTCGTCACGATCAAACGCGACGCGGTCGCGAAGGTCGTGCTGAACAACCTGTTCAAGCACACCCAGCTGCAGCAGAACTTCGGTGTCAACATGCTGGCCCTGGTCGACGGCGTGCCCCGCACGCTGCGTCTGGACCAGATGATCCGGCACTACGTGAAGCACCAGATCGAGGTCATCGTCCGCCGGACCCGCTTCCGGCTGCGGAAGGCCGAGGAGCGCGCCCACATCCTGCGCGGTCTGGTCAAGGCGCTGGACATGCTCGACGAGGTCATCGCCCTGATCCGGCGCTCGCCCTCGGCCGAAGAGGCCAGGCCCGCCCTGATGAGCCTGCTCGACGTCGACGAGATCCAGGCGACCGCGATCCTCGACATGCAGCTCCGCCGTCTCGCGGCACTGGAGCGGCAGCGGATCGTCGACACCCTGGCGGAGATCGAACTCGAGATCGCCGACCTCAAGGACATCCTCGAGAAGCCCGAGCGGCAGCGCTCGATCATCGCCGAGGAACTGCAGGAGATCGTCGACAAGTACGGCGACGACCGGCGTACCAAGATCATCCCGTTCGACGGCGAGGTTTCGGTCGAAGACCTCATCGCCGTCGAGGACGTCGTCGTCACCATCACCCGCACGGGTTACGCCAAGCGAACGAAAACCGATCTGTACCGATCGCAGAAGCGCGGCGGCAAGGGCGTCCAGGGCGCGACGCTCAAGCAGGACGACATCGTCCAGCACTTCTTCGTCTGCTCGACCCACGACTGGATCCTGTTCTTCACGAACAAGGGCCGCGTCTACCGGGCCAAGGCCTACGACCTGCCCGAGGCCAACCGCAACGCGCGCGGCCAGCACGTCGCGAACCTGCTCGCGTTCCAGCCGGACGAGAAGATCGCCCAGGTCATCGAGATCCCGAACTACGAGGTCTCGCCGTACCTGGTGCTCGCGACCCGGCGAGGCCTGGTGAAGAAGACCAAGCTCACCGACTTCGACTCCAACCGCGCCGGCGGCCTCATCGCGGTCAACCTCCGCGAAGGCGACGAACTGGTCGGGGCCGTGCTCGCGGCGGCGGAAGACGACCTGCTACTGGTGTCCGCGGAAGGCCAGTCGATCCGCTTCCACGCCACCGACGAGGCACTGCGCCCGATGGGCCGCGCGACCTCCGGCGTGCTGGGCATGCGGTTCAACGACGGTGACGAACTGCTCGGCATCAACGTCGTCCAGCCGGACAGGTTCCTCCTCGTCGCCACCGACGGCGGTTACGCCAAGCGCACCCCGACCGACGACTACCCGGTCCAAGGCCGCGGCGGCAAGGGTGTGCTCACCATTCAGTACGACCGGAAACGTGGCAGGCTGGTGGGCGCGGTCATCGTCGACGCCGAAGACGAGCTTTACGCCATCACTTCCAGCGGTGGGGTGATCCGGACTTCGGCCGGACAGGTGCGCAAGGCCGGCAGGCAGACGAAGGGAGTGCGGCTGATGAATCTCGACGAAGGAACCACTCTTCTCGCGGTCGCACGCAACGCGGACGAGCCCTCAGACGTCGCCACTGCAGGCAGTGCTGAAGGAGAAGAAGACACGCCGGCGTCGGAGCAGTGAGCGACGCCCCACGTACTGGGTAAGGACTGACACCTCGTGACACCATCCGAGAAGCCCGAAGCAGGCGGCTCGCAGGCGGGTTCGTCGAGCCCGCCTTGGCAGCGCGACAGCGCCGGGGAGGCCGAAGGCGCCAGTGAGCAGACGGTCTCGGTTTCTTCGGTCGCCACCGAAGACGTGGCCCACTCGGAACCGAAGCAGGACGCGGCGACCGTGACCGATTACCACGGGGTCAGCGGTACCGCCGCGAAGAGGCTGTTCGGCGACAGCGGAGAGGGCGACCAACCCGCCCCCTCCGCCATCCCGTCGGCCTCCCGCACCCGCGCCGCTCCGACCGCGCTCCGCCGCCCAGGCCGCGGACCGCGTCGCGCCAGCCTGCAGATCAAACGCTTCGACCCCTGGTCGGTGCTGAAACTGTCCCTCGTCCTCGGCGTCGCGCTGTTCTTCGTGTGGCTCGTCGCCGTCGGCGTCCTCTACACCGTCCTCGACGGCATGGGCGTCTGGGACAAACTCAACGGGACCTACTCGTCGCTCGTCGGCGGGGAAGGGGCCGACGCGCCGGCCGACCCGTTGATCAGTGCCGGTCGCGTCTTCGGGATCGCGGCCATCCTCGGCGCCATCAACATCGTGCTGATCTCGGCGCTGGCCACGGTCAGCGCGTTCATCTACAACGTCTCCGCCGATCTGGCCGGAGGCCTCGAAGTGACCCTTTCCGAACGAGAGTGAACCCGGTTGCAGGACGCCGAAAGGCGTCCTGTAATCTTCTCCTCGTTCGGGCCCATAGCTCAGGCGGTTAGAGCGCTTCGCTGATAACGAAGAGGTCCCAGGTTCAAGTCCTGGTGGGCCCACCATCCGAAAGCCGGTTCGCGATCATCGCGGATCGGCTTTTTTGCTGCCTGAGTGACTAAGTGGGTGACTAAGCCGCTGAGTCGTCCGAAGCGAAGGCAGGGCTGCCCTGATCGCCTCCGCCAGAACCCGCGCGTGCCGGGGGACTGACGTCGAGTGCGCGGGCGAGATTCGCCCGAACAGGGAGCGACTGGTCAAAAAGAAACCCGTGCGCGAGGTCACCGCCGAAAAGGAAGAGTATCGGGCGTGTCGGCGTTCTACTCAGTGGTCGGTGTGCGGCGTTCCGGGCTCACCCAGCGCAGGAGGGAACGCGGCGCGCCGGCCTCGCTGGAGCCCTGCCGGACTTCTCTTCCCGGCAGGGCTTTCGTCATGGCGTGGTTCCACGTGGAACGTGGGCGCCAGGCGTCCGGGGAGCGGCGTGCAGTAGCATCGGTGGGTAAGCGGAGCAACTCGGCGGAAAGAGGGGGCTTCTGATGAAGAAGCTGTTGGCACTCGCGGTCATCGCGGGCGGCGTGCTGTTCGTGATCAAGCGCAACAAGGCAGCCAAGGCCGAGGCCGACCTCTGGCGTGAGGCCACCGCGCCGACCGAGCGTCCGCTCGGCGCCGTCTCCACGAACGGAAGCGCCCCGGCCAAGGCCGCGGACGCGTCCCGCAACAACTGAGGTTTCCGCAGGCGGCTATCCTGATCGCCTGCGACCCGGGGCTGTAGCTCAATTGGTAGAGCACTGCCTTTGCAAGGCAGGGGTCAGGGGTTCGATTCCCCTCAGCTCCACTCCATTGTGGACACCACGAAGGCCAGGTTCGAGGAATTTCCTCGCGCCTGGCCTTTCGTCGTACGGAGCGATCCGTCCCTCTCGCACGTGAGCCGCGTCACGAAGACGATGTCCGCGAACCCGGCGCCCAGCCAAGTCAACGCTGCTTACATGAGGGATGGAATTCCGGACAGCGAGGTGAAATCATGATCGGTTTCGAAACCGACCTCGACGATCTCAGGGCGTCGAGCAAGGAACTGGCGAAGGCGGCCGATTTGGCCAGCGCCACTCACGATGGCGTGAGAGGGCAGGACGTGCCGGCTCCGGACCCGGTGACCGGCGGCCTTCTCCCCGGGATCTTCGCGCCGAACACCGCCTTCGGGAAGACCTTGGGCATGCGCGGGGTTTCGGCTGCCTACGAGGAACACCGCCAGGCCGTCGAGAAGATGCTCGCGCGACTGCACCGCAGCACGCAGGACGCCAGCCAAGCGCTGCAGCGGGTCGCCGAACTGTACGAATCCGTCGAAGAGGACAACAAGCAGCGGATGAACCGCGCGGCTTACGGGGAACAGGGGTAGCGGCGGGGATGGACGGATACTTCAACGCACTCGACGCGGAGACCGCCTCCGAGAGTGACGGCAACGCCAAACTCCTCGAGGGGATCTCCGACGACCTCACCACGGGGGCCGAAAAGGCCCTCGCGGCGGTGGACTTCCTTTTCCAGCAACCCTGGTTGGGCATGGACGCGGATCTCAGCGGCGGGCGAAAGGAACAGGTCCGCGACTTCTTCCTCGAGTTCTCCGACGCGGAGCTCGTCGGAGCCGAGAACAGCCTGCAGACCATGATCGAGGCCTATGAAGGTCTTTGGAATGCTTTCCAGGACACGAAAGCACCGCTCGACCGGTCTCTGGTCCTGCTTCTCAAATGGCGCGGCGAAGGGGCCGAGAGCGCCAAGAGCTACATCCAGGGCTTGGTGAACACCTACGCCAGGGTCGGCACCAAACTCACCGTGCTGGAGGCCGACATCGTGGCCGCGCGGGACGCCATCGCGACCGCGCGCGCCGACCTGAGCAATCTTGCCGCTTCCTTCCTGACCGCCGCGGAAAAGTACCTCGACGACAAGGAACGGCAAGACGAATCCGCTTTGTCCAAGGCACTTGCGGCGACTTTCGCCGCCGCTGTCACCGCTTTGCTCGTGGCGGCCGTGCCGCCGGCCGGCGGGCTCACCGCGGCGGCGTTCTTCACCACCGCGAACGGAGTCCAGGTCGCGGGCGCCGCGGCCGGTGCCGGACTCGCCACCGCGGCCACCGTGCAGGCCGACATCGTCGGGGACAGCCCCGAAACCATCTACAACAGCTTCCACGACGGCGTCGTCGGCATCCGGGAAGGCATGTTCCGCGCGACGGAGTCGCTGATCTCGAAGATCAACGTCGAGATCAACAACCTGCCGGTCATTCCCGAGCCGCCGGACGTCAGCCCTGGCGAGACCTTCGATCCCGGCAACTTCGAAACGGAGAACACGGACAAGGGAACGGAAAAGCGGGTCCGGGACAGGAACGTCGACATCTCGAACGACGGCAGGGTCCAGCAGCCGCCGATGGAGCTGTCCCCGCTCCCGGACGAGTGACGGAGGATCGTGGCTGACAAACCGGCGCCCAAAAAACCGGCCAACGACCGGGAAGCGATGCTCGAGGCGCTGGCCACCCTGTCGGTGGACGCGTCCTCACCGGACGGTGCCGTTTCCGTTTCGGTCAACACCGACGGCGTGATGACCCGGCTCAGAGTGAGTGAAGCCGCGTTGCGGCTCTCGCCCGCCGAGATCGCGGACGCCGTGATGCGGACCTATCAGGAAGCGCAGCAAGGATCCGCGAAGCGCAGCGCGGAACTGATGGCGCCGATCGGCAACGCCGGCTACATCACCGACAGGCTTCGCTGGCGGCTCGGGTTCACTCCGTCGTTCCAGCAGACCGCGGAACCGGTTTCACCGGCGCCGCCCCGGACGCCGGCAGGCACGGAGAACGTGGTGCTCAAGGATCGTTCGGCCGAACCGGCAGGGCCAGCGGAACAGTCCGAACCGGCGGAAACCGATGATCAGTACTACGAGCAAGGCCTGCGGTACAACCCTTCCTGGTAGTGCGGGCTTGCACTCAACCGCGCTTCAGTTTGCACCCTGGTTTCGGCGGCGCCAGACCGGCGCCGCCGGACTGGAGGGGTTGTGGTGCGGAGAGAACACGGCGGCTTGGTGCTCGAAGCCGGGCAGGCGTTGCGTCGTGGAGAAGTGACCAGCGTCGAATTGACGGGGCGCGCGTTGGCCGTCGCCGACGGACTCGGGGTGGATCGCGGGCCGGTGCAGGGGATTCCCTTGGGGGTCAAGGATCTCATCGCCGTCGCGGAAGGGCGCCGGGTGACGCGATGACCGCGGAACTGATCGATCTGCTGCTGGCTCAGGCGAAACTCCCGGCGACCGGGTCCGACAAGCGAGCGCTGGCACGACTGCGCTGGTTGGCCACGATGGAATCGCTGTACGCGGTGCCGATGGATCGCTGGGTCGCACCGGGCTCGAACGGAGAGCCGTCATGACGCGTCGTCCGGGTGAAGGCACCGTCCTCGCGCTGGCCTGCGCGGGTTCGTTCGTGGTCATCCTGGACGCGACGATCGTTTCCGTCGCCCTGCCCGCGATCCGGTTCGGCCTCGGGTTCTCGTCCGGCGCGCTGGCCTGGGTGGTGAACGCGTACACGCTCGCGTTCGCCGGTTTCCTGTTGCTGGGCGGCCGGTTGTGCGACGAATTCGGGGTGCGGCGGATGTTCGTGCTCGGGATGAGCCTGTTCACCGTCGCGCGGCTCGCCGCCGGGCTGGCCGGTTCGCCGGAAACACTGCTGGTCGCCAGAACGGTGCAGGGGTTCGGCGGCGCGCTGCTGATGCCGGTGACGTTGTCCCTGCTGACCACCATGTTCACCGAACCCGCCCGTCGCGCGCGGGCGCTGGGCACGTGGAGCGCGGTGGGCGCGGCCGGTGCCGCGGCGGGGCCGGTGATCGGCGGGTTGCTCACCCAGTGGGCGGGCTGGCGCTGGGTGTTCTTCGTCAGTGTCCCGATCGGTGTGGTGGCCGTGCTCGCCGCCGGAGCGGTGTTGCCGCTGCGGGACCGAAGCCGTCCTCGCGGCAGGCTGGACGTCGTCGGCGCGGTGCTGTCGACGGCGGGACTCGTCGGTGTGGTCTACGCGGTGATGCGGTCTTCGGCCGACGGCTGGGTGCTTCCGCTGGTCGGTGGGCTCGTCCTGCTCGGCGTCTTCCTGGTGCACCAGCATCGCTGGGCGAACGAACCGCTGGTCGCGCTCGGGATCTTCCGGCTGCGTTCGGTGCGCAGCGGGAACGTGGTGATCTTCCTGCTGGGGCTGGGTTTCCTCGCCAGCCCGATCCTGCTTTCGCTGTACCTGCAGGAAGTCCACGGTTACTCGCCGCTGCAGGCCGGGCTGGCCTACCTGCCGGTGGGGGTGGCGATGTTCGCCGGCGCGCGGACGGCGGGCGGGTTGTCGGTCCGGCTGGGACCTCGGCGCGCGACGGCGTTGTACTGCGCGATCGGCGCGGCGGGCTTCGCCGGTGTCGCCGCGCTGACCGGTGCGCACGCTTCGTACGTCGTTTCCGTGCTGCTGCCGGGGATGGTCTTCGGGTTCGGGACGGCCGCGGCCTTCACGCCGATCACCGTGGCCGCCACCAGCGGGGTGCCGGAACGGCAGAACGGCCTGGCCGCCGGCCTGCTGAACACCGTCCGGCAGACCAGCGGCGCGATCGGCCTCGCCGCGTTGACCGCGCTCGCGGCGGCGGTGACCGCGGCCTGGCAGACCGGCTCACCGAGGGACGAGGCGCTGGTGCACGGCTACACCGCCGCGTTCCTCGCGTCCGCCGCCTGCCTCGCGGCCGCGGCCGTGGTCGCGGCGGTGACGATGCCGGGCCTCAGCTCGCGGCCGCGTGGGCGGGCAGCGGGACCCGGTCGCGGAACCAGGGGCAGTCCTCCAGGCTCCCCTCTCGACGACAGGTGAGGAGTTCGACCAGGTAGTCGTGCGCGGTGTCGAGCCGCGCACGCTCCCGTTCGATCTCGGCGAGCTGGCCCGCCACCACCTCCCGCCAGCGGTGCTGCTCGGCGAGCAGCTCGGTGATCCTGCTCAGGCCCAGCCTGCCGATCTGGCGCCAATGCTTGATGAGGGCGATGCGGTACAGCTGGTCGTCGTCGTAGAACCGCTGGCCAGAGCGGCGGAAGGCGGTGATCAGGCCACGGCGCTCCCAGTAGTGCAGGGTCGAGATCGCCAGCCCGAAATGGTCGGCGGCCTCGCGAACCGGCGTCAAGGACTTCATGTGATCATTTCACCGGTTCGACAAAGGTTAGGCAACCCTAACCTTCGATGCGAGCCAGTCGAAGGTCCACCGGTAGAAGCTCCGCGCGGCGAGGCTGGTGTTGATCGAGTGGCCGCTGCCGCGCACGATCTTGTCGGCGCCGCAGTCGCCGTTTCCGCAGACCAGGGTGTCGTGCTCGCCGAGCACGTACGCCGTCGGGACCTTCGGTGCCGATCGCTTCGCGGCGTCGGGTCCCACGGAGCGGAGTTCGGCTGACGCCAACGTGTCCTTCAGTGCCTCTTCGACGGGAATGATCGCCGGGTCGTACGTGCCGGGGTAGTGGAACGTCTGCGCGCGAGAGCCGGGGCGCGTCGTGAAGTAGCCGGGAGCCCACGGTTTCCCGGCGAACTTCGGGTCCAGCTCGGCGGGATAGAACGGCGACGCGGCTTTGGCCCGCGCACCGGGCCTGTCGCGCGGGATGCCGCTGACGATCACGGCGTCGACCCCGCCCCGTTCGGCGGCCCGTTCCGCGACGAGCCCGCCCATCGAATGTCCATTGAGGATGATCGTGCGGAACCGCGGCCGCAGCTGCCGGACGACCTGGTGGACGGCCTCCCCGCCGGTGGCGAAGTCGAGTGTCTCCGGATCCGGGCGGCTGCTGCGGCCGTAGCCGAGCCTGTCGAGGTTCAGCGTCGCGTAGCCCGCCCGCGTCGCACTGTCCACATAGGAGTATCGCCGGGACTGGAACGGCCAGTCCCAGTACGCGCGGTCGTAGGTGCCGCCGTGCAGCAGCACCTGCAGCGGGGTGCGGGCGGTGAACCCGCGGCGGACGCAGAGCTCGCCCGCGATCGTCTGCCGTTCGCCGTTCACCTGTACCGAAAACCGCTGTTCGGCGCAGCGGGCCGGTCGTTCCGTGGCGACGGCCGTCGTGGTGCCCAGCAGGGAAAGGGTCGCGGCCAGCAAGGCCGCCTTCGCGGTGAATTTCATGAGTGCAGCGTCGGCCGCGGGCCGGGGTCGCGTCGTCGTCACGGTGTGGAGATCGACGGCTACGTCAGGCGCGCACCATCCCGCTCTGATAGGCGAAGACCACCAGTTGCGCGCGATCGCGGGCGTGCACCTTGGCCATCGCGCGGCTGACGTGCGTCCGGACCGTCGCCGCGCTGATCACGAACTCCCGCGCGATCTCTTCGTTCGACATCCCCTGCGCGACCCGCTGGACGACCTCGTGCTCCCGTTCGGTGAACGCGGAACCGTCCGCCCGGGGCATCGGATGCGACGGCCGCGCGGTGAATTCCGCGATCAGCCGCCGCGTCACGCTCGGCGAGAGGAGCGCGTCGCCCGCGGCGACCACGCGGACGGCTTCGATGAGGTCCCCGGGTTTGGTGTGTTTGAGCAGGAACCCGCTGGCACCCGCGCGCAAGGCGTCGAAGACATATTCGTCCAGGTCGAAGGTGGTCAACATGAGGACGCGGACGCCGGACAGCCGTTCGTCGGCCACGATCCGGCGGGTCGCCTCGATACCGTCGAGACCGGGCATCCGGACGTCCATCAGCACCACGTCGGGCACGGTTTCCGCGACCACGGTCACCGCCGCGTCGCCGTCGTCCGCCTCACCCACCACGGTGATCCCGGCTTCGACCCGCAGCAACGCCGCGAAACCGGACCGGACGAGCACCTGGTCGTCGGCGAGCACCACCCTGATCACGGCCATCGCGCGCTCACCCGGAACCTCCCGTCCTCACGGCGCGCGGTCAGCGTGCCGCCGGTCGCCTGGGCCCGTTCACCCATGCCCATGATCCCGGCACCGGGACTGTCCGGGCCCGGCGTGCGGACCTCGTTGACCACGTCGAGCCTCAAGCCGTCTTCGCTCGCCTTCACCGTCACGCCGGCACTGGACGCCCCGTGTTTCGCGGCGTTCGTGAGCGACTCCTGGACGATCCGGTACACCGCGCCGCCGACCGGCTGCCCGATCCCGGGAGCGTCGAGTTCCAGCGTGACGGCCAGGCCCGCCTGGTTCGTCGAAGCGACCAGCGCGGGAAGATCCGCCAAGCCCGGTGACGGCCGGAGCGGGGCGGAGTCACGCAGCAGCCGCACCATGGCGTTCAGCTCGTCCAGGATCGTGCCGCTGACCACGCGGACGACTTCGAGCGCCTCCTTCGCCACTTCGGGATGCTCGTCGAGCACGTGCCGCGCCATACCCGACTGGACGTTGATGACGGCCATCGCGTGGCCGACGCTGTCGTGCAGATCCTGCGCGATCCTGAGCCGCTCGCCGAGGACTCGATCGCGTTCGGCCTGCTCCGCGGCCGCTGCCCGCTCACGACGTCCTCGAAGCGCGTCGGCCGCGAAGACCGCTACGCCCGCCCAGCCGACGAAGACCAGATCGATGACTCCGGCACCGCCGGTGGCCAGGTTCGCGCTGACGACCATCGCCGCCATGCCGCCCGCGACGGCGTACGCGAGCCTTCGCGGACGCAGGGTCCCGAGTGCGAACAACGGCACGAGACCGGCGAACAGCACCGGACCGTCGGGATAGCCGAACCCCAGGTAGAGCAGGAGCGCAAACGCTTCCGTCCCCGCTGTCGCCACCGGCAGGCGCCGGACACCGGCGAGTGCGGCACAGGCGAGCGCGACGACGGCGAACCCGAACGCGTCGATCGGGCGTTCCCCGTGATCGGGCTCGAGGTTCGCCGTGCCGACGATGAGCGAAGCGCTCACCGCGAGCCATCCGGCCACCGCTCCGATCCTGATCAGCCACTTCACCGGCCCAGTCTGCCGAAACCGGCCCGCGGGCACGTCCGCGTTCCGTGGAGTTCGCCTACGTCAGATGTGCAGCAGCCGCTCGTCGAGTCCCGCGAGGTAGTCGCGGCCGAACTCGCCGTTCTCCAGGTCGCGCCACAGCACCGGCGGAAGATCCTGCGCCACCTCGGGCGAACGGGACGCGGCTGCCAGCGCGATGGTCGCCGCGGTGTCGACGTCGCCGGTGAACGCGACGCAGGTGTGGAGCATCCGGGCGAGCCCGCCACCATCGGCGAGCACGGTCAGCGCGGCGCGGACGCTCATCCAGCCCTGCGGCCCGATCTTGCCCGGCCACGGCAGCGCCCAGCCGCCGTGCCCGACGTCCTCGGGAAGGATGCCGTCGATCCATCGCGCGACCTCGGCCACCGGGCCGAGCCGGTGGTGGCAGTAGTGGACGGCGAGCGCCGCCGCCTGCGCCGCCGCGATCCCGGCCGGGGTGTCGTGCGTGATCCTGGCCTGCAGTTTCGCGTGGTAGAGGACGTCGTCGACGGTCGGCAGGACCCCGATCGGCCCGGCGCGCATCGCCGCCCCGCTCTTGTCGCTCTGCGGCTGGAGCCGTCGCAGCAGCTCTTCGCCGTCCTGGACTTCGCTCAGCAGGTGGTGGAACCGCGGCGCGTAACCCTCGTGCGGATCGCGGTGGTACGCGCGGACGAACTGCTCGGCGAGCAGCAGGGGCGTCCAGCGGCGGCCTGAGACGAGCAATTCGGCGATCGCGATCGTCATCTGCGTGTCGTCGGTGTAGCGACCGGCCGGGACGCCGAGATAGCCGGGATGGCGTACATAGCCGGCCAGCGTGTTGTGCTCGGCGACGAAGCTCGGGTACGCGTGCTCGAACGAGCCTCCGTACGCGTCGCCGATGGCCAGTTCGACCAGCATCCGTCTCCCTCAGGCCGTGAGTCGTGCCGTTTCCGAGGGAAGTTTGCCGTAGGTGTCGCGGTAAAGACCGGAAAACCGGCCGAGATGCGTGAAGCCCCATCGCAGCGCGACGTCGGTGACGGTGCCTTCGGCGCGCCCCTGCGCGATCGCGAGCAGATCCTGGTGCACGTTGTCGAGCCGGACTCGGCGCAGGTACTCCATCGGCGTCATCCCGGCTTCGGTGCGGAACGCCTGCTGCAGCGCGCGGACGCTGATCCGCGCGGCCATCGCCAGCTCGCCGATCGAGACCGGTTCGGCGGCGTGCTCCTCGCAGTAGGTCATCGCGCGGCGGACCGCCGTCGATCTCGGCCGGGGCCGTTCTTCGGCGAGTTCGCCGGACCGCGAATGCGGCTGGGTGTCGAGCAACCCGTGCAGCAGCAGCTTCTCGAAATGGGAGGCGGCCAGCGGCGACCGGTCGAACAGCCCGGACGCGGCGGTCTCGCCGAAAGTGTGGAGCAAGGTGAGCCATTGGCTCATGCCCGAGGTCTCGACGATCGCCGGATCGAAGTGCAGGGCCGACGTCGGCGCTTCGCCCAGCCGTTCGCGCATCGTGTCCGCCACCAGCTGTTTGCCCATCCGGAGCAGCAGGATGTCGGGATGGTCGTACCTGGTCTGGAACGGCGTTTCCGGACCGGTCACGACATGTCGCGACGGGATGATCTCGCCGTCGATCTTGACCTGGCTCCGGCCGCCGAGGGTCACGATCACGGTGTACGCGTCCGGGGTCTCTTCACCCTGCAGGATGACGTCGGAGTCCAGCGTCAGCTCGTAGACCGAGAGACCGCAGGGGTCGATCCCGGGGACGCGCAGACCGCTGAGCTGGGAAATGTCGAAGGAACCGGTGGGCGCGGGGGTGTGCAGCTTGACCGTGTCCGGCGCGAGGAACGCCTGGAAAGTGTGCTCGAGCTCGTCGAAGTCGTCGCCGGTGACCACCGTCGACGCGATCGGGGACCCTGCCGAGAACCGCTTGCGCACCTGTCGATCGTGCCAGGCTGCGCGAAGACGTGTGATGCCCATACCGTGGGAGCCATGGCGACCGACAAGCTGCGCGCGTGGTGGGCACATCGGCAAGGTCTCGACGGATCGCTGCACGGGGCTTCG
This sequence comes from Amycolatopsis sp. BJA-103, assembly GCF_002849735.1. Taxonomy (GTDB): domain Bacteria; phylum Actinomycetota; class Actinomycetes; order Mycobacteriales; family Pseudonocardiaceae; genus Amycolatopsis. The sequence goes on from NZ_CP017780.1 coordinate 7,729,411, forward strand.
GCGGCCGACGTGCTGGAGCGAACCGGCTGGATGCGTTCGGTCGGCGGTTCGGCGCCCTACCTCGGGTTGTTCGCCAGGGCCCGCCTCGATCGAGAGACGGTCGACGCGGACGTCGCCCGGCTCGCCATCCACGAACTGCCCTCCGCTCGCGGCTGCACCTACATCCTTCCGTCGGTGGATTTCGAACTCGGCCTGACCGTCGGCGCCGGGGCACCGGCGGGTGAACTCGCGGCCGCCGAGAAGTACCTCGGCGTCACGCAGGCCGAGATCGAGCAGTTGTGCGTCACCGTCGCCGACCTGCTCGACGCGTCGGCCGAACCGCTCGACCCGGCCGCGATCAAGGACGCCGCCGGGCCCGCGGTGCGCAATCTCGGCGAGGCGGGCCGCAAACGCGGCACCACCACGACGTTGCCGCTCGCGCTCGGCCTGCTCCAGGTCCGCGGCGAAATCCGCCGGGTCCCGGTCAACGGACGGCTGGACCAGCAGCGCTACGGCTATGTCCGCTGGACGCCGTCCCCGCGCGGCGGACTGCCCGATATGGACACCGCGCAGGCCGAGCTGGCCAGGCGGTACTTCTCGTGGGCGGCCCCCGCGTCGCTCAAGCACTTCCGCTGGTTCTCCGGGTTCACCGCGGCTAACGCCAAGAAGGCCGTGGCACAGCTGGACCTCGTGCCTCTCGACGGTACCGATCTGCTGATGCCCAAGGACCTCGCGGACGAGTTCGCCGCGTTCACCGTGCCGGCGGAACCGTCGTACGCGCTGCTCGCCGGGGTCGACGGCATCCACCTCCTGCACCGGGAGATGTCGAGGCTGCTCGACGACGCCGACGCCGGGCGGCCGGTGCCCGGTGGCCGCGCGGGGGAGACGCTGGGCGGGCAGGCGGATCCGCCGAGCCATCTGATCGTCGATCGAGGGCGCTTCGCCGGCTTGTGGGAGTTCGACACCGAGACGAACAAGATCGTCTACAAGGTGTTCGGGGACGAGGACGCCGCGTTGCGTGACACGGTCGCTGCGACCCAGGAATTCGTCCGCGACCGGCTGGGCGACGCCCGGAGCTTCAGCTTGGATTCGCCGAAGAGCCGGGCGTCGCGAGTGGCCGATCTCAGGGCTTGAGCGTCAGGCCCCGGCCTCGTTGATCAGGATGTCGACCGCCTTGTCGTTGCGAGCGGTCTGCTCCGGGATCACCGAAGCGGGCGGGTAGAAGCCGTCGATCCCGCCGTCCTTCGGGTACATCTCGAAGGTGTAGCTGAGGATCTTGTGCTTGCCCCACGCCCAGTCGTTGACGTCGCCGTCGGTGACGTACAGATCGCTGGACTGCTCGGGCGTGTAGCCGTTGGTGGCGGCCATCTTCTTGCCGACGTCGGCGAAGCGCTTCGCTTCTTCCTCGTTGAGGCCGGTGTCGGTCTCGGCCTTCGTGTAGCCGTACGGCCAGAGCACGAGTTCCGAGAAGGTGTGGAAGTCGATGTGCGTCTTGATCTGCTGCGCGCCACCGACCACCCGGGAGTTCACGAACTCCGCGACGGCCTTGGTCTCGGACTCGGAGAACGCCGACGGGCCGTGGTAGTCCTCTGCGGACGGGCTGTTGCTCGACCCGCCGCAGCAGTTCCACTTGTAGTCCCAGTTGCGGTTCGGGTCGGTGCCGACGGCGCTGCTGCCCGGCACCGGCTTCCGCGTCTTGCGCCAGCCCTGGTACTCGCCACCGGTGATGTCGTACTCGGAGCCGTCCGGGTTGACGTTCGGGATCACGTAGATCTCGTGCTCGTCGACCATCTTCTTGATGGCGGGGTCGGTCGCGTACCCGCTGGTGAAGCGCTGCACGATCCGCAGGCACATCTCCGTGGTGAGGTGCTCGCGCGCGTGCTGGTTGCAGGTGAACAGGACCTCGGGCTCGTTCTCGTCCGTACCCGCGTTGTCGCTGATCTTCAGCAGGTTCAGCTCGCGGCCTTCGTAGGACTTGCCGACACTGGACAGCGTCGCGATGTCGGCGTGGTCCTTCGCGGCTTTCTGCAGCTCAGCGGTTGTTTCGGCGTAGGTGTGGTACGCCTCGTCGCCCGGCGGGAAGTCGCCGGCGACCGCCGCGGTGCCCGCCCGGCCGCTTCGTTGTTTCAGCATGCTGTCGAAGTCGCCGAGCGGCTTCAGGCTGAACCCTTCCGCGCGCAGGCTCGCGGCCTGACCGGGGGTGGCGACCACGGTCAGCGCGTCACCGCGCGAGCCCGCGACGTCGACACCGGTGCGGTTGACGGCGGTGCGTTTGTCGGGGGTGGAGGCACCCTCCACCGAATACAGCCCTCTCGCCGGGTCGCCGGTCTGGGCGCTCGCGACGGGCGTCGTGACGGCCAGCAGGGCGAGCCCTGTGGCGGCCAAGGCGCCCCCGATGCGACGGCGTGTGGACATTTCGCCTCCGAACGATCTGGGGACTTGGGTGCCGTTCACCGTCGCCGAAGTGAATCATCCACGACAACCCGACGATCGTCGTTCCCAATTGCCGTTTACGGCCAGAGGCGTTCTTTGACCCAGAGTTCGTTCTCGCGCCGATAGCGGAGACGCTGGTGCCGCCTGTCATGGCTGGCCTGCCAGAACTCCACTTCGGACGGCGTCACCAGATAGCGCGTCCAGGTTTCCGGTGCCACGCCCGGATTCTCCTCGACCCAGCGGCGCGCTTCCTCGGCCGCGTCGTCGAGGTCGGCCGGATCTTCGAGCACCTGGGACTGCCTGCCGATGAACGCCTCCATCCGGGACGCCGGCGGCCGGGCGGTGAAATCGGCCGCGGAGACCTCGGGATCGGCGGGCGAGACCGGGCCGCGCAGCCGAACCTGACGGCCGCGTCCCGGCCAGAAGAAGGTCAGCGCGGCGTGAGGATTCTTCGCCAGCTGAACGCCTTTCGGGCTTTCGGAACTCGTCGCGACCGCCCAGGTGTCCTCGTCGACGGCCTTGAGGATCACGACCCGCGCGTCCGGAATCCCGTCGGCGTCCACTGTGGACAGAGTGACGGCGTGCGGCGCCAGTACGTGCTCCCCGGCTTCGTACAGCCACTCCAGGAACAGCTCACGGGGCGTGCCCGGGGTGCTCCCCGGATCGAACTCCGGCAGTTCTTCGGGAAACGAAGGCCAGCCGCGCAACTTTTCGGTCACCGGTCAGTACCCCGGCGGGCGCTGGCCGTGCTGCGGATAACCGGGCGCGGGCGGCGGATAGTGCGGCGGATGCTGGCCGGGCGGCGGACCCTGCGCGGGCGGCGGTCCGACCGGATACTGCGGCTGCGGCTGCCAGCCGGGAGGCGGCTGCTGACCGGGCGGCGGCATCGGCGGTCCCGGCGGCATCGGCGGCTGCTGGCCCTGCGACTGCGCCCACTGCACCTGCTGGAAGACCTCGGCGGGCTGCGGGAAACAGAACGTCAGCTTCGCGTTGACCGAACCCTGCACCGCCGCGCCCCACAGCTTCCCGCCGACGAACGCGTACATCTGCGCGGCCGAAACGTCCACGGCCACCATGCGCGTCTCACCGCCGAACTGGTTGCCGGACTTCGCCGACGCGGCCTGCGCGGCGTCCGGATACACCCGGTCACCGATCAGGCCCGCGATGACCACCGAAGCCGCCGTCCAGCCGACGGTCCCCATCACGTTCGCGCGCGCGTGCTGCGTCGCCAGGCCGGTGAAGTCGTACAACGCGGGAGCGGTCACCTCCGGGATCGCCGCGGCGACCACGCAGTAGTTCATCGTCGACATCATCACGGATTCGGTGAACAGGCCGACGACGGCCGCGCTGGGGCCGATCTGGACCGTGTTCAACCGGCCGCCGCTGCGCTGGATGCGTTCCGCCACCGCACCCAGGTATTGCTCTTTGCTGAGCACTGATGCCTCCTGAAGACCGCTACGCACCGCCATCGTCGCATGAACAGGGCCGATGGTTGCGGCGACGTGAGGATCCGATCTGCTTCACTGGGCGCCGCTCTGCTTCACTGGACCATCATGCGACGTCTTCTGATCTTGTCGCTCGTCGTGCCGCTCTTGGCGGCCTGCGGGCCGACGGAGCAGCCGCGGTCCGCGGCGAGCTCGCCCGCGCCGTCGAGTACTCCGGCGCCCCAGATCCCGCCCTCGCCGGAACCCACCGGCAAAGGCCCCTGCCCGTACCTCAGCGCCGACCGCGTTTCGGACGCCAACGGGCAGAAGGTCTCCAAGGTCAAGACCTCGGCCGACCAGCCGCATCCGACCTGTTTCTTCTACGCGCTCAGCGGGAAACTGCAGCTCACCGTGCGCGTGTACGTCGGAGAACCCGCCGTCGCCAAGGCACTGGTCGACCAGGCCGCCCCCATCGACACCTCCAACCCGGCCGACGAACCGGCGGGCTGGAAAGGCGGCTACCAGCCGTCCGGTGACGGCGCCGTTTACGCCGTCGCGAAGGGCGGGAACGCGGTAGTCGTGACCACCAACCAGAAGCAGAGCGTCAAGGCACGTACGGTGGCGAAGGAGGCTATCGGTGAGCTGCAGCTCTAGGTAGTGGTATCCACACGTCAGAGTGAAGTTGATCTTGTACTACCCTGTGCCGCACGCGCGAGGGTTCGCGGGACCCAGCGCAACGCCAGATCCGGCGGAGGCCGCCTTGCGGTGTGGCTCGGCGGCACAAAAGATCATTTCTCCCCATAAGACAAAAGGACAGGTTTCGTGGCTGACACCCTCAAGGAAATCTTGCTCGACTCCACCCGTCGCCCGGCGGTCGTGAGCGACTTCGAAGGTCTCGTCGACGCCGAGGTTTCGGACAAGGGCGGCGTTTCGGGTGCCGTCGTGAAGACCGGCTTCGCGGCCGTCAAGAAGATCAAGCCGGGCATCATCCCCTCCGCCGTCGACGCGCTGCTCGACGACTTCACCGGTGCCCTCGAGCCGTTCTACGGCGACTACAAGGCCAAGGGTGGCAACGACTTCGGTGCCTACCTGGTCGGCCGCGGCGACGAGGCCGCCGACGCGCTCCTGTCGGTCACCGACGCGCGCGCCGACAAGAGCAGCCGCGACAGCATCAAGAAGGTCTACGGCAAGCTGCGCCCGAACGGCAAGAAGAACGTCGAGGAGGCCCTTCCCCGCCTCGGCCAGCTGATCGACAAGCACGCTGCTGCTGTCTAATCGCGCGCTGACGTAAACGCGCCGAAGGGGCGTCGATCCGCTTCCCACTCACGTGGGGCGGAGAGGCGCCCCTTCATCGCGTTTACGTGGGCCTTCGGCCCAAGGGAGGGCGCGCGACTGGTGAAGTCTCGCCGTCGCGCTGGCGCGCTATCGGCGAGACAGTCCGCCGGTGCTGTTGTGGGCGCGTTGATCTTCGGGGCTTGGACGTGAAAGGGCCGTCCAGTGACCTTGTGGGTCACTGGACGGCCCTGGCGACAAGCAGAAGACGGAGGTTGGGCGTCAGTTCTTCTTGTCGGCGGAGCTGGTCGAGGCCTGGTGCCCGTTCTTCGGGGTACCGGGCTTCGGGGCCGCGGGCTTCGCCGGAGCCGGACCGGAAGCGGCAGGCTTCGCGGCAGGGGGCTTCGGCGCGGCCGCCGCCGGAGCGGCGGGCTTCGCGGGGGGAGCGGGCGGAGCCTTCGGCGGCGCGGGCGCGACCGGCGGCTCCTGCTTGGAACGCAACGCGTAGGCGGCTCCGGCGCCGACCACCGCGATGCCGATGACCCACGGCCAGCGACGACGCTTGCGCGTCCCCTTGGCAGCGGACTTCGCCTCGACGAGCGCGGCCTTGAAGTCCTTCTTCGCGGCCTTGAAATCCTTCTTGCCCCGGCGCTTGGACTCGCCGGTGGACTTCGCGGCCAGGATCGCGGCCTTGCGCGCCTTGCGACCCGGCTTCCGCATCTCGGAAAGCCTGGCCAGCGCCTCCTTACGAGCCGCCTTGGAGCTCCGCTTGAGCTCCTTGCGGGTCAGTTCCGTCTTCTTCGCGAGCTTCTTGCGCGCGCGACGGCTGGTCTTAGCGATCTCACCGGCGCTCTCGGAGAGCTTCTGCTCGGCTACCTCGACGGCGTGGGCGGTGGCTTCCTTACCCGCCTCAACCGCACGTTTGCGCAGGCCGAGCGCGCCGGCCTTCGCCGACTCGCTCACCGAATCTGCGGCCCGGGTCATGGCCTTCACCTCATCAATCGTTTTGATTCTGCTTCGTTGCTTGTAACCTATCGTGCCCCTTTTCCCCAGATCTTGCCGCAGATGGCACGATGAAGCTCGTGACTGAAAGCAAGGGATCCCTCATTGGTGGCGCGTTGAAGGCCACTCTGCACACCAACCAGGGTGACATCAACCTGAACCTGTTCCCCGACCACGCGCCCAAGACGGTCGCGAACTTCGTCGGGCTCGCCGAGGGCAGCAAGGAGTACACGCAGCCCAACGCTCAGGGCGAGAACTCGGGCCCGTTCTACAACGGGTCGATCTTCCACCGCGTCATCGACGGTTTCATGCTCCAGGGCGGCGACCCGACCGGCACCGGCCGCGGTGGCCCCGGCTACAAGTTCGGCGACGAGTTCCACCCGGAGCTCCAGTTCTCCAAGCCGTACCTGCTGGCGATGGCCAACGCCGGACCCGGCACCAACGGCTCGCAGTTCTTCATCACCGTCGCGCCGACGACGCACCTGAACTTCAAGCACACGATCTTCGGCGAGGTGGCGGACCAGGCTTCCCGCGACGTCGTCGACGCCATCGGGCGCACGGCGACCGGTCCGGCCGACCGTCCGCTGCAGGACGTCGTCATCGAGAAGGTCAGCATCAGCCGCGAGGGCTGACAACGCTGATCACACGGCCTGATACGGGGGATTTCGGTAGGTTGGTGGCATCGTGAGCCAACCACCGAATCCCCAGTACCAGCAGGCCGCCATGCCCGGCTGCTGGTGGCACCCGAACCGGCCGACCGGGCTGAGCTGTTCACGCTGCGAGCGTCCGGCCTGCCCGGATTGCCTGCGCGAAGCCTCCGTGGGCTTCCACTGCACCGACTGCGTGCAGGCGGGCCGCCAGCAGGACCGCGTCCAGCAGAAGCAGTACCGCGACGCCGGTTACGGCGCGCGCACTCTCGCCGGCGCCCAGCAGCCTCGGACGGCTGTCGTGACGCCGGTCCTCTTGGCGCTCAACGTCATCATCTTCTTCATCACCGTCGCCCAGGCGGGTAGCATCTCCGAGAACTTCTACTCGGAGGTCTTCCAGTACGGCCAGCTGTCGAATTCGGCGGCGCTGGTGGACGGCGAGTGGTGGCGGATCTTCACCTCGGGGTTCCTGCAGTTCGGCCTCCTGCACATCGCGAGCAACGCCTTCTCGCTGTGGTTCGTGGGCCGCCCGCTCGAGACCGCGCTCGGCCGCATCCCGTTCGTCGCGCTCTACTTCGTCTCGATGCTCGGCGGTTCGGTCGCGAACCTGGTGTTCACGGACCTCAACGCACCCCCGGTGATCGGTGCCTCGGGCGCCATCTTCGGGCTCATCGGCGCGTACGCGGTCATCGTCATCAGGCTGCGGCTCAATCCGACGTGGCTGCTCGTCATGCTCGGGCTCAACGTCTTCATCACGTTCCAGGTCCCGGGGATCTCCGTCCTCGCGCACGCGGGCGGTTTCATCGCCGGTCTGGTGACGACCTTCGCGCTGCTCTACGCGCCGGAGAAGAACCGCCTCATGTGGCAGATCGGCGGGATCGCGATCGTGGTCGTCGCGCTGATCGGGCTTCTGGTCTGGCGGGACGTACAGACGGCTTCCAGTGTCTGCGGGGGCGTCCCCGAGGCCGGCAGACTCGTCTACCGGTGCTACCCGGCGTAGTCCCGGTTCCCCCGAGTGGGTTATGCGATTACCCGGTGGAGAAGCAACATGACTGGGTACCTTCACGTTGATCGGCAACATCATCACCGTGGGGGTTGAGATGAAGATTCGCAAGGCAGTCCTGATCACCGCCGTCGCCGCGCTGGCTTCGGCGCTGGTGCCCTCGGTCGCGCAAGCAGGCGAGGCCGCGGAAACCTGCCAGACCTACACCAAACGCTATTTCCTCGGCTCGGGCAGCGCGATCACGCTGCGTGTCGCCTACGTCGATGCGGCGTTGAAAATCTGCTTCGGCGATCCCGGTGTCACTTCGTCGGTGGCGACGCAGACCGTCGGCACGACGGGGCCGGGCGCGGCGAGCGGCTGGGAGGTCACCGCCGGTCAGGCGGTGGTGGAAGACCAGCGGCCGCGGCACGTCAAGGCGAAGTTCAGCGGGTCCTTGCGGACCTGCGTCGTGAAGATCAACCCGATCTGCTCGCCGGCGTCGCCGTACGAGATCTTCGGGGAGTACGCGCCGCCCGCGGTCGGACCGGCCGTTCCGGGCTGGTCACACGGCCCGAACGGCGACGTCCACTACTACGACAACGCCTGACCCTTGAGGGCGGTGAGGACGTCCAGGACGTCCCTGGGGTCCTCGCCGAGGTCGATCCGGCCGAACACCAGCAGGTGTTCGCCGGATTCGACCTCGAGGGTCAGACTGTCCCGGCCGAGACGGCGCGTCGTGCGCAGCCGGAGCCGGGCTTCGGTCCACGAGTAGCGGTGCGCGCCGCCGACGGTCCTGGCCAGGATTCCGTCGGGACCCGCGGCCAGCCGGGGCCGGAGCAGGGTCCCGTGCAGCGCCAGCGCGCCCACGGAGAGCATCGCGACCCCTGTCAGCACGGTGCCACCGACGTCGCCGCCAATGGACAGCCACGCCACGCCTGCCAGCAACAACAGGGTGATCACCCAGGCCACTACCACAACGTTCTGCTGCGGCGCCCACGAGGTGGGGTAGTTATCCACAGGGGTTATCCACACTGGGGATGAGTCACACCGGTGTAATTCGGCGTCAAGCCGCCAACCGGGGTAATGCTCACCGCCACCGCATCGTCATGAGCAGCCCGGCGATCATCAGCACAAAGCCGATCGCGAAGTTCGTGTTGCCCAGATCCGCCATGAAGGGGATCTTGTCGCCCGCGATGTAGTTGACGACCAGCCACATCAGGCCGACCAGCATGAGACCGAACATCACGATCTTGTAGAACAGGTTCGACGGGCCAGCGGCCTTGACCTTCACCGGCGTGCGGCGGTCGGTCGGCGGGGTGTACGCCGTCTTCTTGCGGACCTTGGACTTAGGCATCGTGTTCCTCGCGTACTGTTCGGCTTCCCTGGTGGCGATGACCCGCTTTCGGGTGCGCAACCAGCGCCACGTGCACACGTTAACGTAAACGAGCGCCGCTGGGCACCGTCCGGGACCGGTCGATTTCCCGCACTGTGACAATGGTGTCACACACGGTTCGACACTGTGCTGGTTCGACACTGCGGCTTGGTTCGAGACTGAGGAGCTTTGCGTGGCTGAGCGGGAAGAGCCGGGCGGGGACCGTCGGCGGTACTCCGAACGACCACCCGGTGAAGGCCGGCCGGTGCCGCACCGGAGGCCGCAAGAGGGCAGGTCACCGGACGGGCCACCGCCGCGACGCCGGATGGACGGGCCTCCGCCGCGCCGTCGTCCCGTGCCGCCGCCGGGGTCGACCGAGGAGACCGTGATCTTCGAACCGGTCGGCGGTGGTGTCGCGACCGAGGAACGCCCGCCCCGGGAACTGGGCAAGGGCGGAGTCGCCGTCCGGACCGTCGGAGAGCTCCTCATCACCGCCGGGCTGGTGGTGCTGCTGTTCATGGTCTACGAGGTCTACGTGACCGACCTCTTCTCCGCGGGCAAGCAGTCGGAGGCGAGTTCGGAGCTGGACGGCGACTGGTCGAAGGACCGGCAGCTGCATCCGGATCTGGTCGACGGGAAGGCGTTCGCCAGGATCCACATCCCGGTGTTCGGCGCCGACTTCAACTTCACCATCCAGGAAGGCACCACCGAGGCCGCGCTCGAGGTCGGGCCGGGCCACTACAAGGGCACCGCGCTGCCGGGCGAGCCGGGCAACTTCGCCATCGCCGGCCACCGGGTCGGCAAGGGCGCGCCGTTCAACGATCTGGACAACCTCACCTCGTGCGACCAGATCATCATCGAGACGCAGACCGACTTCTACATCTACAAGGTGCTGCCCTACAAGGACGAGGTCGAGGGCTGGGCCGCGGGCAAGGGTGCCGACCCGAAGTGCAAGAACGTCGGGACGCTGCGTAACCCGAACGCCGTCGACGGCGGCGCCTACGGCGAGACCAACGGCCGCCGCATCGTGTTCCCGACCAAGGGCGACACGGTGAACCCGGTGCCGTACAAGGATCCGGAGATCCTGCCGAAGGCCGATCAGGTCTCGCTGCTCACGCTGACGACGTGTCACCCGAAGTTCTCGGCGCGCGAGCGGCTCATCATCCACTCGGTGCTGGCCCAGCAGGTGCCGAAGAACCAGGTGGGCACCTACGCCGAACTGCTGCCCAAGATCTCGGAGGCGCGCTGATGTACGGCTGGATCTGGCGCAAGCTGCCGGGCCCCTTCGCGGCGAAGCTGACCATGGCGGTCGTGCTGGCGCTCGGGATCGTGGCGTTGCTGATGTTCGTCGTCTTCCCGTGGCTGGAGCCACGACTGTGGTTCAACGAAGTGAGCGTCCAGTAGGCGTGCGGTTCGGCGTCTTCCTCGTCTCCGGCCGGTTCCCCGGGCAGGAGGACGCCGACGTCCTGCGCAGGTCGGTCGACGCCGCCGTCGCCGCCGAGCGGGCCGGGTTCGACGACGTTTGGTTCGCCGAGCACCACTTCATGCCGTACGGCGTCTGCCCGTCCGCGATCACCCTCGCCGCGCACGTGCTCGGCCGCACCGAGCGGATCGCGGTCGGTACCGCGGTGAGCGTGCTGTCGGTCGCGCATCCGGTGGCGCTCGCGGAGCAGTGGTCGCTGCTCGACGCCGTTTCCGGCGGACGGCTGCGGATCGGCGTCGGTCGTGGTGGCCCGTGGCAGGACCTCGAGGTGTTCGGCACCGGGGCGTCCCGCTACGAAACGGGGTTCGAGGAGAGCCTCGATCTGCTGCTCGCCGCGATGACTTCGGAGACCGTCTCGGCCGACAGCGACCACTTCGAATTCCGTGAAGTGCCGATGGTGCCGCGGCCACAGCGCGCTCCGCGCCTGGTCGTGGCCTGCGGCGACGCCGGATCGAGCTCGGTCCGGCTCGCCGCCGACCGCGGCCTGCCGATGCTGCTCGGCCTGCACACCGACGACGAAGGCAAGATCGAAACCCTTGCCGCGTACGGCGATCCCGCCGCCGGACATGTCTCGACGGTGATGTGCCAGGTGGGGGACGACGCGCTGGACGTCGTGCGGTCGGCGTTGCCGGGCTCGTTGAAGGAGGGGTTCGCCGGCCATGTGTACCTCGACGGACGGCGAGGGCTGGAGAAAGACCCTGTTTCCTACACCGACCGGTTGTGCGAGATGCATCCGATCGGCGGTGTGGAGTACTGCGTCGACAGGCTGGGAACGAGCATCCGGCGTACCGGGGTCTCCCACGTGATCATGATGGTGGAAGCGTCCGGTACGCCGGAGGGAACACTCGAGAACATCGCGCGGATCGGGGAAGAGGTACTACCCGCGCTGCGGAACGGTTAGCAGTCGCGGAATTCCGGGCTCTGGTTCAGCAGCTGGCCGCGCACCGAAACGAACGCGCGGTACCGGTCACTGTCCACTTGGGACCTTTTGAACACGGCGACCCGGTGGCAGTTCTGGAACGCCAGCTTCACGCCGAAGTGCCGTTCCAGTCCGCCGCGGATGGCGTCCGAGGCCAGCGCCCGCAGCAGCTGACCGCGTTCGGCTTCGCTCGGCGGCGGCGTCTCGTTGTCGGCGAACCCGTCGGCCGCGCCCTCGGCCTCCGCGATGACACCGGTGATCACGGTCCAGGCGTACGGCAGGGATTCCCGGACGCAGGCGACGAATTCGGCGTCGGAGACCTCCCCGCGCTCGGCCTTCTCAAGCAGCGCGGGCGATACATCCAGAGACATCGAACCTCCGAGAGAGACGCAGGTGAACGTGGGCCGTCTTCCTGACTACTCACCTGCGGCTCGGCCCACAAGAGAAAACGATCATCATCACCACTTTGGCGGAAGCCGTCGTCACTCCCAGCGAAAAAGCTTCGCCGCCAGGACACAACTGCCCACCGCGAAAGCCGCCAAGACGGCGAGTTGCAGCGGCTGGGCGCCGGCGCCGGTCCAGGCGTCCTCCATGGCCTTGACGCCCGGCGGGACGTACGCGCCGATGTTCTGGACGACCTCCGGCAACAACGGACGCGGCAGGTAGACACCGCCGAGGAACATGATCGGGATGTAGGCGATCATCGCGATCCCGCCCGCCGCGCGGCCGGTCTTGGCGACCGACGCGGCGATCAGCCCGAAACCGAAGATCGCCGTCGTGCCGAGGGCGAACGCGAGCAGGAAGCCGAGCGGATGCCGCGGCCCGGGGACGTCGAAGACGGCGGAGCCGAGCACGATCATCAGGCCGACCCCGGCGATCGTGACGGAGACGTTGATGATCAGCTGTGCCACCAGCAGTTTCGCCGGACGCACCGGCGTGGTGGCGAAGCGGCGGAGGATGCCTTGTTCGCGATAGGTCGCGATCACGGACGGGATCGCCTGCAGACCCATCAGGGCGATGGTGAGCACCACCAGCGAGGGCACCCACGCGTCGATGAATCGCATGCCCGGTGTCTTCTCGCTCTCCGTTCGCAAGGCCGGGATGGCGCCCAGACCGAGCAACAGCACGGTCGGCGACAGCAGCCCCGAGAGGACCCAGATCGGTGACCGCAGCGCCAGTTTCGTTTCGGTGAAAGTGATCTTGGTGAGCGTGTTCACTGTCCTTCTCCCTTTCAGTCGCGGCCGGTCAGGGTCACGAAAGCGTCGTCCAACGAGGTTTTTCCGGTGCGGTCGCGGAGGTCCGCGGGGGTGCCGGTGGCGACCACGCGCCCGGCGTCGAAGACCGCGAGGCGGTCGCAAAGGCGTTCGGCCTCGTCCATGAAGTGCGTGACGAGCAGGACGGTGACGCCCGCGTCGCGCACGCTCTCGACGAGCTTCCAGGTGTCACGGCGGGCGTGGGGGTCGAGTCCGGTGGTCAGCTCGTCGAGGACGGCGACCTCGGGGCGGCCGACCAGCGCGAGCGCGATCGAGACGCGCTGCTTCTGCCCGCCGGAAAGCTTGCCGAAGTACTTGTTCCGCTGGTCGGTGAGCCCGAGCTTCGCGAGCAGGTCACCGGTGTCGGCGGGGTTCGCGTAGAAGGAGGCGTAGAGGTCGAGCGCCTCCTGGACCTTGAGCTTTTCCGGCAGGCGGCTTTCCTGGAGCTGGGAGCCGAGGCGCTGCCGGAGAGCGGCGTGGTCCTTGCCGGGGTCGAGGCCGAGGACCGAGATGCTGCCGGAGTCCGGCGTCCGCAGTCCCTGGAGGCATTCGACGGTGGTGGTCTTGCCCGCGCCGTTGGTCCCGAGGATCCCGAAGATCTCGCCCTGTTCCACGTGGAACGAAACGTCGTCGACCGCGACGTGCTCCCCGTACGTCTTGCGGAGGTTGGTGACTTCGATGAGTGGCATGCGAAAAACGTTATGGCGCAAGGGGTCTGGCCAGAATGGCGCTGAGACCACAACCGGGGTGGAGCTGGACCCACCCCAGTCGTGGCGCTGTGGCCACTGCGTTCGGGCCTGCCGGTGAGCGAGACTTCACGCATGATTCGCAAGTACCTCACCTCGGTGCGCCGCGGCCTCGTGCTCGCGGGGCTCGCCCTGGTGAGCTGGCTGGACCTCCTCGTCGAACTGGTGGGTTTCTGCCTGCTTTGCCTGGGGCTGGTCTTCGCGTACACGCTGGCCCTGGAGGGAATGCGTCCGCGCGCCGCGCTCACCCGGCGGCTGTCCGGACGCTGGTGCGGTATCGAGGTCGAGCCGCCCTATCGGCCCGCCCCGCCGGAGCCGGAACGCGAGCGAGATGGCTGGTACCGCGAAGGGAACAGCCTGTTCAAGCGGTCTTGGTTCATCAAGTGGACCAAACGGTTCGAGTGGATCTCCGACGATCCGGCGACCGGCCGCGACCTGGGCTGGCAGCTGTGGAATCCGTTCGCGGGTCTGTTGCTCGTGCCTGCCGTGCTGCTGACCGGACCGCGCGCGCTGCGGGCGTACGGCCACTGGACCCGATGGTGGCTCGGACCTCGCGCGTCTCAGAGCGGCGAAGGCTGGCTCAGGCGGCATCTCAAGGCGCTGGGCCACCAGATGGGCCTCTTCGGGCTTTCGGTCGCGCAGCTCGGGATGTCCGTCCCGACGATGCTCGTGCTGATCGGGCCGGCGCCGGCGTTCCCCACGCTGGTGATCGCGGGCCGGACGGTGACCGACACACTGCGCCGTGAGGCCAGGAACTGGACCGGTGTGCGGATCGACCGCCCGTATCTGCCGGAGCCGCCGTTCCCCGTCCCGCGGCCGGACGGGATGTACCAGTACCGGCGGCAGCTGTACGACACGCCGTGGTGGCCCGCGCGGCTGGACCGGTTGCGCTGGGTGATGCGGGACAGGGCGACCTGGCGTGACCTGGCGGGCGCGGTGGTCAACTCCGTCGTCCTGTTGCTGATGATGCTGCCGACGGCCGCGCTGGTGCTCTTCGGGTTCATGGGTTTCCTGGCACTGTGGGTGTGGCGGCCGATCGCCCAGTGGACGGACACCTCCTGGTCGACCACGCAGTGGTTCTCGATGATCGGGTTGCCCGAAGCGACCACGCACGGGCAGGCGCTCGCGCTGACTCCGGTCGCGGTGGCGGCTTTCGTGGTGGGCTTGGTCGCGACACCGTGGCTGGCGCGTCAGGAGGCTCGCTTCGCGAAGCTGCTTCTGGGGCCGACGGAAGCTTCGCGGCTGGAACAACGTGTCGAGCGGCTTAAGCAGACGCGGACGGACGCGTCGGTGGCGCAGGCCGCCGAGATGCGGCGTATCGAACGGGATCTGCACGACGGGGTCCAGTCGCGGCTGGTCGCGATGGGGATGAAGCTGGGCGCGGTCGAGGCGCTGATCGACACCGATCCGGCCGCCGCGAAACGGCTCGCCGCCGAGTTGCGGCAGACGTCGTCCGAAACGTTGACGGAGGTGCGGTCGCTGGTGCGGGGGATTCACCCGCCGGTGTTGTCCGAGCGCGGTCTCGGCGACGCGGTGCGGGCGATGGCGCTGGACAGTCCGCTGCGGGCTTCCGTGAGCGGTCTGCTGCCTCGGCTCGAACAGCCCGCGGAGGCGTGCGCGTACTTCGCGGTCAGCGAGTTGCTGGGCAACGCGGCGAAGCACGGTGAAGCGCGGAAAGTGTCGATCGAGCTCGGTTACGACGACGGTGTGCTGCGGATCGAGGTGGCCGACGACGGGAAAGGCGGCGCGAACGCGGCACGGGGCAGCGGGATTCGCGGGATCGAACGCAGGCTGGGCGCCTTCGACGGTACTTTTGCTCTGACCAGCCCGCCCGGCGGGCCGACGAAGGCGACCCTGGAGATCCCGTGTCAGCTCGACCCCGATGCGTCGTCGCCGAGGACCAGTACCTCCTCCGGGACGGATTGACGCATTTGCTGACGGCACACGGTTTCGACGTCGTCGAGGCGGTCGGGACCGGGCCGGAACTGGAGCGGGCGCTGCGGGCGCACCGTCCGGACGTCTCGGTCGTGGACGTCCGGATGCCGCCGACGCTCACCGACGAGGGCTTGCAGGTCTCGTTGGCGGTGCGACGCGACATCCCCGGATTGCCGATTCTCGTGCTGTCACAACACGTCGAGCAGCTCTACGCGCGGGAACTGCTGGCCGACGGCGCCGGCGCGATCGGCTATCTGCTGAAGGACCGGGTCTTCAACGCCGACCAGTTCATCGACGCGGTGCGGCGGGTGGCGGGCGGCGGGACCGCGATGGATCCCGAGGTGATCGCGAAACTGGTGGCGGGCAACGCCTCCGACCCGCTGGCGGCCCTGACCCCGCGCGAACGCGAAGTGCTCGGATTGATGGCCGAGGGCTGTTCCAACGCCGCCATCGCCGGGCGGCTGCACTTCAGCGAGGGGGCGGTGGGGAAGCACACCGCGAACATCTTCGCGAAGCTCGGCATCGTCGCTTCGGACGACACGAACCGCCGGGTGCTCGCGGTCCTGGCGTACCTGGGTTCCTGACCTGGCGGGCTGTCAGTCCGCGGCCTCGCGGGAGGCTGCTGAGGGTGGGGGGTGTGTGGAAATAGGGACGTTGAGTGTCCCTATTTCCACACACCCCCACCGGATTCGACCGTTCACGCAGGACTGTGTGGATTTCTGGTCGCCCAACGCACCAAAATCCACACAGTCCGCTCGCACACCCACCCCGAAACGCCAAGAAGGACCCCACGCTCGGTGAGGCCCTTCATGACTTGCCCGACAGTTGTCCACAACCCTTCCCGGCTGTGGACAACCCCGTCTGACCAGCCCTTTTCCCGATGCCAGCCGGTAGACTGGGTTCGGGGCCGCCCCCTGGGACGGGTGGGGGGCTGGGTAGGTGAGTCAAGAGCGGGAAATGTGGGTCATTTCGTCGCGTTCCACGACCTTGACGCGTTCGCGGCCGTGCGGGACGCCGAGGGACTTTTCGTGGGCGTCGAGTTTGCCCCAGCCTTCCCAGGTGGTGAAGGGAACGCCGCGCTCGGCGAGGAAGCCGAGGATCGCGTCGGGATCGTCGATGGCCGGGGCCGTCAGGTTGTCGGCGTCGGCCAGCAGGCTCGCGATCGTCTCGGCCGCGTCGCCCTTGGTGTGACCGATGAGGCCGACGGGGCCACGTTTGATCCAGCCGGTCACGTAGACGCCCGGCACCTGGTCCTCGTCGATGTCCAGCACCCGGCCCGCCTGGTTCGGCACGGTCCCGGTGGTGTGGTCGAACGGGATCTCCGGCAGGTGTGAAGACAGGTAACCCACCGCGCGGTAGACGGCCTGGACGTCCCAGTCGTGGAATTCGCCGGTGCCGCGCGCATTGCCGTCACCGGTCAGTTCGGTGCGCTCGGTCCGCAGGCCGGTCACCTTGCCGTCCTCGCCGACGATCTCGCACGGCGAGTGCAGGAAGTGCAGGTGCAGCCGCTTCGGCCGGTCACCCTGGTCGCGGATCGCCCACTCCTGCAGCGTCTTCACGACCATGTCGATCTGCTTCGACGCCCGCAGTGCGGTGATGCTGCCCTCGTCGAACTCGATGTCCTCCGGGTTCACGATGACCTCGACGTTCGGCGAGTGGTCCAGCTCGCGGAGTTCGAGCGGCGTGAACTTCGCCTGAGCCGGGCCACGACGCCCGAACACGTGCACGTCGGTGACCGGGCTGGCCTTCAAGCCCTGGTAGACGTTGTCCGGGATGTCGGTGCTGAGCAGCTCGTCAGCGGTCTTCGCGAGGATCCGGGCCACGTCGAGCGCCACGTTCCCGACACCGAGAACGGCGACCGAGGTCGCGTTCAGCGGCCAGGTGCGCGGCACGTCCGGGTGCCCGTCGTACCAGGAAACGAAGTCGGCGGCGCCGTAGCTGCCGTCGAGGTCGATCCCGGGGATGTCGAGCGCGCGGTCGGCCATGGCGCCGGTCGAGAAGATCACCGCGTCGTAGAACTGGCGCAGATCGTCGAGCTTGAGGTCGGTCCCGTAGTCGACGTTGCCCAGCAAGCGGATGTTCGGCTTGTCGAGGACCTTGTGCAGGGCGGTGACGATGCCCTTGATCCGGGGGTGGTCGGGCGCGACGCCGTACCGGATCAGCCCGAACGGCGCCGGCATGCGCTCGAACAGGTCGATCGTCACGTCGGCGTCGGACTTGTCGAGGATGTCGGCGGCGTAGATGCCGGCCGGACCGGCACCCACGATGGCTACACGAAGAGAACGGCTCACCCCTACCACGGTAAGTTAGGTTGCCCTAACAATCATTGTGATCTGGCGTACGGTCCACCTGCTGGGAGCCGCTAAGCTGAACGCATGCGCGTGCTCGTCGTCGACAACTACGACAGTTTTGTCTACAACCTGGTCCAGTACCTGGCCCAGCTCGGCGCCGACTGCACCGTCTGGCGTAACGACGTCGTGGAGATCGACAAGCTCGGCGAGTTCGACGCGGTCCTCGTCTCTCCCGGTCCCGGAACCCCGGAACGTGCTGGTCAGAGCATGGACGTCATCCGCAAATGCGCCGACGAGCGCATCCCGATGCTCGGCGTCTGCCTCGGCCACCAGGCCTTGGGTGTCGTCTTCGGCGCCACCGTCGATCGCGCCCCCGAACTGCTGCACGGAAAGACGAGTCAAGTCCACCATTCGGGCGACGGAGTGCTCGCCGGACTGCCCGGTGAATTCACCGCCACGCGGTACCACTCGCTGACCGTTTTGCCCGAAACGATCGACAGTGCCGTGTTCGAGATCACAGGCCGCACCGAGTCCGGTGTCGTGATGGGCATGCGGCACCGCGAGCTGCCGCTCGAAGGCGTCCAGTTCCACCCCGAGTCCGTGCTCACGCAGGGCGGGCACCGGATGCTGGCGAACTGGATGGCGTCCGCCGGGCACCCGGTCTCCGACGCCACGGTCGAAGAACTCGAACAGGCGACTCGCGCGCTGCAGAAGGCCGCTGCTGCGTGACCTCGCTGATCCGGCTCGAAGGAGTCGGTAAGCGTTACGGCCGCGGCGAACCCGTACTCGTCGACGTCGACCTCGACGTCCCGGCAGGCCGCGTCATCGGCATCCTCGGCTCGAACGGCTCGGGGAAGTCGACGCTGCTCAGGATCCTCGCGGCACTTTCCCGTGAAACCTCGGGAACCGTCGTCGGCAGCCCCCGTGTCGGCTACCTGCCGGACCGTTTCCCGGCGGGGCAGCGGATGAGTGCCAGGGCCTATCTGCGGCACATGGCCCGCATCGACGGCCTTGTCGACTTGTCGGCCATCGACCCTTTGCTGGACAGGCTCGCGCTGGTCGGCGGGCCGGACGCGCCCTTGCGGACCCTGTCGAAGGGCAACGCCCAAAAGGTCGGCCTCGCCCAAGCCGTCCTCGTCCGGCCGGAGCTGCTGATCCTCGACGAGCCCTGGTCCGGCCTCGACGTCGAAGCCCACACGGTGCTCGGCGAAATTGTCGCCGAGACCAGGGAACGCGGCGCGAGCGTGGTCTTCACCGACCACCGGGCCGCCGCCGTGCACGCCCACGCCGACGACGTCCACCGGATGGACGCCGGCCTCCTGACCCGCGTCGAATCCGCGGCGAAGGCCGAAAACGCGACCAGGATCGTCCTCCACGGACCCGGCGGCGACTGGTCGTCGGAACCCGGCGTCAGCCAGGCCGTGACCGAGGGCGAAAGAGTCGTTCTGACGGTCGAAGCCGGGCACACGGACGCCGTCCTGCTGCGCGCGCTCAACCGCGGCTTTTCGGTCCGGGAGGTGGCGCCGTGCTCGCCATGACGCGCTACTACCTGGCGCTGCTCGGCCATTCCCAGCGCTATCTCCCCGCGATCCTCGCCTACCTCGCGGTCAACACCGTGCTCTACACCGATCCGAAGTCGCCGCTGCTGCCGCAGTACGGGATCAGCGCGGGTTCGCTCCTGGTGGTCTCGTGCTGGCTGACGATCGCGATGCTCGACGTCGAGGATCCGGTCCAGCGGCTGGTGACCTTCAGCCACGCCCGGCGCTGGCGATCGGTCCTCGGCGGCGCCGCACTGGCGGTCTTCGGCTGTGCCGTCGTGCTGATCCTCGTGACGGTGCTGTGGTCCGGCCTCCGGACCGGCGGCTTCACGATCGGCACCTTCGCTCTCGGTGCCGCGGTCCACGCGTTGTGCGCGCTGTTCGGGATCGCGATCGGCCTGCCCTGTTCACGGCTGCTGATCCCGCGCGTCGGCTGGTCCGTGCTGGCCGCGATCTTCGCCCTCGCGGCCGTGCTCCTGGTGAAGTGGCTGCCGCTGGCCAATCCGCTCCTGCGCGCCTTGACCTCGCAGCAACCTGTGGCCGGTCCGTTCACAGTGGCCGTGGTGGCGGCTTTCGTCGTCTTGCTCTTGAGCGCGACGGCCGTCGGCTACCTGCTTCGCCGCAACGCCTGATGCCGCTTCAGTCCGTGGCCGACTGCGCGGGGAGGGCGATCACCTTGACCAACGGCGCCAGGTCGGTGAAATCGGGGCCGTTTCGGGTGACCAGAGGAATTCGATGGATCGCTGCGACCGACGCGATGAGGAGATCCATCCGCCGTCCGCGCGGCTGTCTGCCGCCGTCGAGCACCATGGCGTAAAGCTGGCCGTACATGCGAGCGGCCTCCGGCGTGAACGGGAGGCAGATCATCCGTGCTTCCACTCGTTGGAGACGGACCAGACGAGAGGCCCTGTCGCGGGGCCGGGCCGCGCCGTGCACCCCGGCGGCCAGCTCCGCCAAGGTGATCGAGCTGATGGCCGCGGGAGCGTCGAGCGCGAGTTCATCGGGACGAGGCAGGGCGATGACAGCCGAAGTGTCGAGCAGAACCGCTTCTGTCACTGCTCCGACTCTCCCGGGCCGCGGTGCGGGTCAGGATCCGCCGCGCGATCGACGTCCGCGAAGAACTGTTCAGGATCCTCCGGTGGAAGATCGCCGAGAAGCTCGATCAGTTCGCCGAACGGAACAAAGGTCGGTTTCTGACTGTGCGGCACGATATCCGCGACTGGCGTGCCGTTGCGCGTGAGAACAAAGCTGTCCCCTTCTTCGATGGCACGCATGATGTTCGGCGTGTCGTTGCGCAGTTCGCGTTGAGTGATCTGCCGGACCATTCCTTTAGTGTAGCGCTTCGTAGCGACATGGCGACGATGGCATGAAAGGGCCCCGCACGAAACCGTGCGGGGCCCTTCCTCGATCTGTCCTACTATCCGCCGCTACCCGGGATGGGGAAGCCGTTCGACTTACTCGACGTTGTCGGCGTCTCGTCGCCTTCGACGATGAACAGCGTGATCGGCGCGTTCTTCGCGACCTTCGCACCGGCCTGCGGGTTGGTCTTGCTGACCTTGCCCGCGTCGTCCCGGTCGCCGTTCTTGTCGGCCTGCGTGTTGATCTGGCCGCTCCAGCCCAGCTGCTGCAACTGGCGGGTGGCCTGCTCCTCCGTCATGCCCTTCAGGTTCGGCATGTCGAAGGTCTCCTGGCTGCCGTCCGACACGGTCACCGTGACCACACCGCCGACGGCGAGCTTTCCGCCGTTCGGGGTCTGCTCGATGACGGTGTCCTTGGGCTCGCTGGAGTTGGCGGTCTTGAAACTCGGCGTGAACCCGGCCTGCCTCAGCCCGGCGTCGGCCTCGGACTTCGTCTTGCCCTTGAAGTTCGGGACCGTCTTCAGTTCCTTGGACTTCCCGACCGTGATGTCGACCTTGGAGCCCTGGTCGACATCGGCCTGCGCGCCGGGGTTCTGCGAAAGGACCTTGCCCGCGTTGTTCGGCTCGTCGGTCTCCTGCTCGGTGGTCACCCCGAGCAGCAGACCCGCACTGGTCAGCGCAGTCTCGGCCTCGCTCTGGGACTTGCCCTTGAGGTCCGGGGTCTTGACCTTGCCCGGCTTCGCGCCGATGGTCAGCGTGATCTTTTCCGTGGTCAGCGTCATCTGACCTTGGGCGGGGTTGATCGCGATGACCTTGTCGATGTCGTTCTCATCGCAGGCGGGCAGGCCGTTGGCCGCTTGGCCGGTGCAGGGGACCTTCTTGCTGTCCTGCGAGGTGAAGCCCGCATCACGCAGTGTGCTCTTCGCCGTCGCTTCGGACTGGCCGAGCACACTCGGG
This sequence comes from Amycolatopsis sp. BJA-103, assembly GCF_002849735.1. Lineage (GTDB taxonomy): Bacteria > Actinomycetota > Actinomycetes > Mycobacteriales > Pseudonocardiaceae > Amycolatopsis. The sequence continues at coordinate 7,751,002 of NZ_CP017780.1, forward strand.
ATCGCCTTGCTCTCCGCGCCGGTGCTGTTGAAGGCGTTGGACAGCCACATGATCAGCAGCACCACCGCCGCCAGCGAGACGACGAGGCCGGCGATCAACCAGGCGCGGCGCTTCTTCTTCGCGGCCGGGTCTTCGTCTTCTTCCTCGTACTGGTCGTAGCGCTGCGGCGCCCGGCGGTCGGAGTCCATGACCTGGGTGCGCTCGTCCTCCGACATCACCATCGGCGCGGCGGGCCGCTGGCCGGACAGCGTGCGGACCAGGTCCGAACGCATCTCCGCCGACGACTGGTAGCGGTTCGCCGGGCCCTTCGCGAGCGCCTTGAGCACGACGGCGTCGAGTTCCGGCGCCACGGCCGGGTTCACCGACGACGGCGGGTTCGGGTCTTCCCGGACGTGCTGGTACGCCACCGCCACGGGGGAGTCGCCGGTGAAGGGCGGCTCGCCGGTGATGAGTTCGTACAGCACGCAGCCCGCGGCGTAGACGTCGGAACGCGCGTCGACGGACTCACCGCGGGCCTGCTCCGGCGAGAGGTACTGCGCCGTGCCGATCACCGCGGCGGTCTGCGTCATCGCGGACTGCCCGTCGTGCATGGCGCGCGCGATGCCGAAGTCCATCACCTTGACGGCGCCGTTCTTCGTGATCATCACGTTCGCCGGTTTGACGTCGCGGTGCACGATGCCGTGCCGGTGTGAGAAGTCCAGCGCCGCGCAGACGTCGGCCATGACCTCCATCGCCCGCTTCTGCGACATCGGGCCTTCGGTCTTGACGATGTCCCGCAGAGTCCGTCCCTCGACGAACTCCATGACGATGTAGGGCAGCGTGCCGAACTCGGTGTTCGTCTCGCCGGTGTCGTAGACGGCGACGATCGCCGGGTGGTTCAGTGCCGCCGCGTTCTGTGCCTCACGACGGAAACGTTCTTGGAACTGGGGATCCCGCGCCAGGTCGGCGCGCAGGATCTTGATCGCCACCTCCCGGCCCAGGCGCACGTCGTGGCCGTGATGGACCTCGGACATGCCTCCGTAGCCGAGCGTGTCTCCCAGCTCGTAGCGGTTGCTGAGCAGTCTTGGTGTGCTCATCTCTGCGTGCCGTTCCATTCCGTCCAAGGTTTGCTGCTCATCATTCCTGGATTGGCCTGCCCGGCCGACTCCTCGGTGCTGCCCTCCGCCGGCCCCGCGGGATACGCGGATGTCGGTGAAGGACCTACAGACTTCTTACCCGGAGCCGGTGCCTGTTCACTCGTGTCCACGCCGCCCGACTGCGGTCCGTTGCCCGAACCGACCAGTCTCACGATGAGGAAGGCTCCTGCCACCAGTACTGCGATCAGGATCACCGCGAGCAGCACCCACCAGCCCCATTGTGGCCGCTTGCCGGGCAGACGGCGGACCGCCATCGGGGGCGGGCCGGTGACCGGGTGCATCGCCGGATGCGACGCCGGTCCGACCGCCACCATCGGGTTCGGCGGCGAGTGCGGACCGGGCGGTCCCTGCTGCGGCATCAAGGGCGGCTGGCCCGCGGCGTAGGCCACGTTGACCAAGCCCGACGGCGTCGGCAGCGGCAGGCCGGCGCGGACCGCGGCCACCGCGGCCGCGAACTCGCCACCGCTGTTGTACCGCTGTCTCGGATCCTTGATCAGGGTCGCTTCGATGACCGCGCGGGTGCCCGGTGGCACGTCCGGCGGCAGCGGCGGCGGGAGGTCGCGGATGTGCATCATCGCGACCGTCACCGCGTTCTCCGAGAGGAACGGCCGGTGCCCGGTCAGGCATTCGTAGCCGCAGACGGCCAGCGAGTAGACGTCGCTCGCCGGTTCGGCGTTGTGCCCGAGCGCCTGCTCGGGGGCGATGTAGTGGGCGGTGCCCATGACCATGCCGGACCTGGTCACCGGGGCGGCGTCGGCGGCCTTCGCGACACCGAAGTCGGTGATCTTCACCTGCCCGGCCGGGGTGACCATGATGTTGCCCGGTTTGACGTCGCGGTGCACCAGACCGGTTTCGTGCGCGGCCTGCAACGCGTTCCCGGCCTGTTCGAGGATGTCCAGGGTGCGCTCGGCGTTCAGCCGTCCTTCGCGGGTGATGATCGCGGCCAGCGGATCGCCTTCGACCAGCTCCATCACCAGGTACGCGATCGACAGCTCGTCCGCGACGGTCTCGCCGTAGTCGTGCACCGCGGCGATGCCGGGGTGGTTCAGCGACGCCGTCATCCGGGCCTCGGTCCGGAAGCGGTGCAGGAACTCGGCGTCGCCGGACAGCTCCGCCTTGAGGATCTTGACCGCGACCGTCCGGTCCAGCCGCGTGTCGCTGGCCTGCCAGACCTCGCCCATCCCGCCGACGGCGATCCGGTTCGTCAGCTTGTACCGGTCGGCCAGCAGCTGACCCGAGGACAGCATGCGCTATCCACCCCCGAGCATCGCGTTGACGGCGGCGCGGCCGATCTCCGCGGCCACGGTGCCACCGGTCGCTTCGAGCCCGCGGTTACCGCCGGACTCGACGATCACCGAGACGGCGATCTTCGGGTCCATCGCCGGCGCGAACCCGGTGTACCAGGCGTGCGGCGGGGTGGCCTTCGGGTCGTTGCCGTGTTCGGCGGTGCCGGTCTTGGAGGCGATCTGGATGTCGCCGCGTTTGCCGGCGCCCTTCGTGTTCTCCTCCGACGCCAGCATCATGTCGCGCAGGATCGCGGCGTTCGCGCTGGACATCGCGGCGTCGCCGGTCAGTTCGGTCGGCGTGTAGTCCTCGATGGTCGACAGGTTCGGCGCCAGCAGCGACTGCACGAGCTGCGGCTTCATCGCCATCCCGTTGTTCGCGATGGTCGCCGAAAGCAGCGCGTCCTGGATCGGCGTCAGGCGCACGTCGCGCTGCCCGATGGCGCTCTGGAACAGAGCGGCCTTCGAGTCGAGCGGGCCGAGGGTGGAACCGGCGACCCGCATCGGCACGGTCAGGTCCTCGCCCACACCGAAGTTCTTCGCCGTCGCGTTCAGCTTCTCCTTGCCGAGTTCGCCCGCGAGTTCGGCGAAGGGCACGTTGCACGAGTACCGCAGCGCTTCCTTCAGCGTGCTGCCTTTGCAGGGCGCACCGCCGTAGTTCTCCAGCGTCGTCTGCGTGCCGGGGAGCTTGACGTTGGGCGCGGTGTTGACCGGTGTGTCCGCCGTCTTGCCGTTTTCGAGCGCGGCCGCGGTCACCATCAGCTTGGCCGTCGAACCCGGCGGGTAGGTCTCCGAGATCGCGCGGTTGAGCATCGGCTTCTTCGGATCGTCGCGCCACTCGCCCCACGCCGCGATCTGCTCCTTGCCGACGTGCGAGGCGAGCTTGTTCGGGTCGTACGACGGCGTCGAGACCATGGCCAGGATGCGCCCGGTCTTGGGCTCCAGCGCGACCACCGAGCCGGTGTAGCCCTTCTGCGTCATCAGGTCGTACGCGGCCTTCTGCACGGCGGGGTTGATCGTCAGCTTCACGTTCCCGCCGCGCGGGTCGCGGCCGGTGACCATGTCCGACAGGCGCCGGACGAACAGCCGCGGGTCGGAACCGTTGAGGACGTCGTCTTCGGACCGCTCCAGTCCGCCCGAGCCGTAGTTGATCGAGTAGTAGCCGGTGACCGGCGCGTACATCGGGCCGTCGGCGTAGGCCCGGATGAACTTGTACTTGTCGTTCGACGGGTCGACCTTCGCGAGCGCGGAACCGTCGGGGGTGACGATCAGGCCGCGCTGGCGGGAGTACTCCTCGTAGAGCACGCGCAGGTTGCGCGAGTCCGTGCGGTAGTCGTCGGCCTTGACCACCTGGATGTAGGTGGCGTTGGCCAGCAGGAGCACCACCATGACGAGCATGGCGACGCCGACCTTGCGGAGCGGGGTGTTCACGAAGCGCTCCCCTCACCGTTCGCGGGCGGCCGCTGGACCATCACCGTGTGCGCTTCCGCGAGCGGCGCTTGCGGCTGTTGCGGCTTCGGCCGCGCGGCGGGTTTGCGGGCGGCGTCGGAGATTCGGAGCAGGAGGGCCACCAGGATGTAGTTCGCGAGCAGTGAAGAACCACCGCGGGAGAGGAACGGGGCGGTGATCCCGGTGTTCGGGATCAGGTTCGTGACGCCGCCGACGACCACGAAGATCTGCATGACCAGGGCGAACGACAGGCCGCCGCCGAGGAGTTTTCCGAAGGTGTCGCGGACCGCGAGGGCGCTGCGCATCCCGCGCATCGCCAGGATCAGGTACAGCATCAGCATCGCGGCGAGGCCGATGAAACCGAGTTCCTCGCCGATCGCGGTGGTGATGAAGTCCGTTTTGGCCTCGGGGACCATGTCCGGCCGTCCGGCGCCGAGGCCGGTCCCGCCGACACCGCCTGTCCCGAGTCCGAACAGGCCCTGCGCGACCTGGTAGCCGCCACCCGCGTCGTCGTAGGTGGCGAGCGGGTCGATCCAGTTCCGCACCCGCTGCTGGACGTGCGTGAACAGGTTGTAGGCGATGATCGCGCCGACGGCGAAGAAGCCGACGCCCAGCACCACCCAGATGACCCGTTCGGTCGCGACGTACAACATCACCAGCGTGACGCCGAAGAACAGCAGCGACGTCCCGAGGTCCTTCTCGAACACCAGCACGCCGAGGCAGGCGGCCGCCGCGATCAGGATCGGGCCGAGGTCACGGGCGCGCGGCAGTTCGACGCCGACGATCTTCTTGCCCGCGACCATGAACAGGTCCCGTTTCGTCACCAGGAACGAGGCGAAGAAGATCATCAACAGGATCTTCGCGAACTCGCCGGGCTGGATCGAGAAGAACGGAAGCTTGATCCAGACCTTCGCGCCGTTGACCTCGGAAAGGGTCGACGGCAGCACCGCGGGCAGCGCGAGCGCCACGATGCCGACCAGACCGCAGATGTAGCCGTAGCGGGTCAGCGTGCGGTGGTCGCTGATCACCACCAGCACCACCACGAACAGCACCAGCGAGATCGCGGTGAACAACACCTGCTTGGAGACGTCCGGGGTGTATTCCTTGCCCTGCTGGATGGCGCGTTCCGCCAATGCCAGGTCGATCCGGTGGATCATCACCAGGCCGAGCCCGTTCAGCAGCGCGACGCACGGCAGGATCACCGGGTCCGCGTACGGCGCCCAGCGGCGGACCGCCAGATGCGCCGCCGTCAGCACCGCGAGGTAGGACAGCCCCAGCCAGATGATCGAGCTGGTGAGCTCCTGCTCCTGGTTCGCTTCCACCAGCACGAGCGCGATGGTGACGATGAACGTCGCGAAAGCCAGGAGAACGAGCTCGGTCCCGCGCCGGGTGGGCAGCTCGCGCGGAGGGTTCGTGGCGAACTGGGCCGAAGCCGGATCGGCGAGCGGCGTGCTCATCAGTTACCGCCCCCTGGTGCTGCCGTGGCCGGCGTCGAGCAGTCCCTCCCCGCTGGCTGGTTCGCCGAGTTCGGCGAGGCGGGGGTAGAAGGGGGTGCCGCCGAGGACGACGCCGGAGGCGGCGACGACGCGGGAGGCGACGTGGAAGTCGAGCTGGTGTTCGGTTTGCAGTCGGCCAGCTGCTTGTGCGGCCGCAGGAAGTCGTCGATGTACTTGCGGGCGTCGTCGAGGTTGTCCTTCTTGACGCCGTTCTTCACCGCGATGCGCGCGTCCTCCTGGAGCGCGGGCACCAGCAGCTTGTCGGTGCACAGCCCGCCCGGCGGGCACGAGCCCTGCTCGTAGGAGTGCAGGTCGATGCCGAGGATGCTGCCGGGGACGCCGCGGTAGATCACGACCTCCTCGCCGGGACCTTCGCCGACGTAGTACTGGCTCAGCACGAAATACCGCGTGGCGATCGCCGCCGCGGCCAGCACGATCAGGACGACCACTGCTCCCGCCAGCCAGCGAAATCGCCTCCGGCGCTTGACCTTCGGGTCCTCCTCCGGTGGCTGGACCTCGGGACGCGGCTGCGGCGCGGGCTGGGTCAGCGCCCTCGCCCTGGCGGCGGGGGAGTCGCCCTGGTGGAACTCGTCACTGCCGTCACCGGCGGCGCCGCCCACTATGGGCGCGTCCTCGCCGAAGTCGACGTCGACGACGTCGGCGATGATCACCGTGACGTTGTCCGTGCCGCCGCCCTTGAGCGCCAGCTCGATCATCCGGTCCGCACAGGCCTGCGGATCCGGGATCTGGATCGCCTCGGCGAGCGTTTCGTCACTGACCATGCCGGACAGGCCGTCCGAGCAGATCAGGTAGCGATCGTGGGCGCGGGCTTCGCGCACCGTCAGGCTCGGCTCGACCTCGTGACCGGTGAGCGCCTTCAGCAGCAGCGACCGCTGCGGGTGCACCGCGGCCTCTTCCGGCGTGATCCGGCCCTGTTCGAGAAGTTCGTTGACGAAGCTGTCGTCCCGCGTGATCTGCGAGAACTGCCCGCCGCGCATCAGATACGCCCGCGAGTCGCCGACGTGCACGACACCCATCCGCGAACCGGCGAACAGCACGGCGGTCAGGGTGGTGCCCATCCCGTCGAGGTCCGGGTCCTGCTGGACGAGTTCGGCGATGGCGGCGTTGCCGTTCTGGACGGCCTCGCGCAGCTGGGCGAGGAGATCGTCGCTCGGGTCATCGTCGTCGAGCGGGGCGAGCGAGGCGATGACGACCTTGCTGGCCACTTCACCGGCGGCGTGACCACCCATGCCGTCGGCGAGGGCGAGCAGGCGGGGTCCGGCGTACACGGAGTCCTGGTTGCTGGAACGCACCAGGCCCCGGTCGCTGCGAGCCGCGTAGCGGAGGACGAGAGTCATGGGCGAAGCTCGATCACCGTTTTGCCGATCCGGATGGGGACTCCGAGCGGGACCCGGAGGGGTGCCGTGACCTTAGCCCGGTCGAGGTACGTCCCGTTCGTCGAGCCCAGATCTTCCACGTACCAATCCTCCCCGCGCAGGGCGATCCGGGCATGCCGGGTCGACGCGTAGTCGTCGTCCAGCACCAGGGTCGAGTCGTCGGCGCGGCCGATCAGGATCGGCCTGCCGTCCAAGGCGATCCGGGTGCCTGCCAGCGCGCCATGGGTCACGAGCAGCTGCTGCGGCGACTTCCCGCCGCGCGGCTTCTTGTTTTCCTTCTTCTTGCGTCCGAACGTCGGGACGGCGACTCGCAGCCCGGAGGCCGCGTACAGATCCGAACGGACGACACGCAACGCGGCGAACACGAAGAGCCAGAGCAGCACGAGAAAGCCCACTCTGGTGAGTTGAACGACCAGCTCTGGCACTTGTTGTGTCCGCTCCCGTTTCTCCTGTACGCCGCGGAGAGCCCGTGCCGTCCGGGATGGTCGGCTCCGAACAGCCTTGCTCTCCGCTACGACCCGCGGTGCCGATCCACCACAGGTCCCGCACCGCAATTCTGCGGTACCCCCTTCGGACGCCGCCGATCAGCCCTGCGTACGGAACACGAGAGACGAGTGGCCCACGCGGATCACGTCGCCGTCGGCGAGCTGCCACGTCTGCACCGGGGTGCCGTTGACGGTGGTCCCGTTCGTCGAACCGATGTCCGCGAGCGTCGCGCTCTGGCCGTCCCAGGTGATCTCCAGATGACGACGCGAGACACCCGTGTCCGGCAGCCGGAAATCGGCGTCCTGGCCACGGCCCACGACGTTCCCGCCCTGCTTCAGCGAGTACGAGCGGTTCGAACCGTCGTCCAGCTGGAGGCTCGCGGCGAGCTGACGGCCCGCCGCCGGCTGGCCGCCGTAGCCGCCACCCTGCGCGTACGGGTCCGCGGCGGGCTGGCCGTACTGCTGCTGGCCACCGCCGTACTGGTCGTACCCGGGCTGTTGCTGCTGCTGGCCGCCGTACTGGTCATAGCCGGGCTGCTGGGCGGCGCCGCCGTAACCCTGGTCGTACCCGGGCTGTTGCTGCTGCTGGCCGCCGTACTGGTCGTACCCGGGCTGCTGGGCGGCGCCGCCGTAACCCTGGTCGTACCCGGGCTGTTGCTGCTGGCCGCCGTACTGGTCATAGCCGGGCTGCTGAGCGCCGCCATAGCCCTGGTCGTACCCGGGCTGTTGCTGCTGCTGGCCGCCGTACTGGTCGTAACCGGGCTGCTGGGCGCCGCCGTAACCCTGGTCGTAGCCGCCCTGCTGCTGGCCGCCATAACCCTGGTCGTACCCGGGCTGCTGCTGGCCAGCCTGCTGTCCGTAGCCGTACTGGCCCTGCTGCTGGCCGTACGGGTCACCCTGGTCGTATTGGCCGTAGCCGGGGGGCTGGCTCATTGCTGGGTCTCCTGCGTTGCTGGGTCGTGCCGACCGTGACGAACCTTCGGCGCCAGGTGGTTTGACGTCGGGATCGACGGACGAACGGGTCTTGAACTGTCCAGTATGCAGCGCCTCGTTGCGCTCGAGCGAAACTACGACGTCACCATAGGTGTCCCAACCGTGCTCGGCGAGGTGTTCCTTGACCGCCCCCGCCAACACCGACGTGACCCGTCGCTCGTCTCCGGCCATGCGCTCGTGATCAGCCTGCCCCAACGACACGATGTAGTGATTGGGGGCGAGCTGTCGACCACCGGCCAGCTCACGAACGTTCTCCTCGCTCTCGCGCTCAAGCGCCACCGCCACTTCCTGCGTGACGACGTTGCCACCGAACATGCGCGCGAAGGTATTGCCCACAAGGTTCTCGAGCCGCCTATCGAAGCGCTCTACGCGGCCCACCGGGCAACCTCCTCACACGTCTGCTTTCCCCGTCGATCCTATCCGGGTACGGCCAGTCGGACACGGCCCCCGGTGAAACCCGTGAAATCAGCCTGCTACGCTTTGCGAGCTGTCAGAGAACGAAGCACTCGGGCGAGTGGCGGAATGGCAGACGCGCACGGTTCAGGTCCGTGTGTCCGAAAGGACGTGAGGGTTCAACTCCCTCCTCGCCCACTCTTGTTCAGAGGCCCCGTCGCTAGCGCGACGGGGCCTCTTTCGCGTTGGTCGTCGCTCGTCGACTCCCGGGGGGCCGAGCCCCCCGGACCCCCACGGTGCGTGAGGGTGCGGTTGGCGAGTGGGTGGGGCTGAAGGGGACTTTCCCCTCATGTCACGCGACGAAGGGAGCCTTTGCCCCATTGGATGAGGCGAAGGCTCCCTTCGTGCAGTGTTCGTGTGGGTCAGTTCACGCCGATGAGGTCTACGACGAAGATCAGGGTTTCGTTCGGCTTGATGACGCCGCCGGCGCCGCGTTCGCCGTAGGCCAGATGCGGCGGGATGACCAGCTGGCGACGGCCGCCGACCTTCATGCCCGCGACGCCCTGGTCCCAGCCGGGGATGACCTGGCCACGGCCGAGACCGAAGCGAAGCGGCTCGCCGCGGTCCCATGAGGCGTCGAACTGGTCGCCGGTCGAATGCGAGACACCGACGTAGTGCACCGAAACGGTGTCGCCGGTCTTCGCTTCCTGGCCGTCGCCGACAGAGATGTCGGTCTTCTCCAGGTCGGAGGGCGCGGGCCCCTCGGGGCGGTCGATCTGGGGCTTCTCCAAAGACATGCCCCCAACCTACATATGCAGGTCCGGGGTTCGCAGGACGAGTGTTCCGCCGAACGGTGGCAAGAACGCGAATAGTCTTCACAAATTTGGATACCCGTGGGTAGTGTGCGCCTCGTCACTCTCCGACGACGGAGGTCTTTCATGCGACGAGGCATACGGGTCTTGACGACGCTGGCGGGGCTCACCCTCGTGGCGGGAACCGTCCCGGCCCTGCAGGCGAACGCGGCGGAACCCCAGGCGAACTCCGTGGTGGCGGCCGCACTCGACGACTACTGCGGCGGCCAGTGTTCCGACATCCTGCCGCCCGGCACCAAGGGGAACGCCACCCTCGCCGAGATCCTGGCGCACAAGGCGCTCGGCACCCGGCCCGCGCATTCCGCCGACCAGCTCGGCAGGTACGCCTCGCTCGCCGACGGCTACAAGACGCTGACCACCGACAAGATCAACCAGTTCTTCAACGACGCCTCGTTCGGCGTCCAGTCCGGGCAGGTCGAGAGCACGATCAAACCGCGTGCGGACGTGACGATCACCCGGGACAAGGCGACCGGTGTTCCCCGGATCGTCGGCACGACGCGGCCGGGAACGATGTACGGCGCCGGGTACGCCGCGGGGCAGGATCGCCTGTGGCTGATGGACATCATGCGCCGCGTCGGACGCGGCCAGCTGACTTCGTACGCCGGTGGCGCGCAGGGCAACCGTGAGCTCGAGCAGAGCTTCTTCGCCTCGGCGCCCTACACCGAGCAGGAACTGCAGAAGCAGATCGACGACGCCGCGGCCAGCGGTCCGCGCGGCGCGCAGGGCAAGGCCGACGCCGAGGCCTACGTCCAGGGTGTCAACAAGTACATCTCCGATTCGCACAGCGGCCGCTACTTCCCCGGCGAGTACGTCCTCACCGGGCACGTCGACGCGATCACCAACGCCGGGACCATCGAGCCGTTCAAGCTGACCGACCTCGTCGTGCTCGCCGCGGTGGTCGGCGCGCAGTTCGGCGCAGGCGGTGGCGGTGAGGTGCAGAACGCCATCGCGAAGATGGCGATGCAGGAGAAGTACGGTCTCGAACAGGGCGACAAGGTCTGGAAGAGCCTCCGGTCCGAGGACGATCCCGAGACCGTCAAGACCCTCCACAATGGACAGAATTTCGACTACGGCAAGGCGCCGGCCACTCCGCAGGGCGCCGCGATACCCGACAAGGGTTCGGTCTCCGGTCAGCAGCTCGTCTTCGATCCGACCGGTTCCGCCGGGACGGCGACGCCCGCCAAGGTGGACGTTCCCGCGCCCGACGACCAGAAGGCCGTCCGCGGCATCTTCGACAACGGGGTCCTGCCCGGCAACCTTCTCTCCGAGAAGCACGGCATGTCCAACGCGCTGGTCGTCTCCGGTGCCAAGACCGCGAGCGGTCACCCGGTCGCCGTCTTCGGCCCGCAGGCCGGGTACTTCGCGCCGCAACTGCTGATGTTGCAGGAACTCCAGGGTCCGGGCATCAGCGCCCGGGGCGCCTCGTTCGCGGGCATCAGCATGTACGTGCTGCTCGGCCGCGGCAAGGACTACTCGTGGAGCGCGACTTCGGCGTCGCAGGACATCACCGACACCTACGCCGTCGAGCTGTGCGAGCAGAACGGTTCCGCGCCGACGAAGAACTCCGGCTTCTACCGGTTCCGCGGTCAGTGCCTGCCGTTCGAGATCGTCGAGCGCAAGAACGCCTGGAAGCCCACCATCGCCGACGGGACGGCCGCGGGTTCGTACACCCTGCGGAGTTTCCGCACGAAATACGGACCGGTGACGAGCCGGGCGCTCGTGGGCGGCAAGCCGGTCGCGTACGCGTCGCTGCGGTCGACCTTCCAGCACGAGATCGACACGATCATCGGCTTCCAGAAGTTCAACGACCCGGACGCGATCAAGTCCGCGCAGGACTTCCAGGCCGCGGCGGCCGACGTGAACCAGACCTACAACTGGTTCTACGCCGACTCCCGCGACATCGCGTACTTCAACTCGGGCTCGAACCCGGTTCGCAATCCGAACGTCGACCCGGCGATGCCGGTCAAGGCCGACGCCGGATTCGACTGGCAGGGCTGGAATCCCGACGGCAACCTCGCGAACTACACGCCGTCTTCGCAGCATCCCCAGTCGATCAACCAGGACTACTACATCAGCTGGAACAACGCGCAGACCAACGGCTACGCGGCCAGCGGCGCGGACAAGAGTTCCGTGCACCGCGGTGATCTGATCGACGCGCGGGTCAAGAAGATGGTCTCGAGCGGCACCAAGGTGACGCGGGTGAACCTCACGCAGGCCATGGAGGAGGCGGCGCTGGCCGACCTCCGCGCGGAGAAGGTGCTGCCGGAACTGCTCAAGGTGATCGACAAGGCGCCCGTGACCGGTCCGGCCGCGGACGCGGTGGCGAAGCTGAAGACCTGGCTCGCCGCGGGCGCCCTGCGCTCGGAGACCTCGCCCGGCAGCAAGGCCTACGCCAACGCCGACGCGATCCGCGTGATGGACGCCTGGTGGCCGCTCCTGGTCAACGCCCAGTTCAAACCCGGCATGGGCGACGCCGCCTACGCCGCCATGGTGGGCGTGCTGAAGATCAACGAGTCGCCGTCCGGCTGGCAGAACGAGGTGCCCGGCAAGCACGTCGGCCAGTCGCACGCGGGTTCGTCGTACCAGGCCGGCTGGTGGGGCTACGTGCACAAGGACATCCGCTCGGTCCTCGGGCAGAACGTGGCCGGTCCGCTACCCGTGAAGTACTGCGGTGGCGGCGATGTCAACGCCTGCCGTCAGATCCTGGTCGACTCGCTGACGCAGGCCGCCGCCCAGCCCGCCAACACCGTGTACCCCGGTGACGGCGACTGCGCCGCGGGTGACCAGTGGTGCGCCGACACGATCATCCACCGCGCGCTCGGCGGCATCACGCAGGACAAGATGAGCACCCAGAACCGGCCGACCTTCCAGCAGGTCGTCGAGTTCCCGGCGAAACGCGGCGACAACATCGCCAACCTCGCCACCGGCCGGTCGATCAGCGCGAGCAGCCACGAGACAGGCTGGTACAACTCGCCGCCGTCCAACGCGATCGACGGCAACCTCTCGACGCGCTGGGCGAGCGACTGGAGCGACAACCAGTCGATCACCGTCGACCTCAGCTCCGCGCAGCGGGTTTCCCGGGTGGTCCTGCACTGGGAATCCGCGTACGGGAAGGCGTACAAGGTGCAGGTCTCGTCCGACGGGACGAACTGGCGTGACGTCGCGTCCACAGTGGACGGAGACGGCGGGCAGGACAACGTCGCCTTCGAGGCCACGGACGGCCGTTATGTCCGGATGGCCGGGGTTCAGCGAGGCACGAAGTACGGCTACTCCCTCTACGAGTTCGAGGTGTACGCCCACTAGCGAGGGCACGGTTTACGGTGGCGGGGTGGACACGAACGACTGGTCACCCCGCACCCTCGCCGTCGCAGCCGGACGTCCGGAGGGCCCCGGCGAACCGCTGAACGTGCCGATCGTCGCGGCGAGCACCTTCGACGCCGGCGCCGACCGCGCGTATTCGCGGGAGAACGGCACCCCGACCTGGGAAGCCCTCGAAACCGCGATCGGCGCGCTCGAAGGCGGGCACGCCACCGCGTTCGCGTCGGGGATCGCGACGCTCAGCGCGGTGGTGGACACGTTGCGGGTCGGTGCGAAGGTCTGCGTCCCGACGTTCTCCTACGCAGGGTCCCGCGGACTCCTCGCGCACGCGCACCGGACCGGTCGCCTGGTGGTCACCGAGCTCGCGCCGGAAGACACGGACGCCTGGGTCGCGGCCGCGGACGCCGACCTGCTCTGGCTCGAATCCCCGACGAACCCGACGCTCGACGTCATCGACATCGAGACGATCGCCGCCGCCGCGAACGGGCTGGTCGCGGTGGACAACACGTTCGCCACCCCGCTCGGGCAGCGACCGCTCGAGCTCGGCGCCGACATCGTCGTGCACAGCGCGACGAAACTCATCGGCGGCCACAGCGATCTGCTGCTCGGGCTGACGATCGCGGCCGACGAAGGCGTCGCGAAGGACCTGCGAGACGCGCGTACGCGGATGGGTGCGACCCCGGGTGCGCTCGAAGCCTGGCTCGCTCTTCGCGGCCTGCGGACGCTGCCGGTCCGCCTCGCCGAGCAGACCCGCACGGCCGCGCTGCTGGCCGCGCGGCTGCTGGATCACCCCGCGATCACCCGGGTGCGGTATCCCGGTTCCGGCACGATGATCGCGTTCGAACTCCCGGACGCGGAGACCGCGGACAAGGTCATCGGTTCGCTGCGGCTGATCCGCGCCGCCACCAGCCTCGGCGGAGTGGAGAGCCTGGTCGAGCGGCGGGCGTGGCTGGCGGGCGACGCGCACGTGCCCGCCGGGCTCGTCCGGTTCAGCGTCGGACTCGAGGATCCCGAAGATCTCTGGACGGATCTGGCTTCGGCGCTCGGCTGACGCCCTAACCTGAAGCGCGTGGAGGAGACGAAAGCGCCCCGGCGGCTGGGGCAACTGATGTGGGGCCTGTTCTGGCTCCTGGTGCTCGGATTCCTCGCGATCGTCGCGACGGGCGTGCTGGCCGAACTCGCGGCGGCGCCCTGTCCGAGTGACGAGATCTGGGCCTGTGACGCCGAAAACCGGACGCTCGCCACCTTCATTCCCGGGATCGGGTTCGGCGTCGGGCTCCTGGCCGCGGTGGTGGGTGGCGGCCGGGCGGTGCGGAAGCGGACCTCGCCGAGGCCCTGGTTGTTCGTCGCGGGCCTCCTCGGTGCGGTGTCCCTCGCCGTGGCGCTGTTCCTGGTGTTCTAATCGTGACCTTCGTGTTGAGGGGTACCGATGTCCGCCCTTGGATGGTCGATACCTCACGGTCGAGTACTCCGAACGTGTGAACCGGCCGGTAACAAAACGCTGTGGAATCGCGGAAAGCGGTCGTTTCCCCAAGAAAACCGGTGGTTTTCCAGCGTCGGGCGGAAGAGGAAAAAATGCTTCCGGATGGCAACCGTTCCGGTCGTTCGGGTGTTAACATTCCTTCGTCGCCGCGAGGCTTTTCCCTCTGCTGAGCGACTTCCGGGCCCTTGTATCGAGCGGGGTCACTTCGTTGTTACCGGTTTTCACAGTGGTTTTTGTCACTGTCTATTCGCTACAGCTGACCTGCGATTTTCCGGCAGGATCGCGCTGTCACCCGAACGTGGGATTTTCCCCCGGGTGGCCGCATGGTGGGGGTCACCGTGCGTTGCGATGCTTTTCCACTGGGAGATCACTTTGAAGAAGACGTTGGGCCGCCTCGCGGGCGCGGTGCTGGCCGGCGCCGTCATCTCGCTGGCCGTGACGCCGGCCGCGATGGCGCAGGACGAAACGACGACCACGCCTCCCGCACCCTCGAGCGAGACGTCCACCCCGGCACCCGAGCCTTCGTGGACGGGCGGCAAGGTGACGACGGCTCCGCCCGAGTCGAGCACTCCGGCCTCGTCGTCGTCGCAGCAGCCGACCTCGAGCAGCAGCGGCAAGCCGACTTCCGGCAAGCCGTCGCCGACCTCCACCTCGGAGAAGCCGACCACCCCGCCGGAGGAGCCCTACGTCGACAACGTCGGCGCGGGCTACATCGGCGAGAACGGTGTCGGCGCCCTGGTCATCGCCTGCGCGTCGGGCGAGCCCGCCGCTGTTTCGGCGCCGGACTTCGACACCCTGTACAGCAACCAGGCCGAGGACGACGGCCGCTACTGGGTCTACATCGTGAAGGTGAAGAAGTCCTTCAAGGGCAACTCCAGCACCTTCACCTGGACCTGCGCGGGCAAGGCCGGCAAGGGTGACATCGAGTTCGAGTCGCCCATCGGCGGCGGCGCGGGCACCCCGGGCAAGCCGGAGAAGCAGGTCAAGTACGCCCCCAAGGGCGGCATCGAGACCGGTTTCGGCGCTACCGCGGCCTGATCGATGTCGACGAAGTTCCTGAGGCGGGGTGGCCGCGCGGTCGCGGCCACCCTGATCCTTTCCCTCGCACTGACCGGCTGCGGTTCCGACGAGCCCGCGCCCGCCGCACAGCAGGCGCCGGCGGAATCGACCGTCCCGGTCACGAAGCCGTTCAGCGGCACCAGGCCGACGAACGTGAAGATCCCCAAGATCGGCGCGGAGTCGAACCTGATCGCGGTCGCGGTCAACAAGGACGGCAAGATGGCCGTCCCTTCGGCCAAGAAGCCGATGCAGGCCGCCTGGTACCAGCTTTCGCCGGTGCCCGGCGACGTCGGCCCGGCGATCGTGCTCGGGCACGTCGACGGCAACAAACAGCCGGGCATCTTCTTCAAGCTCAAGGACGTCAACCCGGGTGACGAGATCCTCGTCGACCGCAGCGACGGCAAGAGCCTGAAGTTCGTGGTCGAGAAGAAGGACCAGGTGCCCAAGGACCAGTTCCCCGAGGACGCGGTCTACGGCAACACGGACAAGCCGCAGCTGCGGCTGATCACCTGTGGCGGTGTCTTCGACAAGGAAGAGCACAGCTACAAGGACAACATCATCGTCTACGCGAACCTGGTCGCCTGACCTTCGCCCGACGAGAGCGCCATGAAAGGCCCGTTACTTGCAAATTTTGCAAGTAACGGGCCTTTCATAGCGTCCGGGGGACCGCTCAGCCGACACCCGCGGCCGGGAACGGGAACCCCGCGGGAGCCGCGGCCTCCGGCTCGACCCACTTCCGCATCCCGGCGTCACAAGCCGCGTAACCCCAATTGATCAGCCGCTCCTGCAGCACTTCCGGCAGCTTCGTCAGCCGCGTCGGGGTTTCCGCCAGCTTGTGCGTGAGCCCGACCGGCGCGGCCAGCGAATCCGCCAGCTCGAAGTTCTCCAGATCGACGTAGGTTCCCCAGTACGTTCCCGCGAAATCCTTCTCCACATAGGACTTCAGCAACGCGCCCCGCCGCAGTTCGCGGACCTGGTTGTCGATCACGTCGAGGACGCGCAACAGCTGCCGCCCCCAATCGCTGGGGACCTTCTGCTTGACCTTCATCCGCTTGCCCGCGTCGCTGACCAGCACCGTCGCGCACTGCCCCTCGACGGGGTCCAGGCCGAGATTGTCGTAGACACCGGCGTCGCTCAGCACGATCTTCTTGCCCGCATCGGCCGAAAGCGGGTCGTGGATGACCACCGGCGAGAGCATCGGAGGGAACGCCGACGACGCGGCCACCGCGGTCGCGAGCGGGATGTTCCCGTGCGGCCCGTGCTGCCGGAAGAACCACCACAGCGCGCCGTCCTGGAGGTTCGTCGCGGTGAAGACGAACTGCGGGCCCGCCGGGTCCAGATCCTTGAGACAGCAGTCGCCGAACAGGTGTTTCGCGTACACCCGCGCGAGCTCCTCACCGGCGCTCCGCCACGGAATGGCCATGGCACGCAAAGTGACCGGGATGTCGAGACGCGTCCGAGCGAGGTTCCGGACCGGCGCGACGACCTCGTCGTAGAAGTTGTTCGCGGCGCCGTTCTCGAACTTCAGATCCGACCAAGCGTGCGCGAGCACCCCTGCCGCGATCGAGCCGCCGGAGACGCTGGAGAACGTCGAGATCTTCGACAGCCAGCCGAGTTCGTTGAGCCGCCACAGGGCTCCGGTGTGGAACAACATCGCGCGGTAACCACCGCCGGACAGCGCGAGACCGACTCCCTTACGGGCTGTTGAAGGCTCCATGGCATCCCCCACTTGAGCGAGTGTAGGAGTGAGTCGGCCCGGCGCGACAGAGTGTTACGAAAGAAGTGGCTGTAAGAGACGACGTTGTTCTTCGGGGACGTACTCGGCGTAATTGTCGTAGAGCGCTTGTTTCGCCAGCCGCGACGCGCGTTCGCCGTCCGAATCCCGGATCGCTTCGAGTACTTCTTCGTGATGCGCCAGCCAGTTGCGCATCAACGCTGTCCGGTCGTCGGCGTGCTCCAGTTTGTCCTCGATGAGTTCCAGCACGACCCCGCGGACGACCTCGCCGCTGATCACCAGCAGCGGATTCCCCGTCGCACGGGCGATGGCTTCGTGGAACGCGACGTCCGCGTGACCGAATTCGGCGAATCCCTTCGTGACGCCCGCGCGCATCGCCTCCAGCGCCGTGCCCAGTTCGGCGAGATGGTCTTCGGTCCTGAGCTGCGCGGCGAGCAGATGTGCGGAACCGTCGAGGATCATGCGGAACTGCAGGAGTTCGGACAGGCCGAGGTGGTCGGCCCGCGCCAGCCGGTGCATGGACCGGTGCAGAACGGCGGGGGAGGCGGCGAGAACTTCGGGACCGCGCGGATCGCCCGGCCGCGAGCGGATCATTTCCGCCGCTTGCAGCACCCGCAGCGCCTCGCGCACGGTCGAGCGGCCGACGTCGAACTGGACCATCAGTTCGCGTTCGCTCGGCAGCCGGTCGCCGGGTTTGATCCGGCCGCTGAACACGGCTTCCTCGATCTGTTCGACGACGCGCTGGTACGCGCGGACAGGGGCGACCGGCTCGAATTCCATCTTGACCCTGCCGTCTCGTCTGGTTTACTGGTCAGACCAGTCTACCGGTCAGGGGGCAGGATGAAAGTCCGGATCCACGCGGCGGCACTCGTGTTGCTGCTGGTGACGTCCGGCTGCTCGGCCGGTTCGAGTGCCACGGTCGCCAAGGATCCCGGCACCCTCGCGGTCGGCTACACCGCCGAACCCGCGAACTTCGACTTCACCCGCACCGACGGCGCCGCCATCCCGCAGGCCTTGCTCTACAACGTCTACGAGGGCCTGGTGAAACTCGACGCGGACGGGAAGATCGTGCCGCTGCTGGCCGAATCGTGGACCGTCTCGGCAGACCGCAAGACCTACGACTTCAAGCTGCGCAAGGACGCGAAGTTCAGCAACGGCGAGCCGTTCACGGCCGAGGACGTCAAGTTCTCCCTGATGCGCGTGAAGACCGAGTGGACCGTGTCGATCAAGTCCACAATGGACGTTGTCGACCGGGTCGACGTCGTCGCGCCGGACCACGCGCGGGTCGTGCTCACGAAACCCAGCAACGGCTGGCTGTTCAGCCTCACCAGCAGGCTCGGCGCGATGTTCAGCCCCACCGGCGTCGCGGATCTGGCGAACGAACCGATCGGCACCGGGCCGTTCACGGTGTCCTCGCGCAGGCGCGGCGATTCCATCGTGCTCAAGGAGAATCCGGCGTACTGGGGCCGGAAACCGGCGTACTCCACGGTGGTCCTCAAGTACATCAAGGATCCGACGGCGCTCAACAACGCCTTGCTCAGCAACGGCATCGACGTCATCTCCGCGATCACCGTGCCGGATTCGATCCCGCAGTTCCAGGGCGACGACCGCTTCACCGTCGTCGAGGGCACGACGAACAGCGAGGTCACGCTCGCGTTCAACAACGCCCGGCCGCCCTTGAACGACGTCCGCGTGCGGCGCGCGCTGTCCTACGCGATCGACCGGAAGGCGTTGCTGGACACGGCCTGGGCCGGGCGCGGCACGCTCATCGGCAGCATGGTCCCGCCGACGGATCCCTGGTACGAGGACCTGTCGAACGCGTATCCGTTCGACCCGGCGAAGGCGAAAGCGCTGCTCGCCGAAGCAGGGCAGCCGAATCCGTCGCTGCGGCTGCGGATCCCGAACCTGCCGTACGCCGTCTCGGCCGCGCAGGTGGTGACGTCGCAACTGGCGGACGTCGGCGTCACGGTGACGATCGAGCCGCTGGACTTCCCGGCGGTGTGGCTCAAACAGGTCTTCACCGACCGCGACTACGACCTCTCGATCATCCAGCACGTCGAGGCGCGCGACATCGTCACCTTCGGCAGGCCGAAGTACTACTGGGGTTACGACGGCAAGCCGGTCCAGCAGGACTTGGCGAAGGCCGACGCCGGAACACCCCAGGAGCAGGTCGACGCGATGCGGCGGGTCGCGCGGCAGCTTTCCGAAGACGCCGCGGCGGACTGGCTCTTCCTGTTCCCCAACGTGATCGTGGCGAAGGAGAAGGTGACCGGGTTCGTGCGCAACCAGGTCAGCGAGTCCTTCGACCTCACGGGATTGGCACCGCGATGACGGTCAAGATCGTGCGCCGTCTGGCGATCCTCGTGGCCAGCGTGCTGGTCGCGTCCCTCGTGGTGTTCCTGTTCATGGCCGTCCTGCCGGGTGATCCGGCGCAGGTCGCGCTCGGCGTCAACGCGACACCGGAGCTGATCGCGAAGACCCGCGCCGAATTCGGCATCGACCGGCCGTTGGTGACGCAGTACTTCGACTGGATCGGCGGGGTCCTGCACGGCGACTTCGGCCGCTCGTACGTCACCCGCGAGGAGATCGGGCCGGCGCTGACCGACCGGCTCGGTGTCACGTTGTGGCTGGTCGGGGCCGGGATGCTGGTGGCGCTGCTGATCGCCGTCCCGGCGGGGACGTTCGCCGCCGTGCGGCACCGGAAGGCCGGCGGCGCCGCGGTTTCCGGGCTCTCTCAGATCGGCGTCGCGATCCCCGCGTTCCTCGCGGGCATCATCCTCGTGCAGGTCTTCGCGGTGCAGTTGCGCTGGCTGCCTTCCGGTGGCTGGACGCCGCCGGTGCAGGATCCCGGCGAATTCCTCCGCGGTCTCGTCCTCCCGGCGCTGTCGCTGGGACTCGTGCAGGGCGCGGTGCTCACGCGCTACGTGCGGTCCGCGGTGCTCGACACGCTCGGGCAGGACTACCTGCGCACCGCGCGGTCCAAAGGACTCCGGCCGTTCCAGGCGTTGTTCCGGCACGGTCTGCGCAACGCCGCCGTGCCGGTGGTGACGGTGCTCGGCCTGCAACTGGCGACGCTGCTCATCGGTGCCGTCGTCGTCGAGCGCGTGTTCGTCCTGCCGGGGCTGGGCAGCATGCTGCTCGACTCGGTGGCGTCGCGGGATCTGCTGTCCGTGCAGGGGATCGTGCTGGTCCTGGTGGTCGGCGTGCTGCTGGTGAACTTCGTGGTCGACGTCCTCTACACGGTGCTCGACCCGAGATTGCGGGGTTCCTGATGCGCAATCGCAGTCTCGTGATCGGCGGTGTCCTGGTCGCGCTGATCGTGCTCGCCGCGCTTCTTTCGTTCGTGTGGACGCCGTTCGACCCGGTGCGGGTCGACGCGCCCAACCGGCTTCACGACTTCAGCGGCGCCAATCTCCTGGGCACGGACAGCTTCGGCCGCGACGTGCTCAGCCAGCTCATGGTCGGCGCGCGGACCACGCTGTACGTCGGCGTGGTCGCGGTCGGGATCGCCGCGCTGATCGGGACGCCGCTGGGCATCCTCGCCGGGATGTCTTCGCGGTGGCTCGGCGAATTCGTCATGCGCGTCAACGATCTCGTGCTCGCGTTCCCCGCTTTGCTGCTGGCGATCATGTTCGGCGCGGTGTTCGGGGCCGACACGCTCACCGCGATGGTGGCGATCGGCATCGCGACCATCCCGTCGTTCGCGCGGATCGCGCGGTCGGGAACGCTGCAGGTGATGAGCAGCGAATTCGTGCTGGCCGCGCGGTCGGCCGGTCGCTCGCGGCTGAACATCGCGGCGCGCCATGTGCTGCCGAACATCTCCGGAATGCTGATCGTGCAGGCGTCGGTGTCGTTCGCGATCGCGGTGCTCGCCGAAGCGGCGTTGTCGTTCCTCGGGTTCGGCACGCGGCCGCCGACGCCGTCGTGGGGCCGGATGCTGCAGGAATCCCAGGTGTTCCTGACCCTGCACCCGCGGCTCGCGCTCGTGCCCGGCGTCGCGATCGCCATCGCCGTCCTCGGGTTCAACCTGCTCGGTGACGGCCTCCGCGATCGTCTCGATCCCCGATTGGCGGCGCGGCTATGACCCTCGAAGTCCACGGTCTCGGCATCGGTGACCTGGTCCGCGGCGTCTCGTTCGACATCGCGCGTGGTGAGCGCGTCGGGTTGATCGGCGAGTCCGGTTCGGGGAAGTCGTTGACGGCGTTGTCGATCATGGGGCTGCTGCCCGAAGAACTCGCCGCGTCCGGTTCGGTGAAGCTCGACGGCCGCGAGTTGCTGACCGCGTCGGAGAAGGAACTGTCGCGGCTGCGCGGCAACGAACTGTCGATGGTGTTCCAGGAACCGATGACCGCGCTGAACCCGGCGATGCGGGTCGGCGCGCAGGTGGCCGAGCCGATGCGGATCCACCGCGATCGCGGGAATCACCGCGCTGCGGCGGAGGCGTTGCTGGATTCCGTCGGCCTGCCAGGGACTTTCCGCGCGTATCCGCATCAGCTGTCCGGCGGGCAGCGGCAACGCGTCGTCCTCGCGATCGCGCTGGCCAACGATCCGAAGCTGTTGATCTGCGACGAGCCGACGACCGCGCTGGACGTCACCGTGCAGGCGCAGATCCTCGAACTGATCCTCGACGGCATCCGCGAGCGGGAGAGCGCGCTGCTGTTCATCACGCACGACCTCGCCGTGGTGGCGTCGGTGTGCGAGCGGGTGCTCGTGATGCTGGACGGCGAGATCGTCGAGGCAGGCACCACCCGCGACGTCCTCACCGCGCCGAAGCACGAGTACACGCGGAAGCTTTTGGCCGCTTCGGACCTGGAGGCGAGCCGATGATGATCGAAGTCCGGGACCTCGAACGCCGCTATACGCGCCGCGATGTCCATGCGTTGCGCGGCGTTTCGTTCGACGTCGAGGCTGGTCAGCGCTTCGGGATCGTCGGCGAGTCGGGTTCGGGGAAGTCCACCTTGGTCCGATTGCTGGCCGCGTTGGACAAGCCGACGGCGGGCAGCGTCTCGTTCCAGGGCAAACGCGTCGACACCCTGCCCGAACGGAAACTCGGCTTCCTGCGATCGGAACTGCAGATCGTCTTCCAGGATCCGATGGGCTCGCTCGATCCGCGGATGCGGGTGCGCGACATCATCTCCGAGCCTTTGGGGCGCCGGGATCCAGCACGGGTTTCCGAGCTGTTGAAAGCCGTCGGCCTGCCCGAAGACGCCGCCGGCCGGTACCCGCACCAGTTCTCCGGCGGGCAACGGCAACGCATCTCGATCGCGCGGGCGCTCGCGCCGAATCCGAGCGTTCTCATCGCGGACGAACCGGTGAGCGCGCTCGACGTCTCGGTGCGGAAGCAGATCCTCGACCTGCTCGCGTCGCTGGTCGAGCTCTACTCGCTGACGCTGATCTTCGTCTCGCACGATCTCGGCGTGGTGCGGCACGTGTGCGACCGGGTCGCGGTCATGCGGCGCGGGGAGATCGTCGAGATGGGTGACGTCGACCAGGTCTACGACGCGCCGGAGCACGAATACACCAGGGAGTTGCTGGCGGCCGCGCCGAACCTGCGTGCCGAACTGACGAGGTTGCGGGGAGGCGACGATGCTTGAGTACCCGGAGGGACTGCCGATCGGCGACGGCTGGGTGTCCACTGTGGACACCGAGCCGGTGACGTTCCCGTACGACGGGAGCGAGATCGGCCGGGCGCCGGTCGGGACGCCGGAGCTGGCGACGCGGGCGATCGACGAAGCCGTCGCGGTGTTCAAGCAGGTCGCGGCCTTGCCTTCGCGTACCCGGCGCACGCTTTTGAACGACGTCGCCGCGGCTCTCGAAGCCCGCCGCGAGGACTTCGAGCGGCTGCTGGTCCTGGAGACCGGCAAGCCGCTGGTGGATTGCCGTGTCGAGGTCGCCCGCACGATCGTCACCTGGCAGGCCGCCGCCGAAGAGGTCTCGCGGCTGCACGGCGAGACAGTGCCCCTCGACTTGCTGCCGTCCGGCGACGGCCTGGTCGGATTCTGGAAACGCAAGCCGATCGGCGTCGTGGTCGGGATCGCCGGGTTCAACTATCCGCTGCTGCTGGCGTCGCACAAGATCGCGCCCGCCATCACCGCGGGCTGCCCGGTGGTGGTGAAACCCGCGCCGCAGACGCCGCTCGCGACGTTGTGGCTCGTGCACCTCGTGCGCTCGCTGACCGACCTGCCCGCGATGGTCCAGCTGGTCACCGGGGACGCGGCCGTCGGCTCGGCGCTGGTCACGGACCGGCGGGCGGGTGCGGTGTCGTTCACCGGCTCCGCGCTGGTCGGGCACCGGATCGCGCGCGACGCGGCGCCCACGAAGACGTTGCTGGAGCTGGGTTCCAATGCCGCGCTGGTGGTCGCGGAAGACGCCGATCTCGACGCGGCGGCGGACGCCGTGCTGCGTGGCGGGTTCTACGCGTCCGGCCAGGCATGCATCTCGGTGCAGCGGGTGCTTGTCGTCGACGCCGTCGCCGAGGAGTTCACCGAACGGGTGCTGGCCAGGCTCGGCGAGGTCGTCGCCGGTGATCCCCGCGACGAGAAGACGCGGGTCTCGGCGCTGATCGACCCGGGATCGACCAGGCGCGTCCAGGAGTGGGTCGGCAAGGCGACTTCGGCGGGGGCGCGGCTGTTCGGTGGCGGTGTCGACGGCACCGTGCTGCGGCCGACGGTGCTGCTCGACGTGCCCGACGGCCTCGAATGCTGGGACGAGGAGATCTTCGGCCCGGTCGTCTGTGTCCGTCGCGTGGCAGGAGTGGACGAAGCGTTCGATGCGGTCAACGCGTCGCGCTACGGCCTGCACGCTTCTGTGTTCAGCACGTCCTTGAAGACCGCGTTCCGTGCGCTCGACGAGCTCGACGTCGGCGGCGTGGTGGTCAACGAGGTGCCCGGTTTCCGGTCCGACACCATGCCGTACGGCGGCGTGAAGGACTCCGGGATCGGGCGGGAAGGGCCGCGGTTCGCGGTCGAAGAACTGACCGTGACGAGGATGGCGGTGCTGCGACCTTGAGTTACGACAACCTGTTCCGGCTCGACGGACGGCGGGCCGTGGTGCTCGGCGGAGGAAGCGGGATCGGTCGCGAAGCCGCGAAGGCGCTGGCCGCGCACGGTGCCGAAGTGATCGTCGCGGACCGCGACGTCGCCGCGGCCAAGGAGACCGGCGCGGGGGAGGCGTACGAGATCGACCTGCTCGACTCCGGCGCTGCCGCACGGGCGGCCGCGGAACTCGGCGAGCTCGACGTCGTCGTGCTGACCGCCGCGACCAACGTGCGCAAACGGCTGCTGGAGTACTCGCGCGAAGAATTCGACCGGGTGATCGCCTTGAACCTCGGCGCGACCTTCGAGGTCGTCCGCGCGTTCGGTGCGGGGATGGTCGAGCGAGGGCGGGGAAGCATCATCGGGTTCTCCTCGATCCGCGGCACGACCGTCGAGCCCGGTCAGGGGCCGTACGCGGCGACGAAAGCCGGTCTCGTCCAGCTCTTCCGCACGGCCGCGGCGGAATTCGGCCCGGCGGGGGTGCGGGTCAACGCGATCGCGCCCGGCGTCGTCGAAACCCCGCTCACCGCGCAGATCAAGGCGAATCCGGCCTGGTACGACGCCTACGCGACCAAGGGCGCTCTCGGCCGCTGGGCGCGCCCGGACGAACTCGCGGGCGCCGTCGTCTACCTCGCCTCGGACGCGTCGTCGTTCGTGACCGGCTCCGTGCTGGCGGTGGACGGCGGCTGGACCGCGGTCGACGGTCGCTTCGAACCGCCCGCGACGTAAGGAGCCTTTGCCGTGCCGGAGTTGCCCGATCTGACCGCCGTCGAACTGGTCGCCGAGTACCGCGCGAAAACCCTGTCGCCGGTCGAGGTCACCGAAGCGGTCCTCGCCCGTGTCGAGGCGAGAGAACCCGAACTGCACGCGCTCTACGCGTACGACCCGAGCGGCGCACGTGAAGACGCGAAGGCGTCCGAAAGCCGCTGGCACGCCGGGGAACCGCTCGGCCCCATCGACGGCGTTCCCTTGACGCTCAAGGAAAACATCGCGACCCGCGGTACGCCGGTCCCGCTCGGCACGGCCGCTTCTTCGCTGGTCCCCGCGCCCGAAGACGCCCCGGCGGGAGCCCGCGTGCGCGAGTCCGGCGGTGTCCTGTTGGGCAAGACGACGATGCCGGACTACGGGATGCTGACGTCCGGGCTGTCGAGTTTCCACACCGCGTCGCGGAATCCGTGGGACACCACGCGTACGCCCGGTGGTTCCAGCGCCGGTGCCGGTTCGGCGGCCGCCGCGGGTTACGGCCCGCTGCACGTCGGTACCGACATCGGCGGCTCGATCCGGCTGCCCGCCGGATGGTGCGGCCTGGTCGGGCTGAAGCCGAGTTTCGGCCGGGTGCCGGTGGATCCGCCGTTCCTCGGCCGCGTCGCCGGGCCGATGACGCGGACCGTCGCCGACACCGCGCTGCTGATGAGCGTTCTGTCCGGTGTGGACGGTCGCGATCACCTTTCGCTGCCGCCGTCGTCGATCGACTGGACTTCGCTGTCGGCCGACGTCAAAGGCCTGCGGATCGGACTGCACCTGGATCCGGGCGTCGGACTCCCGGTCTCGCCCGAGACGATCAGCGCCGTCACCGAAGCCGCGCGGCTGTTCGAAACCGCGGGCGCGGTGGTGGAGCCGGTTTCCCCGTTCCTGCGCCGCGAAATGCTCGACGGGCTCGACACCTTCTGGCGCGTCCGCGCCTGGTCGGACATGTCGGTGCTGCCCGAGGAGCGCCGCGCGAAGGTCTTGCCGTACATCGCCGACTGGGCCGCCGGCGGCGCTGACGTCAGCGGTGTCGAGGCCTATCGCGGCTTCGCGCAGATCGACGCCATCGCCGTCGCGACCCTGCGCGAGACCGAACGCTTCGACGTCGTCCTGTCACCGACCTGCCCGGTCTCGGCCCCGCCCGCCGAGTGGCCTTCGCCGACCAACGACCCGCGCCGCCCGTTCGAGCACATCGCGTTCACCGTGCCGTACAACATGTCCGGCCAGCCCGCGGTCTCGATCAACTGCGGCCACACGAGCGACGACCAGCCCATCGGCCTCCAGATCAGCGGCCGCCGCTTCGCCGACCTCGACGTCCTTCGCGCCGCTGCCGCCTACGAAACCCTTCGCCCCACTCCGCGCCCCTGGCCCTGACCGCGTTTCGTCCTCTAGTTGCGGTCCTTGCCCGCGCAACGACCGCAACTAGAGGACGCAACGCGGTCAGGTGCCGATCCGGCGGCACAACGCTCTGCTCATCTTTGCCTTGCCTGTCGGCAACAGAAAAGATCAAAGCCCCGGTGACATGACCAGCAGGTCAGGGGCCATCCGGGGCTATTCGCTGACAAGCATAACAGATTCGCCGACCACTTGAGAGTGACAGCGAATCCCTCATCGGGGAGCTACGAGCATGACGAGCGCTGGTGCGGGGACTGGATCGAAACCTGGCTGTCGAGGCCAAGGTTCGAGGTCTACCTGCGAGCGGCGAACCAGGATCGAGCGCTGGCCGTGCGCTTGTACGAATGGAACACGGCGGTATCCGCGGCGTTCCATCACGACCTGTCGCACTTGGAAGTCGCCTTGCGCAACACCTATGACCGGGCACTGGGTCACGCAGTCGAGGCGGGGAGGCCGCACTGGGTCTTCCAAGCGACGGTGATCTTCCCGACGCGGTGGCAGAAGGCCGCGAACGGCACGCGGTACGACGTCAACGAGACAAGCCGAAGGCTGCTTGCCGAAGCCATCAAGAACGCGACCCCGAAGGTCAAGCACCCCTGCGGTTCGGAAAAGCGACCGTCGCCCGGGAAGGTGATCGCCGAACTCAGCTTCGGCTTCTGGCGATACCTGTCCGCGAGACGTCATCACGACCCGCTGTGGATTCCGTACCTGCACCTGGCTTTCGTGCCGGTACCGATCGCCGTGACGTCGACAGGCACGTAGAGCGCCTGCACCGGCTTCGCAACCGCGTCGCTCACCACGAGCCGCTGCTCGCTGTCGACCTGCGGGGGCACTGGGAGGACGTCCGAAGTCTCGCCCTTCTGATCTCCCCGCAGGTCGCCGCCTACATCACGGCCAACAGTTCGTGTTCGCGGCTGTTGGCCACACGTCCCTGCTAGTCACCGATCGCCTCGGCGAGCGCCAGGATCCGCCGCGCGTTGTCCACGTGCAGGTTCTCGATCATCCGCCCGTCCACGGTCACGACGCCCTGCCCGGCCGCCTTGGCCTCTTCGAACGCCGAGATGATCTTGCGCGACCGCTCGATCTCCTCCTTGGACGGCGCGAAGATCCGGTTGCACGGCTCCAGTTGCGCCGGGTGGATCAACGTCTTGCCGTCGAAGCCGAACTGGCGCCCCTGCAGGCACTCCGCCTCGAAACCTTCGAGGTCCTTCACGTCGTTGTAGACGCCGTCGAGGATCGCCTTGCCGGTCGCCCGCGCGGCCAGCAGCGCCAGCGAAAGCCCGCCCAGCAGCGGCGCCCGGCCGGGGACGAACTCGGCGTGCAGCTCCTTCGCCAGGTCGTTCGTGCCCATCACCAGCACGGTCAGCCGCTCGGACGCCGAAGCGATCTCCTCTGCGTGCAGCATCGCGACCGGGGTTTCGACCATCGCCCAGATCTTCGTGTGCTCCGGCGCGCCGCCGAGTTCCAGCGCGCGCTCGATGTTGTGCACTTCGGCCGCGGAGTTCACCTTCGGCACCACGATCGCGGCCGGGCCCGCCTGCGCGGCGGCGCGGAGGTCTGCGTCGTGCCATTCGGTGTCGAGGCCGTTGACGCGGATGGTCACCTCGCGCTCGCCGTACTCCTTCGACGACGCGGCGGCGCAGACCCGCTCACGAGCGGCTTCCTTCGCGTCGGGCGCGACGGCGTCTTCGAGGTCGAGGATGAGCGCGTCGGCGTCGAGCGTCTTCGCCTTTTCCAGCGCTCTTTCGTTGGCGCCCGGCATGTAGAGGACGGAACGTCGGGGATTCATGCTTGAGCCTCCTGAGTGGCCGCGTCGTAGGCGGCGGCGAGTTCGGGGTCGTCGGCGGCCAGGGCGTCGGCGAGTTCGGCGACCACCCGGCACTGCTTCACCGAGGCGTCGTCCTGCATCTTCCCGTCGATCATCACGGCGCCGGTGCCGTCACCCATCGCGGCGATCACGCGCCGCGCCCAAGCCACGTCTTCAGGGGAAGGCGAGAACACCTTCTTGGCGATGTCGATCTGCACCGGGTGCAGGCTCCAGGCACCCACGCAGCCGAGCAGGAACGCGTTGCGGAACTGGTCTTCGCAGGCCACGACGTCGCGGATGTCGCCGAACGGCCCGTAGAACGGCAGGATCCCGTTCGCCGCGCAGGCGTCGACCATCCGCGCGACCGTGTAGTGCCAGAGGTCCTGCTGATACGTCGTGCGTCCCTCGTTCAGATCCTCGCCGGTCGGGTCGGTGCGCACCAGGTAGCCGGGGTGCCCGCCACCCACCCGGGTGGTCTTCATCCGGCGGCTGGCGGCGAGGTCGGCCGGGCCGAGCGAGATGCCCTGCATCCGCGGGCTCGCGCCGGCGATCTCCTCGACGTTCGCGACACCGCTGGCGGTCTCCAGGATCGCGTGCACCAGCAGCGGTTTCGTCAGGCCCGCCCGCGCTTCGAGCTGCGCGAGCAGCCTGTCGACGTAGTGGATGTCCTGAGCGCCTTCGACCTTCGGCACCATGATCACGTCGAGCTTGTCGCCGATCTCGGTGACCAGCGTGATCAGGTCGTCGAGCACCCACGGCGAGTCGAGGCTGTTGACGCGGGTCCACAGCTGCGTCTTGCCGAAGTCGGTCGCCTTCGCGATGGCGACGAGCCCGTTCCGCGCGGCCTCCTTGCGGTCGGCGCGCACGGCGTCCTCGAGATTCCCGAGCAGGACGTCGACCTTCTTGGCGAGGTCCGGGACCTTGGCCGCCATCTTTTCGTTGCTGGGGTCGAAGAAGTGGATCATCCGCGAAGGAGGCACGGGGATCTGGCGGAGCGGTTCCGGCGCCCCCACCGCGAGCGGGGCGAAGAAATCCTTCGGCGAACGCATCGTTCCTCCATCGCAACGGGCTAAGTGACCGACGAGTAACCCTAAACCCGGAAGGCGGGGAACCGCTGCGGCGCAGCTCACCTCCAAGGGGACACGATCGGGAATCGCGGAGGAATCTGTGGACGACTGGGCCTTGCCGGGTTTCACCGAGATGGGGTCGCTGGGCGAAGGTGGGTTCGGGCGTGTCGTACTGGCACGCCACGACGAATCCGCCCAGGTCGTGGCCATCAAATACCTGTACACACGGTTCGCGGCCGACCCGCAAAGGCTGGCCGAGTTCCGTCATGAGGCGCAGGTCCTGAACCGCGTTTCGGGGCCTCACATCGCCCGTCTGCACCAGTTCGTGGAGACCCCACAAGGTGCCGCCATCATCATGGAAGCGGTTCACGGAATCTCCCTGAAAGAGATCCTCGGCCGCCAGGAGAAGCTCGAGCCCGAAGCCGCGCTGGCCATCCTCAAGGGCTCGCTGCTCGGCCTCGCCGGCGCTCACGCCGCGGGGACCGTCCACCGCGACTACAAACCGGCCAATGTCCTGGTCACCCGAGAGGGTCAGAGCAAGCTCGTCGACTTCGGTATCGCCGTGCTCGCCGGGCAGACCGGGGTCGCCGCGGGCACGCCCGCGTACATGGCGCCCGAGCAGTGGTCGGGCGGGATCGCCACCCCCGCGACCGACGTCTATGCCGCGACCTGCGTGTTCTTCCAGTGCGTCGCCGGGCACAAGCCGTATGAGGCCGAACAGACCGAAGTGCTGCGCACGCTGCACGAATACGCGCCGATCCCGTTCGGCGAGGTTCCCGAACCGGTCCGCGACCTCATCGCGCGCGGCATGGCGAAGGACGTCGCCCAGCGGCCGTCGGGCGCGGCCGAGTTCGTCACCGAACTGGAGTCGTCCGCGAGGAAGGCGTACGGCGACGACTGGGAGCGCAACGGCTGGCACTGGCTCGCCAAGGGCGCCGGTGTCCTGGTCGCCCTGTCCCCGCTGGCCCTGCTCGGAGCCGGGACCGCCGCCGCGCCGGTCATCGCGGGCGGCGCGGCGGGCGGTGTCGCGGCGACCACCGGCGGCGGGATCGCGCTCGGCCTCAAGGTGACCGCCGCGATCGCCGCCGTCACCGCGGCCGCCGTCGGCACGGTCGTGGTGGTCAACTCCGGCGGCGACGACCCGGCGCCGCCGATCACGACGACGCTCGCCGCGCTGAAGGTCGACCTGCTCACCCGGACCGAGAAGCTCGACGGCTTCGACTACAACGGCAAGTACGTCCGGATCAGCGGGCTGAAGGACAAGGTTGTGGAGGAACGGGTCAACAAGGCGCTGATGGCGCCGATCGACGACTGGCTCACCACCCTCTGGTCACCGGGCAACCCGCCGGAGAAGGAGCCCGACGGCGACATCCCGCACATGTCCACCACGGCCGAGGTCCTGCGTCAGGACGACAAGCTGCTTTCGGTCGTCTACGAACGCTCGGTCGAAACGGTGCAGCTCGGGAACCACGGCCCCTACGACGTCCGCACCCTCGTGATCGACCTGTCCGGCGGTGACGTGATCTCGACCGCGAATCTGTTCGACGACGTCGAGGGCAACGCCGAGCGGATGCTGAAACTGGAAAACACGTTCTACGCCTCGGCCAAACCGGGTGAGTGCTTCTCCGAGCCGCCGTCGCGGCCGGAGCATCTTCCCGTCCGGTCGATGTCGGGTCCGAACGCCGAAGACAGGGCGATCGTGCAAGCGGCACCCGCGACGAGCGGGATGGTCTTCTACGTCAGCGCTTACGTGCTCGGGTACGCGATGGCCTGCAGCCCGACGACGGTCACCGTCCCCTACGACCGGCTGGTCGATCTGCTGAGTCCCAAGGCCAAGAAGCTGCTGGGCGACACACCGGCGCAACGGACCAAAGAGGACAACGTCGGCGCCTTCACCATCACCACGCCGGAAAAATGGAAGCTGCTGGCCGGTGCGACACCCGAGCGCCGGCTGGTGACCGCCGATCAGTGCACGGGTGCGCAGTGCGCGAGCGTCCTTTTCAGCGACAACTCGCGGGTCGACCCGGCCACTCCGGCGTATGAACCGGGCAGGCCGTACAACCGCTCGACCGGTCCGCGTCCGTGTTCTTCCATCGGGGCACCCGGCGAAACGCAGGGCTCGCCCGTCCTGGAGAAGAAGGAGCTCCGGCCGATCGGGACGAAGAAGGCCGCCTACGAGGAATGGCGGCTCACGTGCTCCGGAGGCGGGATCGTTACCCAGCGGGTGTGGTTCCTGCCGAAAACGCAGCTCGTGGTCGTCGACGAGTGGAACACTCCAGGTCTCGACAAGATTCTGGAAGAGGCACGGTGGCCGTGAACATCAACGAGGCGAGCGATGAGTGGAGGCTGCCCGGCTTCACCGAGCTGGAGCAGCTCGGCACGGGCACCTTCGGCCGCGTGGTGCTCGCGCGCCAGGACAACACCGGCCACGTCGTCGCGGTCAAGTACCTCTTCTCCCGCTTCGCCACCGACCCCGCGTATTTGAGCGCGTTCCGCCAGGAGGCGCTGGCGCTGCACCGGGTGTCGAGCCCGCATGTCGTGAAGCTGTACGAGTTCTTCGAGACGCCGCAGGGCGCGGCGATCGTGATGGAGGCGATCAACGGCGTCTCGCTGCGGTCGGTGCTGCAGGCCGAAGGCGCCCTCGAACCCGAAGCCGCGCTCGCGGTGCTCAAGGGTTCGTTGCTCGGGCTGGCCGCGGCGCACTCCGCCAACGTCGTCCACCGGGACTACAAACCGGGCAACGTCCTCGTCGCCGGCACCGGCGAGAGCAAACTCGTCGACTTCGGCACGGCCGTCCTCGCCGGTGAACGGGGTCCGGCCGTCGGCACCCCGGCGTACATGGCGCCCGAGCAGTGGTCAGGCGGGCAGTCCACCCCGGCCACCGACGTCTACGCCGCGACCTGCGTGTTCTTCCAGTGCGTCGCCGGGCATCGGCCGTATCAGGCCGACGACACCGAAGTGCTGCGCACGCTGCACGAACACGCGCCGATCCCGTTCGGTGAAGTACCTCAGCCGGTGCACGAGATCGTCGCGTTGGGGATGGCGAAGGAGCCGTCGAAACGGCCGGTCGACGCGCTCATGTTCGTCGCGGAGCTGGAACGCGTCGCCCGGGCGGGTTACGGCGACGACTGGGAGCGCAAGGGCTGGTCACGGCTGGCGAAGGCGACCGGCGTCCTCGTCGCGGTGACTCCGCTGGCCCTGCTCGGTGCCGGGACGGCGGCCGCACCCGGGGTCGCCGCCGCCGGAACGGGCGCGGTGGCCGCGTCGACCGGCGGGATCGCGGCCGGGCTGAAGATCGCCGTCGGCGTCGTCGCGGCGACGGCCGCGGTGGTCGGCTCGGTGGTCGTCTTCTCCGACCCGAGCAGTCCGCCGCCGCAGTCGCCGCCGACCAGTCAGCAGGCCGTCGCGCTCAAGGTCGCGATGAAGACCCGCACCGGACCGGTGCCCGGCACCACCCTCCAGTTCCAAGGGCAGTATCCGGAGGTGACCGGCGGACCCGACCAGGCCTGGTCGAAACGGGTCAACGACGCCTTGACCGCGCCGATCGACGAGTGGAACCGGGAGACGGGACCGGGCGCGGCGGAGCTGGCGGCCGAGCACGGAGGCGGCCCCTACGTGCTCACCACCAAGGTCGAGGTGCGGATGCAGACCGAGAAGTACCTCTCGGTGCGCTACGAACACGGCCTCGAAAACGCTCCGCATCCGACTTGGAACATGGGCCGCTCCGCCGTGTTGATCGACCTCACCGGCGGTAACCCCGTCGCGCCCGCGGATCTGTTCCGCCCCGGGATGTTCTCGGATCAGGGGATGCTGGCGCTCAGCGACCTGCTCTGGCCCGATCACGATCAAGGGTGCGGACTGAAGACCTGGACCCCGATCAAGCCCGCCGACCTGGCCGGGCCGGGGGAACGCAAGGTGTTCCCCACCTTCACGCCCGCCGAGGTCGAGCTCACGATCAACTTCAACCGGCTCGGTTTCGAGACCGCCTGCGGCGTCCAGACGATGACGCTCCCGTACGACCGGCTGTCCGATCTCCTGAACCCCGAACTCGTCGCGGGGCTGACCGGTGGAAAGACCGCGAAGGGGACTTCGGCGCCGCCACCCGCGCAAGGACTCACCGACGTCTCGGTCGGCGCGCTGACGCTGCACCTGCCGTCGGGCTGGTCCGTCCAGGCGCAAGGGCTGGAGAAGGTGATCGTCGCCCCGGGCTGCCCGGACCCGAAGAAGTACTTCAACTGCAAGTACGTCCTGGTCACGGACAACGCGCAGGAATCGGCGGAGCAGCCAGCCTACCGGCCGGGCGAGTTCTACCGGCGCAGCGCGGGCGGCCGGGCTTGCAACGCCGCCGGGCGCAAGGACCTCCGCCAAGAGGGTGACGCGGCGAAGACGACTTCCGCCACCGCACCGGTGGGCGGGGCGACGGCGGCCTACGAGGAGTGGACGATCCAGTGTGTTCCTCGTGGACAGACGGGGGGAAGCGGCGACGCTCGAGTGACCCAGCGGATCTGGTTCGTTGCGGACAGGCAAATCGCGGTGATGGACGAGTGGCGGACACCGGGCGTCGAGGAACTGCTCCGCACCGCGACGGTCTCATGACCTTGACCTGCGAGGGTCCACAGTGGAATGACCATTCACTGGGCTGAATGGACCAGCACTTTGCTTCCGTTGCCTCGCCAGTGTTCGGTGGTGGGCACTCCATACCCGTGACCGTTCGGAGACGCCGGGTAACACCACTTACCTCGTTCTCACTCGGTTGGCGGCACGGTCGGACTGAAGTCCGACGACCGCCTACCGACCGGTCACCGATGACAAGGCGCCGTCGATCGCAGCCACTCGCCTTGTCCGGCGCCCCCGCGTCCCCGCCCTGTTAGACAGGTCATGTGCCGCTTCCACCGAGGTGGCACGGGATGAAGAGCCTTAGGGAAACCAGGTTCGAAGGAGGCGGAACGTGGCGGCTACACCGAATATGGAGAGCTCGACGGTCGCCGGTGGCGCGAAGCGCAGCCGGTCACTGCCGAGCCGGGTGGTGCCGCCGATCGAACTGCCCGCGAGCGTCGAGGAGCTTTCACGCAAGGCCGCCGCCCTGCTCGGCTGGAACGGCATCGTGTTGCCGGAGACCACCGTGCTCGGCCGCAAGATCTGCGTGGTCGCCCGGCTCCGTACCGACGTGCACGCGGAGCGCATCGCGATGGGCATGGGTCCCGTCGTCGATCGCGCCACCGTCGACACCTGGACTTGGCCAGAGCTGGCCGCGACCGCACCCGCGCCGGCCGCCGAGATCATCGGCGTCCTCGCGGTCGCCCGGCACTGGCGCACCGCGATGGCCTCCGCGGTCCCGTTCGCGAGGTACGGCGAGGCCGCGATGGTGCTCCCATCGCCAGCCGTACTGACGGAAGACTACGTCGGCAACTGCCTGCCGCGTGCCCGCGCCTACGGGCTGGCCATCGTCGCCGCCGACCCCAACGCGGTGACCGACCTCGACCTCGAGGGCCACAACGAGCGCATGATCCTGGAAGAGGACCCGGTCTCGCGCCTGGTCAACGAGATCGTCTACGACCAGCTGCTGCGCGGCACCGAGGCTCCTGCCGAAGTCGAGTAAACGCATTACTCCATCCATGCCCCCGCCACCACCCTCAACGGAGAAGCTCCGCTCCGCTGTGGTGTCCTAAGAGTATGCGAGTAGTCATTGCGGGTGGACACGGACAGATCGCGCTGAAGCTGGAGAAACTCCTCGCCGAGCGTGGTGATCAGGCGGTCGGCATCGTGCGCAATCCCGATCACGTCGCCGACCTCGAGGCGATCGGCGCCGAAGCCGTCGTCCTCGACCTGGAAAAGTCCGATGTGGACGCCGTGGCCAAGGTGCTCGCCGGTGCCGACGCGGCGATCTTCGCCGCGGGCGCCGGGCCGGGCAGCGGTACGGATCGCAAGGACACTGTGGACAGGGCCGCCGCGGCACTCTTCGCGGCGGCCTCCGAGCAGGCGGGCGTACGGCGGCACATCCAGGTCGGTTCCATCAATGCCGACGTATGGGAGACCGCGGACGTCCCGGACGATTTCCGGCTGTACCTCAAAGCCAAGAAAGCGGCCGAGGACGATCTACGTGCCCGTGATCTCGATTGGACGATCCTGCGCCCGGGACAGCTCACGAACGACGAAGGCACCGGCGAGATCCTGATCGCCGAATCCACCGAGCGCGGTCCCATTCCCCGGCAGGACGTCGCCGCGATCCTCGTCGCGCTGCTCGACGATCCGTCGACGGCGGGACGTGTCCTCACCGCGATCTCGGGTGATACTCCTATCTCTCAGGCTGTTTCCGCTCTGTGAAGCTCTAGTGTGTGGACGTAATCCGTCAGTTAAGTGAACGGAGTAAGTCCTTGCGCGAGGACATCGCGGTTTTCAGCGGTAGCGCACATCCCGAGCTCGCCGAAGAGATCTGCACGCATCTCGGTGTTCCGCTGCATCCCGTGCAGGTGCAGCGGTTCGCCAACGACTGTCTCGAAGTCCAGCTCCAG
The DNA here is from genome assembly GCF_002849735.1 of Amycolatopsis sp. BJA-103. Taxonomy (GTDB): domain Bacteria; phylum Actinomycetota; class Actinomycetes; order Mycobacteriales; family Pseudonocardiaceae; genus Amycolatopsis. The sequence continues at coordinate 7,786,663 of NZ_CP017780.1, forward strand.
GCGAACTGCCGCGAGCGCGACGTCTTCCTGATCCAGCCGCTGGTGCGGCCGGTGCAGGAGCACCTCGTCGAACTGCTGCTGATGCTGGACGCCGCGCGGGGCGCGTCGGCGAAGCGGATCACCGTCGTCATGCCGCACTATTCGTACGCCCGATCGGACAAAAAGGACGCGCCGCGGATCTCGATCGGCGGCCGTCTCGTCGCGGACCTCATGGCGACCGCCGGCGCCGATCGCGTCCTCGCGATGACGCTGCACTCACCGCAGGTGCACGGCTTCTTCAGTGTTCCGGTCGACCATCTGCACGCCTTGCAGGAACTGGCCAAGCACTTCCGGCAGTACGACCTCTCCGCGACCACCGTGGTCTCGCCGGATCTCGGCAACGCCAAGGAGGCCGCGCATTTCGCCCGGCTGCTCGGGGTTCAGGTCGCCGCGGGCGCGAAGCAGCGCTTCGCCGACGACAGGGTCGAGATCAGCTCGGTGATCGGTGAGGTCACCGGCCGCGACGTGATCGTCCTCGACGACGAGATCGCCAAGGGCAGCACGGTGATCGAACTGCTCAACAAGCTGAGGGAACTGAAGCCGCGCTCGATCCGTGTCGCGTGCACGCACGGCCTGTTCTCCAGCGGCGCGCTCGAGCGGATCGGCAGCCAGCCGGACGTGCTGGAGGTCGTCTGCACCAACACCGTGCCGATCCCGCCGGAGGAACAGAGCCCGAAACTCCGGGTCCTGTCGATCGCGCCCGCGCTGGCGGAGGCGATGCGGCGGATCCACAACGGCGAATCCGTCAGCGCCCTCTTCGAAACGAACTAAACGGTTCCCAGGACCCGGTCGAGGTACGTGTTCGTGAAGACCCCGGCCGGGTCCACCTCCTTGCGGATCCGCGTGAAGTCGTCGAACCGCGGATAGCGCGAGCGGAGGGTGGCGGCGTCGAGGTCGTGCATCTTGCCCCAGTGCGGGCGGCCGCCGACCTCGCCGACGATCGACGCGAATCCGGCGAAGTACTCGCGGTAGGGCATGCCGACGAACTGGTGGATCGCGAGGTAGGCGGAGTCGCGGCCGTTCGCGGTCGAAAGCCAGATGTCGTCCGCGGCGGCGACGCGCACCTCGACCGGGAACGCGACCGGGTTCTCCAGCTTCGGGACGAACGCGCGGAGTTCGGAAAAGACGTCTAGCAGCGATTCGCGGGGGATCGCGAACTCCGACTCGACGAATCGCACACCGCGATGGGTCACGAAGACGCGATGTGACGTGTCGCTGTACTCGCGGGCCGAGAGGACGTTCGAGGCGAACTTGCCGAGTGGCTGCACGAGTTTCGGCACCGCGCGGCCGAGACGGCACAACCCGCCGAACGCGACGTTCTCCGTGATCTCGTAGTCGACGAATTCCTTCACCCTGCTCAGCGGCTTGCGTTCGCTGCCCGCCGGGAGCCGGTTGTTGCGTTTGACCAGGGCGTTCTTGCCGTAGGGGAACCAGTAGAATTCGAAGTGGTCGTTCTCGTCGGCGAACTGGTCGAAGCCTTCAAGGACCTGTTCGAGCGGTTCCGGCCGCTCCTGGGCGGAGAGCAGGAACGACGGTTCACACCGCAGAGTGACCGTGCTGATGACGCCGAGCGCGCCGAGACCCACTCTCGCGGCGGCGAAGAGGTCGGGGCGCTCGTCCGCCGAACAGGTGACCACGGTGCCGTCGGCGAGCACGAGTTCGAGCGCGGCGATCTGGGTGGCGATACCGCCGAGCCGGGCGCCGGTGCCGTGGGTGCCGGTGGAGATCGCGCCCGCGACGGTCTGCGCGTCGATGTCGCCGAGGTTGGTCATCGCCAGCCCGAGCGCGTCGAGTTCGGCGTTGAGCTGCTTGAGCGTGGTGCCCGAGCGGACCGTGACCAGGCCTTTCTCGACGTCGGCCGACGCGATGCCCGCCCAGCCGGTGAGGTCCATTGCGTCCGAATCCGCCACGGCGATCGCCGTGAACGAGTGACCGCTGCCCAGCGGGCGCAGGCGCCGTCCGTCCGCGGCGGACCGGCCGATCGCCTCGGCGATCTCCTCCGTGCCGCGCGGTCGGTGCACGCGCAGCGGCGACGCCGTCGCGGTACCGGCCCAGTTGCTCCACCGAGTCATGCACACACCCAATCCGAGAGTCTGCTGCCCTTGAGATGTTCGAGTGCCGAAACAGTAAGTGAATAGTATTCGCGTTTCAAGCCCTTCTGTCGTACCTTAGTTCGGGTGACCAGTGCGACGGTGTACGACTTGGCGACGAAGGACCTGGATCCTCCGTTCGCGGTTGTCGACTTGGATGCGTTCGACGCGAACGGCGCCGACCTGCTGTGGCGGGCGGCGGGCAAGCCGATCCGCGTGGTCAGCAAGTCCGTCCGTTGCCGGTACCTGCTCGAACGAGTGCTCGCGCGGCCCGGCTTCGAAGGCCTCATGTGCTACTCGCTCGCCGAAGCCGTCTGGCATGTCGAGCAGGGGACGGCCGACGACATCGTGGTCGCGTACCCGACCGCCGACCACGGTGCGCTGCGACGGCTGGCGGCGAACGACCGGGCGCGGGCGGCGATCTCGATCATGGTCGATTCGCCGGAACACCTCGACCTGGTCGATGCCGCGCTGGGGCAGGACCATCCCGAAATCCGCGTCTGTCTCGAGCTCGACGCTTCATGGCGACCGCTGCCAGGGGTGCACGTCGGCACCAGGCGCTCGCCGGTGTTCAGCCCGCGGCAGGCCGCCGATCTGGCGCGAACCATCCTGTCCCGCAAGGGTTTCCGGCTCGTCGGGATGATGGCGTACGAAGGCCAGATCGCCGGGCTCGGCGACGCGGCGGGCAGCGGCGTCAAGAACTCGCTCATCGGCTGGATGCAGCGGAAGTCCATTGTGGAAATCGCGAAACGCCGCGCGGCCGCCGTTCGCGCTGTCCGGGCCTTGGCGGATCTGGAGTTCGTCAACGGCGGCGGCAGCGGCAGTGTCGAATCGACCGGCGCCGAAGCGGCCGTCACCGAAATCGCCGCGGGCTCCGGCCTGATCGGCCCCACGCTTTTCGACGGCTACGCGCACTTCTCGCCGCGTCCGGCCGCGATGTTCGCGCTCCCCGTCGTCCGTCGTCCGGCGCCCAAGATCGCGACGCTCTACTCCGGCGGCTACATCGCTTCCGGCCCGACGGAGTCTTCGCGGCAGCCGACGCCCTACCTGCCCGAAGGCCTCTCACTGCTCGGATTCGAAGGCGCGGGCGAAGTCCAGACCCCCGTCTCCGGCGAAGCCGCCCGCCACCTGCGGCTCGGCGACCGCGTCTGGCTGCGCCACGCGAAAGCCGGTGAACTCGCCGAACGCTTCACGCACTACCACGTGATCATCGGCGACCGCGTCGACCGGACCGTCCCCACCTACCGAGGCGAGTCCCGAAACTTCGGCTGATCCGCGTGACCCCACCCCCCACCCGTCCCAGGGGGGCGCGCCCCGCACCAGCGTATCGGGAGGGGGTGTCGGGGAGCGGTGTCCTGAGGAGTGAGGGGCGAGGTTGTCCACAACTGTGGGTGGGTGTGGACAACTTATGTGGACAACTGGATAAGGCCAGCTCAGGGCACGTCGAGACGTGGCTGATGGGGGCTGTGTGACTGGTGGGGCTTGGGAATCGGGCATCGGTGGACACGAATGGAGCAAGGGGGGATCCACCGGTGACGGCAAGGCCACCTTCGGGACGTTCAACGTCCTGAAGGTGGCCTTCGCGACGTCCGGGCAGGGGAGCCTGAGTCCATAGTGGACGGAAGCGAGGTGAAGGGCGCCTTCGCCGCATCCGATGCGAGGAAAGCGCCCTTCGCCGCATCGCACGCGGGTAAAGCGTCCTTCAGCCCCCGGACCCGCGCCCAGGCCCCCCGGACCCCTCAGGCTTCGCCGAACTTGCTCGCCAAGTACCCCTTCACCACCGACTTCGCCTCCGCCACGATCCGCTCGTCCCCGCGCGGGTCACGGCGGAACGCCAGCTTCAGCAACGCGTCGGCGGTTTCGTTCGCGATCGTCAGCGCGAACCGGATGTCGTCCAGCGGCGACGAGATCCGCGCCGAGAGGATGTCGGTGAGCGCGTCGACGATGACGGCGTTGTTGTCGCGAGTCTCGTCGAGGAGCTGCCGGTCCACGACGTCACCGAAGTGGACCTTCGAGAAACCGGGGACCTCGCGGTGCATGTCGAGGTAGATGTCGAGGATCGAGTCCACGACATCCCACCAGTGTTCGGGCGCGAGCTCGTTCAAGGTTTCGGACACCGAGGCGACGAACCGTTCGAGGTTGCGTTGCGTCAGTGCTTGCACCACGGCCCGCTTGTCGGGGAAGAACTGGTACAGCGACCCGACGGCCACCCCCGCGCGCTTCGCGATCAACGTGGTCGTCAGTGCGTCGTAACCGAGCTCATCGATCAGCTGGGCGCTGGCGTCGAGCATCTGCTCCACCCGCTTGGCGCTGCGTTGCTGGACGGGCTGCCGCCGGAGCGGAGTCGTCTCCGCCGGCGATTTCGCGGCCTGGATGTCGGACACTCGGGCTCCTCCTTCGCTGATCTGCGACTTTATCGTGCCGACAGGGTTCCCCACGGTCGAGTGAAGGCATAGTATCTGAGAACTTTTCATGTTCGGCCGTGTCTCCGGAGAAAGGTGCGTAGCCGGTGGAGAATCCGACCTTCCCGTCCGAATTCCTGTGGGGTGTCTCGACCTCCGCCTTCCAGATCGAGGGGGCGACCGGCGAGGGCGGCCGAGGACAGTCCATTTGGGACACGTTCACTGAAACGGAGGGGAAGATCGCGCGGGGGGAGGACGCCAAGGTAGCCGCCGATCACTTCCACCGCTACTCCGAAGACATCGCGATGATGGCCGGACTCGGCGTCGGCGCGTACCGGATGTCCTTCGCCTGGCCGAGAATCCAGCCCGACGGCGACGGAAAGCCCAACGCGGACGGCCTCGCCTTCTACGACGGGCTCATCGACGAGGTCTGCGCCGCCGGAATCGACCCGGTCGGGACGCTCTTTCACTGGGATCTCCCGCAGGCGCTCGAGGACAAGGGTGGCTGGCTCTCCCGTGATACCGCCGAACGCTTCGCGGAGTACGCCGCCATCCTGGGCGAGCGGTTCTCCGATCGGGTGAAAATGTGGATCCCGCTCAACGAGCCCATGGTCATGTCGATCTTCGGCTACGCGATCGGCGAATACGCCCCCGGCAAGACACTGCTGCTCGACGCCCTGCCCACCGCGCACTACCAGAATCTGGCCCACGGTCTCGCCGTCCAAGCCCTGCGCGCGGCCGGTGCCCGCAGCGTCGGCACGGCCAACAATCATTCGCCGATCTGGCCCGCCTCCGATTCGCCGGAGGACAAGGCCGCGGGCGAATGGATCGACGCCCTCATCAACCGTACGTACGCCGATCCGGTGCTGCTGGGCCGTTATCCCGAACAAGTCGTCGAACATCTCCCGAAGGACTTCGCCGACGATCTCCCCACCATCGCGCAGCCGCTCGACTTCTACGGGGTGAATTACTACGAGCCGCAGGGCGTCGCCGCGCCCGGTGAAGGCAATCCGCTGCCTTTCGAGCTGCGTGCGATCGAGGGATATCCCATGACCACCAACGATTCCCCGATCGTCCCGCACGGCCTGCGCGATCTGCTCGTCGGCTTCCAGGAGCGCTATCGCGAGGGCCTCCCGCCCGTCTACATCACCGAAAACGGCTGCAGCTTCGACGACGTCGTCGCCGAAGACGGACACGTCCACGACCAGGAGCGCATCGACTTCCTGCACAGCCACCTGGTCGCGGTGCGCGAGGCGATGGACGCCGGCGTCGACGTCCGCGGGTACTTCGTCTGGTCGCTGATGGACAACTTCGAATGGTCGAAGGGCTACCAGCCGCGGTTCGGCCTGGTGCACATCGACTACGAGACACAGAAGCGGACTCCGAAGGACTCCTTCGGCTGGTACCGGAAACTGATCAGCCATGAGTGAGGTCAGAGCCCTGCCCGAGGCGCTCGCCGAGCCGGTCGCCAGGGTCCGCGCGGGCTGGATGAGCCTGCTGTTCTTCGCGAACATCGCGCTCTGGCTCGGGGTCTACGCGCCCATCCAGGTCCTGCTGCCGAAACAGGCCGAAATCCTGGACGCGGCCAACAAAGAAGCCGTGTTCAGCCTGGTCACCGGCGTCGGCGCGATCGTCGCGCTGATCGCCAACCCGGCCGTCGGCCTGCTCTCGGACCGCACCTGTTCCGCGCGCGGCCGCCGTCATCCGTGGACGGCCGTCGGCGCGGTGGTCGCCGCGGCCGGCCTGCTCGTCCTCGCGTTCGCGCCGAACGTCGCGGTCATGGTGCTCGGCTGGTGCCTGGTGCAGGCGGGCCTGAACGGAATGCTCGCGATGCTGGTCTCGGCGATCGCCGACCGGGTGCCCGTGCCTCAGCGCGCGCAGGTCGGCGGCCTGGTCGGCATCGCGCAGATGCTCGGGACCGTGCTCGGCGCGGTGGTGGTCGTGGTGATGCTCGACCTCGCCGGTCTCCCGCTGGGATACGCGGTGTGCGCGGCCATCGTGCTGGTGGGCGCGGCCGCTTTCGTCCTGCGCACACCGGACGCGCGGCTGCCGGTCGAGTACCGGCCGTCGGCCAAGTCCCGTGACGTGCTGTCGAACCTGTGGATCTCCCCGCGCAAGCATCCGGACTTCGCCTGGGCGTGGGGCTGTCACTTCATGATCAACCTCGGCAACGCCTTCGGGACGCTGTATCTGCTGTTCTTCCTCAAGGACGCGGTGCACTACGAAGACCCGGACACCGGCCTGCTGATCATGATGGGGCTCTACGGCGCCGCGCTCATCGTCGGCGCGCTCATCGCCGGGCATTTCTCCGACAAGTCCGGACGTCGCAAGCCATACGTCCTCGCGGCGTCAGCGGTGATGGCGGTGGCCGCACTCCTGCTGGTCGTCTGGCAGAACTGGACGGCCGCGCTCGCGGCGTCACCGTTGCTGGGCATCGGTTTCGGTGCGTACATGGCCGTCGCGCTGGCGATGCTCACGCAGGTGTTGCCCGCCGCGCAGAACCGGGCGAAGGACCTCGGGGTCATCAACATCGCGAACTCGCTGCCGCAGGTGGTGGCGCCGATGCTGACCGCGCCGATCCTGGCGTACCTGGGCGGGTATCCGAGCCTCTTCGCGGCTTCGGCGCTGTCCACCGTCATCGCCGCGGTACTGGTCACGCGGGTGAAATCGGTCAGCTGAAAGGAAAGTTGGAGACCGCGGACCGATGCCGGTCGGGGGAGGGGAGTGCAACGGCACCGGCCCGCGGAGTTCGGGGGATGGCAGCGTGTCCTTGGCAGGTATCGCGCTGCGTTTGTGATCATCAACCTAGCGACCGATTACTGCCTACGCTAGGTGTTCTGCCGATAATTTTCGATTAATCGCGGTGGGGACCGGAGTGATTACCGAGAGCGGCTCGTCGCGTTCGGGGGTACGGGCGAACCGCTCTCGGCGGAGGCGAGGTCATGGCGTGGTTGCCGAGGGGGCGCTCGGACCGCCGTTCACTCGCCTTGGCTTTCTTCAGGCGTGTACGCCGCCGATGGCGGGCCTGCGCGGGTTGACCAGCGCGTGCCTGCCGGTGGTTTCGCCGGCGCCCACACCACGGGTCTGACCAGGAACGCGACGGCGGGCTTCCCGCCGGTGGTCCTGGGTGGCCGCGGTCTGCTGAGGGGCGAGGCCACCGGCGACCAGGTGCTCGTGCGCGACCTGCCACACCGAGCAGGGGGCCTTGCACTTGTGCCAGCGGGTCGAGCAGGTGGGGCAGTCCCCACGCTCGTCGGGCTCGTGCGCCTGGAGCATCGCGCGCCAGCCTTCGGTCAACCGGGGGAGCTCCGAGCGGGCGACCGACACGAGCGACTGCGCGTCAGCCCGGTTCGCGAGATCGGAGAGCATGTCGAGGCGTTCCCAAACCGCGTTGCGGAGGACTTGCCCTAGGACCTGATCCACGGAGAACTCACCGTTACCTTTCCGCCATCTTGGCGGCTTCGTTGAGCGCGGCCCTGAGCTGTCCGAGCTGGCCGGACGTCATCCGCGCGGTCTCTCCTGGCGGCGAGACGAGAACCACCTGGTTGTCTTCGACGAACACGGTGACGGCGCGCTCGCGGCTGATGAGATCGCCGCACTGCACTCGCCAGACCAGCTGTCCGCCTTCGTAACGGCGCACACTCGCGGTACGAGGATCGACCGGGGCGGAAGGGGAGACCGGGCGGTTGGCACCGGGGGCGACGGCGACCGCCTGCTGACCGGCGGGGCCGGCCGCACGCAGGTGGCGCGTGGCCATACCGGGCCGTCCCGCGGTGATGGAGCCTGTTGCGATCGAGTCCACGAACTCCACTGGCTCTTCTCCGCTCTCTCGTTCCACGTCGTCTTCGTTTACCGCGTGTCCGCACCTGTAGGGGGTTCGGAGACTTTGGTAGCTCTCTGTGATCGCTGCCGGTTGCCGGTCGGTCACGGAGATCTGACAACTACAGTGATGTGAAACCGAGTGCGATAGAAGGTCGAACCGCCGTCATAGCGGTGACCGGACGAGGTTTCACGGTAAGCGGTCAAACGACTTCTGCCGGACCGATCACGACGGGCATTCCGGTGTTTCGCACGGTTGAATAGGTGTGCTTACGCTGTTTCTCGACCCCAACGGAACTGTGAGGGGGCGCAATGGACGCCAGTATCGGTGGCGGCGCTGTCGCCGGCTCGGACCCCAAGAGCCGCCAGAGTCACCCCGTGCCGCCGGATGCCTGGGAGCAGCCGGAGATGCGAGCCGCACTGGCCTCACGGGAGATTTCGTCCGTGTACCGGCTGTTGCGCAAGCACGGTGTTTCGCAGCGTCAGATCGCCGCGATGACCGGCCAATCGCAGTCCGAGGTGTCCGAGATCCTCAAAGGTCGCCAGGTGATGGCGTACGACGTGCTCACCCGCATCGCTGACGGCCTTGGTGTCCCCCGGGGATACATGGGTCTCGCCTATGACGAGGCGACAGCGATCAAGGTCGTCGGCGCTGCCGACGGCCAGCAGGCGGAGGAGGACGAGTCCGTGAAGCGACGGAGGTTCCTCGCGCACGCCGCCCAGGTCACGATGGGTGCGGCGGTGTTCGGTCCGGAATCGGGTACCTGGTCGTCCGGGCCGGCGAAGACGCCCGCCCCCGGGCGGATCGGCATGACCGACGTCCGTCAGGTGGAGGCCGCGACCAGAGCGCTCCGGTCCCTCGACTACCAGTACGGCGGCGGTTTCTGCCGCGACGCCGTGGTCGCGCAGCTGTCCTGGGGACAGCAGATGCTCGAGTCCAACGGCACCGAAATGGTCAAGAACCGCCTGTACGTCGCACTGGCCGATCTGCACAGCCTCGCGGGCTGGACGTCCTTCGACACCGGCCTCTTGGACTCCGCGCGCGGCCATTTCGCGAACGCGCTGGACCTGGCCAAACAGGGCGACAACCACCCGCTGGTGGCCAACGTCCTCTACCGGATGGGCCGCGTCTACCTGCACCAGGATGCCCCGAACGACGCGCTGAAACTGTTCCAGTTCGGCCAGATCGCCGCCCAGGAATCGGGCTCCGAGCTGGCGGTCGCCGTGCTCTGCGCCAACGAGGCGTGGGCCTACGCGATGATGGGCAACGAGGAGCAGGCCACGAAGCTGCTCGGCCGGAGCAAGGACGAGTTCGCCCGCGCCGACCTGGCCGAGGCCGAGTCCTGGGTCAAGTTCTTCACCGAGACCGACGTCTACGCCATGATCGGCACCGTGCACACGGTGCTCGCCGCGAAGAACGCCGAGCACACCAAGTACGCGATCCCGGCGCTGACCAAGGCCGTCGAGTCCTACGACGACGACATGGCCCGCAGCAAGACGTTCATGCTCAGCGCGCTGGCCACGAACCACCTGCTCGAAGGCGATCTCGATCATGGCGCCAAGGTGGGCTCGAAGGCCGTCGACACCGCCGAAGGCATCAAGTCGGAGCGGGTGAAGGACCGGATGCGGCCGCTGCAGGTCGAGGCGGAGCGCCGCCGGAACAACGCCGACGCCCGTGACCTCGCCGATCGCCTCAACTCCTTCTACGCCGCCTGAGCGGACAGGGTTGGACGGCCGGTTCACGCCCGGCAAACTGCACGATGCCCTGGGGCGGACGTGTGAGCTGCTGGGCGTGGACCCCGACGGCGCCCGGCTGCTGAGGTTCACCAACAACGCCGTCTACGAACTGGCGAGCGCGCCGTTCGTCGTGCGGATCGTCGGGTCCACCCTGCTGCGGCACCGCGTCGGCACGGTCGTGCGGGTCGCGCGGCACTTCGAGCGGCACGAGGTGCCCGCCATCCGCCTGATTCCCGGCCTCGACCAGCCGTTGCCGGTCGGCGACCATCTCGTGACGGTCTGGTGGAAAGTGCCGTCCACCGGCCGGAAGGCCAAGACCGCAGACCTCGCCGCGCTGCTGCGCCGGGTCCACGCGCTCGAGCCGCCGGACGGACTCGCCGAGTGGGCGCCGTTCGCCGCGGTCCGCGCCCGGGTTTCGGACGCGGAGGAGCTGGCCGACGGTGACCGCAGGTTCCTGCTGGAGCGCTGTGCCGAGGTCGAGGCCGCCCTCGAAACGCTCGATTTCCCCCTGCCCAGGGGCCTCGTCCACGGGGACGCGCACACCGGGAACGTGATCACCGGGCCCGACGGCCCGGTGCTGTGCGATTTCGATTCGTCCTGCGTCGGGCCGCCGGAATGGGACCTGACGCCGCTGGCCGTCGGCCATGAACGGTTCGGTGATCCACCGGCCCGCTATCGCGTGTTCGCCGAGCGGTACGGATTCGACGTGACCACGTGGTCCGGGTTCTCGGTACTGCGCGCCATCCGTGAACTGAAGCTCACCACGAGTGTTCTCCCGATTCTCCGCAGTCACCCCAGCGTGCGCGATGAGCTGCGAAAACGGTTGGACGATCTCCGGAACGGGCGCACCGGTGCCCGCTGGAACCGGTATCGGTGACTCACCCGGGAAACCAATCTGCACGTGCATTCGCCGACAGCGAATGACCGTTCGTCGCTTGCCCGAATTCACCGATCAAACGGTGACGAATTCGTCCGGGCTAATCACTTCTCCCGGCCCAATGCTCCCCCAAATGTGCAACTTGCAGCTACGTTCCGTTATTTAGCGCGCTGATTTCACCCCGTCGCTGAGCCCTGATCAGTGTTATCGGGGTCACAGCTGTTCCAAACGCGTACGCAGAGCGTCGGCCTCCGGTCGGCCGAGGCCGACGAAAATCGGCAAGGCCCGGTCATAGAAGCGCCGGGCTTCTTCCGGTTCGCCGTCCGCCTCGGCGATCTCGCCGAACGCGAAGAGCGCCCTGGCCACCTCGAACCTCGAACCGCTCGACTCCATGGTGGCGTGGGCTTGCTCGAGTTCGGCCCGCGCGGCCGCGAGATCACCGCTCGCCGTGAGGGCTCGGCCGAGTTCGATCCGGGCGCGGGCCACGTTGTAGTCGTCGCCGTCGAGGACGTCGCGAGCGCGGGTGAGGTCGGCGATCGCCGCCTCGGCCTGCCCGGCACGGACGCGGGTCGCGCCGAGGTTGATCAGCGCCAGCCCGACGTCGTGCGGACGGTTCTGGCGCTCGCTGAGCAGATGGTCCTCGGTGAACCACTCGATCGCCTCGTCGAGCCTGCCTTGCTGCAGGGCGACCAGGCCGAGCCCTTCGACCGACCGGATCTCGACGACGTGGTCACCGGCCGTCCGCGCGGCGTCGCGGCCGGCCAGGTAGTGCCGGACGGCGTCGTCGTACCGGCCGGTGCCGCGGCAGGCGGCGCCGCTGCGGTTGCGCATCAACGCCTCCGCGGAGGCGTTGCCCCACGCCTGCGCGCACTGGACGGCGATCTCGCTCACCCGCAGGAAGTCCGGATAGTGCTTGCGCAGCAGGAAAAGCGGCCACATCGCGGCGGCCAGCTGCCAGCCGAGCTCCGGCAGTTGCCACTCGTGGGCCGTCTCGACCGCGGCGATGAGGTTCTCGCGCTCCAGCTCCAGCCAGTCGAGTGCCTCTTCGTGAGTGTCGAACGACGCCCGCGTCGACGGCCGGTACTCGTAGCGGTACGGGATCGCGTCCTGGTCCGGCGTGGTCAGGTCGGCGGTCGCGGAGGCGGTGAACAGGTACCACTCGAGCATGCGGCGCACCGCGATATCGCGGTCGTACTCGTTGCCCGCCGTCTTTTCCTTGGCGTGCAGCCGTGCGAGGTCGTGGAAGGTGTACCGGTCGTCGCCGCGGTCGATCAGCAGCCCGACGTCGACGAGCTGGTCCAGCAGGTCGTCGGCGACCTCTTCACGGACGGCGATCGACGCGGCCGCGACACCGACGCCGAAGTCGGGGCCGGGATGCAGCCCGAGCGCCGCGTACAGCGCCGCCGCGTCGGAGGGAAGTTCGTCGTAGGACAGGTTGAAGCTGGCTTCCACCGATTGCGCCTCTTTCGTCGAGAGCGTGGCCAGTCGACGATATTCCTTCCCCAGCTCGGTGGCGATCTTCTCCAACGACATTTTCGGGCGTCCCGCCAGCTTGGCGCTGACCGTGGTGAGGGCGATCGGCAGGCCGCCGCACAAGTCGGCGATGGCCCGCGCCTGGTCGGCTTCGGCGCCGACCCGCTCGGCGCCGACCGCTCGTCCCAGCAGTTCGGCGCTGTGCGCGGAGCCGAAGGGAGCCAGCTCGATCAGCTTCGCGCGGTGTTCGGTCTGGAGCCTGCCGAGGCGGCGCCTCGAAGTCACGATCACGAGGCTTTCCGCGCACGCGGGCAGCAGGGGCAGCACCTGCTCGGTCGACGCCGCGTTGTCCAGCAGCAAGAGCAGTGGCCGCTCGGCGGTCGTCGTGCGGAAGAGCGCGGTGAGTTCCTCGACGTCCGCGGGCAGTCCCTCCGGCGGGACGCCCAGTGCCCGGAGGAACCGGCCGAGCGCTTCGTTCGCGGACAGCGGGCCGTTGGTGCTGAACCCGCCGAGATCCGCCCAGAGGTGGCCGTCCGGGAACCGGTCACCGAGGTGACGGCCCCACGCGGTGGCCAGCGCCGTCTTCCCGATCCCGCCCTGGCCGCTGATCAGGTGCACCGCCGGTCCGTCGGCGCCTTCCCGGGGCAGCAGGTCTTCGAGCAGCGTGAGCTCGGCCGTGCGATTGGTGAAGTGCGCGGGCACGGGCGGAAGCTGACGCGGGCCCGAACTCACCTGTCTGGTGAGTCTCACCGCCGAACGCTGACGCGGCACCTGCGGTGTGTCGACTCCACTCTCACCCGGAATCGGGCTGCCCATCCACTATCCCCTCTTCGGGTTACCCCAGCGATCGCGTAGAGCATCGCGGTGAGGATCCGGAGAGGACAGTGAAATGGGCCAAATGCGGCCGTTTGGAGCAAGGTCGGTAACGACTGACCCGACCGGTACGGTTCAAGGCTTCTACGGGGTGAAAGAAGGATCTTCATGGAGACCACAGGCAAGACGCGCTGGCAAGAAGGACTGTCGAACGAGCTGGAGCACTGGAGGATCTGGCTGTCCGGTGGTTCCGAGGCCTTCGCCGGCGGAGGGTTCAACGATTACGACTGGCGGACGAGACCGGACTCGGACCTGCGGAACCAACCGCATCTGACGCGGAACCTCGAGCCGTTCGCGCCGGAGGGAACGACCGTCCGCATCCTCGACGTCGGCGCGGGCCCGCTGACCTGCGTCGGCAAGGAATGGCCCGGTCGCACGGTGGAGATCACCCCGGTCGACCCGCTCGCCGACCAGTACAACACCCTCCTCGGCGAGCTGAACCTGACGCCGCTGGTGGCCACCGAGGACGCCGAGGTGGAGAAGCTCTCCGAGGTGTTCCCGGCGGACCACTTCGACCTGGCGTACTGCCAGAACGCGCTGGATCACGTGTACGACCCGGTGCTCGGCGCCCGCCAGATGCTCGAGGTCGTCAAGCCGGGCCACGCCGCCGTGCTGATGCTCAACGTGAACGAGGGCGAACGCGAGAACTACCACGGGCTGCACCAGTGGAACTTCTGCCGTGAAGGCGATGATCTCGTCGTCTGGAATCACGACGGGCGGGTGAGCGTCAACGAAGAGCTGTCCGGGGTCGCCGACATCCGCTTCGAACCCGAGTCCACCGAGACGTTGATGGTCGTTTCCCTGGTCAAGAAGACGGACCGGTAGCGACTCCGAACAAAGTTTCGGCTGGGATGTCGAGACCGGCGTGACGGCTTCGTCCCTGGGGCAGCCGCGGCCAGAGTGGCCGCGAGAACCGGGAGGACAAGCCATGCGCAAGCTCATCGTCCAGCAGTGGGTCACCGTCGACAACATCGTCGCCGAAGAGGACGGCGGGCTCAGCTTCGTCTCCGGGGAACCGTTCTCCGAGAAGACTGAGCCCGCCTTCAAAGCGAGCGTGATGGGCTTCATCGACTCGGTCGACACGATGATCCTGGGCGCGAACACCTACGCCATGTCCAAGGACTACTGGCCCAACGCCGAAGAACAGGGCGAGTACGGCGAGAAGGTCAACAACCTCACCAAGTTCGTGGCCTCGTCGAAGCTGGAGGACGCGCCCTGGGGTGACTTTTCCGCCGCGACCGTGACGCGCGACCCGGCGGCCACCATCCGGGAACTCAAGGAGCAGAGCGGCAACGACCTCTGGCTTTGGGGGAGCCTGACGCTCATGCGGTCGATGCTGGACGCCGGCCTCGTCGACGAGTTCCGGATGATGGTCAGCCCGGTGTCGCGCGGCAAGGGAACGCGGATCTTCGAGGATCGGCGGGACTTGAAGCCGGTCGAGGCCACCGCGTTCGAGAACGGTGTGGTGCTGCTGCGGTACGCGGTCCAGAACTAGGTCGTCGGGACGAGGGCAAACGTGTCGTGTCCGCGCTGTTTCGGTGTCGGTCGTGGGGCGGGTGTTGTGAAAGCCTCTTTCGCAACGGTGAAGGCTGGGAACGTGGCTTTCGCGACACCGTTGTCCTGGTGACGCCGTTCCTGGCCGGGGCTGAGGATTCAGATCGCGTGGGTCGGGTTGGTCATGAGTGGCGTTTCGGGTTCTATTGAGGGGTAAGTCAAATGTGGCTCAGCCTCTGCGGCGAAGGACCCCTTCGCTGGCTTCAAGGTTGAGAGGTGGCCTTCGTGGCGTGGTTCTGGACTGGCCTGCGGGCGCCAGTCGTTCCCGAGCGTCCCTTGTGGACAGTCAGGGCGCGGCCGGTTCAGATCAGCGACGCCGAAGGCTCCCTTCACCGCATCGGACGCGACGAAGGACGCCTTCATCCCGTCACCGGCCTTGCCCACGAACACGCCACCTTTGGCTTACCCCAGAACTAGGTCGTCGGGACGACCGGCGCGCGCGTGAGGACGACGGCGAACCCGAACGCCAGCCCCATCACGGTCAGTTCGAGCGTCGCCCACGCGGCCAGCGCCGTGCGGTTGTGCCGGATGATCTGCGGCATCAGCTTCCAGCGTGTGTACGCGCCGAGGCCCGCGATCACTCCGGTGCACAACAGCTTCAGCAGCACCAGCTGTCCGTACGGCGTGGTGAACACGCCTTCCCAGAAGCCGAGCGACGGGTTGAGGCTGATCTCGATCAGCCCGTTGAACAGACCGGTCGCCGCACCGAGGATCAGGCACAGCGTCGCCAGTTTGGAGAACCGCGGCAGCGCGTGCGCCAGCAGCGTCCGGTTCCCGACGAGCAGCACGGTCATCGCGCCGAGCCCGCCGGTCCAGGCGACGGCGCTCATCACGTGCAGTTCCATCGAGATCATCGTGTAGTCGTGGTAGTTCCAGTTCGACGCGTGCCCGGTGACCGGCAACGGCAGCAGCGCGAACAGGCCCAGCCCGACGCGGACCTCGGCGGGCACCTTCTCGCCGTGCTTCAGCGCGAGGACGCCGAGTCCCGCGTGCAGCAGCGCCAGCACCGCGACGATCAGCAGCGCCTTGCCCGCGCCGACGTCGGCGATGTAGCTCCCGACGTCCGACATCGACAGCGTGCTGGAGCCAGGCCGGTACTCGGCGGTCTGCAGGATCAGCGCGACGAGCGCGGTGGTCGCCCAGACCAGCGCGGCCGCGACGCTCGCGGGCCGCGCGAGCCGCATGATCGGCTCGGACAGCTTCGGCCGGTCGTAGCCGACCAGTACCGAAAGCAGCGCGAGCCCGATCGTGGCGACCGCCGAGATGTCCAGCAGCACCCGCACGATCGGGATGGAGACCGAGACCACCTCGCTGACCTGCGCGACCCCGGGGACCGGGGCGGTGGCCGTCAGCGCGACACCGATCAGGGCGCCGACGATCCCCGCCGTCACCACGCAGAACAGGACGGCGACGCGGGCACGCGAGGTGGTCTCGGTCTGGGTCATGACCCGCTCTTCTCCTTGTCACCGGCGCCGGTGCGCAGTGCGACGGTCAGTCCGACGGCGAGCAGCACGACGGCGCCCGCGATCCACACCCAGATGGGCACCCCGGACGAGCCTTCGCCGCCGGTCGCCGGGGTGGCCTCGGCCTGGCCCGCGTTGCTGCGCGCGGCGTCGGCGGTCGCCGGTGTCCCGGTGCCCGCGGCGGTGAGGGTGAACGGCACCTCGCCGGTCACGGAGTGCCCGTCCGCGGACAGGATCCGGTAGCCGATCTTGTACTCGCCCGCCGGGCCGAGCGGCCGCAGCGGCACGGACACGGCGCTGTCGCGGACCTCGACCTGGCCTTCGGCCCACTGGCCGCCGCCCGGTCCGATGACCGCGATCTGGTTGACGTTCGCGTTCTGGACGTACTGGTCGAACGTGAGCGTGATCTTCGCGGGCCCGGTGGCGATCGAAGCGCCCTTCGCCGGGTCCGAGGAGATCAGGACGTTGTGCGCCAGCGCCGGGGTGGCGGTGGCGAGCCACGCCACCCCGGTGATCGCCAGCGCGACGATCGCTTTACGCATTTACTCGGTTCCCTCGGTGTTGCTCTTGGTGGAAGCGCCCGCGGTGGCGCGGCGGGCGCGCAGGGTGGCACCGGCGCCGACGCCGAGGCCGAGCGCGCCGACGACCAGGCCCGCGCCGCCGAGCCAGCGAGCGGTGGTGTCGGAAGAGGAAGAGGCGTGGGACTCCTCGGAGGCCTTCGCGTCGGTGCCGTGGCCACCGCCGCCGTGACCGTCCGCGCTCTTCTCGGCGAGCTTCACGCTCGGCGCGGGGTGCTCCGGCTCCTCACCGGAGGCAGGGGTCGGCTGGTTCCACTCGACGACCTTGCCGTTCTCGTAGGTCTGGGTGGCCGGGAACTCCAGCGCGTCGACGTTGGTCGGGAACTGGCCCGCGCTGATCTGGAACTCCTGGAACTCGGCCGAGCCCGCGGCGATCTTGGTGCCGGGCTCCGCGGTCCAGGAGACCTTGGTGACGGCTTCGGTGATCTGGGTGCCGGACGCGGTGGTCACCGGGGCGGGCAGCTTCGACTTGACGACCTCGGCCTTCCAGCCGGGGATCGGCTTGGTGCGCACGGAGCTGAGGGCGTACTCGGGCTTGAGGGCGACCTCGACCTTGACGGTGCCGGCGTCCTTCTCCTCGTTGGGGACACGGAAGAAGATCGACCCGTAGCCGCCCTTGGCGGGCTGGGGGCCGTAGACGTTGGCGGTGACGTGGGCCGAAGCGACCCCGGCCGAGAGCAGACCGGCGATGCCGACGGTGGCGGCCAGGAAACCGGCGCGCTTGTAGACGTTGTTCGACACGAAAACTCCTGAACGTGAATGAAGACGGCGGGTTCGGGGACCTCGCCGGATTACGGGGGACGAACTGGGGTTCAGGAGAACAGCGGTGGGCCGCGCCTGCCGTGGACGCGGCGGAGGTCCACCCGCACGAGGTGGCCGGGGCCCGCCGGACGGGCGAGCACCGGTGACATCGCCGCGGCGGGCACCGGGAGCGCGTTGAGGATGAACGGGACCAGCGTGCGCAGGCAGGCGAGGACGCCGAGCAGCAGTCCGTCGGCCTTGGCCAGCAGCAGCGCGGTGACCAGCGTCGCGACGACGTGGGCCACGGTCATCGCGAGTCCGCCCGAGACGGGCGCCACTGTGTCGTGCCGCAGCTCGTGACTGCTCAGGGAGCTGAGCACGAGGTGCATCACGACCTGGCCCGCGCCGAGGTCGACGATCGTGGCCATCGGTCCGCGCGCCTTCGCGGCGAGCGCGGCGGCGTTCCAGCCGATCAGCACGGTGAGCAACAAAGTCATCGCCGTATCGGGTACTTCGCCGTCCCCGATCACGTGAGCGGTCACGGCCAGCGCCGCCGAACTCACGCCGAGCAAACCACCACGTACGGCGCGTAACGCGCTTCGGTGATGGCTTCCCTTGTTCACGGGGTGAAGGGTATTCGACGTGCGGCCGAGCGGTCGATGTCCTCCCGGCTGTTGAGCAGTGAGAAAGACACCGCCGGGTCGGCGCGTGCGTTTGCCCAATTGGGCCGAATGGGGAAGGTTAACGGGATAAAAGGCGGTAAACAGGGGTTTGACCGCGCGGCTTTTGGGTAGTCAGGCTCCCGATACAGCTACTCCGAATGGGTGAGGAGTCTCACCCAGAGGCGGCGGGAGAACCAGCACGCGATGAACCTCTTCGAGTACATCTCGGATCGGTGGGACAGACTCGCCCTCCAAGGGCTTCTCCATGTCAGCGCGGTCGTGCAGTGCACGATCATCGCCGCCGTGCTGGGCGTGGTGATCGGCGTCGCCGTCTACCGCAGCCCGGTCGGGTCGGCCGTGGCCACGGCGCTGGCGAGCACGATCCTCACCGTCCCCTCCTTCGCTCTCTTGGGCCTCCTCATCCCGGTGTTCGGCCTCGGCGCGAACACCACCGTCATCGCCCTCGTGCTCTACGCGCTGCTGCCGATCGTGCGGAACACGATCGTCGGGCTGGGCGGGCTCGATCCAGCGGTCAGTGACGCGGCACGCGGCATCGGCATGAGCCGGTTCGGCGTGCTCACCAGGGTGGAGCTGCGGCTCGCCTGGCCCGCGATCCTCGCCGGCATGCGGGTCGCGACGCAGATGCTCATGGGCATCGCGGTCATCGCGGCCTACGCGAAGGGCCCGGGCCTCGGCTCGGAGGTCTTCTCGGGCCTCACCAACGCGGGGAGCACGAACTCGCTCAACCAGGCATTGACCGGGACGCTCGGCGTGGTCGTGCTCGCGCTGGTCCTCGACGCCGTTTACGTCCTGATCAATCGTTTGACCGTCTCTAGGGGTGTCCGTGGCTGAGTCTCCTGAAACCGTATCCGGCGTCGAAATCGAGCTGGAGAACGTCAGCAAGCGCTACGCCGGCACCCGTGAGCCCGCGGTCGACGAATTCTCGATGGTGGTGCCCGCGGGCAAGATCGTGGTCTTCGTCGGCCCGTCCGGCTGCGGCAAGACCACCACCATGCGGATGATCAACCGGCTCATCGAGCCGACGTCCGGCCGGATCACCATCGGCGGTGACGACGCGCTGAAACTCGACGTCGACACCCTGCGCCGTCGCATCGGCTACGCGATCCAGCAGGCCGGTCTGTTCCCGCACTTCACTGTCGCGCAGAACATCGCGGTGGTGCCCGGCCTGCTCGGCTGGGACAAGAAGAAGGTCAACGACCGGGTCGAGGAGATGATGGACCTGGTCGGGCTGGACCCGTCCGACTTCCGTGACCGCTTCCCGCGTCAGCTCTCCGGTGGACAGCAGCAGCGCGTCGGCGTCGCACGGGCGCTCGCGGCGGACCCGCCGGTCCTGCTGATGGACGAACCGTTCGGCGCGGTCGACCCGATCACCCGCGGCAACCTGCAGGACGAACTGCTTCGGCTGCAGACCGAACTGAAGAAGACCATCGTCTTCGTCACCCACGACTTCGACGAGGCCGTGAAGCTCGGCGACAAGATCGCGGTGCTCGGCAACCAGTCGAAGATCCTCCAGTACGACACTCCGGACGCGATCCTCGCGAACCCGGCCGACGACACGGTCGCCGGTTTCGTCGGCGCCGGTGCCTCGCTGAAGCAGCTGACGCTGCTGCGGGTCCGCGACGTCGAGCTGAAGCAGGACGCCCTGACGGCGGCGGTCAGCGAATCGCCGTCGGACGTGCGCGAGAAGCTGACCCAGCAGCGCAAGCATTTCGTGCTGGTGCTCGACCAGCGCCGTCGTCCGATGCGGTGGGTGCACGTCCGCGAACTGACCGCGGCGACGTCGCTGGCCACCGCGGGCAAGCCGCTGCGTGACTCGGTCAGCCTCCAGTCGACGCTGCAGGACGCGCTCGAAGCCATGCTCGCCGAGGGCGGCAGCGTCCCGGTGACCGGCGCTCGCGGCGAGTACGCCGGGACGATCGAGCTCGACACCGTCATCTCGACGATCCAGCAGCTGCGCGAGGAGCACTCGGACGACAACCCGGCGGAAGGTGTGACCGCATGACGGCCGTCGATACCGGGTTCTCCACCGAATCCTCGTCGAGAAGCGCCGAACGGGTCCGGCTGTTCGCCCAGCCCGCGGTGGTGCTGCTGATCGTCGCCGGGGTGCTGATCTGGGTGTTCGCCAGTGATCTGACCGCGACCGAGAAGGCGACCCTCAACGCCGCCGGGCTGCTCGCCGCGCTGCGCGACCACCTGGCGATGACCGTCGTGGTGACCGCGATCGTGGTCGTCGTGGCGGTGCCGCTCGGCGTGATCGTGACGCGGCCGTATGCGAAGTGGGCGGCGCCGGTGTTCCTGGCGATCGCGAACATCGGCCAGGCCGCCCCCGCGCTCGGTGTGCTGGTGCTGTGGTTCATCGTCACCGGCGCGACCGGCGGACTGTGGGTCGCGGCGCTGCCGCTCGCGTTCTACTCGCTGCTCCCGGTGCTGCGGAACACGATGGTCGGCTTGCAGCAGGTCGATCCGTCGCTGATCGACGCGGGCCGCGGCATCGGCATGTCGGCCTCCGGCGTGCTGTGGCGGGTCGAGCTCCCGCTGGCCGTCCCGCTGATCCTGGCGGGCCTGCGGACCTCGCTGGTGCTGGCCGTCGGCACGGCGACCTTCGGCATGTTCGTGAACGCCGGCGGTTTCGGCCTGCTGATCGACACCGGCTACAAGCTCAACCTGACGAAGGTGCTGGTCACCGGCTCGGTGCTCGCCGTCGCACTGGCACTGCTGGTGGACTGGCTCGGCGCGGTGGCGGAACAGTTCTTCGGACCGAAGGGACTGCGCTGACATGCGATTGAAAGCGATCCTCGGCACGGTCCTGTTGTGCGGCACGCTTTCCGCGTGCGGGCTCGAGGTCAACACCGCGCTGCCGTACAAGATCGAACCCGGTTCGATCCAGCCCATCGAGGCGCTCAAAGGCGTCGAGGTGACGGTGGGGTCCAAGGACTTCACCGAGAACATCATCCTGGGCTACATGGCCGAGATGGCACTTTCCGCGGCGGGCGCGGACGTCATCGACCTGACCGACATCAAGGGCTCGAACTCGTCACGGCAGGCACTGCTCGCCGGCCAGACCGACGTCACCTGGGAATACACCGGCACCGGCTGGATCAACTACCAGGGCAACGAACTCCCCGTCTCCGGCGGGGAACAAGCCCAGTACGAGGCCACGAAGACGGCTGATGAGGCGAAGTACGGCGTCACCTGGCTGAACTACTCGCCGCTCAACGACCAGTACGGCTTCGCGGTCACCGAAGCCTACGGAGCGGCGAACAACCTGAAGACGACGTCGGACCTGGCGGCGTTCCTCAAGCAGAAGCCCGACCAGGGCGTGTTCTGCCTGGAGACCGAATTCACCAGCCGCCAGGACGGTTTCCCCGCCGCCGTGCGGGCGTACGGGTTCCAGAACCCGGTGATCAAGAACTTCGGCATCGGCACGATCTACTCGGCCGTGGCGAGCGGGACCTGCCCGATCGGCGAGATCTTCACGACCGACGGCCGGATCGCCGGACTGAACCTGCGCGTCCTCGAAGACGACAAGAAGGCGTTCCCGCAGTACAACGCCGTGCCGACGCTGCGCTCGGACTTCCTGAAGCAGCACCCGGAACTGCGCGGCCCGCTCGAAGCCGTCGCCGCGGCCATCGACAACCAGCAGATGATCGAACTGTGCAAGCAGGTCGACGTCGACGGCCGTGACCAGGGCGAGGTCGCCTACGAGTGGATGAAGAAGAAGGGCTTTATCAGCTAGATCTGTCGAGCGCTGACGGAAACGTGATGAAGGGGCGTCGTTCCGCTTCCACCTCACGGTGGGTGCGGAGGGCGCCCCTTCATCACGTTTCCGTGGGCCTTCGGCCCGAAAGAGGGCGCTCGACGGGTGAAGTCTCCGTCGGGCGCGGGGCGCCCTTGGGGAGACCGTTCGGCCGAGTTCGCCGCCGTCCCTGCCCGCTTGGAGCCCCCGGGCGTGCAATGAAGGGGACTTTCATTGCAAAATTTGCAATGAAAGTCCCCTTCATTGCATCCGTAAGTCGCCGAAGCGGCGCTCAGATGCCCAACCGGTGCAGCAGCTTGCCCTCCAGCTGGTCCAGCTCCCCGGCCACCGCCCGATGCGCGGCCTTCCGCCGCGCCGCGGGCATCCGCTCCGAAGCGCGGACAGTCGCCGAAAGCTGCTCCAGCGTTCCCTGAGTGTCCTTCGCGAAGGACACATCGGCATCGGTCGCCTTCGCCGACTTCTTCAGCTCCGCGAGTCCCTGCGTCAGCCCGGCGATCCGCGCGTGCAGCGCGGCACCGCGTCCGCTGAACTCCCCGAGCTGGTCGACGGCGACGCCGAGCTTCTTCGCCTGATAACGGTCGTATAGCTCTCGTGCGGCACCCGCCGCTCGAACGGCGTACGGCGCGATCACCGGCAGTACGGCCGGACCGAGCACTTTGGCCACCGCGACGGCGTTCTTCGCCTTTTTCGGGGTGATCCTGCCTTCGCCCTCGACGGCTTTGGCCTTGCGCGCCATGGCACCTCCCACGCTGTGTCACAGACGAACTTACTGGTCCCCGAAGTGGCGGGCATGTCGGCTTGCCGGTGGCCTTCTAGAGTGTTGTCTGTGAGTAACGAGGTGCTACTGGACGCGGGAGCGGTGAGCCGCTGCCGGCGTCGCGTGCACCTCGAACACGATCCGGCGATGCGCGAGGTCCCGCTCGCCCCGCCGGACCCCGCCTCGCAGCAGCGGATCGACGACGCGTCAGCGCATCGCGAGGCCATCGTGCAGCGGCTCATGGAAGCGACAGGACCGGACGCGAGCTGGGTCAAGATCGCTCGCGACCTCCCCGCCGCGGAGCGCGTGCAGCTCACCGAAGCGGCCTTCGCCGCCGAAGCGCGCTACATCTGGGGCGCGCTGCTCCCGGTGGATCGCGCAGGTCACCGGCGTGGCGGCTCCGAACTCCTGGTCCGCACCGGTGCCGGGTACGTGCCGGTGCTGGTCGTGCGGCATCGCATCACCGATCGCGGCGCGGGCGCGCCGACCACGGTGATGACCGACCTCGACCCGGCGAACCGGCTGCCGGATCCGGCGCGAAAGGTCCGCTCGCAGCCTCGGGACCAGATGCGGCTCGCGCACCTCTACCGGATGCTCGAAGCGCTCGGGCAGCACGAAGGACACCGCGCCGTCGGCGGTGTCATCGGACTCGACGCGGACGTCGTCGTCTGGCACGACCTGTCCGCGGGAACCTGGCCGGGCGGCCGGAGCGCGCTGACGGAGTACCAGAGCCGCTTCGCCGACAGGCTCGCCATCGCGAGCGCCGCCGCTGAAGGCGAAGAGCCGCTCGCCGAACCTTCCCGCGTCCTCGAATGCCGTCGCTGCCCCTGGTGGCCGACGTGCGAGGTCGTCCTCACCGAAACCCGTGACGTCAGCCTGGTCGTCCGCGGCGAGGACGCGATGGAACTCCGCCGCGCCGGAGTGTCCACAGTGGACAAGCTGGCCGCACTCGATCCGGCCGACGAACCACCGCCGATGAACTGGACCGGCGGCACCTTCGCCGACGCGATCATCCTCGCGCGCGCCTGGCTCGCCGATCTCACGATGGTGCGCAAGGTCGACCGCATCGAGGTCCCGCGCGGCGACGTCGAGGTCGACGTAGACATGGAGAGCTTCGGTGATTCGGGCGCGTATCTGTGGGGTTCGCTGCTGACCGGCGCCGACATCGGTGTCGAACAGGGCTATCGCGCGTTCGCGACTTGGGAGCCGCTGCCGACCGCGGACGAGGCCAGGTCGTTCGCGGAGTTCTGGGCGTGGTTCACCGACGTCCGCGAGCGCACCCTCGCGGCCGGGCTGACCTTCCGCGCCTACTGCTACAACGCGCTCGCCGAGAACCGCTGGCTCTTCGGATCCGTGTCCAGGTTCGGCGAGTATCCCGGCGTTCCCGCGAAGGCCGAGATCGCGTCCTTTGTGGACTCGGACGAATGGATCGACCTCTTCCGCAGCGTCACCGACCAGTTCCTTTGCTCGCATGGCAAGGGGCTCAAGGTGATCGCCCCGGTCGCGGGCTTCGCGTGGCGCGATCCGGAAGCGGGCGGCGAGGCGTCGATGAGCTGGTACCGCGACGCCGTCGGCATGGACGGCGGCATCCCGGACGACCTTCAGCGCGAGCGCCTGCTGCGCTACAACGAGGACGACGTCCTGGCGACGCACGCGCTGCGGACGTGGATGACCGACCACGCGCAGACGTCCGTGCCGTACATGAACGACCTCTGACCTTCCCTGCGAGCGGTACTTGCGCTCTTTCACGCTTCTGCGGATACTCGTTGACGAGTACTCGTAAGCGAGGAGGCGCGGTGAAACGGCGGAAGGTCGGCAATCTGCTGGCGCTGGCGATCCTGTCCACGCTGCAGGAGCGGCCGGCGCACCCGTACGAAATGGCCTCGATCCTGAAGTCCCGCGGCAAGGACCGCGACATGGGGATCAAGTGGGGCTCGTTCTACACGGTCGTCGGCAACCTGCAGAAACACGGCTTCATCGAGGCCGTCGAGAGCGGCCGCGACGGCGCCCGCCCCGAGCGCACGGTGTACCGGATCACCGACGCCGGCCGTGACGAAATGCTCGACTGGCTGCGCGAACTGCTCGCCGAGCTCGCCCCGGAGGAACCGAAGTTCGTCGCCGGTCTGTCGGTCATGGCGTGGCTCGGTCCGGACGAGGTGATCGCCCTGTTCCGCACCCGGCTGGCGGCGCTGGACGAAGAGAACGCCTCGACGCGCGCGGAACTGGCGCGACTCCTCGAGGAGGTTCCGCGGCTGATGCTGATCGAGATCGAGTACCACCTGGCGATCCGGACGGCGGAAGCCGAATGGGTCCGCTCGATCCTGGGGGAACTGACTTCCGGCTCGATGCCGGGGCTCGCCGAATGGCGGACCTTCCACGAGACCGGGGAACTGCCGTCCGAAAGGGGGAGCACGAGCAGCTGAAAGAGCCCCGGCGAGGTGTTGCAGCACCCCGCCGGGGCGACGATCCCGCAACCGGAACCCGGCCACGAGACGGCCTTTTGAGAATAGCCGGGCTCCGGGCATTCAACCTGGAGTGACCATGTCGAACATCAAGGACAGGAAGCGGTTCAAGCTCATGCCGGAGATGGGCGGCGCGCTGGCGCGCAACTACGCCCGGCAGCGTGGCACCGAACCGCAGATCGAACACTGGCGGAAGCAGGCACGCGAACTCACCACGGATCTGCCGGAAGGCGCGAAGATCCTCGAGGTCGCCTTCGGCCCCGGCTACTTCGCCGTCGAACTGGCGCGGCTCGGATTCTCCGTCACCGGCCTGGACGTCGCGCCGACGTTCGTGGAGATCGCGAGCGACTACGCGCGGGCTCAGGGCGTCGAAGCCGAATTCCGCGAGGGCGACGTCGCGGCGATGCCGTTCGAAGACGGGTCTTTCGACTTCGTCGTCTGCCAGGCCGCGTTCAAGAACTTCGTGTGGCCGGTGAAATCGCTCGACGAGATGTACCGCGTGCTGCGTCCCGGCGGCACGGCCGTGGTGCAGGACATGAACCGGGACGCGACCGACGGCGACATCGTGCGTGACGTCGAGAGCATGAAGCTCGGCAAACTGGCCGCGCTCGGCGTCCGGCAGGCGCTCGGCCAGCTCCGGCGGCGCGCGTACACGCCTGTCGACTTCAGCGGCCTGGTCGCCGAAACGGCGTTCCGGACGTGCGAGGTCACCACTGAGGGCATCAGCCTGGACGTCCGCCTCACCCGTCCCTGAAGCGCGCTATGAAAGGCCCGTTACTTGCAAAATTTGCAAGTAACGGGCCTTTCATAGCACGCGCGAACGGCTCAGCGAGGGGCCATGCGCAGCGAGCCGTCCATCCGGACGACCTCGCCGTTCAGGTAGTCGTGGTCGATCAGCGAAAGCGCCAGCTGCGCGTACTCGTCCGGCCGCGCGAGCCGCTTCGGGAACGGAACGCCCTCGGCCAGCGAAGCGCGGAACTCGTCGCTCACCGTCGCCAGCATCGGGGTGTCGACGATGCCCGGCGCGATGGTCAGCACCCGGATCCCGTGCGACGCGAGGTCGCGCGCGGCGGGCAGGGTCATCCCGACGATGCCGCCCTTGGACGAGGAGTACGCCACCTGCCCGATCTGGCCGTCGTAAGCGGCGATCGACGCGGTGTTGATGATGACGCCGCGCGCGTTGTCGGCCAGCGGTTCGGTCTTGGCGATGGCCTCGGAGGCCAGCGTCAGCACGTTGAAGGAGCCGATCAGGTTGATCTGGACGACCTTCGCGAACAGGGCGAGGTCGTGCGGGCCCTTCTTCGAAAGGATCCGCGCGGACGGCCCGATCCCGGCGCAGTTCACCACGGTCCGCAGCGGCACCCCGGATTCGGCGGCGGTCGCGACGGCGGTGCGCACCTGCTCCGGGTCGGTCACGTCGGCCTCGACGTAGGTGATGCCCTCGACCTGCTCGGCGTTGGCGATGGCACCGGCGAGGTCCAGCGCGAAGACCCGCGCGCCCTTCGCCGCGAGCGCCTTCGCGGTCGCCCCGCCGAGCCCGGACGCGCCACCCGTGACGAGCGCCGCGGTATCGGTGATCTGCATGTTCTCCCTTTCGTCGACAACCGTTCCTAGGTTAACGCTCGTTCGCATCGGTGGGGTGGGTGTGCTGGCTCACGTCGGAGCGAAGCATGTCGTGAGGAGTATTCGGGCCTGAAGCATTCCGTTCGCTCGGAGGTCAACTCCGGCTGTCACCTTCAGCAGCATGAGCACTGCTCGGATCGTGGTGGTGGGGACCGGTTACGTCGGATTGACCACGGGGGCCTGCCTGGCCGGCCTGGGGCATCGAGTCACTTGCGTCGATGTCGACCAGGCGAAGGTCGCAAGGCTCTCCGCCGGACGAGTGGACATCCTGGAGCCGGGATTGTCCGAGCTGGTGTCGAGGGGGCTGACCAGCGGAAGACTCAATTTCGTCGTCGGCGCGCGCGAAGCCGTTCGCGACGCGGAGGCCGTTTTCCTTTGTGTGCCGACGCCGATGGGCGCGGGCGGTTCGGCGGATCTGCGCGCCGTCGAGGCCGTGACCACCGAGATCGGCGACGTCATCCCTCCGGGGTGCGCGCTGATCACCAAATCGACCGTTCCGGTGGGGACGTCGAAGCGCATCCAGGCGATGCTCGGCCGCACGGACGTGCCGGTCGTGTCGAATCCGGAGTTCCTGCGTGAGGGCACCGCTGTCGAGGACTTCCTCGGCCCCGACCGGATCGTCGTCGGTTCGGACGACGTCGCGGCCGCCCGCTGGGTCGGCGAGCTCTACGCCGATCTCGCCGCCCCGGTCGTCGTCGCCGACGCGGCCAGCGCGGAACTGGTGAAGTACGCGGCGAACTGCTTCCTCGCGATGAAACTGTCCTATGTGAACTCGATCGCCGAACTGTGCGAACGCCTCGGCGCGGACATCGACCTGGTCACCGAAGGCATGGGCTACGACCGGCGCATCGGCCGCTCGTTCCTCAAGCCCGGCCCCGGCTGGGGCGGCTCGTGCCTGCCGAAGGACACCAGCGCGCTGGTCCGGGTCGCCGAGTCCGTGCAGTACGACTTCACCCTGCTCACCTCGGCGATCGAAGAGAACATCGCGCAGCGGGACCGGATCGTCGCGAAGATCGCCGGCGCGGTCGGCGGCACGCTGGCCGGTTCGCGGATCGGACTCCTCGGGCTGGCGTTCAAGGCCGGGACGAACGACCTGCGTGACTCGCCCGCTCTCGCGGTCGCTTCGGTGCTGGGCGCGCTCGGCGCGGAACTGACCGCCTACGACCCGGCCGTCGGCGGTCAGATCGCCGGGATGACCGTCGTCGACGACCCGTACCAGGTCGCGAAGGCGGCCGACGCCGTCGTCGTGCTGACGGAATGGGACGAGTTCAAGCGGCTCGACTGGACCTACATGGCCGAGCAGATGGACGGCGACTCGGTCGTCGACACACGCAATCTCCTGGAGCCGCAACGGATCCTCGACGCCGGCCTTTCGTGGCAGGGCGTCGGACGGCCTCGGGCGGCGCTGCGGCGGAAGGTCGCCGTCTCCTGACCCACCTGCCTCCCGCGGGTGCAGTGAAAGGCCCGTTACTTGCAAAATTTGCAAGTAACGGGCCTTTCATTGCACCCGGGAGACGAGCGTCATCAGCCCGTCCACGACCTCCTCGGCCGTCGGAGCGTGCTCCGGGTCGAGCATGTGCTGCAGCATGATGCCCGAGTTCAGGGCCGTGGCCACCGCGCCGATCCGGAGCTCGTCCGCCTCGGTGAGGGTGTCCTCGTCGATGCCGAGGAGGCCCGCCGCCATCCCGCGGCGGCCCTCGCGCTGCGCGGCGGCGAGCTGTTTCCGCAGTTCAGGGTGATGTTCGGACTGCACGAACGCCTCGATCGAGGCGATCCACAGCTTACGGTTGCGCCCGTAGGAGTCGATCATGGCGCGCCACGAGGCTCGGTACTGCTCGTCCGCCGAGGCACTCGGGTCGACAGCGCTCATCATCTCCAGCTGGACCTCCCTGCCCCAGTCGTCCATCGCCTGCGAGAACGCCGTCAGCAGCAGGGCTTCGCGTGACCCGAAGTGATAGCCGATCGCGGCGTGGCTGACCCCGGCCGCCGACGCGATGTCCCGCACCGTCGTGCGTGACCAGCCCTTTTCCTTCAAGCACTGGATGGCGCCGCTCATCAGGTCCTCGCGATTGCCCATGCCCAAGATCGTAGACCACACGGTTTATCCAAATGGTTTAACCAAGTGGATTGACCAAGCGTTCAAATCTGCCGTACGGTCGTTGCCATCACCACGAACCCACTGGGAGCAGCCATGACGACCACCGTTCTGATCTCCGGCGCCGGCATCGCGGGTCCGGCCCTCGCCTTCTGGCTGCGGGAGCGCGGTTTCACGCCGACCGTCGTGGAGCGCGCCCCGGCCCTGCGCGAAGGCGGGAGCGCCGTCGACTTCCGTGGCGAGCAGATGACCCTGCTGAAGCGCATGGGCATCCTCGAAGACATCCGCGCGAAGGAAACCGCGATGGGCGCGCAGGTCATCGTCGATTCGAGAGGCAAGAAGGTCGCCGAGATGCCGTCGGTGTTCTTCAGTGGCGAAGTCGAGATCGAGCGCGGAGACCTGACGCGCATCCTTTACGAGCACACGAAGGACGACGTCGAGTACATCTTCGGCGACTGGATCACCGGGCTGGACGAGCGCGCCGACGGGGTCGACGTCACCTTCGCCGGCAACGGGCCGCGCAGCTTCGACCTGGTCGTCGGCGCGGACGGGCTGCACTCGGGCGTCCGGCGGCTGGCCTTCGGCGACGAAGAGCGGTTCCGCACCGACCTCGGCCTCCGCACCGCGAGCTTCACCGTGCCGAACCACCTCGACCTGGACCATCTGGGCCTGATCCACAGCGTCCCCGGCCGGACGGTCATGGTCGCCAGCGGTCGCGACCGGTCGGCTCTCAATGTCAGTTTCGTCTTCGCGTCCGGGCCGCTGGAGGTCGACCGTCGCGATGTCGAAGCGCAGAAGAAGGCCCTCATCGAGTGCTACGCCGACTTCGGCTGGGAAATCCCGACGCTGCTGGAAGGCCTCGGCGACGTCGGCACGCTGTACTTCGATTCGCTCAGCCAGATCCACCTCGACAAGTGGTCACAGGGCCGGATCGTGCTGCTCGGTGACGCGGCCTGGTGTGCGGGCCCGGGTGGTTCGGGCACCGGGCTCGCGATGACGGGCGCGTACGTTCTGGCCGGGGAACTCGCCGCCGCGCGTGGCGACCACGAAGTCGCTTTCGCGCGGTACGAAGAGAAACTGCGCGGTCCGGTGAAGATCTCGCAGAAGCAGGCGGCCGGGATCGGCACGTTCCTCGCACCGAAGACCCGGTTCATGGTCGGTTACCGGAACTTCCTGTACCGGGTGCTGGGTTCGAAGCCGATGACCAAGGTGTTCACGTGGATCACCTCGCGCGCGGCCAACGCGGCGACGCTCGAAAACTATGACGCTCCGGTCGCCGCGCGGGGATAGCTTCGGTAGGTGAGGGATGAGAAGGCGTTCCGGAAGGCTTGCTACGAGGCTGCCCGGCGAACGCGTGGCCAGGTCGTCCGGTTCGTACCGGGCGATCAGGGAAGGAACTTCGAGACCGGCGAGATCGCTTATCCGCACCGAACCGTCGCGGTGGTGTGGACGCAGGATCGGGACGAGGACGGAAGGCACGAGATCCTCGGTATCGCGGACGTGTTCATCACGTTCGGAACGATCACCTTCGTCGACGAGCCGGGATTGCTGGCTGTTTTGGGAGAGCTCCTTCCTGGGCACCGGTTGTACTCCCGGGCCGAACTCGAAGCGCCGATCGACCCTACGGCGCCGCGCTGGAAGAACCATCACGACGTCCGGTACTGGCGGCCCGACTGTCTCGGCCAGGTTCTCTTCAGCTGTTGGGACTGAAAAAGTAGTTAGCAAAGCGTAGTATCAGCCGGGTGTTCACGACCAGGCCGGAACT
Organism: Amycolatopsis sp. BJA-103; assembly: GCF_002849735.1. Classification (GTDB taxonomy): domain Bacteria; phylum Actinomycetota; class Actinomycetes; order Mycobacteriales; family Pseudonocardiaceae; genus Amycolatopsis. The sequence goes on from NZ_CP017780.1 coordinate 7,817,451, forward strand.
GGCCGGCACCCATGGCATGGTGGCATCGACGCACTGGCTGGCCTCGGCCACCGGGATGGCGGTGCTGGAAGACGGCGGCAACGCCTTCGACGCGGCGGTGGCCGCCGGGTTCGTCCTGCAGATCGCCGAGCCGCATCTGTGCGGTCCGGCGGGGCAGGTCCCCGGCATCTTCGTCACCGCCGCCGATCGAACCCCACGCGTTCTCGCAGGTCAGGGAGTCTCGCCCGCGGCGGCAACGCCCGAGTACTTCGCGGACCTCGGGCTCGACCTGATTCCCGGCAGCGGCTTGCTCCCCGCGACCGTCCCGGGGGCGTGGGACGGCTGGCTGCTGCTCCTGCGAGACCACGGCACGAAGTCTTTGCGAGACGTGCTCGGCTACGCGATTTCCTATGCGCGCAACGGGATTCCGCTGGTCAGCCGGGTCGGTGACACGATTCGCGCGGTGCGGGACCTGTTCACCGAGCATTGGCCGACGTCAGCGGCGCTTTGGCTGCCCGACGGCAAGCCCGCCGAGGGACTTCACCGCAATCCGGCGCTCGCGGACACCTGGGAGCGGCTGCTCGCCGAGGCCGAGTCGGTCAGCGGCCGCGAGGCGCAGATCGACGCCGGACGTCGCGCGTGGTCGCAGGGCTTCGTCGCCGAAGCCATCAACGCGTTCAGCCGCAAGGCTTTCCGCGACGACTCCGGCCGCGATCACGCCGGTCTCCTCACCGGCGAGGACATCGCGAGCTGGGACGCAACGTACGAAAACCCGTTGCAGGTCGACTTCGGTGACTGGGGCCTGGTGAAGATGGGCGCCTGGACCCAGGGGCCCACGCTGCTCCAGCAGGCGCGGTTGCTGGACGGACTGCGCGACGAACTGTCCTATGTGGACGGGGTACCGACGGAACGCACGGTGCACTTGGCCGTCGAGGCGGCGAAGCTGGCGTTCGCGGACCGCGAGGCCTGGTACGGGGATTCTCCCGACGTGCCGATCGAGTTGTTGATCTCCCGCGAATACGCGGACGCCCGGCGGGCGTTGATCACCGAAGAGGCGTCCGCCGAACTCCGGCCGGGTGGTCCCTCGCCGCGGCTGCCCGCGATTCTCGAGAAGCTGCGCGGGCTCGAAGCAGGTTCCGGCGCGACGGGGGAGCCGACCGTCGGGCCACTGGGCGAGACGCGGGGCGACACCGTGCACATCGACGTCGTCGACGCGGCCGGGAACATGATCTCGGTGACGCCGTCGGGTGGCTGGCTGCAGTCGAGTCCGACGATCCCGGAGCTCGGTTTCTGCCTCGACTCCCGTGGGCAGATGTTCTGGCTGGAGCAGGGCTTGCCGAACTCGCTGGCGCCGCGGAAACGGCCGCGGATCACGCTTTCGCCGTCGATGGGCCTGCGCGACGGCGAGCCGGTCCTGGCGTTCGGGACCCCCGGCGGGGATCAGCAGGACCAGTGGCAGCTGTGTTTCTGGCTGGCGCACACGCTCGGCGGACTGAACCTGCAGGAGTCGATCGATTCTCCCGCGTGGCACACGACCGCGTTCCCGAGCTCGTTCTACCCGCGCTCGTGGACGCCGCGCGAACTCGTGGTCGAGTCCCGGCTCGGTCAGTCCACAATGGACGCTCTCGCCGCGCGTGGGCACGAGGTCGTCGACGCCGGACCTTGGTCGCTCGGGCGGCTTTCCGCCGTCTCGCGGTCGGGCGGAGTGCTCCGTGCCGCCGCGAACGCGCGAGGAATGCAGGGCTACGCGGCAGGCCGCTGAGCTCGTTCCGTGAAGGCCTCCTTCCCTACCCTCAAGGTAGCGAAGGAGGCCTTCACGGACTCGCGGCAGAGCGTCTCCTGCCTCCAGTTGTCCACAATGCCCCCCGTCTGTGGACAACTCACGTCAGCTCCCCTCCCGGCCTCCTATCGGCGATAGACTGGCTTCGGGGTCGCCCCCCTGGGACGGGTGGGGGGCTGGGGTGGTGACCTCAAGAGCGCGGCTGTTCCCAGAGCCAGAATTCGATGCCCTGGTCGTCGACGCAGTCGGCGCTCAGGCCGTAGGGCTGCTGTTCGGTTTCGCCCGCTTGGCCGCCCTGGGCGCGGACGCGGTCGAGGGCTGCGGCGAGATCGTCGACGGCGTACATGACCTTCCAGCCCACCTGCCGTCCCGGGCCGCCCCAGAGCCCGCCCTGCAGGCCGGAACCCTCGACGCCCCAACCGCCTTCGACCCGTCCGGGCGAGAACTGCCAGCCCAGAACGGCGCCGTAGAACGCCTTCGCGCGTCCGTCGTCCGGGACCTGGAAGGTGAAGTAGCCCGCTTCGCCGTGCCGGACCGGCTTCGCGCTCGATGAAGAAGGTGCCGCTTGCGCGACAAGCCACCGCTGACCGTACGGATCCTTGATCGCCCCGCTCAACCCGTGGCCCTCGTCCGCGACCGGACGTTCCAGTTCCCCACCCAGTTCCACGGCCCGCCGCGCCGACGCGCGGACGTCCGGGACCTCGATCCGGATCAGCGTGCCGCCCGACGGCGCCACGACATTGCCCAGTTCGGGAAACTCGTCCGCGAGCATCAGCACGCTGTCCCCGATGGCCAATTCCGCGTGCCCGACCCGGCCGTCTTCCATCACGATCGGGTCGGCCCGCCGCTGAGCGCCGAACACGTCGACATAGAAGTCGAGCGCGGCGCGGGCATCGGTCACCACCAGATACGGGGTCAGGGAGCGTGGTTTCGCCAGTGTTTCGGTCATTTCGGCTCCGTTCAGGACGGCGCGACGCAGGTTGTCACGCAGTTCGGCGGCGAAGAGCGGGTCAGGATCGACAGGTTGCGAGGGCGCGCGAAGCACGTCGAACGGATCAGGCATCGCGACCCTCCTTCTCCTGGTAGGCACGCCGGAACGCGGCACGGGCCCGCACGAGCAACGCCTCCGTGGCGTGCACCGTGCGCTCGAGATGGGCGGCGACCTCCGGTACCGGGAGACCGTCGACATAGCGAAGCGTCAGTGCGGCTTGGTGATGCGCCCCGAGCGACGCGAGCACTTCGCGCGCCAGGAGCGCGTCCAGCCGCTCGTCCCACGGATCGGTGTGGTCCTCTTCCTCGTGGACGAGCCGCAGCCCGCGTTCTTCGCGTTCCCGGCGCCGCCAATGATCGGCGAGCTTGTGCCGGGCGACGCCGATCAGCCACCCGGTGCTCACCGCGGGCGCGTCTTCCTTGCGACAGGCCCTCACCGCGCCCAGGAACGTCTCGGACGTCAGCTCCTCGGCGAGGGTGCGATCCCCGCACCGGGACAGCAGGTACCCGTAGACCTCCGGCAACGCCGTCTCGTACAGCGACAGCAGTGCGAAGGCCGGGTCCCGCCGCACCCGTGGTTCCGTCACATCCCCATCGTCGCTCGGGGAGCCACTTCTCCGACGGGTGAAACCGAACTTTCTAAACCCGCGGGTCCGGCAGTCGCCGCGCCACCGTGATCACCCCGATCGTCAGCACCGCCTGAATCCCGATGACCAGCGTGAACGCGCCCTTCATCCCGAGCGACCCCGCCGAAACGGACGCGAACAACGTCCCCAGCGTCGCCACCCCCAGCGCCATCGCCGCCTGCTGCGACGTCGTCAGCATCCCGCTGCCGACCCCGGCGATCTCCGGTGGCACCTTCGACAGCACGATCCGGAACACCGTCGTCATCGCGAGCCCCTGACCGAGACCGCACAGCAGCATCCCGGGCGCGAAATCGAGCACCCCCAGATCCGGCCACCCCAGCAGCACGGTGCCGATCAGCACCAGCAGCCCGAGCAACTGGATCGACAGGCCGACGGACACGACCCGCTGTCCGAACCTGGTCACCAGGCGGCTGCTGACCAGGCACATCGCGAAGAACGCCAGCGAAAGCGGCGCCGTCACCAGCCCCGAGCCGAACGGGCCGAGGTGCAGGCCGTCCTGCAGCGTCACCGCGAACACGAACATGAACGCGCTGAAGCCGACGAAGAACGGCATCCCGACCAGCAATCCCTGCCGCACACTCGGCATCCGCATCACCGACGGCGGCAGCAGCGGAACACCGCCCTGGCGTTCCATCCGGCGTTCGACGTGGACGAAGCCCGCCGCGGCGAACGGGAAGACCACGAGCAACACGATCGTCCACAATGGCCAGTTCAGCACCGGCCCTTCCGCCAGCGGGAGCAACAGCGACACCAGGGCGATCGCCAGGAGAACGGTGCCGGAGCGGTCGATGCCGATCGGGTCGCTCGAACGGCTTTCCGGGATCAGGCGCCGCGCGATCATCAGACCGGCGATCCCCACGGGCACGTTGACCAGGAAGATCGGCCGCCAGCCCGTACCCCAGAGATCGGCGGCGACCAGTGCCCCGCCGAGGAACTGCCCGAGCACCATCGAAAGCCCCGCGGTGGCGCCGTAGAGACCCAGCGCCTTGGATCGGCGCTCGCCGGTCGTGGTCGCTTGGATGATCGACAGCACCTGCGGCAGCATCAGCGCGGCCGCCGCCCCCTGCGCGGCCCGCGCCAGCACCAGCGTCAACGCCGTCGGGGCGATCCCGCAGAGCAGGGAAGTGACGGTGAACGCGGCCAGCCCGATCAGGAACAGTTTGCGACGGCCGAAGGCGTCACCGAGCCGTCCGCCGACGACGAGCAGCACGGCGTACGCGATCCCGTAGGCCGCGATCACCAGTTCCAAGGTGGCCGACGAGGTACGCAGATCGGTACCGATCGCGGGCAGGGCGATGTTGACGATGAAGAAGTCGATGAGTGGAAGTGCCGCCCCCAGCAGCACGGTGACCAGGCCCGCCGAGGTCAGGGCCGGTCCGGCGGCGACGCGGGTGAGCGTCGCCGGAACTTGCGTCGAAGTCATGAGTACTACGATCAGCCGATCCCCACCCTGGTACCAGGAGTGTGTTTATCCTGGTATTACCACTACCTGGTAACCGGCTTCGAGCTTTGCGAACCTGATGAGGTGACCATGACCGTCGATTCGCAGGTGGCCGACGTACGGCGACACGAACTGGCCGCGTTCCTGCGCAGCCGCCGCGAGCGCATCACCCCGGACCAGGTCGGCCTGCCGATCAGCGGCAGGCGCCGCACGCCGGGGCTGCGCCGCGAGGAGGTCGCGCAGCTGGCCGGGGTCGGGGTCACCTGGTACACGTGGCTAGAGCAGGGGCGCGACATCAACGCGTCCGAGCAGGTGCTGGAGGCGATCTCCCGCACGCTGCGGCTCGACCCGCACGAGCACACGCACCTGTTCACCCTCGCCGGCGCGCCCGAACCGCCGCTGGAGAAGGACTGCAAGATCCTCAGCCAGAACGTCTACCGGATGATGGAGAAACTGGAGCCGTTCCCGGTCTGCGTGCGCAACGCGCGCTGCGACATCCTCGCCTACAACCGGTCCTACGACTGGCTGATGGGTGACGTCGACGCGATCCCGTTCGAGGACCGCAACACCCTGATCCAGTGCCTCACCAACCCCGAATGGCGGCGGAGGCTCCCGGATTGGGAGACCAACCTGCCCCGCGTGGTCGCCGGTTTCCGGGCGGCGATGGCCGAGCACCTCGCCGAACCGGCGTGGAAGAACCTGGTCAAGCGGCTGCGGCAGGAGTCCGACGTCTTCGAGCGGATGTGGAGGGAGCACGACGTCTCCACCGAGCGGATCGTGCTCAAGCGGTATCTGCACCCGGAGGCGGGCCTGCTGCGGTTCGAATTCTCGTACCTGTACCTCGGACGGCGATCCGAGATCTCCCTGGCGACGCTGACCCCGGCGGACGAGGAAACCGCGGCGAAACTGCCCACTTCCTTCTGAGGAGGGAGGCGGACCAGGCTCGCGAGGGAGTTTTTCCGCGGCGTGAACGCCGACGCTGACAGCATGACCGCAGCAGTCGACACCCCCAAGATCTCCAGTGCCCGCCTGATCGTCTGCTACGCGGCGATCCTCGGCACGCTTCCGTACCTGACCCTCAAGGCATCCTGGGTCGCGGGCGGCAGCCTCGGCCTCCGTGATCCGTCCTTTGTGGACTCGAAGCTGATGCTCTTCGCCAACCTGCTCACCGGCGGGATGGACGTCGTCGCGGTGGTGCTCGCGCTGGCGTTCACCTACTCCTGGGGCCGCCGGATCCCCGCGCCGCTCGTGCTCTTCCCGATCTGGATCGGCACGGGGCTGCTCGCGCCGATCGTGCTGAACCTTCCGGTGATCGTCACCGACCTGACGAAGACCCAGCTGACCGAGATGCCGCTGGAGAACTGGGTCTGGGCCGTCGTCTACGGCGGATTCGCCTGGCAGGGAGTGCTGCTGCTGACCGCGTTCGTGCTCTACGCCCGCGACCGCTGGTGGTTCGTCGTCACCGGCACCGTCCGGCCGGGGACGATCGGCGTGACGGGCGGACTCGGTATCGCCGCGGCGCTCGTTTCCGCGGTCGGCCACGGAAGCTGGGCGTTCGGCTCCGGCGGCCTGTCGGCCCGCGGCCAGGACGTGGTGATCGCCGTGCTCGGGGTGCTGGCCGTGATCGCACTGGCGACCGTGTCGCGAGGACGGTTCTGGCCGCGGCTGATCCTGGTGTGGACCGGGGCCGGGGCGATGGCGGGCACAGGAGCGTGGGGCCTGATCAGCGCTTTCACGTTGGGATCCGCCGCGCACGCGTCAGTGCTGGTCGTCCAGGTGATCGGCGGGGTGCTGATGATGACGTCGGTCCTGCGGCGGCTACCGCACGCGGCGTAGCCGGGAAGCCGCTTTCCAACGGACGCGATACCCCTCCACCCCGGGTAGCTTTCGTCTTGTGCTGCTGAAAGAACGGTTTCCGTGGAGCCCCTGGGTGGGCCGCGTGCTGCGCGTGGTGCTGCCGCTGGGGTTCGTCCTCGGTGCCACGAGCAGCGCCTCCCGCTGGCAGCCGGACGCGCCGTCGCTGACCACGGCCGGAGTGCTCTGGCTGGTCGCCACCGCGGTGCCACTGCTGGTCGTCCACCGCTTCCCGATGACGATCTTCCTGCTCACCTCCGCGCTGACGCTGGGCTACTACGCGTCCGGCAACCCGGGCGGGCCGACGATCGTGCTGCCGACGATCGCGTTGTTCGTGCTCACCAAGATCCGCGGCCCGCTGGTCGCCGGGATCACCGGCGGATCGCTGCTCGCGGTCGCCGGTGTCGTGTTGTTCGTCCGGCACGGGTTCGGCGCCTTCGACATGCGGGCCGGGCTGGGGCTGGTCTGGGTGATCGCGGTCGTCGGGATCGGGACGGCGGTGCGCAACGGGCTGGCCGCCGCGCGGGCCCGCCGCGAGCAGGCGGACGAGCACCGGCACCGGATGGCCGAGCAGGAGCGGCTCACCATCGCCCGCGAAGTGCACGACGTCGTGGCGCACAGCCTCGCGATGATCAACGTCCAGGCCGGGGTCGCCGCGCACGTCGCCGACAGGCGTCCCGAGCAGGCGAAAGAGGCGCTGCTGAACATCAAGGAAGCGAGTGCTTCGGCGCTGAAGGACCTTCGCGCGACGTTGGCCGTGCTGCGTTCCGGGGAGGACAAGGCGCCCGCGCCGAGCCTCGCCCAGGCCGACGAGCTGTTCGAGCACGCGCGGGCCGCCGGGCTGGAGGTGCGCGTCGACGGCGAACCGGGCGAGCTGCCCGCGCCGGTCGACGGTGCCGCGTACCGGATCCTGCAGGAATCGCTGACGAACGTGGTCCGCCACGCGAACCAGGCTCGGGGCGTCGACGTCCGGTTCGAGCGGAAAACCGGTGCGCTGACGCTGCTCGTCCGCGACGATGGCCGTGGCGCCGTCGAACCCGCGCCCGGCCACGGGCTGCGCGGGATGTCCGAACGGGCGGCCGCGCTGGGCGGCGCGCTCACGACGTCCGTGGTGGACGGCGGGTTCCAGGTTCGCGTGGAACTACCGATCGAGGGGGAACGATGATCCGAGTGGTCCTCGCGGACGATCAGGTGCTCGTGCGCGCCGGTTTCCGGGTGTTGCTGGAGACCGAAGACGGCTTCGAGGTCTGTGCCGAGGCCGGTGACGGTGACCAGGCCGTCGCGGCCGCCGTCGAGCACCGGCCGGACATCGTCGTGATGGACATCCGGATGCCCGGCGTCGACGGGCTCGAAGCGACGAGACGGATCACCGCGAATCCCGAGCTGACCGGAGTGAAAGTCCTGGTCCTGACCACTTTCGACGTCGACGAGTACGTCTACGAGGCCTTGCGCGCCGGCGCGAGCGGGTTCCTGCTGAAGGACACCGATCCGGTGGAGCTGCTGCGGGCGCTGAAGGTGATCGCCGCGGGGGAGGCGCTGCTGGCGCCGACCGTGACCCGGCGGCTGATCGCGGAGTTCGTCGACCGGCCGGAGAACCGCCGGATCGACGTGAGCGCCGTCCGCGAGATCACCGACCGCGAACGCGAGGTCCTCGGCCTGGTCGCGGGCGGCATGTCGAACGACGAGATCGCCGCGCATCTGGTGATCTCGACGGCCACCGCGCGCACGCACGTCAGCCGCATCATGACCAAGATCGGGGCGCGGGACCGGGCGCAGCTGGTGGTGCTGGCCTACGAATCCGGGCTGGTCAGCCCTCGCCGGGGTTGATCGTTAATCCCCACCGCGTTATCCGGACCGGGCGGATTCCCCCCAAAAAGCTGAGATTGCCGAAAAACCCTCGCGATCACGGGGAGTCGTCAAGCATGTCGTAATGCTGACGCTCAGTTAATTCAAGGAATTGCACGTGCAGATGCACGTCCCGGGCGGAGTAAGAGGGAAGATCGGCCGGGCTGTCATTCTCGCCGTATCTTCGTCTCCACCAGGGTGCCGATCTGGCGGCTGCCGCGTTCCGGTGGGCGATTCGAAAGCATACGCACGTACTGCTTGTGCTGATTTCCTGACTAATCCGGTGGTATCACGTCGGAACTCCCTCTGCCTTCGTGCACGGTGCGTGATTTTTTCTCAAGTCGCCGCACGGAATGGCGGTCACTTTCCGTCGCGAAATGGCCTTTCGGAGGCTCCCTGGACGGGTTTCGCGGAGGTCCGGTTGCTTTCTCGTAATGCCGCTGAGCACTAGTCTTCGGCGGAACGGCAGAGCGGCGGTGTCACCTACCTGATGTGATTCTCACCCAGCCGGGCAAGAACCAGATTCACTTTTCTTCTCTCACTGGGAGTCACTATTGACGACAAATACTCCTGATCCGCTTCTCGTGGTCACCGCGGGCGTCGTCGTTCTCGCCTACATCGTTTTCGCCGCGATCCTCACCCGGCTCCTGCTCGCGGGAAAGGTCGCTCAGCCGGCGAAGGTCATCGGGGCGGTCGCGGCGCTCGTGGCCGGGCTCCCGGCGATCCTCTACGCGTTCGCGGCGGTGGTGGGCTGATGGGCGGGGATTTCCTGGCGGCGGTCACCGAACGGCAGCGGCAGCGGCTGCTCGAACTCGGCAAGCACGTGGACTACGCGACGGGTACGACGCTGCTCAACCAAGGCGATCCGGCGCCCCCGGTGCTGATCCTGCGCTCCGGTTTCGTGAAGGCGATCCGTGCGGCCCAGGGCGGCACGTCGCCGATGATCGTGGACCTGCTCGGCGCCGGCGACGTCCTCGGCGTCGAAGACTGCCTGGCCAGACGGTCGAGTCACCTCTCGTTCGTCGCCACGAAACCGGTCCGCGTGCTGGAGGTCCCGCAGAACGCGTTCCACGGCTTTCTCGACGACGACAAGCAAGCAATGGCCTTGATCGCCTTGGACCTGGCCGTCCGGCTGCGGCTGCGGAACGTCGCCCTGGGTTTCGCGACGGCCAAGGTCCGGTGCCGGTTGACCGCGTTCCTGACCCGGTTGCAGGCGCTCTACGGGGTCCCCGGCGAAAGCGGCGTCGTCATCGACGTCGGCCTGAATCACACGGACATCGCCTCCGCGATCGGTGCTTCGCCGGCGTCGGTCAACGCCGAGATGGCGAAACTGAAGAACGAGGGCTACCTGAGCACGGGGTACAAGACGATCCACGTGAAGAAGCGCTTGCGCGAGGACGGCCCTCCGCTTTCTCCGGCCCGCGCCGCACGGCCGCGGCGGATTCCGCAGATGCGCCTCGGAAGACGGGTGGCGATGGGGTGAAACGGGACTTTCACCGGGTGATCCTCGAGGAAAGTCCCGTTCACCTCATTCATTGCGCCGCGGGGTGCGCAAGACAGTGATCGGACGAGGTCAGCCGCGCTTCAGCTGCAGCGCGAGCCTGATGACGAACACGACGGCCAGCGCGGCGACCAGGGCGATTTCCCAGGCCATGGTGGCTCCTCCTCGTCCGGCATCCGAAGGCTTCCGATGCTCTGCCTATAAGGCGCATCACCGGGGGAGGACGTTCACCGACACGGCCTAACTCACACTTACGGGCTAACGCCGCGCCCACCCCCAGTGCAATGAAAGGCCCGTTACTTGCAAAATTTGCAAGTAACGGGCCTTTCATTGCACGCGAGGTGGGCTAAAGCGCGCTGTCGACGGCCGCCCAAACCCGATGCGGGTCGAGGTCCATCGGCCGCGAGTCCGGATCCGGCCGCAGCCGCCGCAGCAAGACCTGCTGCACCAGCGTCGTCGGCCGCGACGCGGCGGCCACCCGCCGCCAGAACAGGTGATCCTCCAGGCCCTCGAACAGCACCTCGGAGTTCCACCCGCCGAGCTCGTCGACCAGCGACCGCCGCACCAGATATCCGCTGCCGAGGTACGGCAGCGTCCGCAGGCGCCGCTCCTCCGGCGGCAGCGCGCCGACCAGGCCGTCCACCGGATCCGCGACCGGGCAGTGCACGACGTCGGCGTCCGCCGAAGCGGCCAGCAAACGCTCCAGCAGGAACTCCGAGGCCCGCATCCCGCCGTCGAGCACCAGCAGCCACGACGCCGTCGAGCGCTCCAGCAGGGAGTTCCGGGTGAGCCCGCGGCCGAGCGGGGTGTCGTGCAGCAGCGTGTCGTACGGGCGCGGCCGCGGCCACGGGTGCACGCCGTCCTCGCCGACGAGCACCTTCCGGGGCCGCACGCTGCCCGTGAGGAGGTCGTTCGCCAGATCGTCCGGGTCGACTTCGCCGGTCCGGCGCACGATCAGCACGTCGACGTCGGCGGAGCCCGACGGCGAGACCGCCGCGGACTCCCAGCGCCGGGTGGCGACCCGCCGGGCCCCCGCCGCGCGCTGTGCGATCCGGGCCGACAACGCCGTCCCGCGTGCCGAGGCCGGGCCACCGGCGGACCGGTCACCCGCGAACCGCGCGTCGAAAGACGGCGTGTCGACGGCAAGCGCGTTCTCCGGGTTCCGCAGGCTCGTCGCGAGGGCCCGCGCCGGGGCGAGGTCCGCGGCCGGCGTCGAACCCAGCGAAGACGCCAGGTCGATCAGCCGCCGCGCGGACGCCGTCATGTCCAGCGACTTCACGAAACCGTAGGCGGCCGAACGCAGGTGCCGTTCCCGTTCGGGCTCGTCGGCCAGCGCGGCGACGACCGAGCCCAGCGCCTCGGGCCTGGCCAGCACCAGGTGCTCGCCGGGGACCAGCGGCTCGACCTCGGAGGAGGTCTCGCTGACCACCACGCAGCCGTTGGTCATCGCTTCGAGCGTCCGCACCCACTCCAGGGTCTGCTTCTGCTCACGGTGCAGGTTCAGCAGGAACCGCGACCGCGCGAGATGCTCGAACTTCGCCTTGCCCGGCAGGAAGTCGACGCGGGCGGCGGTCATCGGCTCGTGCGGCGGGGTCAGCAGCCGCGTCCGCAGCCCGGCGAGGTCCCGCGCGTACGAGCCGAGCAGCACCGAACGCCGCCGCTCGGCCGTGCCGAGGTAGGTGACGTCGAGGTCGCGCGGACGGTCGAGATCGCCGCCCCACAGGTCCCAAAGCGGGCTGTAGCCGAGCTGGAAATGCTCGACGGTGATCCCGCGCCGCCGCAGTTCGGCGGTCGAATCCTGGTTGATGTCGACGGCGCCGCCCAGGATGGAGAGCAGTTCGGCGTTGCGCTCGAAGGTCGCGGTGCCGGGATGCTCCACGCAGAACCCGATGGTGCGACGGCACTGGTCGGCGGTCGGGAAGTCGGCGTCCGGGGCGGTCACGAAGTACTCGTGCGGGACGACGACGTACACGGTGTCGCCGCCGGCCTCGGGGTACTTGCCGACCGCCGTCCGCGCCTTGCCGCCCGCCGTGCGGACGGCGTCGGCGACCACCTCCAGGAGCTCCTCCATGAAGGCGGAACCGCCCTCGGCGGAGACGAAGCAGAGTTCGGTCACGGCCGGTCCATCTTCTTCCGCACGACCCGCAGCGGCGCGGTGACCCGCCAGCTGACGGTGCGGCGCGTGGCGTCGAGCTCGCGGGCCATCTCGGCGGCGAGACGTTCGGCGTTGAGCAGGCGCTGCCGGTCGGCCGACGGCTCGCCACCGGGCAGGATGTCCGCGTCGACGACACCCGCCGAGACCACGAGTTCGGCGTCGAGCAGCGCGAGCCGCAGCTTGTCCCGCTCCTCGCGGCAGGTCTTCAACTCCGCGCGCAGCGAGTCACGCTGCTGGTGGGCGAGCAGGACTTCGGCTTCGAGCGCCTGCAGACGCGCCTTGGCGACGTCGAGTTCTTCTCGCTGCGAAGCCAGCTCTTGATTCAACACAGCCTGGTTCGCCTCGGCGGACTCGTTCGGCGCGGCGGCGGCGGTGGCTTCGCGCAGCTCGTGCTCGGTGTCGGCCAGCTTCGCCTTCAGCCGGTCCTGTTCGGCGGTGAAAACCTGCCGCTCGGCCCGGAGGCGGGTCAGCTCGGCCTGGACACGGCCGGGAATGTCGGTGTCAGACATGAACGCCCCCACTCAGTTCGGTCAGGATTTCGGAGTACTCGCGCGCGTAGCCCGCCGGGTCGAGCCACGGCAGCAGCTTCTCGTGCGCGGCCTTGGCCATCTCGCGGCGGCGCGTGGCCGACGTGCCCAGCGCGCGCAGCAACGCCGCTGTCAGCGCGTCGACGTCGTTGGTCTCGAACAGCCAGCCCGTCTCGCCGTCGACGATCATCTCCCGCGCGCCGAACACGTCGGTCGCCGCGACCGGGACGCCGCAGCAGACGGCTTCGAGGATCGAACGCGGCAGCGACTCGATGTCGGAGCTGTTCACGAAGATGTCCGCGGCCTGCAGCCAGCGCAGCGGATCCGGCTGGATCGGCACCAGGCTGACCGACTTCTCCAGCCCGGCGCGCTCGACCGATTCCTCCATCGCCAGCCCGTACGGCGACGGGTGCAGGCCGACGACGGACAGCTTCGCCTCGGGGTGGACCTTGTGGATCCGTTCCATCGCCGAGATCAGCGGCGCCTGTCCCTTGCGGGATTCCGCGATGCCGATGTTGACCAGCACGATGTCGTCCGGCGAGTAGCCGAGCATGTTCCGCGCCTGCCGCCGTGTCTCCGACCGCGTCCGGCCGCCGAACTTGTGCATCGGCGTGCCGTAGCGGACGGTCCGGCAGCGTTCCGGCTTGCTGTACGGGAGGAACATCTCGCGCGTCGCGTCCGCGACGAACAGCAGCCTGTCGACCTCGGCGAGCGTGCTTTCCCAGCGCTGCCAAACCGCGGCGGGCGGCTTCACCGGGCCCCAGTTCTGGTACGCGAACGCGGGCAGCGAGAAGCTCTCGTGAATGACCCACGCCGTCGGCATTCCGGCGCGCTTCGCCGCGTCCGCGCCGACGAAGCCGCCGAGAGTGTTGACGAGCGCGACGCCCGCTCCGGAGCACTTCGCGAAGCGCGCCAGCTCGGCGACGTGACCTTCGTAGGCCGGGACGGTCTGGTTCCGGTAGTGCGTCGTGACATGGACGGGGATGCCGAGTTCGTGGCAGTCCGCGCGCAGCGGGCCGTCGGTTTCGCTGACCAGGCTGACCTGCCAGCCGTGGTCGGTCACCATCCGGCTCAGCAGTTCCTGCAGCCACAGCTGCCCGCCGCCGACGCCGAGGCTGTGCGTGAACACCAGCACGTGCTTCGGATCCGTCGGGATGCTCACGCGTGCCATCGCGCGGGCGGTGTCACCGGCGAGTTCGTCGGAAAGCTCGGCGTCGTCCGGGTCCGCGACGGGGTTGCGAAGCGTGAAGGTGCGCTTCGCCGACACGACCTCGCCGACGCCTTCGGTGCGGTACCGGACGCGAAGCGACAGCGTCCGCTCTTCGCCGTACGGGAGGTCGACGGGCACCCAAGCCTCGAACCCGCTGACAGCGGCGTCGTCGAAGCCGGGGAATTCCTTGGGCACGTCCTTGCGCGGCAGGCGGGTGCGCGCGCTGACCGTGCCGCCGCCTTCGACCATGACCTCGATCAAGCTCGGCGCGCGGCCCTGCAACATGGCCCACCCGGTCACGTAGACGACGTGTCCTTCGGCGACCTTGCCCTGCTTCGGCGCTTCGAGTTCGCCCAGCCACAGCGGTTCTTCACCCGGCAGCGTTCCGACGTGGACGGTCGCCTGGTTCAGCACGCGTTCGTCCGGGCCGGCGACGACGATGTCCTGGGTGCCCGCGGGAACCCAGGTGGCCGGGACGGCACGCCAGCCGAAAGTGCCTTCGGGCGCGCCCGGGCACGGCTCGGGGAACAGGTTCGCCTCGACGTCCGCGATGGTCACGGACATCTCGTCGATCCGGCTGATCCCGGTCGTCCAGCCCCGGAGCTCGAACAGGTGCCCGACCGGCCGGTCCGGGGTCAGGATGCCGGCGGTATGCAGGCTCGTCATCGCTTCGCTACCTCGTCTTCGTTCGCCGCCACACCGGCGCCGACGTCGGTTGAACGGTACCCGTGGGGCCTCCGTTGGAGGCGCTTTCGCCAAATCTCGGCGATGGCCTCACGCACCTCGTGCGTGCCGTGGACGGTGCCGCTCGAGCCGATCACCGAGAAGTCGACCTCACGCGCCGTCGCACCGTCCACAAAGGAGGGATGGAGGCCGATCAGCACGCCGAGCCAGCAGGCCAGGTCGCGCATCGAGCCGTCGTCCGCCGCCGCGGACCAGCCCGCGTCGGCGAGTTTGTCGGCCAGCACAAGCACTCCGCGCTCGACCACTTCGGCCACTCCGGTGCCCGCGTTCCGCCATTCGAGGTCGATCGGGCGCAGCGTCGCGCCGTCGACGAGCACGTTGTGCGGCACCAGATCCCACAGCGCCTCGACCCCGCGCGCGGCCTCCGCGCGCACGAGATCCCGCCAGCCGGTGAGCAGTTCCGCGACACGCTCCGGCTCGTCGAGCAGCACCTCGACCATCGTCGGGGCGTCGTACACCTTGTCCGTGCACGGTCCGACCGAGATCCTGGCGACCGGCGGCGACGGGACGAGCGGCGTGCGGCGGACTTCGGCGCCCTCCCCGGTGCGCACGACGTCGGCGCGCGTGCAGGCGAACGCCGCGCGCTCGGCGGTGTTGAAGTAGGTCGCGAGCCGGTAGGCGGGCCAGAGCGAAGCGGCGCCGGGGCCGCACAGCAGGGCGAGGCCGTTCGCGGGACCGCCGCTGATCGCGGCCGACAGGCGGGGCAGTTCGGCGTCGATCTGCGCGCCGCGAACCGCGCGGGCGACCTCGTGACCTGGAGAACAAAGCAGCTCACGCTGCACTTCGAGACCCGCCGCCGCGAGCGTCCCGGTGACACCACGCGAAGACGTCAGCACCACGACGGCGCCGGTCGGCGACAGTTGCTCGCGAACCCAGTCCAGCAGGTTCCGCGTCGCGTAGGGCTGCTGGACGACGGCGAAGTCGTAGGTCTCGGTGACCAGCCGGTCGGACACCGTCACGGTGCCGAGGTCGCGGGTGCGGAACCGCACCGCGGCGGCGCGGACCGGGTCGGCCTCGACGGCGTGCACGCTCTCCGAGACCTCGCCCAGATACCGCGTCAGACCGCCGAAACCGGCACCGACTTCGAGGACCCTCGCCGCTTTCGGCAGCACGAGCGCCCGGAGGACGTTCGCGGTGCCGTGGTCGAGCGCGACGCTCTCGGTGGCATCCCAGCCCGCGAAGTGCAGCTCGTCGGACAGCGAACCGGTGTCCCCGGCGAGGGAGAGCAGAGTCGTGAGCAGCCGTGCCTTCTCGGCGGTCATCGATTAGCTGGTGACGGCGTAGTTTTCCAGCGTCTTCTTCACCGCACGCTGGTACGTGCCGCTCAACGCCTTCTCACCGTCTTCCCCGCCGAGCGGGTTCTGCAGGATGTCCACCCGGACGATGTTGTTGCCGCTGATCCAGGTGCCGCGGTAGGCGCCCTTGTCGCTGCCGATCTTCTTCTGGAAGTTCAGCTTCGGCGGCATGCCCGGCAGCGGCTCGGTGATCTGCACGAAGCCGTTGCCCGTCTGGTACTGGCGCAGCTGCTTGACCAGGTCACTGGCGGCGCCGGGGCTGGTCAGCGGGATGACCGTGACCGAGATCTTCGCCGGCTGCGGACCGGTCTCGTCCGGCTGCTTCTGCGAGCCCCGGTACGCGACCTGCTTCACGCCCGCGGCGATGACGAGGTCGGCCTCGCCCTTCTCCAGGCCGGCGAGCTCGGTGAGCTGGGTCGCGGGGATCGCGCCGCTCTTCGAGTCTTCCTCACCGGACTGCTCCGGGATCTTCTCGAACAGCAGCTCTTCGGGCGTCTTCGGTTTGGCCGACGACGTCGGAGGCGCGTTCTGCGACTGGGTCGGCTGCGGCTGGGCCGTCGGATCCGCCGGCTCGTCACCGCCGCCCTTGAAGGCGAAGTAGCCGCCGACGCCCAGACCGGCGAGCACCAGGACGGCGACGATCGCGATGATCGCGATCTTGCCGCCCTTGCCCTTGGGCTTGTCTTCGAACAGCTCGGGGCCCTGCTTGACCCACTCCGTGCTGCCGACCGGCGAGATCGGCGGGAAGTCCGAACCACCCCACGGCGGGCTGGCGTCGGTGTCGGTCCAACCCTGCTGCTGCGGCTGCTGCGGCTGTTGCTGCTGGTAGCCGTGCTGGTGCTGTTGCTGGGGGAAGCCGCCCGCGGGCGAGGCCTGGCCCTGCTGGGGGAAGCCGCCCGCCGGGGACGCATGCCCCTGTTGCGGGAAACCGCCCGCGGGGGACGCCATCGGCGGCACGACCTGGGTGCGGTTCGGATCGGCCTGCTGTTGCTGCCAGTTCGAGACGACCTGGGTGCGCTCGCCCTCACCGCTCTGCGGGGGCTGGTTCACCGGCGCGATGATCTGGGTCGAGTCGGCGCTGGCCTGCTGGCCGGACTGCTGCGGCGCCTGCTGCTGCGGAGCGGCGGGAGGCGGCTGCTGCTGGAAGGGCTGCTGCGGCTGCTGGCCGGGCTGCTGGACCTGCTGCTGGGCCGGGTCGCCGTACGCGACCGCTGAGGACAGCACCTGGTCACGGCGGAGCCGGTAATCGTCCGCGGAGAGCCGTCCCGATGCGAGCTCCTCGTCCAGATTGCGCAGCTCTTCCTGCCAGGACACCACCGGCCCCCTTATCCGATTCCGGCGGGAGCCCCGCTCCCGGCCTTCGCGATACCACCACTGCGGTGACCTCGCACATTCTGCACTGCCCGGACTAGGTCCGCCCTCGCGGGTCGAATCGTGATCTCCCCGCGACCCGCGCTTCTCAGCTCGCCGGGAGAACGGTGTCCAAGGAGGTCAGAGTCTGCTCCAGCCGGGTGTCGAGCGCCTTCGGGTCGCCGCCGAGCGGCTGCGAGACCCAGGTCGTCACGGCCATCGTCCCGGAGACGTAACCGATGCCGCTGAGCTGGCCGTTCTTGTTCGCGCCGACGAGGGCGAGCCGGTCACCGACGCGCTGCTCGCGCAGTCCGGCGTTGATCGAATTCTCCCGGAAGTACTTGACGATCGCGGCGGCGTCTTTCGCGTCGTTCGCCGGGATCACCAGGACGAGGTAACCGTTCGTACCCTCGTTCGAGCCCTTGTGGGTGATCGATGCGACGTTCTTTGACGCGAGGTAATCGCCCGCGGCCCTCGAGTAGAGATTGAGCTCGACGCCCTTCGCGACCGACATCGTCGAGTTGTTCTTCGACGGCGTTCCCGGCAGCGCGGGCAGCCGGTCTTCCAACGGCGTCTGGGCGCTGTTGGGCTGGCCCGACGGCGTGAGCCCGTCCGGCGGCTGGGCGATGCTCGGCGACGGCGGCCGCTCGGCGACGTTCGAGGACGGCGACGAACCCAGCCACAGCGTTCCGCCGATGATCAGCGCCAGCACGACCAGCACGCCGGCGCCGATGAACAGCCAAGTCGGCTTGCGCTTGCCGACGACCGCGTAGTCCTCGGCCGGAGCGTGGTGCCGCGGACCGGGTTCGGGGGCCAGCGGCGGGAGCGGCCGGTTCAGCTGACGGGTCGACGGCTTGTCCCTGATCGGAGGTGGCTCGGCGCGCAGGTACACCGTCGGATTGATGTCGGCGGGGGAGGGCGCGGTCGTCTTGTGGTCCGCGATCCGGGGGACGGGCTTCTTTTCGCGCGGCCGGGGCTTCTCGGTGTCGAAAGGCTGAGTGCGCTGTTCCGGCGGCGGCGGAGGAGGCGCGTAGGCCTGCTGGGGCTGTTGGTACGGCTGGGGCTGCGGGACCGTGACGGTGGGCATCTCGACCGGCCGGGCGGCGGGATTGGTGCTGTGCCATGCCCCGCCCGGACGTCGCAGCGGCGAGGGGACCGGCGACGGCATCGTCCCGCCGGAGGCCTCGGCCAGGAGCTCGTCGCGCTTCCTGCGGTGTTCGGCGTGCCCGATGCGACCCGCGGCCAGCTCGACGTCCAGCTGTCGAAGCTCGTCTTGCCAGCTCATTTGGCCCCCCTGCCGCCGGGTGTGGGCAGCCAGTCTTGCATGCACCCTTATGGGTGGTTGATGTGGTCTTTCCACATTCTTGCGTCCATTCACGACCCGGTCCAGCACGGATCATGCGTGATCTTCGGGTCGTTGCCCGCCGTTTGCGAAGACGCACACAGATCGCTCGAAAGTGTCCTCACCTGCATATATAGCATCGAAGCTATGATGTGGGGTACCGTGGAGCTCGAACCGGAGGTTCGTGACTGGCTGGAAAGTTTGTCCACGGCGCACTTCGCGACAGTGGCCTTCTACGTGGACCTGCTCGCGGAGCAGGGGCCGTTGTTGGGCGAGCCGTACACGCGCCAACTCGACGGCAAGTTGCGGGAATTGCGGTTCCATCTGGACGGGGAAGCAGTGCGGATCACCTACTGGATCGCGTCCGGCAGGCGGATCGTGTTGCTGACCGAGTTCCGGAAGACCCGGATGCGCGAAGAGCGTGAGGTGCGACGGGCGCGGAAGGCGATGTGGCGCTGTGTCGCTCGAAGGCATACGACTGACGAGCATGGTGGGGAGTGAGGACGATGGCCGAGCGGACCGATTGGCGGCGGCTACGCGAGCGGCGGATGGCCGAGCCGGGCGCCGCCGACGCGTACGAGGCCGCGAAACTGGCCTACGGCCTTGGTAAAACCGTGCGTGAAATGCGTGAGGCGCGTGGCTGGACCCAGGCGAGGCTCGCCGCCGAGGCGGGGATGACGCAGTCCGCCGTCGCGCGGTTCGAGGCGGGGGGAACCGTCCCGACCATTCCGGTGCTGGAAAGGCTGGCGCATGCCCTCGAAGCCGTTCTCGACGTCCGGATCACCCCGCGGCTGTCCACGGTGTGATGCTCTTTCGGCAGGTCAGAGGCGGCGGACCGGTCCCGCCGGTACGGTGGCTGACGTGGGAAGTGCCCGGTGACGGAAATCGACGCGTGTCGCGGCGCGCTGCGCGAGCTGGCCATCGGCAGGCTCGCCGGACGTGACGTCCGCACGTCCCACCTGGTCGAGGCCGGGCTGGACGCGATCGTCGCCGGACTCGACGCCCCTTCTCTTGCCTTGCTCGCCGGCCTCGAGTCCTCGGCCGAAGACGCTGTCGACAAGGCGTTCTGTCAGGTAGTCGACGAGCTCGGCCTCGAACTGCCCGCCGATCCGACGGACGCCCGCTGGCTGCTGATCCACGGCTGGCTCACCGCGA
Organism: Amycolatopsis sp. BJA-103; assembly: GCF_002849735.1. GTDB lineage: Bacteria > Actinomycetota > Actinomycetes > Mycobacteriales > Pseudonocardiaceae > Amycolatopsis. Next base: position 7,837,266 of record NZ_CP017780.1, read on the forward strand.
TGGTCAAGGGCGACCTCTCGCCCGCGGCCGGTGGCGCGCTGGTCAGCGAGGTCGGTGAGCTGCTCGGCTCCCCGTCGTCGCTGCGGGGGATCACCCGCTGGTCGGCGATGCTCGACAACTGGATCCCGACCGATCTCACCCCGAGGGACGTCTGCGAAGTGCCGATCCTCGAAGAATCGGCCGAGCTGCTCGAAGGTCCCTGGCCTCCTGGCCCACGTCACCCGTAAGGCGCCGGTTTCTGTCGTACATGTGTTCTAAAATGGTCGTTGTACAGCAGGAACAGCGGCGAAAGGCAGACACGGATGGCCTACATCACCCTGCCCACGTTCGTGGGGTACAGCACGAGCTCGGGTCCCTCACGTTCCTCCTTCGTCCGGCGCTGGCGCCGTCAGTACGAGGACCCGGCCCGGGGCGGGTTCAACTTCTACCTCCGCGCCGCGAACGCGATCCGTGCCGGACGGATTTCCGGGCGGGATCGCGAGGTCATGCGCGCCCTCGTCGAGAACGCGGACGAGCGCACGCGGCCGCACTACACCGAAATCGCCAACGGCTGGCTGCGCTACCTGGGGCGCCGTGACCTGCGGCTGGCCGAGGTCGGCCGGTCCCGGTGGCGGCTCGGCACGCTCGAGGTGGGCATCAATCCGCACCTCGGCCTGCGCAAGGGCGACGGCCCGGTCCACGTGACCTGGCTCTACTTCAAGGAGGAGCCGTTGAGCCGGGACGCGGCGCAGCTGGTGCTGTGGCTGCTGGAGCAGACCATGGACGAGCTGCGGCCGGGCGGGCGCCCGCTGGTGATCGACGTCCGGCGGTCGAAGGAGTTCGCGTTGTCGCCGCGAGACCGCGACAAGGTGCGGCCGTGGGTACGGAGTGAGGCCTCGGCCTTCATGAGCCTTTGGGAGGCGGCCGCGTGATCGAGCGACGGCGAGCCCGCATTCGGTGGGCTCGCCGTTCACACACCGTCATTCTCACGGTTCCGGCGGCGGCGCAAGACACCTGATCAGGTGACAGTTGCACGGAGTATGCCCACGAGCTGGACAACTTGAGCCTTGAACACGAAGCTTTCCCAGTCTTAATCGGCCGAACCACCGAGGGTCGCTCGTGAACAACGCTTGGGAAGCCGTCTCCAGGGTCACAGATGAGCCGGCTTGGTACTGGGTCTACGACAAGCTCGCGTTCTGGCCGAGTACCTACGCGCACGCGTGGCCGGGCTTCCGTGAGCCCGCTCCCTCGGTCGCGTGGGATCTCGCGCCCGGGGGACTGGACCGTTCGTCGGCCGAATTCCGGCTCGGCCCGTACGCCGTCGAGCAGAACGACGTCGCCCGTGTCGCGCTCTCGGCACTGAAGGACTGCGTCGCCGAGGACGAGTGGGTGTGGGTGCTGCACTGGCAGCACCAGTCGTACCGCTTCTACCCGCATCGGCACGCCGCGCTCGACCCGTGGCCGGTCCCGGTGTTCCCGCGCACCGACTATCACATGTTCCTGGCGAACGACTTCCGCTTCGGCACGCTCGGGCATCCCTGGGAACGGACCTTGTGCGTCTACGGCGAGAAGCTCGTGCCCGCCTTCGAGCAGCACGGCGAAAGGGTCTTCAAGAACGCGCTGCGGCGTGACGGCGCGCCGGCCGCGATGGCGGGCTGACCGCCGTCCGGCGGGCGGACCTGCCTAAACTCAGGCAGGTGTTCGAATATCACGGGTGGGTGACCATCCAAGCGAGCCCTTCCGGCGACGATGACGCGGCGCTGCTCGAGCGCATCGTCGAACGGGTGCACCGCGCCGTCCGCGATTTCGACGACGGCGATCTGGTGGACCTGCGCTGGGCCGCCGGGGTGCCGGTGCTGCATCTGGGCGGGATGGACAAGCACGGCACGGCCATCGCGCCGGAGCTGGTGGACCTGTTCACCCGCGTCGGCGACCTCGCGCCCGGCTCCTACGGTCTCCTGCACGTCTGGGACGACCAGGATCCCGCACACGACAACGAATTCAAGGTGTACCGGATGGCCCGCGGCCTGGTCACCGAACGCGGCGACGACCATCTGTCCCCGGTCGCGCCCACCGTGATCGACGGCTACGAGATCTGAACGAAGCGCCCGAGAGCCGGCAGGCCCGCCCGCGCGGCTAGATTCTCGACCATGGTCTTGACCAGGGGGATTCGCCGCGTCCAGGTGAACACATGGGTCCTGCTCGGGGTGGCGCTCGCTTGGCTGGCCGTCAATTTCCGGTGGATCGCTCTCTACCGCGACGGCCAGGTGTTCGACATCGACGAGGCCGGCTACTTCGGCATGGCCTTGAACAATCACGGCGCCGCGCTCCGGGACGGAGTGACCGGCTGGGTCGAAGCCGTCGAGGCCCCGGGTATCCAGGCGCCCCTGCTTCCGGCGCTCACCTCACTGCACTTCTTCGCGACCGGGACGGGCACGGTCGCCGCGTTCGTCGTCCCGCTGCTGGCCGGGGTGGCGTTGATCCTGCTCACGCACGCCGTGGCGAACCGGGTCGCGGGCCGTCCGTTCGCCTGGATCGCCACCGCGCTGATCGCCACCGCCCCCGGCGTCATCTTCGAGGCCCGCGCCTACCACTTCGCGCTTCCCGCGGCGGTCATGACGACCGCGGCGATCTACTTCCTGGTCCGTTCCGAGGGGCTGTCGAAACCGAAGTTCGTCGTGCTCTTCGGGATTTTCGTCGGGCTGATGCCGCTGTCGAGGACGATGGCCGTCGCGTTCGTGCCCGGGCTGGTGCTGGCCGCGCTGATCCAGGCGGCCGTCCCGCACGACCGGATGAAGCGGTTGAAGTGGTTCGCGCTGGCGGCGGTCGTGGGTGCCGGTGTCGCGGCGATCTGGCTGGTGCCCAACGGCGTGCGGGTCTTCCAGTACCTCACGGGTTTCGGCTACGGGAAGCAGTCCGTGGAGTTCGGGGAGCAGGCGGGCGTCTTCAATCCCGGTGCCTGGGTCCAGCGGTTGAAGCTGTTGATCTTCGACCACGGGCTGCCGCACACGGTGCTGCTGTGCGCCGGGCTGGTCGCCGCGATCGTCGTGGCGGTCGCGAAGGTCCGGACCGGTCCGGTGAAGGAAACCCTCCGCTCGATGGTGGCGTCCCCGTTGTTCCCGTCGGCGCTGCTCGTCGCGGAAGGCGGCGTGGCGGTGCTGACGTCGAAGAACGCGGGGACGGCCTTCTTCCTGCCGCTGATCCCGTCCATGGCGATCCTGGCGCTTTGGGGGCTGTACCGCGCGCATCGTTCGCTTCGGCGGGCCTTGCCGTTCGCGGTCGCGGTGGTGGGGCTGGTGGCGTCGGTGCCGCTGGTGGACCTGCGGCTGCCGACCGCGCACGTCTGGTCGGTGGATCTCCCGGTGCTGGGCACGTCCAAGATCACCGACGGCCGCGGGTCGCCGCAGATCTACGTCGATCCGGGTGGCCGGGTCACCGAACCCGTGAGCGTGGAGACGGTGCGGGAGTGGAAGGCCGTCGCGGAGTGGGCGGCCGGGCAGGTGGAGGAGAACCACGCGCTGGGCGGGGCGACGGCGTTCGGGTTCCGTGACCGGCTCTTCAACACCAACACCCTGCAGCTGGAGATGCTGCGCAGGTACGGCTACGGGGTGGCTTTGCCACAGGTCAGTCCGACGGAGGACGGGAACACCGAGCCGGACTACCGGGCCTGGCTGACTTCGCGCCGGAACAGCAACAGCGGCGACGCGAGCAAGACGTGCCTGCTGTTCACTGCGACGGGCACGATCAACGAGTTCGAGCCGAAGGTGGACCCGCCGTCCATGGTGTCCGCCGCGACGGCTTCGGGGTTCACGCCGGTCACGACGCGGCCCCTACCGAACGGTCGGCTGGTGACCTTGTGGAAGCGCCCGCAGCCCGCCTGCATGGCCTCCTGAGCACGAGGGCGGCACCCCACATATGCACAAATCCGAATTACTACGGTCGTGTGACTCCGCTCACTGAACCTGTAGCACTTAGTAACCACCGGATCGAAGCAAAAGGAGGGAAAAACAAGAAACCCCACGTGCTCGGCACCCACCCGAGAAGGTGAGGTGCAGGCACCGTGGGGGTTCGGGGGCTCGGCCCCCGAGAGTGATGGCGAGCAAGCCATGGTCCAGGCGTTCCCTGGACACGTCGCGCCCACTTGCGAGCGGATGACGGGATTCGAACCCGCGACCCTCACCTTGGCAAGGTGATGCGCTACCAGCTGCGCTACATCCGCATGTGACTTTCACGCTTCAACACTCGTTTGAAGCAGTGAACACACCATACACGGACCGTCTGTAGCGGTTTTGACCCACCCCGACAGGTGCTTCGGTGTCACACCTGGCGTACAAGGGGTGACGACGGCTGCATACCTCCGTATGGTGTCCCCATTCGACCGAATGGTGAGTCCTTCGGGGAGGAGGTGCCTGGCCGGATGACCGAGCAGGGCACGGTGCCGCTTCAGGCGGCCTCGGAATCCGACGAGCAGGCATTGCTCCAGCGGCTCCGCGAGGGGGAGGACGCCGCCTTCGGAGAGCTTTTCGAACTTCACGCCGCCGCGGTGCGGCGGCTGGCCCGCAGTCTGGCCTCCGATCGGTCGGAGGCGGAGGACATCACGGCCGAGACCTTCTTCCGGGTGCTTCAGGCGTTGCGCCGGGGTGCCGGTCCGCGGGACTACGTCCGCGCGTATCTGCTGACGGTGGCTCGCCGGGTCTCGTGGGAGTGGCATGGCGCGCGCCGTGACGTTCCGGTGAGCGACGACGAGCTGACCTTCCGGGCCGGGGCGGGCGCGGACACGCATGCCCGGACGGCCGAGCACTCGCTGATCACGACGGCTTTCACGAGTTTGCCGGAGCGCTGGCGTTCGGTGTTGTGGCAGACCGAGGTCGAGGGCGAGCAGCCGTCGATGGTCGCGCCGCATTTCGGGCTGAGCGCGAACGCGACGGCGGCGTTGGCACGGCGGGCGCGTCAGGGCCTGCGGGCGGCGTATCTGCAGGCGCATCTGTCGGTGAACCGCGGCCCGGATTCGTGCCGGGCGGTGGTGGAGAAGCTCGGCGGGTTCACCGCGGGCAGTGTCACCGGGGCCGAGGCTCGCCGGATCAAGGCGCACCTGATCGGGTGCCAGTCCTGCCGGGCCACGCACGACGAGCTGCGTGACGTCTGTTCTTCGCTGCGGGCGCACGCCGGCGTGGTGGCCCTCCTGCTGCCTGCCGCGGCCGGTGCCCACGCGAGCGGGGCGTTGTCCGGTTTCGCCGCGTCGGTGAAGGGGCTTCTGCTCGGCTCGAAGGTGAAGGTCGGCATGGCGGTGGCGTCGACGGCGGCCGCGGGCGCGGTCGGGATCGTCGCCGGTCCGGCCGTGTTCGGCACCGACGTCACGCACACGATCGGCTTGTCCGGTGGCGGGCTGCCGGAGCTGGCGTTGCTGCCGGCCCAGGTCGCCCCTCCGGCCCAGGATCGGCCGGTGGAGATCCCGCCGCAGCGGATCGCCGAAGACCGGCTCCACGGCAAGGGTTCCGGGCCGGTCGCGACCGGGCTGGGCCCGGGCGCCGAACTCGGCGTGGCCGACCTGCCGAACCTGCCCGGTGGTGCGGGCACGGCGCGGAAGGAACTCGGCGGCGGAGACTTCGAGCGGCCTCAGCCTCAGCCTCAGCCACAGCCCGGTCTGGTCCCGTCGCAGGAGACCTCGCCGCGGAACGAGGTCCCGTCGGAGACCGGCACGAACCAGACCACCTCGAAGCGGGACGACATCCCGCCGTCCGAGACGCTCAACCCGACCGAGGAGTCGCTGAACCCGACAACGACGCCACGGGACTCCACGACGCCTTCGGATCCGGACACGACGGAGGCGGCGCCAGACCCGGAAGGGTCCACTTCGCCGGTGACTGGCACCCCTGACGGCGGCACCGGGACGCCACCGGACGAGTCGTCGGAGGACGAGCCGAGCCCGGTGAAGCCGACTTCTCACTATCCGGAACCGGACATCGACTACCCGACGTGCCCGTAACTCCCGAGAGGGACGTATCGCTTTCGAACTCTCGCGAATCCGGCCGTGATCACGGTACGGTGGGGGTCGCTCACGACGAGCGAGCGGCCGCGCGGGAGGCGACTGAATGAACCGGCTGGTGCACGGCGAGGACGGCCGTGACTGGGTGGTCCGAGCCCAGATGGAATGGCGTGCTCCCGCGACTGCGGACGATTTCGAGCACGATGTGGCAGGCAGCTACGGTCCGGGGATCGCGATGATCGTCGTGACGGCGGTGCTCGCGCTCGTGCTCATCATGTGGACCCCGACGGATGTGATGATCCCGTCCTGGGTTCCGCTGGCCCTGTTGCTGATCGCGTTGTTCTTCCCGTTGCGGTGGATTCTGCGCCGTCCGTGGACCGTGGTCGCCGAGACCGAGGGCGATCTGGCGGGCGACAGGCCGTCCGAGCGCTGGGTGGGCACGATCCGCGGCATGTTCACCGTGCGCGGCGAGGTCTCGAAGATCACCAAGACCATCCAGAAGCACTCACTGCCCGATTTCGACGGTCCGCTGCACCCGGTGGAGTAGTCGCGGCGGCCTGAACGCGCGAGACTGGGCGCATGCCCGAGTTACCCGAGGTCGAAGCGCTCGCTCACCACCTGCGTGAACACGCGGTGGGCAAGACGGTCTTCCGTGTCGACGTGTCGTCCCTCAGCGTGCTGAAGACGGCGACACCGCCGTGGACCGAGCTGCACGGCCGCGAGGTCACCGGGGCAGGCCGCTTCGGCAAGCATCTCGACCTCGTCGCCGGGGATCTCCATCTGGTCGTCCACCTGGCGAGGGCGGGGTGGCTGCGCTGGTCCGACGCGTTGTCGCCGACGCCGCTCAAACCCGGCAAGGGGCCGATCTCGCTGCGCGTCCACCTCGACGCGGCCGCGGGTCCCGGGTTCGACCTCACCGAGGCGGGCACGAAGAAGGGGCTGGCGGTCTGGATCGTGCGCGATCCGGAGAAGGAGGTCCCGAGCATCGCGCGGCTCGGGCCGGACGCGCTGTCGTTGGACCGGGCCGGGCTCGAGAAGCTGTTCACCGGGCGCACCGAGCGGTTGAAGACGGCGCTGACCGATCAGTCGCTGCTCGCCGGGATCGGCAACGCCTACTCCGACGAGATCATGCACATGGCGAAGCTTTCTCCTTACGCCACAACCGGAAAGCTGTCCGAAGGAGCGCTCGACGGGCTCTCGGAGGCCATTCGCGAGGTGCTGACCAGCGCCGTGACGCGCTCGGTCGGCCAGTCCGCGGCCCGGCTCAAGGGGGAGAAGCGGTCCGGGCTGCGGGTGCACGCGCGGACCGGGCTGCCATGTCCGGTCTGCGGCGACACGATCCGCGAGATCTCGTTCGCGGACAAGTCGTTCCAGTACTGCCCGACCTGCCAGACCGGCGGCAAGCCGCTGGCCGACCGGCGGATGTCACGCCTGCTGAAATGAGCTAGCAGAGGGCCGCGGCGACCGCCGGCAGCGGACTGCTCGGCAGCGGATCCTCGTGCGCCACGTCCTTCGCCAGGTCGTACACGTTCAACGCCAGCACGATCTGCTTCGAGCCGTCCTCGGTGCTCATCGAGACGCTGTAGAACCCCGGCCCCGCCCCGGTGTTCCCCCAGACCCTCTTCGGGCCGCCCGGGCACGGGAGGTTGAGCGTCTCGACACCGGCGCCGTACGCGCCGAACTCGCCCTGCGGCACCAGTCGCTCGAGTTCCGCCTGCTGCGCCGGTTCCAGGAGCCGTCCTGCCAGCAGCGCGCGATGGAACGTCGCGAGTTCGTCGACGGTCGAGACCATCGCGCCCGCGGTCCAGTCGTACGACGGGCTGAACACGGTCATGTCCTTCGCCGGTTCACTCAGGTCGTATCCGCGCAGATGCGGTCCGCGCAGGAACGGCGACCAGAGCGGGAAGTACGTCCGCCCGAGGCCGAGCGGATCGAGGAGCCGTCGCTGGATCTCTTCGCGGACGTCGTTGCGGGTGACCTTCTCGATCACCTTGCCCAGCAACAGATATCCCGTGTTCGAGTAGTCCGCCTTCGTCCCGGGCGCGAACGAGGGCGGGTCGGTGAGCGACCGCCGGATCACTTCCGACGGCGGATAGATGTGCGCCCGGTTCCCCCGGACGAGGTACGGGTCGAAGAAATGCGGATCCAGCGGATCGTGCACGCCGCTCGTGTGGTTCAGCAGCATCCGCAGGGTGATCTTTTCCGGCTCGTAGCCCGGTCCGCGCACGACGCCGGGCAGCCGCCGCTCGATCGAATCGTCGAGTGAAAGCGCGCCTTCACCCGCCAGTTGCAGCACCACCGCGGCAACGAACGCCTTGGTGTTGCTGGCGATCCGGAACCGGTGATGCGGTCCCGCGGGTTCGCGCGTGACCGGGTTCGCGTACCCGGCGCCGAACCGCGAGACCGTTTCACCGTTCCGGACCTGGACGACCGCTCCCGGGAATCCCCCTTCCGCGACCAGGTTCCCGACCGCCGTGCGCACCGGATCCCCGGTCGCCGCCGCCGTCCCCGCCGGCACGCTCGCCAGCAGGACCCCCGCCAGCGCGCCCGCCGCGAGCTTCCCCGTTCCGCGCATTGTGTTCCTCCCCCGGAAGCGATTGCCTACGGAGGAGTCTTTACTGGTCGACGGGGAGTGACCATGGGGAGAACACCCCGGTCTTGGGTAGGGTCGGCCCCACCCTCAGTTGTCACAACTCAACGGAAAGTGGGGAGCAGCTCTTGCACCCGGTTGGTCGAGCGCAGAGCATGGACGCCGTGTCCGGGCTCGAAATCGCGCAGATCATCCCGTGGGGTGTCGCGCTGCTGCTCGCGATCCTCGTGGTCGTCCTGCTGATCAAGCTGAGGCGTCCCGCGAGCATCGTGGAGAACGCGGTGCTGCAGGCCGTCCACCGGATGTCCAAGGCGACGCCGGATCTCCGTGAGGGGCTCGACGAGCAGGTCGCCGACAAGATCACCAGCCAGCTGCTGGAGATGCTCGACTGCGTCGCCGTCGGCATCACCGACAGCGAAGGCACGCTGCTGTCCTGGGACGGCGAGGCCAACGACCACTACGTCGATCTCGTCGACGCCATCGGCAACGCGATCCGCAAGCACCGCCGCGAGGTCGTCGCGCACGACAAGATGCCGTGCAACCACCGCGGCACCTGCCGGATGCGGACCGCGGTGATCGTCCCGCTGATCGTCGAGGGCGAGACCGAGGCGGCGCTGCTGGTCGTCGGGCGCACGCGCGGGCGGCTGGTGCAGATGGCCGACGCGGTCGCGCAGTTCGTCTGCACCCAGTTCGAGCTGGCGCGCCTCGACGAGTCGAAGAACCAGCTCCAGCAGGCGGAGATCAAGGCGCTGCGCGCGCAGATCTCGCCGCACTTCGTCTACAACGCGCTCAACACCATCTCGTCGCTGATCCGGACAGATCCGGAGGAGGCGCGAGAGCTGCTTCAGGACTTCGCCGACTTCACGCGCTACTCGTTCAGGACGTCAGGAATGTTCACTTCGCTCGCCGAGGAACTGCGGAACATCGACCGGTACCTGACCATCGAGAACGCCCGCTTCGGCGGACGGCTCGAGGTGCGGATGAAGATCGCGCCCGAGGTGCTTTCGGTGGTCGTCCCGTTCCTGATCATCCAGCCGCTGGTGGAGAACGCCGTCAAACACGGCCTCGCGTCGAAGCCGTCGGGCGGCTGCGTCACGGTGATCGCCGAGGACTACGGCGCCGAGGCGCTGATCAGCGTCGAGGACGACGGCATCGGCATGGAGCCCGCCAAGCTCGCGGACCTCCGCAGCCAGCACCGCACCGGCGCCCACGTCGGGCTCGGCAACATCAACCAGCGGATGCAGCAGGTGTTCGGCCGCGACTACGCGCTCATGGTCGAGACCGCTCCCGGTGCCGGCATGAAGGTGACCCTGCGGGTGCCGAAATTCATGCCCGGCGTGCGGCCGAACCTGCCGGACTTCTCCGCCGACAGCGCCGCCGTCCCCCCGCAGGGTGGCCCGAACGAGGCCAGTGGGGTGGCCGGTTCGCGCAGCGGCGTGCTGCCCTCCTGAACGTCGGTAACCTGGCGGTATGAGCGTTGCGGACAAGCTGACCTCCCGTCTCCCGATGATCGGCGATCGGGGTGAGCGCAAGGACGTCGTCGCCGTGGTGAAGCTGCACGGGGTGATCACGCCGACCCCGTCACCCTTGGCCAGGGGGTCGATCAACCTCGCCGCCGTCGAATCGGCGCTGACCCGCGCGTTCGCGCACGACCGGCTCAAGGCCGTCGCGCTGCAGATCAACTCACCGGGTGGCGCGCCGACGCAGTCGGGCCTGGTCGCCGAGCGGATCCGCCAGCTCGCCGACGAGAAGAACGTGCCCGTCCTTGCCTTCGCCGAGGACGTCGCCGCGTCCGGCGGATACTGGCTGGCCTGCGCGGCCGACGAGATCTACGCGCACCGGACGTCGATGGTCGGCTCCATCGGCGTGATCAGCGGCGGGTTCGGGTTCACCGGCCTGCTGGAGCGGTTCGGCATCGAGCGGCGGCTGCACACCGCGGGGACGAACAAGTCCCGGCTCGACCCGTTCAGCCCGGAGAAGCCGGAAGACGTCGAGTGGCTGAAGAAGATGCACGGCCAGCTTCACGAACTGTTCGTCGACTGGGTCACCGAGCGCCGGGGAGACCGGCTTTCCGGCTCCGACGACCTGTTCAACGGGGACGTCTGGCTCGGCGCCCGCGCGGTCGAGCTCGGCCTCATCGACGGCGTCGGCAGCCTCCGCCAGGTGATCACCGAGCGGTACCCGGACGCCGAGATCTCCGTCGCCGAACCGAAGAAGGCGCTGCTGGCGCGGCTCGGCATCGGCGCTCCCGCCGCGGCGAGCGCGCTGCTGGACGCGGTCCAGAGCAAGGCCGCCTGGAGCCGCTTCGGCCTCTGACGCGCGTGCAATGAAGGGGACTTTCATCGCAAATTTTGCAATGAAAGTCCCCTTCATAGCGTTTGGGAACGGGACGGATTCACCCGAACGGTGGTAGGCGTAAGTGGTTCAGACCAGGTCTCATATCGGACATACCGCTTTGTTGTGAACGGCAACAAACCCTCGACAGCGTTGACGAGGAGGTCCGATGTCCGTTACTTCTCCCCATGCGACCCGCCGGAGCCGCTGGAAGCTCGCGCTCGGTTCGGCGGTCGGCGCGGCCCTGATCGCGGTTCCCCTCACGATCCCCGCTTCCGCCGCCGTCCCGCCCCCGCCGTCCGGCTGGACCACCGTGTTCACCGACGACTTCACCGGCGCCGCGGGTTCGCTCCCGTCGAGCGCGAACTGGATCGTCGACACCGGCCACGGCTACCCCGGCGGACCCGGCAACTGGGGCACCGGCGAGATCCAGAACTACACCGCGAACCCCGCCAACCTCGCCCAGGACGGTGCCGGGAACCTCCGGATCACGCCGCAGCGTGACGGCGCGGGCAACTGGACCTCCGCGCGGATCGAAACGCAGCGCACGAACTTCAAACCGCCGTCGGGCGGCGCGCTGCGGATCGAAGGCCGTATCCAGATGCCGAACGTCACCGGCGCCGCCGCACTCGGCTACTGGCCCGCCTTCTGGGCGCTCGGCTCGCCGTATCGCGGCAACTACTGGAACTGGCCCGCCGTCGGCGAGTTCGACATCATGGAGAACGTCAACGGGATCAACTCGGTCTGGGGCGTGCTGCACTGCGGCGTCAACCCCGGCGGCCCGTGCAACGAGACGACCGGCCTGGTCGGCAGCCGGACCTGCCCCGGCGCCAGCTGCCAGAGCGCGTTCCACACGTACACCTTCGAATGGGACACGAGCGTCAGCCCGAACGTCTTCCGCTGGCTGGTGGACGGCCAGCAGTTCCATTCGGTCGCCCAGAACCAGGTCGACGCCACCACCTGGGCCAACATGACGAACCACGCGGGCTACTTCGTGCTGCTGAACGTCGCGATCGGCGGTGCGTTCCCGAACAACAACTCCGGCACCACGACGCCGGGACCGGGGATCGTGCCGGGGCATCCGATGCTCGTCGACTACGTCACCGTCCTGACCCGCGGCGGCGGCACGACACCCACCACGCCGACCACGCCCACGACACCGACGACGACCACGTCGAGCGGCCCCGGCGGGGGCAGCGCGTACGGCACGATCCAGGCGGAGTCCTACGGCCAGGCCGCCGGGATCGCCAAACAGGCGACGTCCGATTCCGGTGGTGGCCAGAACATCGGTCCCGCGGGCAACGGTGACTGGGCGTCGTATCCGGGCGTCGACTTCGGGACGCAGACCGGCAGGCAGTTCCAGGCGCGGGTCGCGTCCGGAGCGGCGGGCGGGGTGAGCGGGCTCGTCGAAGTCCGGCTCGACAGCCGGTCCAACGCACCGGTCGGGAGCTTCGCCGTCGGGAACACCGGCGGCTGGCAGAACTGGCGGACCGTGCCGGCGAACATCAGCGGGATCACCGGGAAACACGACGTCTACCTGACCTTCACGAGCGGGCAGCCCGCCGATTTCGTGAGCGTCAACTGGTTCACCTTCACTCCGTGAAGGGATAGGTGTGGCACGGCGAGGCGGTTCGTGTCACCGGAAAAGATGACGGCACCGGCCACCCCGGGCGCGGGGGTGCCGGTGCCGTCCTTTTCGTTCGACTTTCGTGAAGCGGGCTGGACAGGGACCCCGGCAATGGGCATTATGCGACTCACTGTGAGTGCTCACGATGACACCCGGAAGCTCATTGTCCTTGCGGTGGACGATGAGCCCAAAGGGCTAGACGAACTCGTTCACTGTCTCCGGAACAGCCCGCACGTCGCCCTGGTCTTCCCGGCGATAGACGCTTCGGAGGCGCTGCGACTGCTGTCCACCGACGACCCGAGGCTCGGCGATCGCAAGGCCAGGGGCCTGCCGATCGTGGACGCGGTGTTCGCCGACATCGACATGCCCGGACTGTCCGGGATGGAGATGTCCCGGGTGTTCGCCGCGCTGCGCCCGTCGCCCGCGCTGGTGTTCGTGACGGGGCACGCGGAGGAGGCGGTCAACGCCTTCGACCTCGGCGCGCTCGACTACGTGCTCAAGCCGTACCAACAGGATCGTCTCGACCGCGCGATCACCCGCGTGATCGACAAACTCGCCGCCAACGCCGCGCCGCAGTTCGGCGGACCCGAGGGCGGCCCGGGGCTCGTCAAGAACGACGACGAGGTCATCCCGGTCGAGCTCGCGGGCACCACGAAGCTGATCCCGAGGTCTTCGGTCCGCTGGGTCGAGGCGCAGGGTGACTACGCCCGGTTGTTCACCAACGACGGCAGCCACCTGGTCCGCATCCCGCTCGCGCAACTCGAAGAGCGCTGGGAGAAGGCGGGTTTCGTCCGGATCCACCGGTCCTTCCTGGTCTCGTTGCCGCTGATCACCGAGCTGCGCATGGGCCAGGGCGGCTATCAGGTCGTCATCGGTAACGAGGAGAAGGTGCTGCCGGTGAGCCGCCGTCACACGCGCGCGCTCAAGGACCGGTTGGTCGGCGCCAACCGGTCGACGTGACCGACGACTACTATCGCCGGGTCAACGGCGTCCGCGAACCGGATCCGACGCTCGGCAAGGGCAGGAACAAGAAACCGGCGCCGGCCGAAGGGGCCGCCGTCGAGCCGGTGCCGGGTGCCCCGTCCGGCCCCAAGCACGAGCAGGCGAAGCCCGAGCACCACGCGAAACCCAAGCGGCAGCGGGTGATCCTCGCCGATCCGCGGCAGGCCACCAGCACCCTGCGGGCCAGGGTCGAACTCGAAGAACAGACCAGCTGGGGCAAGCTCCTGGTCCGGGATCTGGTGAAGATCCAGCTGCGGACGGCCTCCCTGCTGGCACTGCTGGTGATGGTCACTCTGTGTTCACTTCCGGTGCTCTTCTACCTGATCCCGTCATTCGGCCGGGTGGTCGTTCTGGGCATCCCGTTGCCCTGGTTGATCCTCGGCGTGGCACCTTTTCCGTTCCTGTTCGGCATCGGACTCTGGTACAACCGGCTCGCCGAACGTCATGAACGCGACTTCGTCGACATGATCGAGAACTGATCGCGGAGCCGCACATGCGAGGATTCGTGGCGTGCAGCTGAATCCGTGGGCGATGGCCGGCATCGTGCTGGTCGCGGTCCTGACCTTCTATCTGGGGCACCGCTCCTCGCGGTCGGCTGTCAGCACGCATGACTTCCTCGTCGCCCGGCGCACCGTTCGCTCCCGCCGCAACGCGGCCGCGATCTCCGGTGAGTACCTCTCCGCCGCGTCGTTCATGGGCGTGGCGGGCATCGTGCTCAAGGACGGCGCCGACGCGCTCTGGTTCCCGATCGGGTTCACCGCGGGCTATCTCGCGCTGATGCTGTTCGTGGCCGCGCCGCTGCGGCGGTCGGGCGCGTACACGCTGCCGGACTTCGTCGAGATGCGGCTGGGTTCGACGATGCTGCGCCGGGTCTCGACGGCGTTCGTGGTGTTCATCGGGATCCTCTACATGGTCCCGCAGTTGCAGGGCGCCGGTCTGACGCTGGCGACGATCCTGCCCGTGCCCGCCTGGGCGGGCGCGATCCTGGTGACCTTCGTCGTCGGGTTCAACGTGATCGCGGGCGGGATGCGCGCGATCACCGTCGTCCAGGCCTTCCAGTACTGGCTGAAGCTGTTCGCCATCGCGGTGCCGACGTTCATCCTCTGCATCGTGTTCCTCGGCTCCGGCGGACCGGGCAGCGCGCGCCCGCTGGGTCAGCCCGCCCCGCCGATGTTCACCGAGAACACCACGATCTCCGTGCAGACCGACGTCACGCTCAAGGTCACCTCGGTGACCGTGCTCGAGGCGTACGGCCAGGTGGAAGGCGCGCGCGCCAACGGTTTCGCGGTGTGGACACCGGAGGCGCCGCACAAGGTCACCAAGGGCACGACGCTCAAGTTCACCGCGGGCACCCCGGTTCCGGTGGTCAGCGACGCGCCCGCGTCCAACGGCGACTGGCTCCGGCCGGGTTCGGGCAGTCTCACCGATCTGCTGCAGGTCTATTCGCTGATCCTCGCGACCTTCCTCGGCACCATGGGCCTGCCGCACGTCCTGGTCCGCTTCTACACCAACCCCGACGGCAAGGCCGCGCGCCGCACGACGGTGCACGTCCTGCTGCTGCTCGGGTTGTTCTACCTGTTCCCGACGCTGCTCGGCGCGCTTTCGCGGATGTACGTCCCGGAGCTGCTGGTGACCGGGAAGACCGATGCCGCCGTCCTGCTGCTGCCGTCCGCGGTCCTCCCCGGGCTCTGGGGGCAGATCCTGGGCGCGGTGACCGCGGCCGGTGCCTTCGCCGCGTTCCTTTCGAGTTCGTCGGGGCTGCTGGTGAGCGTCGCCGGGGTGGTGTCCACCGACGTGCTGCCCGGCCGGGTCCGCGATTTCCGGGTGGCGACGGCGATCGTGGCGCTGATCCCGTTCGCGCTGGCGGTCCTGCTGCCGTCGGAGGACCTCTCGCTTTCGGTCGGGATGTCGTTCGCGCTGGCCGCGTCCACGTTCAGTCCCCTGCTGTTGCTCGGGGTCTGGTGGCGGAAGCTCAGCTGGCCCGGCGCGCTGGCCGGGATGCTCGTCGGCGGCGGTCTCGTGCTGACCGCGCTGGTGGTCAACATCGTCAGCAAGTACACAGGTGGCTGGGCGCCCTGGTTCTCGAACCAGCCCGCGCTGATCACCGTGCCCGCGGCGTTCCTGACCACCTACGTGGTGAGCCGGGCGACCGGGTACGGGCGGCCGGACGACGTCCACGGCGTGATGCTGCGGCTGCACGCCCCCGACCCGCTCGGGTTCATGCGCGATCGCGCGGTCGCCCGGTTCGGGCAGGCCGAAGAGAAGACGCGCACCACCGGCAAGGGCCGCCACCGGAAGTAAAGTCACTCTTTCGAGTCGTGACCATCTACTCAGAGTCGTACCGTTCACTCAAATGGATTGCCCCTCTCGCGCCCCAAGAGGGGCATGATCTTTCGTGACATCGAAATCAGCGAATGGTTGCGGCAGGTGGGAGGTCCGAAGTGAGTGATACCGATCAAGACCTCGGGTCCGATCCGGAATCCGACTGGGAAAAGGTGCAGGCGAGTCCGGAATTCACCGAGCTGCGGCGACGGCTCCGGGTATTCGTTTTCCCGGTCTCGGTCCTGTTCCTGCTCTGGTATCTGCTCTACGTGCTCCTCGCCGACTACGCGACCGGGTTCATGGGCACCAAGCTCTTCGGCAACATCACCGTCGGCCTGGTCTTCGGCCTGCTGCAGTTCGTGTCCACCTTCGTGATCACCGGCCTCTATGTCCGGTACGCCAACCGGAAACTCGATCCGCTCGCCGACAAGCTCCGGCACGAGATCGAGGGGACCGAACGGTGAAAACGCTGGCAGCGGGCGTACAGGGCAGCAGCCCGACCCTCAACATCACCATTTTCGCGGTATTCGTCGCGATCACGCTGGTGATCGTTTTCCGGGCGAGCCGGAATACGAAGACCGCCTCCGACTACTACGCCGCGGGACGCGCGTTCACCGGTCCGCAGAACGGGATCGCGATCTCCGGCGACTACCTTTCCGCGGCGTCGTTCCTGGGTATCGCGGGTGCCATCGCGATCAACGGTTACGACGGTTTCCTCTACTCGATCGGGTTCCTCGTCGCGTGGCTGGTGGCGTTGCTGCTGGTCGCGGAACTGCTGCGCAACACCGGCAAGTTCACCATGGGCGACGTGCTCGCGTTCCGGATGAAGCAGCGCCCGGTCCGCGCGGCGGCCGCCGTCTCCACGCTCGCCGTCTCGTTCTTCTACCTGCTCGCGCAGATGGCGGGAGCGGGCGGCCTGGTGAACCTGCTGCTCGGCATCGAGGGGAACCTCGGCCAGGACCTGGTGATCGCCGTCGTCGGCGTGATCATGATCCTGTACGTGCTGATCGGCGGGATGAAGGGCACCACCTGGGTCCAGATCATCAAGGCCGTCCTGCTGATCGCGGGCACGTTCGCGATGACGATGTGGGTGCTCGGGAAGTACGGCTTCAACCTCTCCAGCCTGTTCCAGGCCGCCGTCGACAAGGGCGGCCAGACCGGGGAAGCGCTTCTCGGTCCCGGCAAGCAGTACGGGAAGACCGGCACGACCAAGCTGGACTTCCTGTCGCTCGGCATCGCGCTGGTGCTGGGGACCGCGGGCCTGCCGCACGTGCTGATGCGCTTCTACACGGTGCCGACCGCGAAGGACGCGCGCCGTTCGGTGGTGTGGGCGATCGCGCTGATCGGCATCTTCTACCTGTTCACGCTGGTGCTCGGCTACGGCGCGGGCGCGCTCGTCGGCCCCGACGTGATCGCGAAGGCGCCCGGGACGACGAACTCTGCGGCGCCGCTGCTGGCACTCGAACTGGGCGGCCCGGTCCTGCTCGGATTCATCGCGGCCGTGGCGTTCGCGACGATCCTCGCGGTGGTCGCGGGCCTGACGATCACGGCGTCGGCGTCGTTCGCACACGACGTCTACGCCAGCGTGATCAAGAAGGGCAAGACCGACCCCGACAGCGAGGTCCGCGTCGCGCGGATCACCGCGCTGGTGATCGGGGCCGTCGCGATCGTCGGCGGGATCCTCGCGAAGAACCAGAACGTGGCGTTCCTGGTGGCGCTCGCGTTCGCGGTGGCGGCGTCGGCGAACCTGCCGACCATCCTGTATTCGCTGTTCTGGAAGCGGTTCAACACCCAGGGCGCGCTGTGGAGCATCTACGGCGGGCTGATCGTGTGCGTCATCTTGATCGTCTTTTCGCCGGCGGTCTCGGGTAAGCCGATCGATCCGAAGACCGGGAAGAGCGCTTCGATGATCCAGGGCGTCGACTTCCACTGGTTCCCGCTCGACAACCCGGGCATCGTCTCGATCCCGGTCGCGTTCTTCCTCGGCTGGCTCGGCACGGTGCTGTCCAAGGAACACAACCAGAAGAAGTACGCCGAGATGGAGGTCCGCTCGCTCACCGGTGCCGGCTCGGAAAAGGCCGCCCAGCACTGAGTTCTTGCCGGTGAACCCGCGACCGCGATCGACGTCGGCAGGACGCGGCCTGGTCTTTCACGTCACCTAAGTGGCCAGGGCGCCCTGCCACCGCGATAGCGGGGCCTTCGGCCGGGGCGGGCTCACGCGTATGGGCGCTTGTCCTGGGCAAGGAGCCAGCTCCGCCGTCCGGCACTGAGGCGTTCTTCACGCGCGCGCAACGGGACGGGATGCGAGGATGGCAGGGTGGTGAGCCCTGCTGACATCCCGACCGTCGCCGTCCGTGATCTGCCCAAGGACGGCGTCGCGCTGCTCGACGTCCGCGAGGACGACGAGTGGGCCGCCGGGCACGCCCCTGGCGCCAAGCACATCCCGATGGGTGAACTGCCCACGCGCGTCGGCGAACTCGACGACCTGCCCGACGACCAGCCGGTCTACGTGATCTGCCGCAGTGGCGGCCGGTCCGCCCGCGCCGCCGCGTGGCTCAACGCGAGCGGCTGGGACGCGGTGAACGTCGCCGGCGGGATGGGCTCCTGGCAGCAGGAAGGGCGCCCGATGGTCGGCGACCATCCCGGCGTCGACCCCGAAGTGCTGTAACCGTGCAGCCGGGCCACTACCCGCCGAGGACACCGGTGCCGCCGGTGCGTCCCGCGCCGATGCAGCAGCCGCGGCCGCAGCCGGCGCGCTATCGCGTCCGCTGGGTCGCCTCGCCGCCTCCGGGCGCCTGGCCGCAGCGGCGCAAACCCGTGGCCGAGCACTACTCCGGTCCGCCGTCCTATCCGGTCCCGCCGCGATGGGGCTTCCCGAACCTGGTCTGGCGGCGTCCGACCGCGGTCCCCGGCACGGCGTCCGGCGAGGTCACCGCCGGGGAGCGGCTGCGGGTGATCACGCGCAGCGTCCTGCCGGTGCTGTGGACCTTCGCCGTCCTCGCGCTCGCCGCCGCGGCCTCCGAGATCTGGCGCTACGTCCTGCTCGTGCAGAGCCGCGATTCCGCGCTGTCGACGTCCGTCGTCACGGTCTCCGACACCTTCGTGATCACCACCGGCCTGCTCACGACGATCCTTTCGCTGCTGCCGTCGGGACTCACCGTGTGGTGGCTGCTCGTGGCCAGGCAGGCCGCCGCGGACGCCTCCGGCGAGGTGCCGCCGAGGCGGCAGTGGCAGGTGCTGGCGTTCGTGCTGGTGCCGGTGGTGAACCTGATCCTCGTGCTGCCGATCGTCGCCGAACTCGAGCACGCCGTCCTGCGCCGGACCCGCGAAACGCGGCCCAAGCCGTCGCGGCTCGTGATGGTCTGGTGGGGCGTCTGGGTGCTGAACTGGCTGCTGCTCGGGCTGGTCATCGTCTGGCGGTTCCGTGACGGCGTGCAGGCATTGGCCGACGGTGTCGTGCTGGTCGCGCTGACCGATCTGGCCGCGGCCGGGCTGGCGGTCGTGACGGCGCTGCTCGTGAAGCGCATGTCCGGTCTGCTCGCTCCCGTGGCTGAGAAGCGGCTTCGCCTGCTTCGCGTGCTGAAGGTGGACGGCGCTCCGGACCCGGACCGGCGCGAGCGTCCCGCCTCTTCAGTGCGCTGACCTGCTGGCTCGTGAGTGGTAAAGGCGGTTAGAACCGTCCTTGCCACTCACGAGCGCGGAGTGAGCCAGGTCACCGTTGACCTCCAGCTCACTCGAAGTTCAAGACTGTGCTCATGAGCGACGACGGCGTCACCTTCATCAACGTCTTCGAGATCCCCGCGGACCGCGTGGACGAGTTCGTCGAAACGTGGCGAGAGCGCGCGAAGCTGATGCGTGACGCGCCCGGTTTCCGCGACGCCAAGCTCCACCGCGCGCTGCTGCCGGACTCGCGTTTCCAGCTCGTCAACGTGACGCACTACGACAGCCGCGAAGCCTGGGAAGCGGCGGGGAAGAACCAGGTGTTCAAGGCGTCGACCGAACGCGCCGCCGAGATCGCGACGCCCAACGCGGCGCTTTACGAGGTCGTCGTCGAGTATCCCTAGCCCGCGGTGACCGGGAGCGACCGCAGGCCGCGGATCACGAACTCCGGCCGTCGTTCCGGCGGCTCCGCGAGCTTCAGCCCCGGCAGCTTCGTGGTCAGCGCGGTCAGCGCGGCCGCGATCTCCACCCGCGCGAGCGGGGCGCCGACGCAGTAGTGGATGCCCATGCCGAAGCCGAGGTGCGCGTTCGGCGTGCGGCCGATGTCGAGGGTGTCCGGCCGGTCGAACACCTTCGGGTCCCGTGCGGCGGCGCCGAGGAGCGCGCCGATCTTCTCGCCCTCGGCCACCCGGTATCCGGCGATCTCGACGTCGGTGGTCGCCGTCCGTTCGAAGAGCTGGAGCGGCGCGTCGAAGCGGATCAGCTCCTCGACGCACGGGTCCATGAGGTCCGGGGAGGCCAACAGCCGTTCCCACTGGTCACGGTGGGTCAGCAGCGCGTTGACGCCGTTCCCGATGACGTTCACCGTCGCCTCGTGCCCGGCCATCAGGAGCAGGACCGCGGTCGCGACCAGTTCGTCCTCGGTGAGCTCGCTGCGCAGGAGATCGCTGACGATGTCGTCGCCGGGCGAACTCGCGCGCTGCTTCGCCACGTCACGCAGGTACTCGACGAACTCCGCGGCGGCGGCTTCGGCGGCGTCGCGCTTCTCTTCGGCGAGTCCGTACTCGTACATCTTCACGATGTGGTTGGACCACGAGACCATGCGCGGCCCGCCCTCGACCGGCACGCCCAGGAGTTCCGCGATGACCGCGACCGGCAAGGGCTGCGCGAGATGCGCCAGCAGATCGGCCGAGCCGGTTTCGGCGATCTCGGCGGCGAGGTCGTCGACCATGCGGTCCGCGAGTTCGGCGACCATCGGCCGCAGCCGCTGGACGTGCCCGCGTCCGAACGCGCCCGCGATCACCCGTCGCAGCCGGGTGTGGGCAGGCGGCTCGTTCTCCAGCAGTGAGTTGCGGTGCAGCAGGTTGAACGACGCGAACCGCTCCACCGGCAGCGCGTCCTGCCAGATCCGGCCGAGCCCGCGATGCCGCAGGACGGCGGCCGACGCCGCGTGCGACACCGCCACGGCGATGCCGAGGCCGTCGTGCCGGTGGACTTCGCCGCGCTCGCGGAGTTCGGCGAAGGACGGATACGGGTTCGCGAGGAAGGCCGGATCGGCGAGGTCGAACACGTCCCGACTGTAGCCGCGCCGCGCCGGGAGTCGCCCCGGCGCGGCGCCGGGAGTCACAGATGCAGCCAGAGCCCCAGGTGCAGGCCCAGCCCGTGGTGGTGATGGTGCCCGTGGTGGTGGCCGCCGCACAGCAGCAGGCAGTGGCGGGCCTGGTCGGCCGAGGCGGTTTGCGGTGAGGCCGAGGCCGTGCCCACCGCGGGCCCGGCCAGCATCAGCCCGAGTGCCACGGGCAACGCGGCCAGCGCTGCCCGGCGCTTGGAGGTGCTCATCTGTGGATCCCTTCTCCGCACTACGACGCCGGGATGGCGCCGTCATCGAGTATTCGGTGCGGTGAGGGTGAAACGGCAGGCTGATCACCCGCGATTAGATCGTCCGGATGATGACAACCATTTTCAGTCATGTTTCCGTGGTACACGAATGGCCGCTGAAACCGGCCGATCCGGTTGATCTCGGTGACGGCGGGGGTTTTCCGCGCGACGCTTTCGTTACCAACTCCGCTGAACCTCGGCCGTGGCCCGGCGTCTCTAGGGGTGTCGGAACGCGGAAGCGCGGGACGGCAAGGGGATTTCGTGGCCGTCTGGCCCGGAAAGCAATCGACTCTTTCGAACTGGGGTATTTCCATGCGTATTCGTCATGCCTTTTTCGCCGGTCTCACCGCCGCCGCTCTCGCGTTGCTGCCCGCGACCGCCTTCGCCACCGAAGCGCCGGTCGAGATGCCGGAGAAGCCGAAGGGCACCAAGTTCTGGGTCTCGCCGAAGGCCGTCGAGGCGGGCGGGAAGGTGACCGCCCAGGGCCGGTGCGTCACGCCGCACGGCTTCTCGATCGTCGCTCCCGAGGGGTTCACGCAGGTCTCGGACAAGTCGGTCAAGCGGGCCGGCGGCACCGACGTGAAGGTGACCTACAAGGCGCTTCCGGGTGCCAAGCCCGGTGACTACCTGTTCGTCCTCCTGTGCGACACCGTCGAGCCTTCGGCGACGGTGAAGGTCGTCCCGGCTGCGAAGAAGGAGCCGGTCAAGAAGGAGGCGCCGAAGCAGGTCTCGAAGGTCCCGGCGGGCGCGCCGCAGACCGGCGGCGGGCCCGTCGACGAGCCCGCGCCGGCCGGTTGGCTGATCGCGGGGCTGGCCGGAGCGGGTGTGGCGGGCGCCGGTGGCGTGGTCCTGATGCGCCGTCGCCCGGCCTCGCGGTCCTGATCGCGCGCGGGAAGGGCGGGGGCCTTACGAGGCCCCCGCCCTTCCCGCGATAGCGTTCCGAACCGAGCTTGAGGAGGCTGACGTGGGCAAGGGTTCGCGCAAGAAGGGTCCCAAGACGACTTCGGATCGCAAGCCGAAGGTGCGCGACGTCTTCGTCGGCCAGCCCTTCGAGGGGCTCGCGGCGGAGACCGAGCTGATCGCGCTGCGCGAGTTCGTCCCTTCGGCGACGGCGGCGCTCACGCTGGCGGGTTCCGGCGAGAAGGTCACCCTCGGCACGGTGCTGCCGATGGCGGCGGCCGCGTTCGTCCGGTCCGACGGCGAGCGCTACGTCGGGATGCAGGTGCAGACCCGGTCCTCGGACATCAGCCGTGACCTCGGCCGGGCGCTCCAGTGGGTGCTCGAGGCCAAGGAGGGCGACGTCCTGTCCGTGCCGGACACCACGACGCCGCCCACCGCCGACGAGAAGGCCCGCCTGCAGGACCTGCTCGACACGAGCGTCGAACTCGACGCCACGCTCTACAACGACTTCGCCTGGTGGCTGCCCGAGGACGCCGACGCGAGCGGCGACGTCGCGTTGTCCCTCGAGCGCGCGAACGCGGCGATCATGCCGACCGAACGCCTCGGCGCGGGTGCGTACTGGGTGCTCGCCGGCGAGAAGGCGCACCTGCGCTGGGTCCGCCCCGAACCGGAGAACCTGCTGCTGCAAGCGCTTGCGCGACTGTCCGCGGCCGGTGAACTGGGCCTCGGCGAGGGCTCCCGTTACGCCGGTTCGTTCCGTGCGCACGGGCTGCTCGTCCCGGTGTGGGACCTCGACCCCGAGGCTCACGCCCGCGAGTGGGCCGACGCGAAGGACCAGCTCGGCGTCCGGCTCGACGCCGCGCTGAAGTCCCTCGACACCGAGCCGCTCAACGCCACCGAGCGCCGCTCCCGCGACGGTCTGATCGGCCGCCAGCTCACCATCCGCTGACCCACCCCTCGCGTTTCGTCCTCTGGTTGCGGTAGTTGCACGCGCATCTACCGCAATCAGAGGACGAATTGCGTCAGGATGGGCGCGTGATCCTTCATATCTGTGGGCAGGGCGAGTGGGCGGCGGTGCCCGAAGGCGGCGTCTACACCGCCGCGTCCCTCGATTCCGACGGCTTCATCCACTGCTCGGACCCGGGAACGGCGCATATCCCGGCCGGCGCCGTGTTCCCCGGCCGCACCGATCTGGTGCTGCTGGAGATCGACCCGGCGCTCGTCGGCGCGCCCGTCGTCTGGGAGGACGGCGACCCGCCGCATCCGGCCGGGATCCAGTTTCCCCATGTGTACGGTCCGATACCGCGTAACGCGGTGGTGGCCGTGCACGAATTCCCTCTTCGGGGGGACGGTTCGTTCAAGATTCCCGAGTCCGTGTCGAGACGTTGAGAAGCGCAACGCCTCACCCGGACGGGCGTCTCTCGAAATGGTTCGCGGCTGAAGACAACCTGTGGGGGCGGTCATGCGTTTCGGGAGAGGTGAGCCAGAGATACCTGGCCGAGTGACCCCGGGAGGAGGCGATACGGTGACCGCTGCCGCGACGGTCATCTCGGGGACGGATGTCTGGGGGTCCGGCGAGACCCGAGGGAGAGACGTGCCGGCCGAGCTCACCGACTTCGGCGACTTCGTGCAGGCCAGCCTGCCGGGTCTGCTCAGGTACGGCCACGCCCTCACCGGGAACCCGCACGACGCCGCCGACCTGGTCCAGACCGTGCTGGAGAAGATCGGCTCGCGCTGGTCCTACGTCCAGCACAAGACCGGCGACCCGATGGCCTACATCCGCCGTTCGATGGCCAACGCGCACGTCAGCCGGTGGCGCCGGACCAAACGGGAGAGCCTGGTCGCCGACCTGCCGGACACGCAGCCGTACAGTCCGGCTGATCCGTTCGAGCACGAGCCGCTGTGGCAGGCGTTACGCGCGCTGCCGCCGAGGCAACGCGCGGTGATGGTCCTGCGTTACTACGAGGGGCTGTCCGAAGCGGAGATCGCGGATTCGCTCGGCATCAGCCAGGGCACCGTCAAAAGCCAGGCGAGCAAGGCGATCGCGTCGCTGCGCACGAAGCTCGCACTGTTCGAGCCCAAAGGTGAAGGGAGGGAAGCGGGATGAACATGTCCGAGGAGGACGTGCAGCAAAAGCTGCGTGACCTGTTCTCAGATGAGCGGATGGGCGCGGGATCCACGCTGAATCCCGAGACGATCGTCGAGGGCGCCCGTCGTCGCCGTCGTCGCCGCCAGATGATCCAGACGACGAGCGGGATGGCCGCCGCGGTGGTCATGGTCGGCAGCGGGCTCGCGGTCTTCTCGATCCACTCGAAGGACAACGGCGCGGTCATCTCGGCCGATCAGCTCAGCATGGGACAGTCCGCGACCAGCCAGGTGCAGCCGGGACCGGGGACTTCGGCGCCGCCGGTGTCGTCGTCGGCGGCAGCGCCGACCCAGACGTCCGTGCCACCGCCGTCGACGGCCTCCGACGGGCCCGTCAAGCCGCCGAAGAGCACCGCGGCCACGAAACCGCCCGCGCAGGGCAAGGTGACCACCGGCGCGCTGCTGACCTCAGCCGGGTTCGGCAAGCTCCGGCTCGGGATGAGCGAGGCCGAGGCCGAGGCCACCGCCGGGCCGCTGCGGGCGAAAGAGGTCCGTGGCGCTTGCACCTACGGCTATGCGGAGGGATCCGCCGTTCCGGGGCCGACGTCGGTGTCGCTGACCGAGGGCAACGGGATCACCGTCATCAACCCGGCCGGCACGGTGCACACCCCGGAAGGGATCGGGGTCGGCTCGACCGAGGCGGACATCCTCGCCGCGTACCCCGGCAGCACGAAGGACGGCAGCGCCTACGTCGCGCCCGCCGGCGCGGTGAGCGCGTACCGGATCTTCGTGGCCAACGACGGGTCGGCCGTCAGCATCTTGCTGACCAGCCTCAACCAGGACTGCCAGTTCAGCTGAGGTCGTCCGCGCGCAGAAGAAAACCCGGGCTGCTCCAAGGGGGAGAGCCCGGGTTTTCTCTGTGGTGGGAGAGCGGTCAGTGCGTCAGAGCGCGCCGCCCGCGACCGGGGGCATCCCCGTGTCGGCTCCGCCGTCCCCGATGGACTCGCGGTGCAGGTGGTTCTCCACCTCGAACAGGTTGCCGTTGGCGCGTTTGACGATGTTGAGCAGCGTGGACATCTGGGAGATCTCTTCGACCTGCTCCTTGAGGAACCACTGCGTGAACTGCTCGCCGATGTAGTCCTCTTCGGCGCGGGCGGCCTTGGCCAGCTGCTGGATGTCGGTCGCGACGTCCTTCTCCTGCTGCAGCGCCAGCTCGATGAGTTCGGTGACGTCGGAGAACGTGTTGCGCACGTCGCCGGTGCCGGGGATCTCGACGTGGTGGTCGGTGTCCAGCATGTACTGGATCAGCGCCATCGCGTGATTGCGCTCCTCGACGGACTGCTTGTAGAAGTGCTTCGCGAGCTGCGGCAGGTCCTCGGCGTCGAACCAGACCGCGAGCGCGATGTACTGCTGGGAGGCGTTGAACTCGTTGTGGATCTGCGCCTGCAGCAGTTCGTAGAACTTCGAGCGCGGTTGCTTCTTGATGAGGGCCATGCATTCAAAGATACGTCATGCGCTATTCGATTTCCACTTTTGCCTGGTGATCTACCCCCTATTAGGTTACCATTACCGACAATAGGTCCACCTCAATTAAGTAAGCCTTCCCTAATCAATTCTGATCGATTAGGGAAGGCTTACTTAATTTTTGTTTCAGATGCTTTCGCGCCGGATCGGGCACGACATGCAGCGCGGCCCGCCGCGGCCGGAGCCCAGCTCGGAGCCGGTGATGGCCAGCACCTCGATACCGGCCTCCTCCAAGCGGGCGTTGGTTTCCACGTTGCGTTCATAGCCGACGACGACGCCGGGCGCGAGCGCGAGGGTGTTGTTCCCGTCGTCCCATTGCTCGCGTTCCGCGGTGACCGGGTCGAGCCCGGTGTCGATGACGCGGAGCCGGTCGATTCCCATTGCTTCGGCGGCCGCGGTGAGGAATGGGGCCGGGCCTTCCACCTTCATGGAACCGTCATCGGTCGGCCGCATGGTGAACGCGGTCAGCGAATCGCGGGAAAGCGGATACATGACCACGGCGTCGGCGGCGACCATCGTGCAGACGGTGTCCAGGTGCATGGTCGCGCGGGTCTGCTGGATCGGGACGGCGAGCACGGTGTGCGCGATCCCGTCCGCGAACACCGACCGCGCCAGCGACTCCGCGCCCGCCGCGGTGGTCCGTTCGCCGACGCCGATGGCCAGGACGCCCGGCGAGAGCAGCATGACGTCGCCGCCTTCGATCGGCGCCGAATGCGCGCCGTACGCGCGGGACGCGTGGCGGAACCACGGGTGGTAGGCGTAGATCAGGTCCAGGACGGCGGTCTCGCGGACGCGAGCGGGCATGGTGAGCGAGGAGACCGCGACGCGGTCGCCGATCCACGCCGACGAGTCACGGGTGAACAGCAGGTTCGGCAGCGGATCGACGGCGAAGTCGTTCGGGTGGTTCATCAGCCGGACCAGCGAGACCCCCTCGGCGGCGGGGAGTTCCTCGAACGTCATCCCGGCCATCAGGGCCTCGGCCAGCACCTCCGGGGAGACGCTCGACAGGTGGGAACGGAGCGAATCGGCCAGATCGAGCCCGAGCCGCCGCTCGTCGACCGCCGCGTGCACGCCCGCCGCGTGGGCACGGGTGTCCGCGAGCGCCGTGCGCAGCGCGTCGGCCAGCAGCAGCACCTCGACACCGCGGCCGCGCAGCACCTCGGCGAACGCGTCGTGCTCCTCCTGCGCGCGGTCCACCCAGGGGATGGAATCGAACAGGAGCTGGTCGTTGTTGCGAGGCGTGAGCCTTTTGAGCTCGTTGCCGGGCCGGTGCAGCAGAACCGCACGCAGGGGGCCGACTTCGCTGTCAACTCGGGGTGGAGTCGTCTCGTCAATCACTCCGCGAGCTTAGCTAGGGAAGCCAGGAAACTCGCCCCTTGAGCAGCGCGTATCCGACGAAGGAGACGAAGTCGAGCGCGGTGTGCGCGGCGATCAGCGGCCACAGGCGGTTCGTCTTCTGCCACAGTCTGCCGAACACCAGGCCCATCACGACATTGCCGACGAAACCGCCGAAACCCTGATACAGGTGATACGACCCGCGAAGCACGGACGAGGCGACCAGTGACGTGTTCTCGCGCAGCCCGAGTTGCCGCAGCCTGGTCAGCAGGTACGCGACGACGAGCACCTCTTCGGCGAACGCGTTCCCGAAGGCCGACAACGTCAGCGTGATCGGGCGCCACCACGTTTCGCCCAAAGTGGACGGTTGCACCGACAGGCTGAATCCGAGGCTGTAGGAAAGGAAGTACAGCCCCAGTCCCGGAATCCCGATCACCGCGGCGAGCAGGAGGCCGTGCAGGACGTCGCGGCCGGGGCGACGGCGGTCCAGCCCGATCTGCGCGAGCTTCATCCCGCCGCGCCACAACAGGTACAGCCCGAGCGCGCCCCAGCCGACCAGCTGGCCCGCGCTCAAGAGCTGCTTGAGCAGGTCTACCAGGCTCAGCGTCGCCTGGGGGACGTTGAGCTGGGCTTGTTGTTGCGCCAGCGGGACGGGCTGCAGCAGCGAGTCCACAAGGGACAGCAGACTGCGCAGCCCGGACAGGCCGAGGGTGATTCCGAAGACGACGACCAGTTCGATGACGATCGCGCGGCGGCGCGCCGGGTCTTCCACGAATTCCGGCAGCGCCGGGCGTTCGGGACGCAGCCAGCTCATCGGTCGCACGTTACCGTCGGGTCATGCCAAGGAGCATCGCGACCAACGAAACCGTCGACCGTGCCGCGCTGGTCGACTTCCTGTCCACCCGCCACCGGGCGGTCCTGATGACCACCAAGGCCGACGGCGGCCCGCAGCTCTCGCCGGTGACCTGCGGCGTCGACGGCGAAGGCCGCCTGGTCGTCTCCACGTATCCGAAGCGTGCGAAGGTCGTCAACGTCCGGCGCGAACCGAAGGTGTCCGCCTGTGTCCTTTCCGACGAGTGGAATGGCCAGTGGGTGCAGCTGAACGGCACCGCCGAGGTCCTCGACCTCCCCGACTCGGTCGAGCCGCTGGTCGACTACTTCCGGGCGATTTCGGGCGAGCACCCCGACTGGGACGAGTACCGCGAAGCGATGGTGAAGCAGGGCAAGAGCATCATCCGCGTCACCATCGACTCGTGGGGCCCGATCGCCAAGGGGGGTTTTCCGGCGGAACTCGCCTAACCCTCGGAGAAGAACGGGCAGCCGACCAGCCTGCGGATCTCGCCGGCGAGCTGCGGCGGTCCTTCGACCGGGCGCGAGAACGCGAGCCGGACGTCGTGGTCTCCGGAGTCGGCCTCGACCCGCAGTCGCAGGCCGTACCGGTCCAGTCCGAGCGGCCGGATCCAGCCACCGCGCAGTTCGGCGGGCACGTGCTTGGCGAGCTGCTGGACGACGTCGGCGTGATCGGTCTCCAGATGCCGCAGCCACGCCGCTTCGTAGTCGTGGAACGGATCCGGCGGGGCGGCGCTGAACATGTGCGGCCGGAGCGAGTGGGTGCCCTCGGCGTCCGCGAGCACCAGCGAGGCGGGGGTCAGCCTCAGCAGGGTGAGGCCGTGCCCGACGTCCAGCAGCCGCTCGTCCGGCCGGGTTTCGGCGATGGAGACCGCGCGGGCGCGGGCCGAGACCTCGGAAAGCGGGCGGAGCCAGCCCGTGATCCACAGCAGCCCGCGGATGGGTTCACGCAGGTCGACCGGGGCCTGATCGGTCAGCTCGACCATCACCGCGAGTTCGCCGCGCTGCGCTTCGTGCGAGCGTTTCACCAGGTGGTGCTCGTCCGGCAGCAGGATGCTGACGCTGCCGCTCGTGTGCACGTGGTGCAGCTCGGGGATGACGCGGCCGTACTGTCCTGGCTGGTCGCGCTGCTCGGCGGTCGGCATCAGCGTCGCCGGCCCGTTGCGGGTGGCGATCGTCTTCGCGCGTTCCGCGGGGTTCGGCGCCGGCGGGCGGCGAATGGACGTCGGTGTGGTCACGGCTCACCTCCTAAGTTAGGTGAGCCTAACCTGATTTGCGGGGTGAGCGGAAGTAGCCTGGATCACGTCTCGGCTCACGCGTATAGGTTGACCAGGTGGAAGACCGCAGAATCCGGGCACTCGAACCACCCGAAGGGATTCCGGCGTTGAACATGCCGGCCCTGGCTCCCCTGCTCGACCGCCTCACCACGACACTCGGGACGTCGTTCGTCGGGGCCGGGACCCTCGTCGTGCTGGGCGTCGTCCTGGCGGTGTCAGGGCGGTACGGCGTCGCCATTCCCGTCTTCCTGCTCGTCTTCATGGCACCGGCCTCGTTCTACTGCGGCTACCTCGTGTTCGCCGGATCCTTGCGGATGCGAAAGCTCATTCACAAGCCGTTCCGCCTGGTGAGCGGGTTGGGCGGCGCCGTCGTGGCCGGTTCCCGGGTCAGTGTTCCGCTCGACGACCGATGGCTCGTCGTCCGGCTGCCCGCCCCGCTCCGCGCGCAACTCGCGGCACAGCAACGGCTGTGGGTGCTCGGCCCGTTCTTCCTGCTTCCCGGCGTGATGGGCCTCCGAGGTGGCGCGATCCGGGACGCCCCCGTGAAAGGTTCGCGGCCGCTGCGCGCCGAGCCGGTCACGCCGCGCCGGATGCTCACCCTGCACCGGCGGATGCTCGCGTCGCACTACCTGATCGGTGCCGGGATCACGCTGGTCGCGGCAGGCTTCTCGGTCTGGATCGCCCTCGACCTCCCGGACCGCGGCAACAGCCTCGTGTCGGAGACGCGGGTGCTGGCGGTCCTCTGCTTCCTCGCGGCGATCGGGCTCGCCATCACGGCGCTCGTGTTGGCCCGCCCGGCGCCCGAGCCGCGGTGGACCGAACTGGCCGTCGTGTCCGGACCGGCGTCGGTCAACCTCTTCGGCATGGTCACCGTGCAGGGCCGGACGGTGCTGCCCGACGGTCGTCAGGTCACCGTCCGGGCCGGCGGGTCGGACCCGTCGCTGGCCGCCGGCATCGCCGCGACCGGGCGGTTGTGGGTGCTCGGTGTGCCGGTGGCCGGGAAGGCCGCGAAGGCCGGAGTGCCTGGTCACGCGGTCTTCGGACCGGTCAAGTTCGGCCGCTGAAGGGGACTTTCCCCGCATGCCACGCGACGAAAGCTCCCTTCACCGCGTGAGATGAGGGGAAAGTCCCCTTCAACTGAGCGAGCGCCGCGTCGCTTCTTCGGTCTCCACGACGCCCCGCCGGATCCCTTCCAGTTGTTCGCTCAGCTCGCCGATCGTCGTGGTGTCGAGCAGTGAATCGCCGGTGGCGGCCGACAGTTCGGCCGCCCTGGCGACCAGGCCGTCGAGACCGAGTGCGCCGGATCGCAGCTGTGCCAGCAGTTTCCGCCGCGCGCTCGAAAGCCGCGTGTGCACGTCTTCCTGTGCCTGCACGGCTTCGAGCGACTGCAGCAGGTCGCCGCGGATGTCGTCGTCGGCGGTCTTGAGGTCTTTCGTCAGCCGGGTCTTCTCGGCGGAAACCGCGCCCAGATCGACCCGCGCCAGCGCCTTCCCGGTGGCGGAAGCGCGGCCTGCCAGCCGCCGGAGGGTGTCGACGGTTTCCCGCACCACCGGTTCCATATCGGTCACCCGCTCGGCGAGCGGGCCGGTGTCGAGCGCTCCGGAGATCGACTCGAAGCCGTCGGCCGCGGCCTCCGCGCGCCGCAGCCAGTCCGCCTCGGCCGAACCCGGTTCGACGTCGGGGAGGGCCCGCTCCTCGGGTTCGGCGGTGGGTTTCGCGCGGGTGGCGGCGGCGACCCCGGCGCGGGCGGCGAGCACGGTCACGCCGACGCCGATCGCGGCGACCACCGGCAGCTGCACCGCCCAGGCCGCCCCCGCCGACGTCGCCGCGAGGAGCAGTCCCCACGGTTCGGCTAGCTCACGGACGAAGCGCATATCCGAGGATCTCAGAAATTCGAGATCACGGCGGTGAAGACCTGGTCGATCGAGTCCGGTTTGGACGAGTCGTACCCCACGCCCTGTGTCGTCTCGGCGATCTCCTTGAGCACGTTCAGGTCCGCGTCGGAGCCGTAGGCGATGGTGAACATCCGCACCGCCTCACCGCCGCCCTCGGTCCGCAGCTGCCCGACGAGGTTGGGCAGGTCGATCCCGCCCGGATCCTCGTTCCGGCCGTCGGTGAGCACGACGACGGCGTTGATCGCGTCCGGATCCAGCCGCTGCTTCATGAACTCGTAGGCCGCGAGCGACGAGTCGTAGAGGCCGGTTCCGTTCTGCGGGGTCAGCCCGTTCAGCCGCGACGCCAGTTCCTGCCTGCCCGGCTCACCACCGATCGGCGACACCGGCCGGAGTTCCTTGAAGTCCTTGTCACCGTCGAGTTTCGTCGAGAACATCCACAGCCCGACCTTGTCCGCGTCGCTGAACTGCGGCAACGACGCCACGGCCGCCTGTTTCGCGAGATCCATCTTGTTCTTCCCCGTCCCGCCGACCCCGTCGCCCATCGACCCGGAGACGTCGACGACCAGCAGCACGTTCGCCTTCTTCCGCAGGTCCTTCCACGACTTGAGCACCTCGGTCAGCACCGGCGGGCTCGGCGGGCGGATCAGGTTGAGCTTCGCGTCGGGCTGGGCGCCGTTCTCCGACGTGGTCTGCGAACCGGGCTTCCCGTCGAACGTCCGGAAGCCGATGTCGCTGAACTTCTGCTGCGCCTCGGCGCCCCGCAGGTGCGCGAGGAAGTCCGCCGCGACCTGCTTGTGGATGTCGTCGGTCCAGTTCAGCACGGTGAACGGATGATCGGAGTTGAGCGTGCCGTCACTCGGGTAGATGCCGACGAGCGGCACCTTCGGCGGCGCGTGCTGCCCGCGCTTCTCCGGATCGTTGGTGGGGTTGCCCTGGTTGTAGCCGACGAGCGAGTTCTCCTCGACCGTCACCGCCGAGATGTACGACAGCGCGGCGCCGCGGTCGTCGGCCTTCTGCAGGTTCGTCAGGAACGTCAGGGTGTTGTCGCCGTAGTGGACGATGGCCTGCTCGACGTTCTGCACGAACGTCCGTGCCTCCGGTTTCGCGAGCGCGTTCGCGGTGAGGTCCGAAGACGTGCCTGTCGCGGCGTAGTAGGCGCCGATCGTGGCGTTGAGACCGGACGTCGAGATGTTCGGATTCGTCTTGCCGAGCCGGAACTTCCCCCATTCCGGATGGCCGTACTTCGCCCAGCCCTGCGGATCCGTGGCGAGCGCGGCGAGGTCCTTCCAGCCGATGCCCTTGCCGGGCCAGCCGAGCGCCTCGGCCATCGGTTTCGGCATGGCGAGGACCAGCGGCGCGTTCGCGACCGATTCCGGGTCGCCCTCGGGCACCAGCGCGGGGTGATCGGTGCCGGTGAGGTTCTGGCGCAGCAGGTTCACCCAGCCGGACGCGGCGGGCGTCCAGACGTCCGGCCTCGGCCCGTCCACCGCCTCGTTCCAGCCGCGCGCGAGCGCCTGCATCGCGGTACCGGAGGACTTCGACTGCACCATCACGTCGACACAGCGCCCGGCGACCGTACGGCCGCTGTAGCCCTTGGCGATCTCGGTGACCACGCCCGCCTTTTCCGGCGAGGACGACACCTGCAACTTGACCGCGTCGCCCGTCGTGCACTTCGCTGCCACGGCCTCTTCGCCGGAGTCGCTCGTGAGCGCGCGCAGTCCGATGATCAAACCGATCGCGACCACCGCCGCGGCCGCGAACGCCAGGACCTTGCGGCCGCCTCGGGACTGACCGGGATTCACGACCATGGAGAACCTCCAGCGGTGGGAACACCGATTATCCGGAGGTTTCACCCCGCCCGGGGCCGCGTTGCCGAACCGTTGCGGCCATGGCGGTACTTATCCCGCCATGGCCGCGACCGGTGAAATCAGGCGCCAGGGCCCCGGCCGGACCAGGTCCACGCGTAACGGTGGTCCTCCGAAGCGTCGGCGGCCTCGCCGAGGTCCAGCGGCGCGAAGGTGTCCACCATGACCGCGGTCTCGTCGAAGAACTGGGCGCCGATCGACGCCTCCGCCGCCCCGGGCTGCGGCCCGTGCGTGAAGCCGGACGGGTGCAGCGAGAGCGAGCCGACCTCGATCCCTGAGCCCTTGCGCGCCTCGTAGTTCCCGCGGACGTAGAACATCAGCTCGTCGGAGTCGACGTTCGCGTGGTTGTACGGCACCGGGACCGACTCGGGGTGGTAGTCGACCTTGCGCGGGCAGAACGAGCAGACCACGAAATTCGGGCCCTCGAACGTCTGGTGCACGGGCGGTGGCTGGTGCACGCGGCCGGTGATCGGCTCGAAGTCGTCGATGTTGAACACCCACGGGTACAGGCAGCCGTCCCAGCCGACGACGTCGAACGGGTGGGTCGCGTAGGTGTAGCGCGTCAGCCCGGCGCGGTGCCGCACGAGGACCTCGACGTCGGTGCCGTCGACGACCAGCGGCTCGGAGGGGCCGCGGATGTCGCGTTCGCAGTACGGCGAGTGCTCGAGGAACTGGCCCTTCGCCGACAGATAGCGCTTCGGCGGGCCGATGTGGCCGCGCGCCTCGATGGTCAGCAGCTTGATCTCGTCGTGGGGGAGCACGCGATAGGTGCACGACGTCGGGATGACGAGGTAGTCGCCGTCACCGATCTCCAGCGAGCCGTAGATCGTCTCGACGGTGGCGCTGCCGCCATGGACGTAGAAGAGCTCGTCGCCCGCCGCGTTGCGGTACAGCGGCGAGGGCTGCGTCGCGTGGACGAAACCGATGGTGACGTCGGCGTTGCCGAACAGCCGCCGCCGGTCGGTGACCGCGTCGGCGTCGCCGAACTTGAGGTCCTGGGTCTTGAAGGCGCGGGGCTTGAGCGGGTGGTTCGGGGTGATCGGGCCGCGTTCGTCCTCGATCGCGACGGCGTCGACGATCGCGGTGGGCAGCCCGCGGTGATAGAGCAGCGCGGAGTCCGCCGAGAAGCCCTCGACACCCATCAGTTCCTCGGCGTACAGGCCCCCGTCGGGCTTGCGGAACGCCGTGTGGCGCTTGTGCGGGATCTCGCCTACCTGCCGGTAGTAAGGCATCGGAATCTCCCCGGAACGTGTCCGTTGTGCGAACGATTTTGTCCTGATGTCGTACGCTACTAGCGTGTCAGTCGTGTCAAGCGCTGTGGAACTCACGCCACCCGGCCCCCGAGGAATCCCTCCCCTGTTCGCGCGGCTCGTCGACGACTCGGCGTTGTTCCCGCCCGGCGAGGCGTCCATGCCCGAAGCGCTGCGTGCGCACTTCGCGTCGAGGACCGGTGAACACTCCGGCGTCCTCGGCGTGTTCCTGTGCCAGGCGTCGAGGCTGCCCGAGCTCATCACCGAACTCATCAAGATCAAACCCAAGGAGCCGCTGCCGCTGTCGCTGATCATCGACACCGGCCTGGGCGGCGTCCCGAAGGCGATCTCGATCGTCGAATCGCGCAGCGAGATCCTCGCGCTGCGGATGGTGGAGATGCCGGCGCCGTCGGACGTCGACGAGGTCTGGCTGGAGCGCGTCTCCGAGTTCGTGCCCGAAGACGTCATCCGGGTGGTCGAGCCGCGGCGCGGTGTCGGCTGGCTGGACGGCGTGCGGAAGGTGATCGAGCACGGCAGCTGGCCGAAGATCCGCTGCGGCGGCAAGGCGGGCGAGAACTTCCCCAGCGTCGACGAGGTCGCCGACTTCCTCGCGGTGGTCAGCGGCTCGAGCGGGGCCTCGTTCAAGGCCACGAACAGCCTGCACCGTGCCGTCCGGCATACCGACGAGACCAGCGGCTTCACCCATCACGGGTTCCTGAACCTCATCGTCGCGTCCGCACGCTCCCTCTCGGGCGGCGACGTGCGTGCCGCGCTGGAGTCGACCGACAGCGCCGCACTGGCCGACGAGGCCAAGGGGATGTCGGAGCCGGCCGCGAAGGCCGTGCGAGGGCTTTTCGCCTCGTACGCGGCGGCCTCGTTCGACGAGCCGGTCGCCGACCTCGGAGAACTTGGACTCTTGTGACCCGTGAAGGGTCGCTGACCCTGGACAGAGGGCTCGCGCTGCTGCAAGCGGTGGCGGACGCGGGTGGCGAGGCGGCGACGATCTCCGAACTCGCCGTCGCCATCGGCGCGAGCCGGGCCGCCGTCTACCGGCTGCTCGTCCCGCTGTCCGAACGCGGCCTGGTGTGGCGCGACGGCAACAAGGTGCGGCTGGGTGTCGGCCTGCTCCGGCTCGCCGGGCAGGTCCTCCCGCAGCTGCGAGAGGCGGCCAGGCCGGTCCTGCGCGAGCTGGCGGAGAAGGTCGGCGCGACGGCGCATCTGTCGGTCGCGCAGGGAGACCAGGCGCAGGCCGTCGCGGTCGTCGAACCGACGTGGACGAGCTTCCACGTCGCCTACCGCGTCGGCACCCGCCATCCGCTGTCCGCCGGAGCCGCGGGCAAGGCGATGACGCTGCGTCCCGGCGGCGAAGGCTGGGTGACGTCGTCCGGTGAACTGGAGGCGGGCGCGTCCGGGGTCGCCGCGCCCGTGCGCGGGGTGCCGGGATTGAAGGCCAGCCTCGGTGTCGTGTCGTTGGAGCCGCTGGACGCCTCCGTGGTGGGTCCCGCGGTCCTGGGGGCCGCCGTCCGGCTGGCCGAGGTGCTGAAACAGCCCGAGTAGCGCGTCAGCGGCCGCTGAGCAGTGGGCGCACCATGGTCGCCAGCAGGGTGAGGTCGACAGCGAACAGCAGCCGCTCGAACAGGCCGAGCGTGACCTCCTGATGCGACGGCCCGGTGAGCATCGTCCAGACGAACCCGCCGAGCACGATCACCACGGCGGCGAAGCTCGCCACCGAGAGCCGCCGGATCGTCGTGCGGCGCGGCTCCCACGGGCAGCGCGCCCGGCCAGGGCGGGTCAGTACCCAGGCGGCGGCGGGAAGCGCGAGGAAGGCCGTCAGCGCGGCGTAGTTGTGGATCTGCCCGGCCAGAGAACGGGCCTGGCCCTCGGGGTCGACGGGCACGAGCGCGAGGACGAACAGCCCGGCGCACCACACCCCGAGCAGGACGAGAACGGACTCGTAACCGCTGCGGTGCGCCTTCGCGATACCGCCGAGCAGAGCGAGCGAACCAAGCCCCAGCGCCAGGCACATCGCGCCGAACAGTGGCGCCGCCGTCGAGCCGGGTGAGAGGTAGCCGTAGACGTACTCGGACAGCGTCTGCCAGATCGGGCTGACCTGGCTGGACAGCCGCAGGTGCAGATCGATCGAGATGGCGACGGCGACGGCCATGCCGAAGATCGCGAGCCTGCCGTGCACGGGGGAGACGGCACGGGCCGCGATGATCTTTGGCAAGGTCACGACCGGTTTCTCCAGGCACGTCGGGGCGGGTGTTCACCTTTTCGTTTCCGAAAGGTTACCCGGCGAACCTGTGAAGAACCCGTGCGCCTCAGAAGACGAGCTGGGTCAGCGCGAACAGCGAGAACCCGGCGAAGACGAAGCCCGCCACGCGCTGGATGAGCTTGGGGCGGATGCGGCTCCGGACCTTCGCGCCGATGAAGACGGCGAGTCCGGCGACGGCGACCAGTGCCACGAAGGAGCCGAGCGCGACCGCGAACGGGTTGCCGAAGCGGGCCGCGAGGCTGGCCGTCGCGAGCTGGGAGGCGTCACCCCACTCGGCGGCGAACAGCACGCCGAACGACGTCAGCGCGGAGCGGAAGAAGGTCGCAGGGCTCGGCCCGGAACGCGACGCGTCCTCGCCGCCGTCCTTGCCGGGGCTGAACCCTTCACGAAGAAGCATGAACGCGCCGATACCGAACATCGCGGCGACGATCGCGGTCACCAGCGCCTCCGGTAGCAAAGTGAGCACACTGCCGAAAGTGGCGGCGATCGCACATTGCACGGCGAAGGCCGCGGTGACGCCGGCGAATACCGGCCACGCGCGGAAACGAGTGGTGAGAACGAGGGTGGCGACGAGTGTCTTGTCCGGTAGCTCCACGGCCAGTACCAGGCCAAACGCGCTGATGAGCGCCAGCATCGAGCCAGACATGATGTTTTCCACCCCTTTCACTGCAACGATAAAGGGGAGGTTCGGGAAAGGGCAAGCTGATGGCTTTTCCGAATCGGGCGGCATGTGCGGGCGAATTGTGTTTCTTGGCCGGGCGGAAAGGAGATTTCGGCAAACCGAATTCTTTTTTCAGTCGCCGCTGGTAGCGTCCGCGATCATGGACGAGAGAGCGCGGATCGATGACGTGTGCGGACGGTTGCGGAGCCACTACGTGTTCCCCGATGTCGCCGAGAAGCTCGTGGTGTTCTTGCAGGCGAGGCTGGGCGAGGGCGCGTACGCCGGGCTCGACGACAAGGCGTTCGCCGCCGCGGTCACTCGGGACCTGCAATCGGTCAACGGGGACAAACATCTGCGGCTGCGGCATCACGTCGACCCGCTGCCCGAGGTGGACGGCCAGTCCTTCGATCCCGAGGTGTACCGGCACGAGGCCGAACTGAACGGCTTCGGCATCGCGTCGGCGCGACGGCTGTCCGGGAACGTCGGCTACCTGGAGACGAAGCTGCTCTACGGGCCGGACATCGCCGGCGAGGCCTTGGCGGCGGCGATGACGCTGCTCGCGACCGCGGACGCGTTGCTGATCGACGTCCGGGAGAACCGGGGCGGCAGTCCGGCGGCGGTCGCGTTGCTGATCAGCTACCTGGTCGACGAGCCCGTGCACTTCAACAGCATTTATCTGCGCGACGGCGACGTGACCAACCAGTTCTGGACGCTGCCGTACGTGCCGGGACGCAAGTTCGGCGCGGACAAGCCGGTGTGGATCCTGACCGGTCCGAAGACCTTCTCCGGTGCGGAGGACCTGAGCTACTCGCTTCAGCAGTTGGGGCGGGCGAAGACGGTCGGCGCGGTGACCGGCGGCGGCGCGAATCCGCGTCAGCAGTACAAAGTGGACACCCATTTGGATGTCACCGTCCCGGGTGGACGAGCCGTGAACCCGGTCACGGGGACCAACTGGGAAGGCGTCGGCGTCCAGCCCGATATCGCCGTCGCTGTCGAGGACGCTTTCGACGCGGCGTACGCGTTGGCGCTGGACCACGTGCTGACACTGGGGGATTCGGGTGTGCGGCGGCAGATCGCCGACGAGGCGCGGCTCACGCTCGACGGCCTCGGCTGAGCCGGGCGCGGGACCTACGTCCCGCTGAGGACAGGACCACTTGAACTGGCGGGTCACCCTCGGGGTGAGCAGGCTTGAGGCGTGGAGGTTCTCGATCTCGCTAGGTGGCAGTTCGGCATAACCACCGTCTATCACTTCCTGATGGTCCCGCTGACCATCGGGCTTTCGGTCCTGGTCGCCGGGATGCAGACGGCCTGGGTCCGGACCGGTGATCCGCGCTATCTGAAGATGACCAAGTTCTGGGGGAAACTCCTGCTGGTCAACTTCGCGATGGGCGTGGTCACCGGGATCGTGCAGGAGTTCCAGTTCGGGATGAACTGGAGCGCGTACTCGCGGTTCGTCGGCGACGTGTTCGGTGCGCCGCTGGCGATGGAAGGGCTCGTCGCGTTCTTCGTCGAGTCGACCTTCCTCGGGCTGTGGATCTTCGGCTGGGACAAGCTGCCGAAGAAGGTCCACCTGGCGTGCGCCTGGGCGTACTCCCTGGCCACCGTGGCTTCCGCGTACTTCATCCTGGCGGCGAACTCGTGGATGCAGCATCCGGTCGGGGTCGAATTCGTCGACGGGAAGCCGACGATGAACTCGATCTGGGCGGTGCTGACGAACAACACCGCGCTGGCCGCGATCCCGCACACGCTCGCGGGTGCTTTCTCGGTGGCCGCGGCGTTCCTGGTCGGTGTCGCGGGCTGGCAGTTGTGGCGCAAGCGTTCGGAGGACGACGAGCACCGCGCGGTGTGGCGTTCGTCGTTGCGCCTCGGCGGCTGGACCGGGGTGGTGGCGTTCGCGGTGCTGGCGATCACCGGTGACATGCAGGGCAAGCTGATGTTCGAGCAGCAGCCGATGAAGATGGCGTCGGCGGAAGCGTTGTGCCACACGGAGAAACCTGCGAGCTTCTCGATCATCGCGATCGGTGACGTGAGCGGCTCGAACTGTGAGGACGTCAAGACGTTCAACGTGCCTGCGCTGCTCTCCTTCTTGGCGCACAACGACTTCACGACCGAGGTCAAGGGCGTGGAGAACCTGGTGACCGAGTACCAGGCGAAGTACGGCACGAACTACCCGGACGACCCGCAGCTCGGTTCGCTCGCGGGCAAGCCGATCGACTACGTGCCCAACCTGCCGGTGACCTACTGGGGCTTCCGCGCGATGATCGGCTTCGGCGCGATGTCGGCCGGGATCGGGCTACTCGCGCTGTGGCTGACCCGGCGCGGGCGCATCCCCGGACAGCGATGGTTCCCGTGGCTCGTGCTCGGCGGGATCGCGACGCCGTTCATCGGTAACAGCGCCGGCTGGATCTTCACCGAGATGGGTCGTCAGCCGTTCGTGGTGGTGCCGAATCCGACCGGTGTCGACGGAGTGTGGATGTTCACCGCGCAAGCGGTCTCGAAGTTGTCCACAGGCGAGGTATGGACGTCACTCATTGCTCTGACGACCGTTTACGCGGTCCTGGGCGTCGTCGAAGTCTTCCTGATGCGCAAGTACGTCCGCGGCGGTGTCGACGCCGTCATGCCCCCCAAGAAACCGGCCTCGACCAGCAAGAACGACGATCCCGAAGGCGGTGACAGCGATGACGACGCCCTCGCCTTCGCCTACTGATCGTCTCTTTACGTCACCTACCCAGCCCCCCGCCCTTCCCGGGGGACGGCCCCGCACCCAGCGT
This sequence comes from Amycolatopsis sp. BJA-103, assembly GCF_002849735.1. Lineage (GTDB taxonomy): Bacteria > Actinomycetota > Actinomycetes > Mycobacteriales > Pseudonocardiaceae > Amycolatopsis. Next base: position 7,877,331 of record NZ_CP017780.1, read on the forward strand.
ATCGGGGGTATCGCTCAGGCGGGTTACCCACAGCCGATCTGTGGACAACTTGAGTGGTTGTGGATAACTCAGGGCGATCAGGGGTGGAAGCGCCGGAACGGTCGCCTCGGAGTGCTAGGACGTGTCGCGAAAGCCACTTTCGCGACGCTGGATGTCCCGAAAGTGGCTTTCGCGACACGCCGCGCGGAGTCGGCAGGGCAGGACGACCACGGGCAGGGCCTGAAGGACCCCTTCACCGCATCGCACGCAGCGAAGGCTCCCTTCACGGAGTGGCATGCGGCGAAGGCTCCCTTCACCGCGGCTCACGTAGGAACCGCGTCGCATGCGGCGAAAGCGTCCTTCAGCCCAGGCCCAGGAAAGTGAGCGCCCGATGACCCTCGAAACGATCTGGTTCTGCGTCATCGCCCTGTTCTGGCTCGGCTACCTCTTCCTCGAAGGCTTCGACTTCGGCGTCGGCATGCTCATGCCCGCCCTCGCGAAGGACAACACCGAGCGCCGCGTCATGGTCAACACGATCGGCCCGGTCTGGGACGGCAACGAGGTCTGGCTGATCGTCGCGGGCGGCGCGATGTTCGCCGCGTTCCCAGGCTGGTACGCGTCGCTGTTCTCGGCCGCGTACCTCCCGCTCCTGGTCGTGCTGCTCGCCCTCATCGGCCGCGGCGTCGCGTTCGAATACCGCGGCAAGGTCGACTCCGACCGCTGGCGCCGCAACTGGGACCGCGTCATCGGGATCGGTTCGTGGATCCCGCCGTTCGGGGTCGGCCTGCTCCTCGCGACCACCGTCCTCGGCCTCCCGCTCGACGCCGACGGCAACCGGGTCGGCGGCGCGTTCGCCGCCGTCCGGTTCGAAACACTGCTCGGCGCGGTCGCGGTCGTCGGGTTCTCGCTGGTCCACGGCGCCGCGTTCCTCGCGCTCAAAACCGAGGGCGACCTCCGCCACCGGGCGCGGAACCTGGCCACCCGCCTGCTCCCGGTCGCCCTGCTGCCGTTGCTCGCGTTCCTCGTCGTTGTGCAACTGCGTTCGGGTGACCTGTGGACGCTGCTCCTGATCGGCATCGCCGTCGTCGCCGCGGTCCTCGCCTGGTTCCGCATCCGCGCGGGCCGGGAAGGGCAGGCGTTCGCCGCGCTCGGCGGCGTCATCGCGGCTTCCGCCGTCGCGATCTTCGTCGCGCTGTACCCGAACGTCCTTCCGTCCACTGTGGACGCCGCGAACACGCTGACGATCGCGGGCGAGGCATCGAGCCCGTACACCTTGACCGTGATGACGTGGGTCGCGCTGTTCGGCGCCCCCGCCGTCCTGATCTACCAGGGCTGGACGTACTGGGTGTTCCGCAAGCGCATCGGCACCCGCCACATCCCACCGGTACACGCACCATGACCGAACTTCCCGGCCGCGACACCCTTTCCGCCAAGGAGTCCACAATGGACCCAGCGCGACCGGGAAAGGGTCCGCTCGGCGCGCTCGCTCCGCTTTCGAAGGCGGCGCGCCGGGCGTTGATCCTCAGTGGGGCACTGTCCTTCGTCAACGCGGTAGTGCTGGTGGGACAGGCGTTCCTGCTGGCCGACGTCCTCTCCGCGGTCGTCCGCGGAATACCGGGGGACCGCACCGCCCAGCTGGCCGTGCTGCTCGCGCTCGTCGCAGGGCGCGCGTTGACCGGCTGGGCGGTGCGGGCAGTCTCCGTTCGCGCGGCGGCCCGGGCGAAGGAAGAGCTGCGCGCCAAAGCCCTCGACCACGCCTTGAAACTCGGCCCGGAATGGATCGCTCGCCGCGGCCACGGCGAGCTGACGTCGTTGACCACCAAGGGACTCGACGCGCTCGACGCCTACTTCACCCAGTACCTCCCGGCACTGGTGACCGCCGCGATCGTGCCGCTCGCCGCCGGCGCCGCGATCCTGGTCGCCGACTGGCCTTCGGCCGCACTCGTCGTGATCACCGTGCCGCTGGTGCCCCTGTTCGCCATCCTGATCGGCAAACACACCGCCGAGCGGGTCGCCGAAGCCGCCGACGCCGAGCAGCGGCTGTCGGGACATCTGCTGGAACTCGTCCGCGCGCTGCCGATCCTCAGCGCGTTCCGCCGCGCCGAGGCGCAGGCCGAGACGGTCCGGAAGATCTCCGAACGGCATCGCCGCACGACGCTCAAAACCCTGAAGGTCGCGTTCGCGTCGGCGTTCGCGCTGGAACTGATCGCGACGCTTTCGGTCGCGCTGGTCGCGGTCGTCATCGGCGTCCGGCTGGTCTCCGGCGAACTGCCGCTGGCCATCGGGCTCGGCGTGCTGATCCTCGTGCCGGAGTGCTACCAGCCGCTGCGCGCGGTCGGCGCCGCGTTCCACGCCAGCGAAGACGGCGTCGAGGCCGTGCGCCGCGTCGCGGACGTACTTGCGGAACCCTTGCCACCCCGAGGATCCGGGACACCGGCCAAGGGCGAGATCCACGTCGGCGGACTGCGCGTCGCGAGGCGTGGCGGATTCGCGCCCGACGGCGAGACGTTCTCCGTCCGGCCCGGTGAACTGACCTGGTTGCGCGCGCCCAGCGGCGGCGGCAAGTCGACGACGTTGGCCGTATTGCTCGGTTTCGTGCAAGCCCAAGACGGGACGATCACCGTCGGCGGCACCGATCTCGCCGACGCCGACCTCGACCGCTGGCGTGAGAACGTCGCCTGGGTGCCGCAGTCGCCGGTGTTCGGCGGGGGCACGGTCCGCGACGAGGTCGGCGCCGAAGACATCCTCGGCGAACTCGGGCTGACCGGTCTGGCCGATCGGCCGGTTTCGAAGCTGTCGCAAGGACAACGTCAGCGAGTCGCGGTGGCGCGGGCGCTGGTGCGGATCCGGTCGGGCGCGTGGCTGCTCCTGCTCGACGAGCCCACCGCCCACCTCGACGAGGTCAACGCCGGGCTGGTGATGGCCGCCGTCGCCAAGGCCGTCGACAACGGCGCCGCCGCGATCATCGCCGCGCACGAACGCACGCCGGGTGTCGACATGTCGACCGGTCCGGTGGTGGAAGTCGTCATGACGGAGGCACCGACGGCGGCCAAGCCGGTGCCGTGGCGCGCTTTGCTGCAGCCGAGGTTCTTCGGCGGAGCGCTGCTCGGCGCCGCGGCCCTGCTCGCCGGGGTCGCGCTGACCGCGCTCTCGGGCTGGCTCATCGCCAAGGCCTCGCAGCAGCCGCCGATCCTGACCCTGACGGTGATGATCGTCGGCGTGCGGACGTTCGGGCTCGGCCGCGCGGGCCTGCGGTACCTCGAACGGCTGGTCACGCACGACGCCGCGTTCCGGATCGCCGGAAGCCTGCGGGTCCGGCTTTGGGAGTCGTTGGTGCGGCTCGGACCCGCACGCGCGCTTCGGGCAGGTGAGGAGCAGCGGCGGCTGGTCGGCGACACCGACACCGTGCGCGACCTGCTGCCCCGGGTGATCACGCCGCTGATCGTGGTCGCGCTGGTGGCCGCGGGCGCCGTCGCGGTGCAGGCCGCCGTCCTGCCCGAAGCCGGACTCGCGCTGGCCGCGGCCGTGCTGGTGAGCGCGTTCGCGCCGCTGCTCGCGCTCCGGGCGGAACGCCGGGCGACCAGCGCGCTGGCGGCCGGACGGCGTTCGGTGTCGGCGCAGGTGCTGAGCCTGGTCGAAGCCGCCGCCGAGTCGATCGCGTACGGGACCGCCAAAGAGCGACGTCGCCGGATCGCCACGACCGACACCGCGCTGACCGCCGAAGCGCGGCGGCAGGCCTTCGGCGCCGGCGCGGCCGACGCCCTGATCATCCTGGCGACGGGTGCCGCCACCGTCGTGAGCACCGGGTTCGCCGTGAGCGCCGTCGCCGCCGGCGCGCTGAACCCGGTCCTCGCCCCGGTGGTCGCCCTGGTGCCGCTCGCGCTGGCGGAAGTACTCTCCCTTCTCCCGCCGGCCGCGCAGCACTGGGACACCCTGCGCCAGGCCCGTCTGTGCCTCGCCGAGTGCCATGAAAGTCCCCTTCCTTGCGAAATTCGCAAGGAAGGTGACTTTCATGGCGTCGGCGGCGTGCGGATCCGGAACGCCGACCTCGGCTGGCCCGGTACCGAGCACCCGGTCCTCACCGGTGTCGACCTCGACATCGCACCCGGAACGCACGTCGCCGTCATCGGCCCGAGCGGCGCCGGGAAGTCGACACTCGTCGCGGCCCTGCTCGGTTTCCTCAAGCCGAGCAAGGGTGACGTCGACGCTCCCGAGAACGTCGCCTGGGCCCCGCAAGAACCGATGCTCGTCTCGACCACCGTCGCCGAGAACCTGCGCCTGGCCCAGCCGACGGCGTCCGAGGACGACCTGCGGAAAGCCTTGTACCAAGCCGTTCTCGAGGACGTCGAGCTCAGCACGATGCTGGACAGCGCGGGCGCCGGGCTGTCGGGCGGGCAGGCGCAGCGGGTGGCGCTCGCGCGCGCCATGCTCGGCGCCGCCCGTGCCGATCTCGTCCTCCTCGACGAGCCCACCGCGCATCTCGACGAACCGACCGCGCGCACCGTCCGCGAGCGGCTCGGCGAGGCGCTCGCCGGGAAGACCGTCGTGCACGTCACGCACAACGCCGCCGAGGCGGACGGCGCCGACTTGGTCCTCGAGGTACGAGAGGGTCGCGTCACAGCGCGCGTACTGGCCGGAGCGGACTAATGTCGATAGCGCTCATGGATCCCACCCTTGCCGCGCGCGCTTTGTCCGCCGCCACCGAGATCACCGGCACCGCCCTGTCCGGCGACGACCCGGGTGACGTGCTGGAGACCGTGGTCGCCCGCGCCGTCGAACTGGCCGAGGCCGACCTCGGTCTCGTCATGGTGCGCGCGGACGACGGCCAGGTCGTCGTCGAGGCCGTGCACGGAGTCAGCACGAAGGGCCTGCGGGGGCTGGCTTTCGCCGCGGATTCCGCCGCCGGACAGGTCGCCCGCGGCGGTGAACCGGTGGTCAGCGAGGACTTCACCGTCGATCCCCGCACGGCGCCGTTCGTGCCGCCGGAACTGCAGGGCTTCGGTCCCTTCGCGGCGTCGGCGTTCGGCGCGGGCGGCCGCGTTCTCGGCGCGCTCACCGTGTACCGCCGCCATGGCGGCGCCCCGTTCTCCGCCAGCACGGTCGAGGTGCTCACCGCCTTCGCGGCGCAGGCTGGCGTGGTCCTCGCGTTGGCGGAAGGTGCCAACGCCCGGCACCGCGTGACCCTTTACCAAGAGCGCGAACGGATCGCGCGCGAACTGCACGACGTCATCGTGCAGCGGCTCTACGGCGCGGGCATGCAACTCGACCGCGTCCGCAAGAACATGCGGAAGCGGTTCGCACAGGCCGACGGCGTGCGGCTGTCCGAGGCGATCGACCAGCTCGACCAGACCATCGAAGAGATCCGCGGCACCGTGCGCGCCCTGCGCAGCCCGGAACCCGCGAACGAGACGATCACCGCCACCGACCTCGCCGAGTCCGCGCGCGGCGAGGTGCGCATCGCTGGCGAACTCCTCGGCTACCCGCCGACCCTCGAACTGTCCGGAGAACTGGCCGACATCCCCGCCGAGCAGGCGGATCACATCCGTGCCGCGCTTCGCGAAGCACTGTCCAATGTGGTCAGGCACTCCGGGGCGAGCGAGACCCGCGTGACGCTCAGCCGCGATGTGGAAGGCGTCAAACTCCGCGTGCGGGACAACGGATCCGGTGTCCCACAGGGGGTCGCCAAACGCGGTCTCCGTCATCTCGACGAACGCGCGACGACGTCCGGCGGGCGGTTTTCGATCAATTCGTCGCCGAGTCTGGGCACTTTGGTCGCTTTCGACGTTCCGCTCGACCAAACCGTGTGAAATTAACGGTCTCTGTCGCTCGTTAGAGTGACGATTCGCGTTTTCCGATTAATCCGTAACAGCCTGGTTCAGCGCGCGATTGTAAGGGTATCGAACGCGCTCGGAGCGCGAATTCCCATCGAAAGGACCCCCCATGTCCTCGGTTCGTCGCGCCCTCGGCACGGCCGTGATCCTCGCCGGTTTCTCCTTGTTCGGCCCCGCATCCGTCGCGTTCGCGTTGTCGGACGCGCCCGCGGCCGCCGATCTGGACTGCGGGAGCTTCCAGTTCCAGGAAGAAGCGCAGGCCGTACTCGACAAAGATCGATCGGATCCGCATGGGCTCGATCGGGACAAGGACGGAATCGCGTGCGAAACGTTACCGAAGCGGGGAACGACGCCGACGGAAACGATCACGCCCACCGTTCCGCCCCTCGCGACGGAAACGAAACCGGTGCCGGGTAGTGCGAAATCCGCGGACAAGGACTGTGCCGATTTCCCGTCCCAGGCCGCGGCGCAGGCCGAGCTCAAGAGGAACCCGCGTGACCCGCACCGGCTCGACGGTGACGACGACGGGTACGCCTGCGAATCCCGGTTCGGCGAGCCCGCGAAATCCGGCCAGGTGAAAGTCAAGCCTGTCGGCGGCGTCGCGACCGGCGGCGGTGAGGAAACCGCCGAAGTCAACGGCGGTCTCCTGGAGATCGGCGCGGTCGCGCTCACCGGCACGGCCCTGCTGACCGTGTCGGCCGCGGGCGCGTCCCTCGTCCTCCGGCGGCGTGCCGAGCGATGACCAGGGCTTCTTGGCGCCGGTGGCCGTTTCCGCTGGTCATCGGCACGCTCCTCGGGGTGGTGCTCGCGGCCGCGCTGACCGCCTGCGCCGTCCCGCCGACGGGCAAGGTCGCGTCGCCGGCGGCACCCTCCACGGTGTCTTCGGCGGCGGCTCCGGCCGTCACCGCCCCGCCACTCGGACCCGCGAAACCGGCGACGCTCGAAATCCCGGCGATCGGGGTCCGCACCGGCGAGATCGTCGACCTCGGCCTGGCCGGCGACGGCACCCTGCAGGTGCCGAACGACGCGATCACCACCGGCTGGTTCACCGGCGGCCCGGCACCCGGCGAGATCGGGCCCGCCGTCCTCGCCGGGCATGTCGACTACAAGAAGGTCCCCGGTGTCTTCGTCCGGCTCAAGGAACTGAAGACCGGCGACGAAGCCGTCGTGCATCGCAAGGACGGGGTCACCGCGGTGTTCACCGTCTACGCCGTCGAGCGGCATCCGAAGGCGTCCTTCCCCACGGAGAAGGTCTACGGTGACACGACCGGACCGGAACTGCGCCTGATCACCTGCGGCGGGGACTTCGATTCCTCGACCGGCAACTACCTCGACAACGTCGTCGCCTACGCGAAACTGACCCGCGCTTAGATTCGAGGGATGCGCACGGTCCACGTCGTCACTCATCCGGAGTCCACTCATCACGTCGATCGCCTGGTCGGCGGCTGGTTCGACGCCGAACTCACCCCCGGCGGCGAGCGCGCGGCCGTCGCGATCGCGGAGTCGCTGCGCGCGAAGGTGCCGGACGGCGTGGAGATCCACTCCTCGGACCTGCGCCGCACCGCGCGGACGGCGGAACTGATCGGCGAACGGTTCGGCGTGACACCGGTCCTGGACCGGCGGCTGCGCGAGAAGTCGTACGGGGAGGCCGGGGGCAAGCCGCAAGAGTGGCTGGACCGCCGGTTCGTCCCGCCGCCGCCGACCGGCGAACGGCTGGGGCACGACGAGGGGATCCCAGGTGCCGAAACGAAGGGCGCGATGGCCGCGCGGGTCTACGCGGCGATGGACTCGATCCTGGAAAGCCCCCGCGAGCACCGGATCATCGTGACGCACGGCGGCGCGCTGACCTTCGTCGTCGCGGCGTGGATCCGGATGCCGCTCGAGTCGGCCGGGTACGTCGACTTCCGCGCTTCACCCGGCAGCGTCACGGTGCTTCGTGAGGATGACTACTTTCACAACCGGCAGGTCGTGACTCTCGCCGGAAAATGACAGGATCTCCCCGAACTGTCGACGAAGACGTGGGGAGATCACATGCCGAGGTTCCTGCGAGCCGTGGCCCTTGCCGCCGCCGTCGCGGTCGTTCCGGTGGCCTTACCCGGCACGTCGGCGGCCGCGACCGAGTCCCGTTGCCCTCAGCTACGGCTGGCCGATCACTGGTACGGCGACAACGCCGCGAAGATCCAGAAGGTCATCGACGAACGCGGCCGCTGCGGCGGGAAGCACGGCGAGCGGCCGGTGGCGGTGTTCGACTGGGACAACACGGTCATCAAGAACGACATCTCCGACCAGACCGTCTTCTGGATGATCCGGCACGACAAGGTCCTGCAGCCGCGGAACAAGGACTGGCGCACGACCAGCCGGTTCATGACCGACGCCGGGGCGGACGCGCTCGGCAAGGCTTGCGGCACCGCCACCCCGGCCGGGAAACCGCTGCCGACCAGCAAGAACCTCGCCTGCGCCGACGAACTCCTGTCGGTGCGGAAGAGCGCGAAGACGAGCACCGGCGAAGAGGTCTTCGCGGGTAACAACCGGCGCTACATGGAGGCGGCCTACGCCTGGGTCGCGCAGATCAACGCGGGCTACCGGCCGGACGAGGTCCGCGCGATCGCCCGGCAGGCCAGGGCGGCGGCGCTGCTGGCGCCGGTCGGGGCGACCCAAAAGGTCGGATCGAGCACCCAGGTCGCGTGGATCCGGTACTACCCGGAGATCAAGGACCTGGTCGCGACGCTGAACAAGGCGGGCTTCTCGACGTGGGTCGTTTCCGCCTCGCCGAAGGAGTTCGCGGACGTCTGGGGTTCGGCGATCGGCATCCCGCCGAGCCGCACGCTGGGGATCTACTCGCAGACCACGAACGGCCGGATCAACGGGCATCTCGAAGGCTGCGGCGGGCACGCCGACGGCGCCGACGAGATCATGACCTACATCGACGGCAAGCGCTGCTTCATCAACGAGCGGATCCTCGGGATCCGCGGCGCGAAGGCGATGGAAGCGGCACCGGCGGCCAAGCGGCAGGCGCTCGCCGGCGGCGACGCGACCACCGACGTCACGATGCTGCACGACGCGACCGGAGTCCGCGTCACGCTCAACCGCAACAAGGACGAGCTGATGTGCCGCGCCTACGACAACGCGGACGGGAAGTGGGCGGTGAACCCGATGTTCATCGAGCCCTTCCCCGCGTTGAACCGCACCTACCCGTGCTCGACGACGGCGTACGAGAACGCCGACGGCACGCGCGGCCCGGTGCTGCGCGACGACGGCACGGTCATCCCGGACCAGCGCGACACCGTGCACCCCTGAGGCGCTAGCGGTCGCGGCGTGCGATCCACGCCGCGGCCTGCGTGCGCCGCTGCATGCCCAGCTTCGCGAGGACGGACGTCACGTAGTTCTTCACCGTCTTCTCGGCGAGGAACAGGCGTTCCGCGATCTCGCGGTTGGACATGCCCTGCCCGATCAGGTCCAGCACCTCACGCTCGCGTTCGGTGAGGGAGCCGAGTTCGTCCTCGGGCGGATGCCGCAGCTTGTCCAGCACCCGCGCCGTCGACAGCGGATCGAGCAGCGACCGGCCCGCCGCGACCTCGCGGACCGCGTTGACGACGTCCTGGCCGCGGACCTGTTTCAACAGGTACCCGGCCGCCCCGGCCATGATCGCGCCGACCATGGCCTCCTCGTCGTCGAACGCGGTCAGCATCAGGCACTGCGGCGCGTTCGGCTTCGAGCGCAGTTCGCGGCAGAGCGCGATGCCGTCACCGTCCCCGAGCCGCACGTCGACCACCGCGACGTCCGGCTCGACGTGCATCGCCACGGCCAGGGCCTCGTCGACCCCGCTCGCCTCGGCGACCACCTCGATGTCGGGCTCGTCGGAGAGGAGGTCACGCAGGCCGCGCCGCACCACCTCGTGGTCGTCGATGAGCAGCACCTGGATCGGCATACCCCCACGTTACTTCGTCGCCTTGGCGACCACCCGCTCCACCAGCGGAGACGGCAGTTCGGCTCGCTCGGCCAGCCAGCACGCCCACTTCCGCAGCAGGGCCATCGCCACCGGGTCCCGCCAGTCGCCGATCACGTCCAGGTAGTAGCCGATCCGGCCGGGGGAAACGGCGAACCGGGTGTCCGGCACCAGGCCCTCCATCCATTCGACCGCCAGGTCTTCCACGGTCTCGGGATCGGGTTCGCCGCCGTAGCGCTCGCCGTGCCACTCGACGAACAGACTGGCCATTTCGGCCGGGTCGGGGTCGTCGAAGAGCGATCGGTACGGCGGGAGCGGCAGGTTGCGCTTCTTCAGCACCGTTTCGAGATCCTCGAACCGGCGTTGCGCGCGATGCCAGTTGTCGAGCGCGTCGCGTGACTCGAAGCCGATGACTTCGAAGTCGCAGCTGACCAGGCCGGCGAGCCGTTCGGTGTCGGTCACCGCCTTCGGCTCCGCGTCGCCCGCTTCGTCGCCGAGTTTTTTCCGCCACGCCTCGGTGGCTTGCTCGACGTCGTCGTAGACGCGCCCGTCGGTCAGGGCGGGGATCCCTGACATGTCGACGTCGAACAGGTATACGCCGGGATAGGTGTACGCCGCGATCACCGCGAGGCGGGTGCCGTAGACGTCGAGCATCTCCCAGACCTCGCCGGTCGCCTTGATGTTCGCGAGGGATCGCGGCCAGTCCGACAGACTCTCGGACTCGATGCGGGCGATCGTGGACCGCAGCGTCGGCACCACGCCGGGAGCCGCGATCGCGAGCAGGCCGTGCAGCAGTCGCCACAGCGCTTCCGTCGGCCCGGCCTTCGCCGAGGCGGCCACCTCGGCGACCAGAGCGGCGAAGAACAGGTCGAAGTCGAGGCCGCTGTTGGCGTCGTCGATGGCGCGCATCAGTTCGGCCCCGAGCAGTTCGCAGGTCGCCTGCTCGAGGTCGCGAGCCGTCTTGCAGGCCATCAGCCCATCGATGCCGCCGAGAATGTTCTCGACTCCCGCCTCGAACCAGTCCGGCAAGGGCTCCGGTTCGGCGGTCAACGGCACCTTCGGCTTTGTCGCCTGCTTCTTGTTCTTCTTGGCCTTCTTCGGCTTCCGGCCACGGGAAACGGGGGACATGGCCGTAAAGCGTAGACCGTCTAGATCAGCCTGCCGCCCAGTAAACCGCCTTGGCCACCTGCGAATACAAGCCCTTCGGGTGATCGCGGAACAGTGGCTCGGTGCCGAACAGCACCACCTTCCCGCCGAGCCCCGAAGTGCCGGAGACGACGGCTGCCTGTCCCGCCGCTTGCAGCGGCCCGCCGGTGCCGTCGTCCCGGGTCCGCCAATGCCCCGCGACCAGCGGATTCCCGGTCGCGTAGCGCTGCTCGACCCGGACCGAGGAGCCGAGATCGGTGAACCAGAACGGCCCGTAGACGAACGAGTCCGGCAGCGCGCCGGTCCCCACCGGACCGGTCCCGTTGACCACCGAAACGACGCCGTTGCCGTCCTCCCAGCCCGCCACCGGACGCGCTTCGAGAAGTCCCACGTCAGTGTTGAAACGCGCGCCCGTGGCACCACGGGTGATCACGCCGCCGCGGGCCAAGAAGGCCTTCAGAGCGTCCTTCGCGGCCGGGGTGAGGTCGGTGTACCGCAGTCCCGAAGAGACGAACAACAGGTCCACCTTGGACCAGTCGAAACCGGCGTTGAGCACCGCCGCCGACACCGGCCGGACGTCGAAGCCCATGTCCCGCAACGCCTTCAACTCGTCCGGGCCGACGGCTCCCGCGATCGTCTTACGGCTCAGCGGGCTCGCCGTGCCGCGAGCCTCGGTGAACCGGACGCCGTAGCGGTCCGCCACCTCGGCGGCGGCCGGTCGTGCCGACGCCGGGACGACGATCGTGCCGTCCTCCGCGCGTCCCAGTGCGAAGCCGCGGTTCAGCAGGTCGTTGACGGCGCTGACGTCCTTGCCGTCGACGAGCTTCAGCGCGAGGTCCCGGCCGGGCGCGGCGTCGATGCCGCCGGTGGGCGACGCGGCGGTGACGTCGTGCGCCCGGACGTCGAGCCTCCCCTGCTTGACGATGTCGACCGACGCGCCCCACAGCAGGCGGTGGCTCCAGCCGGAGATGTCGTACATGACCGGCACCTTCGCCGAGATGTCGCTGCCCTGTTCCAGCATCACGTTCGCCAGCCCGCGTTTCGGCTGGTGCATGTCCACGAGGTACGAACCGGCCGGATACCGGCGCCCACCCAGCGAGAACGGGCGTTCGGCCTGCCGCACGCGGACGTCGTTGGCCACCAGATGGTCGACGAGCCGCGAAGCCGCGGAACCCGAGCGCTGGTCCGCGCCCGCGGGGATGACGTACGCGCGCGGGAATTCGGTGCGGTAGCGGTCTTCCGGCCCGAAACCGGGCACGAAACCGTCGGGGATCTCGCGCTGGGCCTCGCCCGCGCCGCCGCGACGGAACATCTCGATCTGGTTCGCGATCAGCTCACCGCGGTTGCGGTCGACGTAGGTCAACGTGCTGCCGATGGTGGCCTCGACGACCTCGGTGTTGATCACCGAGCGCCGCCGGAGTTCCGCGACGGGCTGCGTTTCGTAGTCCGCGTTGTTGACCCGCATCGGGATCTCGATCGTGAACGACACCGCGCCGTGGTACATCGCGTACTGGGCCGTGTAGATCGGCGCCCAGCCGTCCCAGCTGCCGGGGTCGTAGTCGCGGAACGGGATCTCCGGCTTCGCCGTCTCCGGTCGTCCCAGCGCCTTGACCGCCTGCTCCATGCCGAGACCGTTGGCATACCCGTGCTTGATGTAGAGGTCGAAGTCGTAGTTCTGGCCGTGCGGCGGAGTGGTCGGCTCGATGAGCGTGTTCTCGACGTAGCCGTGTTCGTCCAGCATCATCAGCGGCTGCTTGCCGATGGCGATCCCGCGTATGGCCCGCACTTCCGGCTGCGACGCGGTGACGAAGTCGCGGTTGGGATCGAAACCCTGAGACGTCTGCCGCGTGCCGGCGACCCGGCCGTCCGGATTGGCCGTGACGTTGAAGTAGAAGCGGTTCCGCTTCAGCAGTTCGGCGGTCTTGGGATCGTTCGCCGTCGCCAGCTTCTCGATGACGCGGAGCGCGCCGTCGGTGCCTTCCCATTCGTTGCCGTGGATGTTGTTGTTGATCCACACCGGCGCCTTGTAGCCGTGGCGCAGGAACGGGTCGCGCGCGGCGCGGGCCGGGTCGTTCTCGATCAGCGACCGCCACGCGTCCTGCCGCCGCGTCTCGAAGGGACTCTCCGGCGCGGTGACCGTCACCAGGTAGAGGTCACGGCCGAGGCCCGACTGCCCGGCGATCTCGACCGAGACCCGGTTGCCGCGCGCCTGCAGCGCGTTCAGCTTCGGCGCGATCGCGTGATACGGCGCGAGCCCGAGTTTGATCGACTTGTCGGCCGGGTTCTCCGGGTACACCCGCAGCTTGGTCTTGCGCGGATAACCGGAATGGTCGCCCGCGACGTTCTCGCCCGCGGCGGCCCGCGCGGCACCCATCGCCGGGTCGGTCGCGGCGACGTCGTTGCGTTCCGGCCCGTTGCCGGGGTCCCGGTGCGGCGCCGACGGCGGTGGTGCCGCGTACGCCGGCGCGGCGACCGCGCTCAGGGAAAGCATCAGTGCCAGGACCACGGTGCGAGCCGAACGCGACAAGGGCCACCTCCAGGGACGTCGGCACAGTGTTTCGGCTCGCGAAAGAGGTCACAAGACCCGAAAGGTGGCTAACCGGGCGCCGGGGAAACGGCTACTCGCAGGCCACGCCGTCGCCGTCCCGGTCGAGTTTGCGGCTGTACCCGGGCTGGCCCGCGTACAACGGCGCCGCGCCCGCCGCGCGCGCGGCGGCGCAGTTCGGGTAGTAAGCGGCCTTGGGCGGGTCCGGTTCCTCCGCCGCGGGCGGAGGGGTGGTCTTCTTCGTGGTGGGCTCGGCCCGAGTGGTCGTCGGCGGCGCCGCGACGGGCTGCTGCGGTGGCGCGACGGAAGTGGGCGGCGCGTCGATCTTGCCGAGGCACGGCGGCCCCCAGAGCCCGTTCCCGGCCGACCGCGCGGCGTCTTCCGCGGCTTGGAGCGCGACACCGACCGTCTTCTCGACAGCCTTGCTCGCGTATTTCGCGTACCCCGCTTTGAGCGCGACGGTGGAGTAATCGCCACCGTTCACCATGCCGACCGACGCCAGCGCGACACCGGCGTCATCGGACACGGCCTGAATGACGACTTCCTGTCCCGCAAGTGTGTTCTTTGCCCACGTGACGGTTTCCGTGGCGAAACATCCATTGGTGCTCGGAGGGGGCGTCAAACCGAGAACATGGATGATTTTCCCGCCACCGGGGCCGGTCACCTTGATCGTGCCGGCATCCACCACCTCGACCACCCGGTACGTATTCGGAGCGGCGGACGAAGACGTCGTCGGGCTCGGCGTCTGTTCGACGCGAACGGCCGCGGTGGCAGGCGGTTCCTGTTGTGGCTGCGGTGTTTTGCCGAAGACGGCGCCGAGTACGAAGAGGACCGAAAAGGCGGCGAGAACGATCATCATCCAGCGAGGCATCCGCTTCTCACGAGAAGGCCGTTCGGTGGGATCGGTGTGCATGGGCGTCCTCGGAATTCTTGCCTCGGGTGGGCTTTGCCGGTTTTTGTCGTTCATCCACCGAATGTCGTTACAAGCCCGGATATTTCGTCACGAAGCGGCCACGAACAGGTCACCGTCGGCGTTCGGGCGTTACGCGGGCGACGGCGTCGCGATCCACCGGTAGATGCTTCGAGAAAAGGAAACGAAATGGCGGAGACAGTCGAAAACCTCGTGTTGACCGGAGACGGCCGGTTCGCCGTGGGCACGACGGAGTTCACCGCCATCGATTTCGAGACCACCGGCCTGCATCCGGGACACGTGGTCGAGGTCGCGGCCGTGCGTGTCCGCGCGGACGGCACGGTCCTGCGCGAGTTCTCGACGCTGGTCAATCCCGGCCGCGGCGTGGACCCCGGTCCGGCCCACGTGCACCGGATCACCCGCCGCGAACTCGACAACGCTCCGTACCTCGGCGAGGTGCTGGGCGATTTCCTCGATCTCTGCCAGGGCAGTGTCCTGGTCGCGCACAACCTGCCCTTCGAGGCGCGGTTCCTCGGCGGGGAATTCGGCAGGCTGGGCGCCCGGGTCCCGCCCATGCCGGGCGTGTGCACGCTGGCCGCGGCGCGACGCTCGCTCCGGCTGCCGAACTACCGCCTGGCCACGGTCGCCGAGGCGGTCGGTGTCGGCGAGTTCGCGGCGCACACGGCACTCGCCGACGCGTACGTGTGCGCGCGGATCGTGACGACCCTGGTGACCACGCACGGCCTCAGGTTCGCGTCCCCGCCGGTGTTCCCGGAACTACCGCGATTCGCGCCGGCCGCACGCCTCTCGCCCCGCCGTGCGGCGGTGCCGAGCGGCGGCACCTGGATGGCGGACTTCGTGGATCGGGTACCCGAGGCTGTTTTCGGCCCGCCCGGCCCGCTGCGGGACGCCTACGTCGAACTGCTCGGGAACGCCTTGGCCGACAGGCACATCTCGGACGCCGAAGCGAGGGCCCTCGTCGCCGCGGCTTCGGCGGCGGGGATGTCGGACGCGGATCTGCACCGGGTGCACACCGGGTTCGTCCGCGCGATGCGTGAGCTCGCCGAGAGCGACGGCGTCATCACCACCGAGGAAGAGCGGGATCTGCGCACCGTCGCGGCGGCACTGAGAGTGCCGGAGGTGCTGCACGGACTCCAGGCCACCGCGACCTCGTCCGGTGGGCGCCGCCGCGTCCTCGTTCTCGGCGACGGGCTGGCGGAGGACGGCTTGCGCGCCGCGGTACTCGACGCGGGGCTCCAACTCGCGAAGAAGCTCACCGCGTCGGTGACCCACCTCGTCGTGGGCTCCGGGGTTCCGCCTGCCGAGCCGCGGATCGCCAGGGCGGGCGAACTCGGTGCGAGGGTGCTCGGAATCGCCGAGGCACGCCAAGCGCTGGGTCTCGTTCCCCAGCCGCCGACCGCGCCTGTCCCGGTCCCCGCGCCTCCGGCGCACTGGCCCGCCCATGACAGGCGGACCGGCGTCTTCACACCCCCGCCGCGGACGCCGTCCGTGCTGCTCTGGGCCGGACGGGTCCTGATGGGGCTCGGAATGCTGCTCATGTTCATCACGGTGCTCGCGCTGTTCGGCGGAGCGGGGCTCGCCGCGGGCATCTTCGTCGGTGTCCTGGGCGTCGGCGGGCTGCTCGGCGGCTGGCAGATCGCCGTCAGGGCCTAACTCCCGGGCGCCGGGAAGCGGTGCTCGTTCCGGTCGATCTTCGCGTTGGCCGCTTCGATCAGATCGACGTCCAGACTGTTCGCCAGCTGCAGAAGGTACAGCGTCACGTCGGCGATTTCGTCGACGACGTTGTGCGCCAGTTCAGGGTCGGAACGCCACTTCGCGGACTCCTCCGGAGTGAGCCACTGGAACAGCGAAGTCAGCTCGCCGACTTCGCCGGATAGGGCCATGACCAGGTTCTTCGGAGTATGGAACGGTTCCCAGGACCGTGCCGCGGCGAAGTCACGGAGGCGCTGGTTGAGATCGTCGAGTGTCACGTGCCGTGCCTACCAGATCGTCACGGTGCGCTAACCGCCGTATGGCGGACGGGCGTTGACGTGCAATTTGCAACTTGCATAGCGTCGCTCCGCGTCGGGGACCCGATCCGGAAGGAAAGCCTTGACGTACCAGCGAAGCCTTCGCTCTCGCATGCTCTCCATCGCCTTCGTGCCGAGCGCGGCCTTGGTCCTCGTCGCGTTGTTCATCGGCGGATTCCTCGTCCAGCAGGCCATTCAGGACCGCGCCGACGCCGAAAACGGAGCGATCGTCATGGCCGACGCGAGCCGGGTGATCGCGTTGCTGCAGAGAGACCGGGCAGTCGCGTTGAAGGCGCCGGGCAGCCGTTCCGCCATCTACACCGCGTACGCCGATCGCATCGACACCTCGCTCTCCTCCCTGCGTGAGATCGCGCGGGCCGCTCCCGACGCCGAGGTCGGCTACCAGCAGACGATCGCCGTCGAGCTGCTCACCGCCGTCGAAGGATTGGACCGCAGCGACTCCCTCGCGGTCGCGGGGATCGACGACGAGGGCCGCCTCGACTACGCCGCGGCGGTCGGCGCCTACCGGTCCAGGCTCGACGCCGTCGCCGGAAAGCTGACGGAAAGTAGTCGCCGGATTTACCGGGAGCTCATCGGCAGCGAAGACTGGAGCCGGTTCGGCGCGGTCGAAACCGCGTTGAGCGCGGCCACGCCGCCGCCCGTCGGGCAGGACGCCTGGCGCGTCGCGGCCGGCGTCGTCGGCCGCTCCCTCGGCGACCTCGCCGCCCGCCAGATCGAGTACTCCGCGCAGCTCGCGATCGACGGCGGCCGCCGGGTGCTGAGCGGCGCACTCGCCGCCGCCGCGTCGATCTCGCTGCTCGCGGGGGTGGTGATGGCGATCGTGATGCTGCTCGCCCGGCGGCTCCCGATCCCGGTCATCCGCTGCCCTTCGCGTGTCGAAGCGACGCCGCTGACCTGGTCACACCTGGTGAGCGATTACGCCGGAAAGAGCACGCTGTTGGCCCACACGCGTCGGCGAACCGGTCGGGCAGACTTGTCCGGGTGAGTTCCACGACGGATCTGCGCCCCTACCTGCGCACCTTGGACGCGGAGACGCTGGCGGACCTGCTTCATGCCCATGCCGAGCGTGACCCTGTGTTACGACAAGCGCTGGAAAGTCGATTCGTCACCCAGGGGAGTGACCTCGCCGAGGCGCACCGCCTCCTCGACACCGCCGTGATGGCGGGCAACGTCGAGTACGCGGCGAAAGTCGGCTCCGTTCTCGACACCCTTCAGCGGCTCCTCGACGCCGGCAGCCGGGCCGATCTCGCCCCGCTCGCCCGCCGGACGGTCGACGACATCAGCGAGATGCTGGAGCAGATCGACGACGCCTCGGGCGAGGTCACGGACCGGTTGGACCGGGCCGTCGAGCTGTACGCGCGGGCCTGCGCCGCGCGCCCGCCGGACCCCGAGAGCCTGGCCGCCTGGATCCTCGAGGTGGAGTTCGACGGTCCGGGATGGCCGGTCATCGAGTTGGCCGACTTCGCCTCGGCGTTGGGGGACAAGGGGATCGCCCGGATAAAGTCCACTGTGGACGATGTGCTCGCGGAGCATCCGTCCGGGGTGAAACGCGAGACGGCCGAGCGGCTGCGCGAAGAGCTCGCGGAGGTGTCCGGCGACGTCGACGCGCTCGTCGCGATCCTCGCCGCCAAGCCGCCGCGGGTCGACGTCAGCCTCAAGATCGTGCGCGTCCTGCGCGCGGCGGGACGGCACAGTGAGGCCATCGCGCACGCGGCGCGGGCGCTCACGCACGACAAGAAGGAAGAGGCGCCTCCGGTCGAAGAGGAGCCGGTTCCCTTGTCTTGCAAGGATTTCGACGAGAGTCCCGGCAGTGCGACGTATTTCGCGCTGCGTCAGGAGTCGCTGGAAACGGGACGGTGGGTCGCGCAGCGGAAGACCGCGCTGGCCAGGCTGCGCGAACTCGCCGCCGAGAGCACGGAGGCCGCGGACGAACTCGTCCGCGCGCTGCTCGGGGAGGACCGGGCCGACGAGGCGTGGCGGGCGGCGGTGCGTTTCGAAGCCTCTTTACCGGTGCGCGTCGAACTCGCGGATTCGCGTTCCGTAGCCCATCCGGCCGAAACCGTTCCCATATACCGGGACCATGTCGAAGAATTGATCACGCATAAAGATCCGAACTCCTACCGCGAGGCGGCCCGGCAGCTGCGCAAACTCCGCGCGGTGCACAAAAAGGCTGGTACGGCTGAGGAATTCAGCTCGTACCTCGGCACGTTGGTGGAAATACACAAACGCAAGACGCGGTTGATCGCCGAGATCAAGGCGGCGAGGATCGCGATTCCGAAAACGATTCGGGCGTAACCGCTTCCACCGCCGGTCGTTATTCGAAGTGAACCGAGGAAACCCGGCGGAGAAGGTCGAGCCACACTGGTGGGCCGACGAAGTCGCGGTGGTCCTGAACCGGTGTCCGCCCGCGCCCTCCCCGCGACCGGGACCCCGCGTTGCGCGCCCAGGACCACCGCGACGAGCCCGATCGGGTCCGCGTGAAAACATGTCGCCATGAGTCCGGTGAGTCGTGCCCGCAAGAAGGCAGCCCAGCCCTCCACTCCGAGTGTGACGGGCCTCTTCAAGGACGTCCTGCGGGACTTCTCGACCCTCGGTGCCGAACCCGAGGTGCTCGACGTCGAACTGCTGACCTCCGAGGTGCTCGGCCAGTGGTGGGAGATCGAGGTCGAGGAGGGTGAACAGCCGCTGGGCCTGGAGCTCATCGCGTTCGCCGAGCGGAAGATCACCCCCGCCGCGGCCGCGCTGCTCGCCGGGATGCGGGTGTTCGCCGAGACCGAAGAGGAGCGCGAGGCGGCCGCCTCGGCGCTGAACACCGTGCTGGGCCGCGGGATCCCGGAGCCGGAGTGGGCGGCGGACCTGGCCGCGGTGACCGTCGGGGACTGCTGGCGGACCGGGGACGTCTTCGGTGACGAGTCCTCCCTTCTCTGCGTCTTCTCCCGCGGCGGCGCTGAGCACGGGCTGCTCGCGCTGGTCGACTTCACCGAGGGTGGCCGGATCCGCGACGTCGTCGTGGTCGACAAGCCGCAGGACGTGCTGGCCGAGATGCGGCAGCAGGCCGCCGACGACCCGGAGCTGGTCACGCTGGAGCAGGTGCTGCCCGAGCGCGCCCACCAGGTGCTCGCGGACGGGCTGGCCGCGACGGACGTCGTCGAGGAGCCCGACGTCAGCGAGGACTACGCGCGGTTCCACGCGATCGCGCTGGGCTGGATCCGGGCGCTGCCCGCCGCCGAGCCCTCGCCCGAGATCACCGAATGGCCCGAGCAGGTCCGCGACGAGGTCGTCGCCGACTTCATCGGATCCGGGCTCGTCGAGGACACCGAGGCGACCAGGTTCTACGCGCGCCTGCTCGTCGACTACGGCTGCGAGACCGAGCCGGGCAGCCCGCTGCGGGTCGGACCCGAGAAGCTCGCCCGGTTCCTCGAATCACTGCTGGACGGCGAGTTCGAGGTCGACGAGGCGTACGAGGACGCGCTGGAGCCCGCGCTGCTCGGCTGGGTCACCTGGGCCGCCGACCGCGCCGGACTGCCCGAGGCCGCCCGCGTGGCGCTGCTGGAGAGCGCGACCGAATTCCTGGAGGAGTTCGCGCAGGACGAGGACTCCACGCTCGACGTCTACTTCGACGGCTCCGAGGGCATCGAAGACCCGGCCGAACTCGCCGAGGCCCTCGAGCGCCGGATGTTCGCCGTCCCGACCGTCTACACGGAGATCGGCGACGAGGAACTGGAACTCGAGCCCGTCGACCCCGAACAGCGCCGCCTGCTGGTGATCGGCGAGCACCCCGAGTACCACGAGGCGCTGGCCGAGGAGACCTTCGACGGCGAGCCGAGGATGCGGCTCGCGCTCAAGACCACGATCGTCGACCAGCTCTGGGACGACGAGCCCGCCGAGGTCTGGCAGGCCGTCCGGCGGCTGAGCGAGACCGGGCAGGAGCGCGACGAGATCTTCGATCGCCTCGTCGACGCGCTGTCCGCGCAGCTGAGCGAAGCCGGCGAGCACGAGATGGACTACGACGTCGACGACTACCGGAAGGCACTCGGCGACCTCGCCTGACGGCCCGTCCCACCCGCCACCTCCTTGCCATCCCTCCCCAATCCGTCTAGTCTGTCTAGATGGAAGCAGCAACCTGGCAAGTGCAGGACGCCAAGCAGCGGCTGAGCGAGCTGCTGCGCCGGGCCGCGGCCGAGGGGCCGCAGTTCGTCACCAAACACGGGGAGGAGGTGGCCGTGGTGTTGGACATCATGGATTACCGCAGGCTGGCCGGAGGCGGTGAAGCCGTCGATTTCAAACTCGTGCTCTCCGGTGAGCAGCACCATCCCGAATACGGGGAGGCGCTGGCCGACGTGCTGGAGGAGATCGCCGCCGAACGCGCGGAGGACCTGCCGAGGGATGTCACGGAGGTGAGCGGGTGAGCTTTCTGCTGGACACGAACATCGTGTCCGAGGCCCGGCGCCGCACGCAGAACCCGGGTTTCGCCCGGTGGTGGGGCGGGGTGTCGTCGAGCAGGCTCTATTTGAGCGTGCTGACGGTGGGGGAGATCGAGAGGGGAATCCACAAACTCAGGCATCGAGGGGATCAAGACCGGGAGCGGGCGGACGCGCTCGCCGACTGGCTGGCCGGGCTCACCGCGCAGTTCTCGGAACGGATCCTTCCGGTGACCGCCGAAATCGCGGCCGAATGGGGCCGCCAGCACGCGCCGCGGAAAGTGCCGTCCGTCGACGGGCTGATCGCCGCGACCGCCCGGATCCACGAGCTGACCCTGGTCACCCGGAACCTGGCCGACATGGCCGGACTCGGCGCGCAGGTGCACAACCCGTTCGACTGAGTTGCCGAAAAACACGATCCAGACGTCCGGACGCCTGGATCGGTGGTGCTCAGCCCAGCGGTGCCGCCGGGGTGCTCTTGCTCTCCGTGACTTGCGACTTCTTCCGGCGGCGGTCCCCGCGGGCGTCGTCGAAGTCGACGACGAAGGCGCCGGCGGCCATGGCCACCAGGAGTGCGAGTCCGAGAATCGAGCCGACCCAGGTCAGGATGATCGAGAACATCGTGAGCCTCCTCCCTGCTCAAGGTCCTTTTCGAGACCTCGTGAACCCCTGACACAAGGGTCGCCTCGGGGGGCTGTAGCCGGTATCGGCCAACCGGTTACACGTACTGAGCGTGGATCGGCCGATCGGCCGAGGAAATTCACCCACCGGTCGCGGTGCGCGACCGGTCGCCACTGTCGGCTCGCCGGTGGTGCGAAGGCTGGTACTTGTGAGGGAACAGCCGGAATCCGCCCGTGTGATCGGCTTTCGGCGAAGTGATCTTGGATGTCGCCGTGAACGCTCGCCGTGAGTAGAGATTCCGCGCGTGCCCGGTTACGCAGCGTTCCCGTTCGGGCTCGGACAGCGCTGGGTCCGGTCGGTCGTGAGTGGCCCCTTCATCCCGTCACCGGCCCCGCTCACGAACACGCACGCGGCTACCTCACCCACCCAGGTCACCGGCGCACCCCGACCGGCTCAGAGCTTGCGCAGCCGGACCCGGTTGATCGTGTGGTCGGCGTCCTTGCGGAGGACGAGGGTCGCGCGAGGCCGCGTCGGCTTGATGTTCTCCATCAGGTTCGGCTCGTTGATCGTGCGCCACAGGTGGCGCGCCTCGGCGCGTGCCTCGTCGTCCGGGAGACCGGCGAAGTGGTGGAAGTGCGACGCGGGGTCCGCGAACGCGGTGTGCCGCAGTTTGAGGAAGCGCTCGACGTACCAGCGCTCGATGTCGGTCGTCGGCGCGTCCACGTAGATCGAGAAATCGAACAGATCGGAGACGGTGAGCCGGGGGCCCGGCTGGAGGACGTTCAGTCCTTCGAGGATCAGGATGTCGGGTTGCTGAACGACCTGTTCCTCGCCGGGAAGGATGTCGTAGGCGAGGTGCGAGTACACCGGCGCGCTGACCCGTTCCGCCCCGGACTTCACGTCGGTGACGAACCGCAGCAGGGCCCGCCGGTCGTAGCTCTCCGGGAAACCCTTGCGGTGCATGATCCCGCGCCGGACCAGTTCCGCCCGCGGGTGGAGGAATCCGTCTGTGGTGACCAGGTCGACCCTGGGGTGATCCGGCCAGCGGGCGAGCAGGGTGCGCAGGATGCGCGCGGTGGTCGACTTGCCGACGGCGACGCTTCCGGCGATTCCGATGACGTACGGCACCTTGGTGCCCCGACTGTCTTCACCGAGAAAGGTGGTGGTGGCTTCGTACAGCCGTTGCCGGGCGGCGACCTGGAGATTGATCAGCCGGGAGAGCGGCAGGTAGACCTCGGCGACTTCCGCGAGATCGACCTGTTCGCCGAGACCGCGCAGCCGCAGCAGTTCCGCGGCTGTCAGCGGCAGGGGCGTCGACCTGCGCAACTCGCGCCACTGCTCACGGTGCAGCTCGACGTAGGGACTGAGCTCACGGACCCGCGGCATCGCACACTCCTCGCCCGTCGCCAGCGCTGGCGCCGTACAAAACCGTGTAGACGAGTTCTCGGCGGGAAAGCGTGCCTCGAACCGGATGAAGCCGCTTTAACGGTAGGGCTTACGGCTCGTGAACGCGCTGCGATGTGATGTAGCCCGCTTCGGGGCGTTACCGTCCGTTACGGGGACGGCCGGGGGCGAAGACCTCGTCCCACGCTGCGGCGACCTGCCGGGCGCACGAGGCGGGAGCGACCCCGCCGACGCCGGTACCGAGTCCCGGCATCGCGATCGTGTGCACCAGATCACGGACCCGGCCCTGGTCGAGCCTGCCGTCGCGCCACTGCTGGAACACGGCCCGGGCGGCCAGGTACGGGTGCACGGTGTCGCGGGGGAGGCGTTCGCCGGGTTCCCGCATCGTCGGCGCGCTGATCAGCCAGGCGGGCTCGGCCTCGCCGGTGGGCACGATCACGGCTTCGCCGATCGGGAGCTCCCCGCCGTGGTAGGCGAGGACGGCGCTGCGCACGTTCTGCTCGACGCCCCGGGTAGGCGCGGGCGTAGACGGCGTCGATGCCGCCCCGCATCCAGCCATAGGAGTTCGCGGGGCTGACGACGGCTTGGGCGACGACGTCGAGCACCGACCCGCGGTGCACGAAGACCCGTCCGTCCACAGTGTCTGCGACGGTGGTCCAGGCTTGCGCGAGCAGGTCATCGACGGCGCACAGCACCAGCTCCGGGGTGGGATGGTCCGGCAAGGGGGCAAAGGAGGAGTCGGCATCCTCGTGGCCGGTGTGCGTGCCCGGTTCGGCGGTCACGCGCTAAGCATGGCAAAAAAAGCCACCCGGCGTAACCGGTGCGCGTACCGGCTGTCCGAGTGAAAGTCCCTGCGCGGCGTGCGTAATCTGGCGGGGTGTCACGGATCGCTTACTTCGGCCCCCAGGGAACCTTCACCGAACAGGCCGCGCGCCGGCTCGCCCCCGGCGAGGAGCTGATCCCCGCGGAGACCATCCCGGCGGCGCTGGCCGCGGTCCGCGCCGGACGGGCCGACGCGGCCTGCGTGCCGATCGAGAACTCCGTGGAGGGCGCGGTCACCGCCACCCTCGACAGCCTGAGCGAGGCCGAGCCGCTCGTCGCGGTGGCCGAGGTCTTGCTGCCGGTCCACTTCAGCGTGCTGACCCGGCCGGGGACGACCGAGATCCGCACCGTGGCGAGCCATCCGCACGCGCTCGCCCAGGTCCGTCACTGGGTCGAGGCGAACCTGCCCGGCGCGCATCCGGTCGCGACGTCGTCCACCGCCGCGGCCGCGGTCGCGGTCGACGCGGGCGAGTTCGACGCGGCCGTCACCGCGCCGGTCGCCGTCGAGCACTACCCGCTGGAGGTGCTGGCCACCGAGGTCGCCGACGTCCGCGACGCCAAGACCAGGTTCCTGCTGGTCCGAGCACCCGGCGAGCTGCCGGAGCCGACCGGGGCCGACCGCACGTCGATCGTCGCCGCCGCGACGAACCGCACCGGCGCACTGGCCGAACTGCTCACCGAACTGGCGGTCCGCGGGATCAACCTGACCAAGCTGGACGCCCGTCCGACCAGGAACAACTTCGGCGAGTACCGCTTCTTCATCGACTTC
Organism: Amycolatopsis sp. BJA-103; assembly: GCF_002849735.1. Classification (GTDB taxonomy): domain Bacteria; phylum Actinomycetota; class Actinomycetes; order Mycobacteriales; family Pseudonocardiaceae; genus Amycolatopsis. The sequence continues at coordinate 7,901,776 of NZ_CP017780.1, forward strand.
GAGGGACATGTGACCGAGCCCCGGATCGGGGACGTGCTGGCCGCGTTGCGCCGCCGGTGCCGCAACGTGCGGTTCCTCGGCTCCCACCCGCGGGCGGACAACGGCACGACCGAGATCGAGCCGGGCGCCGCCAACGAGGATTTCACCGACGCGATCGACTGGGTCGCTTCGGTCAGGAAGGGAGCACAGGCGTGAAACTCCTCCTCGTCCGTCACGGCCAGACCGACGGCAACGTCCGGGGCGCGCTCGACACCGCGCTGCCCGGTCCGCCGCTCACCGAACTGGGGCGCGAGCAGGCCCGGCAGCTCGCGTCGCGGCTGGACGGCGAGCCGGTCGTCGCGGTCTACGCCTCGCAGGCGGTCCGTGCCCAGCAGACCGCCGCGCCGCTGGCCGCCAAGCTCGGCATCGACGTCCAGGTCGTCGACGGCGTGCACGAGGTCGCCGCCGGCGACCTCGAAGGCAAGACCGACAAGGACTCGATCACGACGTACATGAGCGTCGTGCGCCGGTGGACCCTCGGTGAACTCGACCCGCCGATCCCCGGCGGTGAGACCGGCGCGCAGGTCCGCACACGGATGCTCGACGCGGTCGCCCGGCTGCGCGCCAAGCACGAGCAGGCCGACCCCGACGGCACGGTGGTGCTGGTGAGCCACGGTGGCGCGATCCGGTTGGGCGGCGAGTGGCTCGCCGGGAACGTCACCGCCGAGGTCGCCAACCAGGGCCTCATCCCGAACACCGGCGTCGTCGAACTCGTCGCGACCTCCGACGGCTGGACCTGCCTCACCTGGGCGGAAGCTCCCGTCGACCGCTGACCCTCCCGCGTTTGCCTCCGCTCCCGCCGGGGAATACCCCCCACGAGATCAATTAACACCTTGTGGGGAATTAACCGCAGGAGCGCAACCTCCGCGGCGGACAACACGTCTACTTCAGTGGTGGGTCACCCGGCTACAGGGAGGCGAATGACCATGGTTCGTTCGAAGATGATCTCCATCGGCGGTCTCATCGCGGGTACCGCCGGGCTCCTGCTGCTCAGCGCCTGCGGTTCGGAAACCGCACCCGTCGCGCAGAGTTCGTCCGCGTCGCCGTCCAGTTCGGCACCGGAGACCTCCGTCGCGCCCAGTGCGAGCTCGTCGAGTCCGGCACCCGCTTCACAGCCCGCCCAGGCACCCGCCCCGGCGCAGAAGAGCGACGGGCTCTGCAAGGCGGGCGACGTCAAACTGTCCGTCGGCGGCGGCGACGCGGCCGCGGGGACCGTGTACCGGAAGCTCGTCATCACCAACACGAGCGGGCACGCGTGCACCATCCAGGGCTTCCCCGGCGTCTCCTACGTGACCGGCGCGGACGGCCACCAGGTCGGTGAGGCCGCGTTCCGCGACGGCGCCAAGGGCGAGCCGGTCCAGCTGAACAACGGCGACAGCGCGTCCGCCGACATGGGCTTCGTGAACGTCCGCAACTACGACGAGGCGGCCTGCAAGCCCACCGAGACCCGAGGGCTGCGGGTGTACCTGCCGCAGGAGACGGCTTCGAACTTCGTGTCGGTGCCGGGGCTCGGCTGTGCGGGGAAGATCCCCGGCAACCAGCTGACCGTCAAGACGGTCCACAAGGGAGCATGACCTAGAGCTGGGTGCAGAGCTGTTCGGCCTGCGCCAGATGCCGCTGGCCGGAGATCTGGTTGAAGTGCAGGCTGAACACCATCCGGCTGACCCCGTCGATGTGCTCGGCCAGCGGCCGGTAGGTGTCGTTGGCGGCGGCCGCCGCGGCGGAGAGTTCGCGGGCGGCCGTCATCCGGTGCAGGATCTCGGGGGCCAGCACCGCCACGGTCCGCTCGCCGGGCGCGGCGTCGGTGGTGTCCGGGATCGTGCCGACCCTGGCCAGTGCGTTGCACGCCTCCTGCGCGTCTTCCAGCGCTCCCGCGTTGACGCTCGACAGAGCCCACAGCATGCCCATCACGCCGGCGCCGATCACGAAACCGGCGACAGCCGTGAGCACTTGCGGGCGTCTGGAAGGTTCTGTCGTCCCCACGCCGGCCTCCGGCACCAGTGTCTGCTGCATCGCGGACCTCCCTCACCAGCACGGGTGATGGGCTATTTCAGCACCAAAGGCCTTCGTTTTCACTGGTCTTGGTGGAGAACCCGCACCTCCGTGGCCGATTCGTCATCGAACGCGCCTTGCCGTGACGAGACGAACGCGAAACCGGCCACACCGAACAGCAGAAGCCCGGACGTGAGGAACGTCCGGGCCGGGGATCCGAGGGCGTGGGTGAGGACCCCGCCGAGCAGGGCGCCGACCGGGATCGCGCCCCAGACGACGGTGCGCCACACGCCGAGGACCCTGCCGAGCAGTTCACCGGGGACGAGCGTGTGCCTCGCCGTCCCCAGCACGATGTTCACCGAGACGACGGCCGCCGCGAACAGGCCGAACAGCGCCGCCCCGGCCACCGGCGAACTCGTCAGCCCCATGCCGGTGAACGCCACGCCACAGCAGGCGGTGCCCCCGAGGAGCACCGCGCGGCGGCTGAACGTCTTCACCAGTCGCGGGGCGATGCCCGCGCCCAGCAGGCCGCCGATGCCTCCGACGAACGCGAAGAGCCCGAAGGCCGCTTCGCTGAGGCGCAGGTGCTCGATCGCGTACAGCACCAGCTGCGCCTGCGCGAGTTCGCTGACCAGGCTGATCAACCCGGCGACGACGACCAGGCGCATCATCAGCCTGTTGTGCTTCAACCAGCGGAAACCCTCCGCCAGCTCGGTGCGAAGGTCCGCGCGGGCGCCCTGGTCGGCGGAAGGACGAGCCCGGTAGCTCCCGGCGAGCCCGATCAGCACGACCGCCGCGATCGCGAAGCCCACCGAGTTGAGCAGGAACGGGAACGTCGCGAAGAGCGCGAAGGTGGCGCTGCCGACAGGCCCGCCGAGGAAGGTCTGGCCGACGATCTCGCAGGCCTGGAGCTTGCTGTTCGCGCTGTCGAGGGAACCCTTGTCGACGACCGCCGGGATGAGCACGTTCGCGGCGCTGTCGGCGACGACCTCCGCGACGCCGATGAGCAGGGCGGCGGCGTAGACCACCCAGATCGTCACCCCGCCTGCCGCGACCAGGGCGGCCATGCCGCCGACGACCACCGCGCGGGCGCTGTTCGCGAGGATCATCGCGCGCCGCCGGTCGATCCGGTCCAGGAGCGCGCCCGCCGGGAGCGCGAACAGCAGCCACGGCAGGAACTGGGTCGCCGAGAGACCGGCGATGAGCAGCGGATCGCGGGTCAGGGTGACCGCGAGCAGCGGGAACGCGACCTTGCCGATCCCGTCGCCGAGGTTCGACGCCGCACTGGACGCGAGCAACCAGCGCAAGCGCCGGTCGCCCCTCCTGCCCGTCGTCGTCTCGGCCATGCACGCCTCCCCAGGCTTTCGCCGGCGCCGGCCGACGACAACGTGTCGAAAAGTTTAGCGGGGTTGTCGCCCAAAGTGGCTGGCTTGTTACGCCCAGTTAAGAATCCGAAGAACCCTTGGTGCCCGACGCACAAAAATCACCGACCATGCCGCTTCCGGCGCGGAATCCGCCGGGAAGGAGCAAGGGACCTTTGCTATCGCCTGTCCCGCGGTTCAGCCCCAGCCGAGTTCGTGCAGGCGCGCGTCGTCGATGCCGAAATGGTGGCCGACCTCGTGGACCACCGTGATCAGAACCTCCTCGACGACATCCTCCTCGGTGTCGCACATCTGCAGCAGCGGCCGCCGGTAGATCGAGATCCGGTCCGGCAGCACCCCGCCGTACTCGTGGGTCCGCTCGGTCAGCGCGACCCCGTGGTAGAGCCCGAGGATCGTGGGCGACTCCTCGTTGAACTCCTCGACGAGGACCACGACGTTGTCCATCGCGTCCGCGAATTCGGGCGGAAGCTCGTCCAGCGCCTCCGAAACCAGCTCCTCGAAGCGCTGCTGCGTCATCTCGACGGGCACGCGATCACCCGCCGGTCTTCGGGGCCGAAGACGACGCCGGCGGGGCGCCGCCGTCGGAAGAGGGCGGGGCCTCGCCGTTGCCGACCTTGACGCTCCCGGTGACGGGCGCGAGCCCCTTGTTGTCCGGCAGGGGCGCCGCCACCTTGCAGTTCACCAGCGTCGACCCGGCGTCCCAGCTCTCCTGCTCACGGACGTCCCAGCCGATGATGAGCTTCTTCGCCGCCAGGTCCGCGTTGCCGGTGTAGTCCTGCGCGGCCGTCGAGCATTCGGTGTCCAACCAGGTGTTCTGCTGTTCCTGTGACGGGTAGCCGTCCTTGAACTTCGTCTTGAGGTCGAGTGTCGCGATCATCTCGTAGGAGTGCGGCTGGGCGCAGTCGATCGGGTCGCCGAAGCTGTTGTTGAGCAGCGCGAGGCAGGTGCCGGGCTCCCACACCGCGGACTGGTCCTGCTCCTTCGCCAGTCCCTTGGTCGGTTGCAGCTTGCCGCCCTGACCAGCCCATTGCAGGCCGCACCGCAGCTGCCGGTCGCCGTCCTCCCACTGTGCGGGAGTCGGCCGGAGCAGGTTCATGCTCAACTTGCCGTACGGATCCAGCGTGCGGCCGAGGTACGGCTTGACGTCGACGGTGCAGCGCGACCGGGAGATCTCCTGCCACTGCTCCAGGTTCGGGCTCGGCACGCCCGCCGGGTACTGCGCGCCGATGTCGACGATGCTGGTGACCTCGAACAGATGGGACTCCGCGCACGGCACGCGCCGCGCGTCGTTGGCATCCGGGTTGTTCCAGGTCAGGCAGGTGCCTGGGGGAGATTGGAACGCTTCGACCGCCGCGGGTGACAGTTTGGGGGCGCCGCCGCCCGCACCGCCCTCCGGGCCCACGTTCCACGAGAACGCCACACTCAGCGAAAGCGCGATGATCGCGCCCACGAACACACCGGCCATGACGAGCCGGGTGCGCAGGGTGCTCAGCGCGTTTCGCGGATAACGGAACCGCTCGGCCTGTTGAGACATCCACTCCATGATGCCCGCGCCGCACGTAAGGTGCGCATACCGGGTGGTTAGTGTTGGACACGGGTTCGGGCCGGCGGGCGATTACGGAGCTTCGATGACGCAGGATGACAACCAGGGGGCGGAGCGGCCCCAGGAACCGCCGAAGCGCGGTTCGATGCGGTTCCAGGACGACAGCACGCAGGCGCGGCAACCGTCGTTGGCCGAGCAGCGGGCACGGCAGCAGGCGCTGGCCGAGCAGGAGCGCCAGGAGGTGCTCGACGCCGAAGCCGCGCGCGCCGCCGAGAAGAAGTCTTCGACCAAGAAGAAGATCCTGATCGGCACGGGTGTGACCGTCGGGCTGGTCGGGCTGGTCGCGACGTTCTACACCGTCGCGAAGCCGGAAGAGGTCACGGCGGTCTGCGCCGCCAAGGACACGGATATCGTCAACGAAGATAAGAACTGCGACGAGAACTACGTCCGGTCGAATGGCGGCTATGTCAGCGGAGGGTTCTTCTTCCTCCCCATCGGCGGCTTCGGTGGGCCGATGCAGAGCTACCGCTACAACTACGGCGGGACCGGTCAGGTCGGGCAGCGGGTGTCCGGCGGTTCGTACACCGCGCCCTCGAACGCGAACGTCAACACCAAATCGGGCAAGTCCGTCCAGCGCGGCGGGTTCGGCATCAGCGGCAAGAGCGGTACCTCCGGCGGTACCGGCAAGAGCGGGGGCTCGTAGTTGTATCGGGATTCCAAGCCGCCCCGGCGGGACTGGCAGAACATCGTCGAAGAGCAGGGGCTGGTCTTCGGCACCCCCGCTCGTGACGGCGCCGGCAAGTCCAGGCCGTACTGGGACGAGTCGGTCCACTACGTCTTCGAGATGGACGAGATCCTGTCCGTCGAGGCGGACGTGGAACTGCTGCACTCGATGTGCCTCGAAGCCGTCGACAACGTGATCACCACCGAGCAGTACCACCGCTTCGGCATCCCCGAGTGGGTCTGGCCGCATATCGCCGAATCGTGGAAGCGGCAGGATCCGCACGTCTACGGCCGGTTCGACCTGCGCTACGACGGCAAGAGCCCGGCGAAGCTGCTTGAGTACAACGCCGACACCCCGACCTCGCTGCTCGAGGCCGCGGTGCTGCAGTGGCACTGGAAGACCGCGGTCTTCCCCGAGGACGACCAGTGGAACTCGATCCACGAGAAGCTGGTCGAGCGCTGGGGCGAGCTCGCCGAGAAGCTGCCTTCGAACGAACTGCACTTCACCTGGTCGTCCGCCGATCCGTCCGGTGAGGACCACGTGACGACGGCGTACCTGCAGGAGACCGCGGCCGAGGCCGGGCTCGACACCGTCGGCCTGTCGATCGAGGAGATCGGCTGGGACCCGGTGCTCAAGCGGTTCGTCGACCTCGAAGAGGCGCAGATGGCGACCGTGGTGAAGCTCTACCCGTGGGAATGGGTGGTCGACGAGGAGTTCGGCCGCTTCGCCGTCGAGACGATGCCTCGCACGCTCTGGGTCGAGCCGCTGTGGAAGATGATCCTCTCCAACAAGACGCTGCTCGCGATCCTGTGGGAGAACTACCCGGGCCACCCGAACCTGCTGCCCGCCTTCGCCGACGACCCCGGTCTGCTGACCGAGTACGTCCGCAAGCCGAAACTCGGCCGCGAGGGCGCGAACGTGCAGATCGTCGCCACCGGGTACGAGACGCAGACCGACGGCGTCTACGGCGCCGAAGGCTACGTCTACCAGGCGTTCGACCCGCTCCCGGAGTTCCAGGGGTACCGGCCCGCGCTCGGCGCGTGGATCGTCGGGGACCACGCCGCCGGCCTCGGGATCCGCGAAACCGCAGGTCTCGTTACGGACGACGGTGCGGCATTCGTCCCGCACCGCATCGTCGAGACGTGATAGAAGCAACCGCACAAACCTGACATTCTCGACTTGCACCTCTGGAGAACCCTGTGACGACCACCCTTGCGCTGTCCGACACGTTCGGCTCCGACCTCGTGCGAGGGATCGGCGCGATCCTGCTGTACGGCGTCGTCGGCCTGCTGCTGATGTTCGCCGGGTTCTGGGCGATCGACTGGACCACGCCCGGCAAGCTGGCCCAGCTGGTCAGCCGCGGCCTGCCGAACGCGGTCATCGTGACCGCGTCGGGCCTGCTGTCGATGGCGTTCATCGTCGTCGTGGCGATCGCGAACTCCGCCAGCGACCTGACCGAGGGCCTCATCACCTCGCTGGTCTACGGCCTGCTCGGCATCGTGGTGCAGGTGCTGGCCGTCCGGCTGCTGGAGTGGGCGACCCGCATCGACGTCCGCTCGACCATCGAGAGCGAGAAGTTCGCCCCGGTCAGCGTCGTGGTCGCCGCCGCGCACCTCGCCCTCGGCCTGGTCGTGGCCGTCGGCATCTCCTGACCTCACGAAACCGGCATAGGCGCACGATTCCCACTAACGTGGGTGTCGTGCGCCTTTTGAGGACACCGGACGACCGGTTCTCGGACCTGCCCGATTTCGATTTCGAACCGCGCTACGCGGAACTCGTCGACCTTCACGGCGGCGTGATCAGAGTGGGTTACGTGGAGGCCGGACCCGCGGATGGGCCGCCCGTTCTCCTGTTGCACGGCGAGCCCACCTGGTCCTACCTCTATCGCAAGGTCATCCCGGTGCTCGCCGACGCCGGACTGCGCGCCATCGCGCCCGACCTGGTCGGCTTCGGCCGATCCGACAAACCCGGCGACATGGTCGACCACACCTACCAGCGGCACGTCGAGTGGATGCGCGCGTTCGCCTTCGACGTGCTCGACCTCACCGAGGTCACCCTGGTCGGCCAGGACTGGGGCGGCCTGATCGGCCTGCGGCTGGTCGCCGAAAACCCAGATCGCTTCTCCCGGGTCGTCGCGGCCAACACCGGCCTCCCCAGTGGCGACACCGATATGCCGGAGATCTGGCACAAGTTCCGCGACACCGTCGAGAACGCCCAGGTCCTCGACGTCGGCCGGTTCGTCCAGTCGGGCTGCCAGACCAAGCTGTCCGAGGAGGTCCGCGCCGCCTACGACGCGCCCTTCCCGAACGAGATGTACAAGGCCGCGCCGCGCGCGATGCCGTCACTGGTGCCGGTCACCCCGGACGATCCGGCCTCGGCCGCCAACCGGGCCGCGCTGAAGGTGCTCGCCGAACTGAACAAGCCGTTCCTGGTCTCGTTCTCCGACGGCGACCCGATCACCGCGCCGTGGGGCCTCGAACTGCGGGGCTCGATGCGCGGCGCCCGCGAACTCGAGCATCCGACGATCACCGGCGCCGGTCACTTCCTGCAGGAGGACGCCGGCGTACGGCTGGGCGAGGTCATCGCCCGTTTTGTCCGTTCCTGAAGCGCTATGAAGGGGACTTTCATTGCAAAATTTGCAATGAAAGTCCCCTTCATTGCACGCGGGTCAGGAGATGGCGGCTAGTGCGTCCACGATGATCCCCAGGCCCTCCGCGGCCTCGTCGGCGGTGAGCGTCATCGGCGGCGCGATCCGCAGCACGTTGCCGTGCAGCCCGCCCTTGCCGATCAGCAGCCCGCGCGCCTTGGTCTCCTCCATCATCCGCGCCGCGGCCTGGGTGTCCGGCTCCATGCCGCCTGGTTTGACCAGTTCGACGCCGATCATCAGGCCCTTGCCACGGACGTCCCCGATCAGCGGATGCCCCGAAGCGCGCAGGCCGGACAGCAGCTCGTTGCCCCGGGCGAGTGCGTTGGCCTGGAGGTCGTGGTCGGCGATGTGGTCGAGGACCGCCGCCGCGCCCGCCATCGCGACCGGGTTGCCGCCGAAGGTCGAGATCGAGTTCGCGGTCAGGCAGTCGACGAGGTCGCCGCGGGCCACGAGACCGCCGATCGCGAGACCGTTGCCGAGGCCCTTCGCGAAGGTCATCGCGTCGGGGACGACGTCGTGCGCCTGGATCCCCCAGTAGTGTTCCCCGGTCCGTCCCCAGCCGGTCTGGACCTCGTCGGAGATGAACAGGATCCCGTACTGGTCGAGGACCTCCTTCATCGCCTTGAACAGGCCGTCCGGCGGTGAGCTGAACCCGCCGACGCCCTGGATCGGCTCGGCGATCATGCAGGCGACGTCGCCCGAGGTGCCCGTCTCCAGCACGTCGACTAGGTCCGCGACGCACGCGTCGATGTACTCGGTGTCCGAAAGCGCCCGGAACGGGCTGCGGTACTGGTAGCCGCCGTGGACGTAGCTCACCTTCACCGGGCTGAGCGACGACGCCGACCAGCCGCGGTTGCCCGTGATGCCGACCGTCGCGAACGACCGCCCGTGGTACGAGTTCCGCATCGCCAGCACCTGGTTGCTGCGCCGGTACTGGGTGGCGAGCATCAGCGCGGTGTCGTTGGCCTCGGTCCCGGAGTTGGTGAAGAACACCTTCGCGTCGGGGATGCCGGAGAGCTTCGCGATGCGCTCGGCCAGTTCGACCTGCGAGCGGATCAGGTACAGCGTCGAGGTGTGCAGGATCCCCGTGTCGAGTTGCTTGCGCACGGCGTCGCTGATCGCCGAGACGTCGTAGCCCATCGAGTTCGTCAGGATGCCCGCGAAGAAGTCGAGGTAGCTCCGCCCGGTCGAGTCGATGACCCGGCGGTCCTGCGCGTGCACGATCTCGATCGGCTCGTCGTAGTAGAGCGCCAGCCAGGACGGCAGTACCGCCTTGTGCCGCGCCAGCAGGTCCGCATCGGTCATCGCGTTTTCTCCGTCCGCAGCAGGGAGATCTCAGTATGGGGAGGGCCCGAAACGGGCGACAACGATCAGACTGTCGGGTTATCCGCGGCGGCCCGCACAGTCTGTACGGGGAAACTGCCTCGAAGGGCGCTCGGCGCTAGGACTAACCTCTGCAATCGTGATTGACCCCAGGACTCTGCGCGATGACCCGGACGTCGTGCGCGCTTCGCAGCGCGCCCGTGGCGAGGACGAAGGAGTGGTCGACAAGCTGCTCTCCCTCGACTCCCGCCGCCGGTCTTCGATCGCCGCCGCCAACACGCTGCGTGCCGAGCAGAAGTCGCTGGGCAAGCTCGTCCCGAAGGCGCAGGGCGAGGAACGGGCCGAACTGCTCGCCAAGGCGAAGGGACTCGCCGCCCAGGTGAAGGCCGCCGAGGTCGAGCAGACCGAGGCGTCGGAGGAGTTCGAGCAGCTGCACCGCCTGGTGCCGAACCTGGTCCACCCCGAAGCCCCCGAAGGCGGCGAGGACGACTACGTCGTGCTCAAGCACGTCGGCGAGCCGAAGAAGTTCGACTTCACGCCCAAGGACCACCTCGAACTCTGCGAGGGCCTCGGCGCGCTCGACATGGAGCGCGGCGCGAAGGTCTCGGGCTCGCGGTTCTACTTCCTCACCGGCATCGGCGCCCAGCTGCAGCTCGGCCTGCTGAACATGGCCGTCGCGCAGGCGACGGCGAACGGGTTCACGCCGATGATCACGCCGAGCCTCGTCCGGCCGGAGATCATGGCGGGCACCGGCTTCCTCGGTGCGCACTCGTCGGAGGTCTACCGGCTGCGCGACGACGACCTGTACCTCGTCGGCACCTCCGAGGTCCCGCTCGCCGGCTACCACGCCGACGAGATCCTGGACCTGGCGAAGGGCCCGAAGCGCTACGCGGGCTGGTCGTCCTGCTACCGCCGCGAGGCCGGTTCGTACGGCAAGGACACCCGCGGCATCATCCGCGTCCACCAGTTCGACAAGGTCGAGATGTTCGTCTACACGCGTCCCGAGGACGCCGAAGCCGAGCACGCGCGCCTGCTGGACTGGGAAGAGCAGATGCTCGCCAAGATCGAGGTCCCGTACCGGGTGATCGACACCGCCACCGGCGACCTCGGCACCTCCGCGTACCGGAAGTTCGACTGCGAGGCGTGGGTGCCGTCGCAGGAGACCTACCGCGAGCTGACGTCGACGTCGAACTGCACGACGTTCCAGGCCCGCCGCCTCGGCATCCGCTACCGCGACGACGACGGCCGCCCGCAGACCGTCGCCACGCTGAACGGCACGCTCGCCACCACGCGGTGGATCGTCGCGATCCTGGAGAACCACCAGCTCGAAGACGGTTCGGTCCGGGTGCCGGAAGCGCTTCGTCCCTTCCTCGGCGGAACCGAGGTCCTCACACCCGCATCGAAGTAGGGACCGGAGGAGGGACGCATGCGGTATCGGAATTCGCTCGCGATCGGGCTGGCGGTGCTGGCGCTCGGCGGCTGCACGTCGACGATCGGCGGGTCGGCCTCGCCGGTCCCGGGACAGGGGCCGGTCATCACGAAGGCCGAGCCGTGCGCGCTGCTGACGCCGGAGCAGGCGGCCGCGCTGGGCGTCACGTATCCGGGCAAGGAACGCCCGGCGAAACCCGAGCAGAAGATCGCCGCGGTCTGCCGGTTCCCCGAACTGGAGGACGCGCCGGACGGCGTCGCGCTGGAGGTTTCGCAGAGCAAGGACCTCTCGGCGGAGGACTACTACGCGGGCGCGCTGCCCGGGGAGAAGTTCGGCGTCGGCGGGTTCACCTGGACGCGGTACGCGACCATCCTCGGGCCGAGCTACTGCTCGCTGACCACGGAACTGGACGCGAAGACGTTCGTCGAGGTCTCCAGCGACGCCCCCGGCAGCGACAACTCCAAGGCCTGTGACCTGGCGAAGGCCGCGCTCCCCGCGGTCGCCTCGCATCTGCCCGGCGGGCAGCCGAGCCCGGAGATCACCGCGCCGCCGGGGCAGAAGCCGGTCGAGCCGTCCGGTCCGCTGGTGAACGTCGACCCGTGCACCCTGCTCAAGCCCGAGCAGGTGGCCCCGCTCAACCTCTTGCCCGCTCGGCCGATGAACGGCTCGTCGCGGGATCCCAAGAACGGCTGCCAGTGGGACGACACGGACGGCGACAAGGGCAAGAAGGCGCTCGACCTCTGGGTCTACACGGCGACCAGGACCGAGGACGTGCCCGGGCTGGAAGGCACCCCCGCCGAGCAGATGGTCAACGGCCGGAAGTGGATCGTCTACTCCGCTCCGGACAGCCCGATCTGCGTCGCGCTCTTCCCGATCACGGAGACCTCGTCGATCAAGCTCGACACCGGCGACCTCAGTGACAACGCCAAGGCCTGCGAGGTCCCGCAGACCGTGATGCCGCTCGTGACCGCGAACGCGCCCGCCGCGTAGGCCCCACCTGGATCACGAAGCCCATCGAACAGACTTACCGGACACGGCCTAGTCGGACACCTCGTCGGCGATGTGCTTGGCGATCTCCAGTGCGCTGGTCGCCGCCGGTGAGGGTGCGTTGAGGACGTGCACCTGGTTCCGCGCGGTCTCGATCAGGAAGTCGTCGACGAGCGCGCCGTCCGGGCGCAGTGCCTGTGCCCGGACACCGGAGCCGTGCCGCACGATGTCGTCCTCGGTGACGGCGGGCACGAGCCGCGCGAGGCTTTCGGCGAAGCGGCGGCGGGAGAACGACCGGCGGACCTCGTCGAGCCCGGTCGGGTACGCGTACTTGCGCGCGAGCCGCCAGACGCCGGGGAAGCGGGCGACTTCGGCGAGGTCCTTCGCGGAGACGTCGCGCCAGGTGTAGCCCTCGCGGCGCAGCGCGAGCACGGCGTTGGGGCCGGCGTGCACGCTGCCGTCGAGCATGCGGGTCAGGTGCACGCCGAGGAACGGCAGCGACGCGTCCGGGACCGGGTAGATCAGGCCGCGCACCAGATGGCGGCGTTCGGGCTTCAGTTCGTAGTACTCGCCGCGGAACGGCACGATCCGCGCGCTCGGGGTGAGCCCGGCGAGCCGCGCGACGCGGTCGGCGTGCAGGCCCGCGCAGTTGACGAGCGCGTCCGCGTGGATCACGTCGTCGCCGGTCGCCACCTCGACGCCGCCGGTGCTGCCCGCGCGGATCCCCAGCGCGGGCGTGCCGAGGCGGAGGTCGGCGTCGGATTCGTCGAGCAGCCGCACGAGCGCGGTGCAGACGGCCGGGAAATCGATGATGCCGGTGGACTCCACGCGCAGCGCGGCGACGCACGAGACCTCGGGTTCGTACTCGCGGGCTTCGCTCGGGGTGATCAGCTTGGCCGGGACGCCGTTGGCTTCGGCCCGTTCGGCGAGCACCTTCAGCGCCGGAAGCTCCGCTTCGGAGGTGGCGACGACGAGTTTGCCGCAGACCTCCACCGGCACCCCGTACTGCCGGGCGAAGTCCACAATGGACCGATTGCCCGCGGTGGACATCCTGGCCTTGAAGGAACCCGGCTTGTAGTAGAGCCCCGCGTGCACGACGTTCGAGTTGTGCCCGGTCTGGTGGGCCGCCCAGCGGTCCTCCTTCTCGAGCACCGTGACGTCCAGGCCACGTTTGGTCAGCTCCCAGGCGGTGGCGAGCCCGACGATTCCGCCCCCGATGACTACGACTGTGCGCACGATCGACCAGGTTACCCGGAACGCTACCTGACAGCTGTCAGGTTGAGTGGTAGCGTACCTGACCGATGTCAGGTAAGCGGTTGAGCAGGGAAGAACGCCGGGAGCGGATCCTGGCCGCGGCGGCGCGGGTGTTCGCCGCGTCCGGCTACGACGCGGCGGGGATGCGCGAGGTCGCGACGGCGGCCGGGATCAGCACACCCGTGCTCTACGACCATTTCCCGTCCAAGGCCCGGCTGTACGCCGGCCTGCTGGAGTCCGAAGTGGACAGTCTGCTGGCCGGCTGGGGCGGGCTGCCGCCGTCGGGCACCGCGGAGGAGCTGCTGCGTACCAGGGTGGCGGCGATCTTCGCGTGGATGGAGACGAACGAACGCGGTTGGCGGATGATCTTCGCCGAAACGCCGTCCGACGAGGGTGTCGCCGAGGCTCACCGGCGCGGGCAGGCCAGGGCCACCGGGCAGCTGACCGAGGTGTTCGCCCAGGTCCCCGGCCTGGCGCTGACCGCGGACCTGCCGCGCGACCGCGCGAACGAAGCGCTCGCCGAAGCGGCGAAGAGCGCGCTGAACGCCATCGCCACCTGGTGGTGGAGCAACCGCGACATCCCGCGGGAGCAAGTCGTCGCGCTCACGACGGATCTGTTGTGGCGCGGTCTGGGAGCCCTTATCCAGGAGGACACATGAGCATCGACACCACCGAGCGGTACCGCCGGGCCCTCGAGACCCAGGACGTGGAACTCGCGCTGAGCGCCTTCGCGCCGGACGCGGTCGTGCACTCGCCGCTGACCAGCCGCGTCCGGTTCACCGGGCACGAAGAACTCCGGCCGCTGCTGGAAGTCGCCTACTCGCATCTGCGTGACGTCAGCTTCCACACCGACACGGGCGACGCCTCGACGCGGGTCGTCGTCTACACCGCGCGCATCGGCGCGGAGGAGATCGAAGAAGCCGCGGTGCTGAAGCTCCGCGAGGACGGGCTCATCACCGAAGTGACGCTGTTCGTGCGGCCCCTGCCCGGGCTCGTCGCGCTGATGGACGCCTTCGGCCCGGACATCGCGCGCCGCAATGGCCGCACCTTCGCGGCGCGGGTGCTGGGCGTGGCCGCGAAACCGTTGCTGGCCATGGTGCGGTCGGGCGACAAACACGCCGTGCCGCTCGCCGGACCGAGGAGCTGAAGGACGCTTTCCCCGCATCTGATGCGGGGAAAGCGCCCTTCGCGACGTCTTATGCGGGGAAGGGCCCCTTCAGCCCGTCGCGACCGGAACCGGCGCAGGCTCGTCCTCCGGGTCCTCGAGGACCTTCGGCACCCCGCGCAGCGTGAACAACGCGCTGACCGCCAGCAGCGCCATCAGCGCCGCCGAGCACACCATCGTCACCTGCAACCCGTCGACGAACGCGAGTTTCGCGTTGCCGAGGATCAACGCCCCCTGCTCGGGCGGCAACTGCGCCGCGTACTGGACGGCGCCGCCGAGGGTGTCCGAGATCGCCTCGGGCGGCACACCCGCCGGGATGACGAGTTCGCTCCGGTACAGCGCGCCGAGCGCACTGCCGAGGACGGCGATCCCCAGCGCCCCGCCGAGTTCGGTCGCCGTCTCGGAGATCGCCGACGCCGCGCCCGCCCTCGCCTTCGGCACCACGCCGAGCACCGTGTCCGTCGCGACGGCGAGGATCAGCGCCAGCCCGACGCCGAAGATGATCATCGCGGCGAGCAGGTCGGTGTAGACGATCGTCACGCCGATACCCGAGTACAGCGCGAAGCCGACCGCCGACAGAGCACAGCCCAGCGCGATCGTGACCGCCCGGCCGAAGGCCTTGATCGCCAGTGGCGCGAAAACGCCGCCGACGATCGCGCCGCCCATCCCCGGCAGCCCGGCGAGCCCGGATTTCAGTGGCGACCAGCCCACCACCAGCTGCAGGTACTGCGCGAACATCAGCGAGACCGCGAGCTGCGCGAACATCGCCAGGATGGTGGTGCCGACGGTCGCCGAGAACGCCCGCTGCGCGAACAGTTTCAGGTCCATCAGCGGTTCGGCCAGCCTCGGCTGCCGCAGGACGAACGCGAGCAGGCAGCCGAGGCCGAGCACGGCGGCGACCGCGACGTCCCAGTGCCCCCAGCCCTGGTACGCGACTTCCTTGATCGTGTAGACGATCCCGACCATGCCCACGACGGACAGCAGCACGCTGGGCACGTCGATCCGGCCCGGCGCCGGGTTCTTCGACTCGGGCAGGATCAGCGCGCCCGCGATCACCATGACGATCACCACCGGCACGTTGACCAGGAACACCGAACCCCACCAGAAGTGCTCCAGCAGGACACCGCCGACGAGCGGGCCCATGCCGAAACCGAGGATGGTCAGCCCGCTCGAAACGCCGATCGCGGCCGCGCGTTCCTTGCCGGTGAACACGTTCCGGATGATCGACAACGTCGACGGCATCAGCGTCGCGGCGGCGATCCCGAGCAGCGCGCGGGCGGCGATCAGGAGCTCCGCCGTCGGCGCGTACGCCGTGATCACCGAAGCGATACCGAACAGCGATGCCCCGATCAGCAGCAGTTTCTTCCGGCCGACCCGGTCACCGATGTTCCCCATCGTGATCAGCAGCCCGGCGAGCGCGAAACCGTACGCGTCGGCGATCCACAGCATTTCCGTCGTCGACGGGTGCATCTGCTCCGAAAGCGACGGCAGCACCAGGTGCAGCACGGTCAGGTCGATCGCGATCAGCAGTTGTGCCAGTACACAGACCGCGATGGTGCCGATCTTGCGGCCCTTGCCGATGGTCACCGCGAAACCCCGAAGGTGAATTCCGTCGAGTGACGCGCGGTGCCGTGCTCTCCGTCGCCGAGGTAGAACCGGGTGCTCATGGTGCGGGACGCCGGGTCGAGGACGCTGCGCCACAACGTCCGCCACGGCGCGCCCGGCTCGATCGCGACGGACACCGCGTCGAGCGCGTCGCGCGGTCCGGAGCCCGCCTCCTTGGTGAGGGTGCGGAGCCGCTGGTAGGTGAGCATGGTCTCCGCGGTGTCCTCCGGCAGCGCGTCGATGTCCGGGTAGCGGTGCAGCGGATGGTTCGTGACGCACAGCGGCCCGTCCGCGACCTCGACGAAGTACTCGATGTCGTGCGCGCCGCGCTCGTAGACGAAGCCGCGGCCGGAGGCGTCGGCGACGATGTAGTGACAGGGCGCGCCGTGGTCGTACTGCTTGGCGAGCATCAGCGCTTCCTTGGCCTCGTCGACGGTTTCGCACGTGTCCAGCAGGTACCGGCAGACCTGGGGCACCGAGAGGCCCGCCTGCGGACCAGGGTCGTGCTCCAGCGGCGCGGCCGCCTCGATGTCGGCCATCAGCAGGGCGACGACGAGCCCGGCCTCGTTGACGCCTTCCATCGCACCGTCCACTGTGGACATGGAGAGCGACGTCGAGGCGATGCCGTCGTCGGGGATCGTGGTCAGGACGTAAGGGCGTGACGCCATCGGCACCGTCCCGTCGTCGACGGGCTCCGCACCCGCCATCACCGCGCCCAGCTGACTCCAGCTCAAGGTGAAGAAGTCGTAGTTCCGGCCGAGCACACTCCCCGTCCACAGCGCCGAACAGCCCGATCCGGCGGGCAGGGCACTGGCGTTGTCGAAGGACACCGCCGCGTCGGCCGGGAGCCCGTACGCCTCGGCGAACCCGGCCGTCCGCGCGGCGTACTGCGGCCAGTTCCGCCCGAACCAGACACGCCGCGCCTTGGCCACGATCGGATCGACCGGTGGCGGCGTCCAGTCGGTCCGCGCCTTCATCTCGGCCGCGAGCGCGTGGCCGATCTCGGCCTGGGTACCGCGCAACGTCAACTGCCGCACGGCGAGGAAGTCTTCAGGAGATCCCGCGAGATAAGTCATGGCCGGGAGCGTGTCCGCCGCCGCTGACCGTCCGCGCACCACGCGCTGACCGCCTGTCTGTGCTTGGCGGCGCTGGCAGCGTCTGTCATCGGAATGTCATGTGCCCCGCGCCAAAGTTGCCTCACCGACAACGGAAACGAGGGAACCGATGCTCAGCAACAAGGTGTACGTCATCGCCGGAGGCGTGATCACCGTCCTCTTCATCGTGCTCGCGATGGCCGAGTTCTCCACCGGCTACCCGGAGGACGGCCTGCAAGACCTGTTCTACGCCGCGTTGAGCGCCGGCGCCGGTGTCCTCCTGTACGTCCTCGACCGCCGTCAGCGCGAGCGCCGCGCCGCCGCGACGCAGCGTGATGCCCGATGAGGAACATCGACGGCGGCTTCCTCGCCACCCCGGACCAGGCCTCGCTCGACCGCCGCGAGCGGGACGTCCGCAAGGGCAAGCTCGCGCTGATGCTGACCGTCGCGGGCGGATTCGTCGCCCTGATCGCCGGTTACAACGTCCTCATGGAGTTCTCGCCGGTCTCGCTGGCGGTGACACTGATCGCGCTGGCCGCCGCCGTCGGTGGCGGCGTGCTCACCAAACACCTGATGCGGAACGTGCGGTTCCGGGTGCACAAGCCGAACGCGGGCCTGATCGGCGCCGCGAAACTCACCGGGCTCCTGGTGGCCTTCTTCGCGATCGCCGCCCTGCTCGGCTCGATCGAGGCGCCCGGCGCGCTGCGCGTCGTCCTGATCGCCGTCGGCTGCGGCACCATCGCCTACGTGCGGTCGCTGCACGACCAGCAGTGGGTGCTCTTCGAACTGGACGCGGTCGGTGTCCGGATCGAGCGGACCGTCGTCCCGTGGCGTGACGTCACCCGCCTCACCACCGACCCGGTCGGTCCCGGGATGACCCGGCTCGGCGCGATCCCGGTCAACGCGGCACCGCTGTACGTCGCGGTCCAGGACAGCGAACTCGACCCGCGCCTGCTCGCCGAGGCCGTCGGCCGCTTCGCGCCGCAGGGGATCTTCTTGACGGGCGCTCAGAACCCCGTCAATTGAGCGGCGCCGCGCATGCCGAGCCCTTGGCGGTACGACCGGTCGAAGCCGGCACCGAGCCGCTCCCGCACGGTCGTCCGGAGCAGGGCGGCGTCCAGATCGACGGCGTACGCGGTGCCCCGCACGGTCACCGCGGCGCCGATCAGGACCGCCGCCCGCTCGGGGTCGCCCCGGAGCAGCGCGACCCCGGCGAGGCCTTCGACGGCGCAGGCCATGGTGGTGCTGTCATGCCAGCTGTCCGCCGAGACGAGCGCCAGCCGGTGGAGTTCCTCGGCCTGGTCGGCGTCACCTTCGGCGGCCGCGACCCAGCCCAGCGAGATCATCGCCCCGGCGCGGACCCCCTCGGCCGCGAACGAACCGCCGGGGCATTCCGAAAGCGCGAGTTCGCTCAGTGCGCGAGCCGCGGGCAGATCGCCTTCGTGCCGGGCGAGGAACGCGAGCCCGATGTACCCGGTGGCCCGGCTTTCCGGCATCCCCGAGCGGCGCGCGATCGCGATGGCGAGGTCGAAATCCGCCCGCGCCCCCGCCGCGTCGCCGTGGAGCAGTTTGCTGGCGCCGCGACGGCACAGCAGATCCGCGTCGTCGTCGGACGCGCCGAGTTCCCGCATCAACCGGAGCGCTTCGTTCATCGTTTCGAGGGCCTCGGCCTGACGGTCCGTCCAGACCAAGATCTGTGACAGGTGATCGAGGACCATCGAAAGGCCCCAGCGCTCCCCGAGCTCCCGGAACGCCTTCTCCCCGGCGCGCAGGAACCCTTCCGCCGTCTCGAGTTCGCCTCGCATCAGCGCACGGAGCCCGTAGCCGGTCGGCGCGAGCGCCAGGCTCCAAGCGTCGCTGTGCGCCAGGAGGGCCTGACTGCGTTTGATCAGCGCGTCGTCGTCACCGGGCGGACCGGTCACCACTCCCATCAGCAGGAGCAGCGCCGGATTCCGGGGCGCCTTGGCCAGGTTCCGCACGAGGTCGTTCACCGCCGGAACGTGCCGTTCCAGGGCCTCGTGACCGCGAAGTCCGGCGGTGGCGTTGAGCACGGAGAGCTGGTACTCCTCTTCGAGGCCGTCCGGCGGCCGCGGGCCGAGCCGCTTGACCACCTCCATGCTCAGCGTCGAGCCCTCGAACCGGCGTCCGCGCATCCACCAGTACGTCACCAGTGAGGCCGAAAGCCGCAGAGCGATCCGGATGTCGGCTTCGGCCGCCCAGCGCAGCGCGGCCAGGAGATCGTCGTAGGCGTCATCGAGACGGTCGAGCCAGACGAGCTGGTCACCGGTGCGCAGGAGCGGGTCCGCCTCTTCGACGAGGGCGAGGAAGTGTTCGGCGTGCGCGCGCCGCAGCTGCTCGGCCTCGTCCGCTTCGGTGAGCTTCTCGGCGAAGAACGCCCGGATGGTTTCGAGCATCCGATACCGGTTCCCGCCGCGTTCGACGAGCGATCTGTCCACAAGGGACGGAAGCAGGTCCTCGATGTCCGGCACGGCGCAGATCGCTTCGGCGTCGGCGAGGGTCGTGCCACCCGCGAAGACGGTCAGGCGCCTGCCGAGCAGGCGTTCGTCCTCGTCGAGCAGGTCCCAGCTCCATTCGACGACGCCGCGCAGGGTGCGATGCCGGTCCTCGGCGACCCGGCTGCCCCGCGAGAGCAGCTTGAAGCGGTCGTCCAGCCTTGAGGCGATCTCACCGGCGGACAGTGTCCGCACGCGCGCCGCGGCGAGTTCGATGGCCAGCGGCAGCCCGTCGAGCGCGGCGCAGATGCGCTGGACGTCGCCCGCGGTGGTGTCGTCGACGGCGAATCCCGGGTCGTTGGCCTGAGCCCGGTCGGCGAACAACCGGATGGCGGCGAACTCCAGCGACCGGCCGGGCGGCGTGCCCGGCGGCGGCACGGCGAGTCGCGGCACGGGGGTGACGACCTCGCCGGTGATGCCCAGCGGCTCCCGGCTGGTGGCGAGCACGCGCAGCGCCGGGGCCGCGCCGAGCAGCCGGGCGGTCAGTTTCGCGGCGGCGCCGACCAGGTGCTCGCAGTTGTCGAGCACCAGCAGGAGCGCCCTGTCCGCCAGGGCGTCGATCAGCCGCTCCAGCGGCGCGTGCTCCACGGGGGCGGTGGCCGCCCCGATCGGGACCGTCCGCAGTCCGAGTGCGGTCAGCACGGCATGGGCGACGTCGGCGTCCTCGGTGTAGGGCGCGAGTTCGACGAAGACCACCGGGAGTTCCGTCGCGGCGGCGGTCTCGATGGCCAGCCGTGTCTTGCCGCTCCCGCCAGGCCCGGTCAGCGTCACCAGCCGCGAGAGGTCCAGCTGGCCGAGCACGTGCCGGAGGTCGCCCTCGCGGCCGATGAAGGTGGTGAGCTGCGCGGGGAGCGGCGCGGTCGTGGCCTTGGCCTTCGGCGTCTCGCCGCGCAGGACCGCCAGATGCGCGGCGGCGAGGTCCGGTCCGGGGTCGGCGCCGAGTTCGTCGGCCAGGACGCGGCGGGCGTCCTCGAACGCGGTGAGCGCGTCGGCCTGGCGTCCCGCGGCGTGCAGCGCGCGGATCAGCAGTGCTCGCGGCCGTTCTCGCAGCGGTTGGGCTGCGATGACCTCGCGAAGCTCGGCGAGGACGTCTTCGTGCCTTCCCATCTTGAGCTCGGCCTCGACGCGATCCTCGACCGCGGACGTCCTCAGCTCGTTCAGCCTGGTGACTTGCGGATCGCGGAACGGCGCGTCGGTGATGTCCGCGAACGCCGGACCCCGCCAGAGAGCGAGAGCGTCGCGAAGCAGTTCCGCCGCTTTCGCGGCGTCTCCCGTCGCGAGAGTGCGTCGGCCTTCGGCGGCGAGCCGCTCGAACCGGAGCGCGTCGACGTCGTCGGGGTCCACGGCCAGCCGGTAACCCGCCGGGCTGAACTCGACGGGCGCGAGGTCCTTCAGCGCCCCGCGCAGCCGCGAGACCTGCGATTGCAGCGCGTTCGCGGCGCCGTCCGGCGGCTGCTCGCCGTAGAGACCGTCGATGAGCCGCTCGGGCGGGACGACCCGGCCCGCCTCCAGCGCGAGCAACGCGAACAGCGTCCGGACCCTGGGCCCGCCGACCGGGACGACGGTGCCGTCCTCGCGGCGCACCTCCGTCGCCCCCAGAACGCCGAATCGCATGGGGGCCAGAGTAGGGCGTTCGAGGGTGACCGTGTGTTGACCTGGGCGGATCCAGCCCGCCCGAGATCGGCCGAATGGCGTCTATACACTTCGCCGGGTCCCCACGCAATGGGAGAGGGCTACGGGAGAGGGTAAAGAGGAATGTCCGAGCACGAACCCGTGGTCCTCGGTCAGCCGACCGTCGGCGAAGAAGAACTCGCCGCCGTGGCGGAGGTGTTCCGGTCCGGCTGGCTGGCCGGTGCCGGCCCCGCGTGCCGCCGCTTCGAGGAACGCTTCGCGAAGACCGTCGGCACCGCGCACGCGCTGACCACCAGCAACTGTGGCTCCGCACTCTTCCTCGGTCTGCGTGTACTCGGCGTGAAGCCGGGCGACGAGATCATCGTCGGGGACTACACGTTCCCCGCCACCGGCCACGCCGTGCTCCAGGCGGGCGCGACCCCGGTGTTCGCCGACATTCGCCCGGACGTGTGGAGCGCCGACCCGGCGTCGATCGAAGCCCTGATCACCCCGCGCACCGTCGGCATCCTCGCCGTCGACGTCGCCGGGCAGCCCGGCGATTTCGACGAGTACCGCGCGATCGCCGACAAGCACGGCCTGTGGCTCTTCGAAGACGCCGCCTGCGCCGCGGGCGCGACGTACAAGACCCGCCCCGCCGGCAGCCTCGCCGACCTGGCCGCGTTCTCCTTCCACGGCCGCAAGGGCATCACCGCGGGCGAAGGCGGCGCGCTGGTCTCGGACCGCGAAGACCTCATCGCGCACGCGCGCAAGCTGCACACCTACGGCATCGAGCCCGCCATCACCCGCGAGGGCTCCGGCGCGCTGCCGATCCCGGAGTTCCACGAGCTGGGCTACAACTTCCGGCTCTCGGACGTGCAGGCCGCGATCATGAACGTCCAGCTGGACCGGCTCCCGGACCTGCTCTCGGCCCGCCGTTCGGTGGCCAAGCGCTACCACGAGGCGTTCGAAAACCTGCCCGGTCTCGACGTCCCCGTGGAACTGCCCGACCGCGAACACCCGTGGCAGGCCTACATCCTCACCGTGGCCCCGGAGATCGACCGCGACGCGCTCGCGCTGCGGATCCGGGAGCAGGGCGTGCAGTGCAACTTCGGCACCTACGCCTCGCACCTCCAGCCCATCTACGGCAAGAAGCAGACCTTGCCGGTATCGGCGGACCTCTTCGCCCGTCATCTCGCCATCCCGATGCACGCCAACCTCACCGATGACCAGGTCGACCGGGTCATCGGGACCGTCAGCGCCGCACTGCCGAGCTAGGAGAGAAATGCCCGACAAGAAGGTCCTCTTCACCGGGGGCGGCGGTTTCATCGCCGCGCACGTCATCCCGATGCTGATCGACGGCGGCTACACCGTCCGCGTCTTCGACAACATGACGCGTGGCGACCGCGCCAGGATCAACGAGTTCGTCGCCACCGGCAAGGTCGAACTGGTCGAGAAGGACGTGCGCTACGGCGGCGCCGTGCGTGAAGCCATGCGCGGCTGCACGCACGTGATCCACTTCGCCACCGTGTCGATCAACAAGTCGGTCGCCGACCCGCACGAGTCCATCGACATCAACATGGTCGGTAACCACAACGTCTTCGCCGCCGCTGCGGACGAAGGTGTCGAGCGGGTCGTGTTCGCGTCGACCGCGTCCGTCTACGGCGACCCGAAGCGGCTGCCGATGCACGAGGACGACGAGCTCAAGCCGCTCACGCCGTACTGCATCTCGAAGCGCGCGGGCGAGGACATGCTCGGCTTCTACGAGCGCACCAAGGGCCTGTCCTGGAACGCGCTGCGGTTCTTCAACGTGTACGGCCCCGGCCAGAAGATCGAGGCCTACTACACGTCGGTGATCAACCACTTCATCCAGCGCCTGCGCGCCGGCCAGCCGCCGATCATCGACGGCCGCGGCGACCAGTCGATGGACTTCGTGCACGTCACGGACCTGGCCCGCGCCGTCGTCGCGGCGCTGGAGTCGGACGAGGCGAACGTGCCGATCAACATCGGCACCGGGATCGACACCTCGATCGCGACGCTCGCGAAGATCCTCATCGACGCCGTCGGCGTCAACGTCGAGCCGCTGTTCAACGAGCGCGACGTGCTCGTTTCGCGGCGTGCCGCGGACATCACCCGTGCCCGCGAGGTCCTCGGCTGGGAGCCGAAGATCTCCGTGGAAGAGGGCATGTACGAGCTGGTCAAGGCTTCGGAATGACTGCCGGGCCAGGGGAGAGCCGCGCGATGCGCATCGCTGTCGTCAACAACTTCTTCCCGCCGAGGGTGGGCGGAAGCGCGCACATGGCGGCGTCCCTGGCCGAGCAGTACGCGGCGCGCGGACACGAGGTGCTCGCGATCACCGCGGCCTACGCAGACGCCCCGGCCGACGAGACGAAAGACGGCTATCGCGTCGTCCGCCTGCCCGCGGTGAAGATGCCGCAGCTGGGCCTGTCGATCGACTTCGACATGAGCTTCGCCTCGCTGCGGCCGGGGAACTGGCGGCGGCTGCGGAAGCTGCTGGACGAGTTCAAACCGGACGCGATCCACCTGCACGGGCAGTTCTTCGACCTGTCGTGGCTGGCCGGGCGGTACGCGCGGCGGCACAAGCTGCCGATGCTGCTGACCATCCACACCCTGCTGATCAGCGACAACAAGCTGTACGGCGGCGTTTTCCGGTTCCTGGACACCGTGCTGGTGAACCCGATCCTGCGGTACCTCAAGCCGCGGTACGTCATCCTCGACAAACTCGGCGTGGACTACTGCGTCGAGCGCTACGGCACGAGCGACGAGAACTCGGACTACTTCCCGATCGCCGTCGACACCGGGAACTTCGAGAAGCCGTTGACGAAGGACGTCCGCGCGGAGCACGACCTGGGCGACGGTCCGGTGATCGTCTCGCTCGGGCACGTGATCCCGCTGCGCAACCGGCTCCCGCTGGTCGAGGCGCTGCCGTCCATTTTGGACAAGCACCCCGGCGTGAAGGTGGTCGTCGTCGGCCGCGTGTACCACGACGTCTTCCTGAAGCGGGCGGAAGAACTCGGTGTCGCGGACGCCATCATCGTCACCGGCGCCGTGCCGAAGGCCGACGTGCCTTCGTACTTCGCGGCGGCCGACATCGTCACGCACGACCTCAACGGCGGCTGCGGCACCGCGTCGCTGGAGGCGATGCTCTCGGGCACCGCGACCATCGCGTCGGTCACCGAGGACAACTACCCCGGCATCGAACTGCGCAACGGCGAGAACATCCTGCTGGTGCGGCCGGACGACAGCGAGGCGGTGGCGAACACCGTCATCGAACTGCTCGACGACCCGGAGAAGCGGGCTTCGGTGGCACAGCGGGAAAGCTCGATGGTGCGGGCCAACTTCGGCCTCGACGTCGTCGCCGAGGAGCACCTGCGCACGTTCGAGAAACTGGTGACCGAGGCCGATGTTCTTCGATGACGAGCGCAGCAACCGGCTGCGTCCGCAGATCCTGACCGAACTCGTTTCGCAGTACATGAACGACGCCGAGCGCGCTCGTTTCTACGGACTGCCCGAGTCGACGCGGGTGCGTGAGCGCGTCAAGATCATCAGCCCCGAGAACCTGAAGATCGGCGAACACTGCTGGATCGGTGAGGGCGCCGCGCTCGACGCGAGCGGCGGGCTGGAGATCGGCGAGCACACCAGCATCGGCCTGAACACGCTGATCTTCACGCATTCCAGCTGGCTCGCGAACATGACGCTGCAGAACCACTCCGGCAGCGACCTCATCGAACGCAAACCGGTGAAGATCGGCAAGGGCTGCTTCATCGGCGGCCTCGTGGTGATCATGGCGGGCGTGACGATCGGCGATTTCGCCACCGTGCAGCCGAATTCCGTGGTCGCCAAGGACGTCCCGCCGCGCACCCTGGTCGCGGGCAACCCGGCGCGCGTGTTCCAGCGTTACGACGACGAGTACATCCAGTCCGAAGTGGAGCGTGTGCGCGGCGAGAACGCGCGGCGGCGCGCGCTGGCGGAAGAACGCGGGGACACGTCGTCGTCCTGGGGTGCCCCGGCGGGCGACTTCACGGAGTAGTCAGAGGCGTTCCGCCAGCCTCTTGGCGATCGTCTCGTAGACGTCGGAACGGGTCGGGCCGGAAATGTCGACCAGCGCGACCCGGATCTGACCGTGGGCGCGTTTGTAGACCACGGTCGTCACCCGCTGGTCCTTGCCGTCGCAGAACCACGCCGTCTCGCCGATATCCGGCAACGGCGTCGGCGGTTTCGTGCACTCCTTCTTGGTCTCCGCCGCCATCGACGGCACCGACCAGCCCTGCTCCGCGACGACGCTCAGGTAGAAGCCGTCCGAGCGGTTGTAGTGGCACGCGTAGTCGGTGATGCCGTCCTTTTCCTTCACCGCGGCTTCCTGCTGCCCCTCTTTCGAGCCATAGATCGTGTCGCCCATGATCTGCTGGACCTCGGTGAGCGGCAGGAACGGGCAGGCCGCCGTGATCTTGGCAGGCGAGGCGGGTGGTGGAGGTGTCGTCGGCGTGGTGCTCGTGGCTTTGCTCGCTGACGTGGATGGCGGGGCCGGTGGCGGCGCCGGGGCGGGCTCACCGCTACAGGCGGTGAGGAAAAGGAGCGTGCCGACGGACAAGAGCCCCCAGGTTCTTCTCATCGGTGAAATGTAGCGGACCTGCGGAAACAATGGGGATTTCCGGAGTGATTCTTGCGCACGGGCAACTCGTAGAGTGTTCGTTCGCTACCGTGTGTGATGGTACGGTTCTGGTGAAATCGTGGGAAGATGGTCTGGCGATCACGGGCGAAGGAGGAGTTCGATGAGTGTCGTGCACTGGCATCACCGTCTCTTGACGCTCGATGACTGGGCCGCGTTGCCGGAAGATCCGGAACACCGCGCCGAAGTCGTCGAAGGAGTGCTGGTCGTGGCCCCCCGGCCCATGTCGTTTCACCAGCTTGCGGTCACCCGCCTGGGCTATCTGCTCAACGAACAGCTGCCCGAATCGCTCATGGCTCTTTCGGAAGCCGAGTTCGTCGTCACGGAACTTCCGTTGACGGTTCGGGTGCCGGATGTCCTCATCTCGGCGACCGAACTCGTGAAAACGAACCCAGCACGCTATGCGGCGCAGGACGTGCGCCTCGTCATCGAGGTCCTGTCCGAGGGCACCGTCCGCACCGACCGGGTCACCAAGTTCTCCGAGTACGCCGAGGTCGGCATCGAGCGCTACTGGATCGTCGACCTCGACGACCCGGCGAGCATGGTCACCTACCGTCTGGTCGACGGTGAGTACGAGAACTTCGGTGAGCACACCGGCAAGGTCGATCTCGACTTCGACGGCACCCCGCTCACCCTCGACCTCGACGCGCTGACCACCCGCCACGCGCAGCGCCCCTGATCACAGCCTGTCGGCCAGCATTTTCGCCAGCGTCGCGTAGACGTCACTCCTGGTGCTGTACATGTACAGCGTCGCGACCCGCGTTTCGCCATGGCTGCGTTTCCCTGCGGTCACCAGGATGTTGAGATCCGGCCCGTCGGTGGGGATCGAACACCACAAGGCCTGCTCACCGATACCCGGAAGCTGCGTGATCGGCTGCTTGCATTCCTTCGCGAGCTTGTCGATCGTCGCGCGAGGCGGCTGGTTCCCGGGGATGGCCGCGACGAAGAGCTCCGCCGATTTCCCGTATTTCCCTTTGGGGTCCTCGAAAGCGCACCGGTAGGCCTTGCCGGTGCCGACCCGTTCGGCTTCGCCTTCGTTGGCGACCAGATCGTCTGATCTCCCGATCACTTGAAGGAACTCGGTCGGGCTCAGGACAGGGCAGGCCGCGGTGATCTTGGCGAGCGGAGCCGGTGGAGTGGTACTGGGGCTGGGTGGCGTGCTGCTGGACGGCCGCGCCGAGGACGTCGGCGCGGCCGACGACGCGGGCGCTGCCGGCGTGGGCTCGGTCGCGGCGCCGCTCGAGCAAGCCGTGACGGCGAGCAGCAGGAATGCGGTGGTGAGGGTCCCCCTCGATCTGTGCACGGCGTGAACTTAGCTGTTCATAATGCTGGGCGACCAGCCAATTCTTCGTGACCTGTCAAAGCCGCTCGGCCAGTCGTTCGGCCATCGTCTTGTAGACGTCGGACCGGGTTTCGCCGATGAGGTAGACCCACGCGACCCTGATCTGGCCGTGTCCGCGTTTGTAGACCATCGTCGACATGAAGCTGTCCTTTTCTTCGCAGTACCAAGCCGTTTCACCGATGCCCGGCAACATCGTCGGCGGCCTCACGCACTGCTTCTTGGCCTGCGCCGCCATCGACGGCAGCGACCACTCCTTCTCCGAGACGACGTACAAGTACAAGCCGTTCACGCCGTTGTAGTGGCACTCGTACTTGGTGATGCCTTTTTCTTTCTGTACCTCTGCCTCCTGCTGTCTCTTGCCCTGGCCCAACTCCGCGGTGCCCATGATCTGGTGGACCTCGGTGAGCGGGAGGAACGGACAGGCCTCCCTGATCATGGCGGGCGAGGCGGGTGGTGGCGGTGTCGTGGGAGTGGTGCTCGTGGGTTTGCTCACCGAGGTGGGCCACGGGGCCGACGGGGACGGCGGCGGCGTCGGCTCGCCGCTACAAGAGGTGACGAAAAAGAGCATGCCGACGAACAAGAGCCCCCAGGTCCTTTTCATCCTCGAAATGTAGCTGACCTGCGGAAACATCGGGGATTTCCGTGATGGTTCTTGCGTGGGGGCAACTTCGAAGAGTGCTCGTGCGTACTGTGGAAATGGCTTACGAGAGCTTCGGTGAGGACACCGGCGAGGTCATCTCGACTTCGACGGCACCCAGCTCGCTTTGGATCTCGACGCCCTCACGGCGCGGCACTCGCAGCGCCGAGGGACTGTGTGGAAATAAGAGACACTCAACGTCCCTATTTCCACACACCCCTCACCCGGAGCGCCACCCCATCACCCGCCGGGCCGCTCACTAGCAGGCCCACCGGGAACCGTCGCCCTCTCGAGCCCGACTACTAGGCTCGACGGGGAGTTCCCCGGCGAGGAGGGTGTCAGATGAGGTTCAACCGGTTCGGCGCGTCGCTACTGGTCGCGGGCATCGCCCTGCTGGGCGTCGCGACCCCGGCGCTGGCCCACTCGGAGCTGAAGAGCAGCGACCCGGCCCGGGGCGCTTCGCTGGCGACGCCGCCGACGCAGATCAAACTGACCTTCTCCGGCCCGGTCACTCTCGCCGACGACCCCATCCAGATCACCGGGCCCGAGAACGCGTCGTGGACGGTCGGCCGGGCTGAGGTCGCCGGGATGGTCGTCACGGCGCCGGTTCAAGCGGTCGGGCCCGCCGGCGAGTACACCCTCCGCTACAAGGTGACCTTCGAGGACACGCACGCCGCGAGCGGCTCGGTGAAGTTCAACCTCACCGCCCCGGTCGCGCCGCCGTCGTCCAGCAGCGCGCCGACGAGCAGCCAGGCCCCGGCCAGCAGCGCGGCGCCCGCGGCGAGCGCCGCCCCCGCTCCGGCCGCGGAGGAGACCACTCCCGACAACCTGGTGCCGACCTGGGTGTGGATCGTCCTCGCGGTCGCCGTGGTCGTCGCCGGGCTGGTCGTCGCGCTCCGCTTCGTCCGGCGCAAGAACGACTGAGACATCCACTTCCCGGGTGATCTTCTTTGCCCTGCCTCCCCGTGGTCGAAGATCATTCATAGACCTCTACGGGAGACCGCCCGAAAAGGTTGAGGCAACCTTTCAGGTGGTCAACCGTCGAACTGAGATGAGGACCAGGGTGGCTCGCGGCGATGACGAGTTCGTCGAGTTCGTTCGGAACTCGTCGAACCGTCTGCAGCACGCGGCCTACCTGCTGACCAGTGACCGTCATCAGGCCGAGGACGCCGCCCAGACGGCGCTCGCCAAGACGTACGCGGCCTGGTCGCGGGTACGCCGCAAGGACGCCTATGCCTACGCGCGGCAGGTCCTCGTCAACCACATCATCGACGGCTGGCGGCGGCCCATTCGCGAGAACGCGACCGAGGAGGTCCCCGAGCGGCCGAGCGGCGCGGACGTCGCCGGGGCCGTTGTCCAGCGGAAATGGCTGCTTGACGCGTTGCGTACGCTCACAGACCGGGAGAGAGCCGTCGTGGTGCTCCGGCACTTCTTCGATCTGAAGGAGTCCGACGTGGCCGGCGAGCTGGGTGTCTCGGTGGGCACCGTGAAGAGCACGAACTCCCGCGCCCTCACCAAGCTGCGGATCACCGCGGAGGACGGAACGGAACTGATCGGCGGGCTGGGACGATGACCGACCTCGAGTCGCTGCGCTCGGCACTGCGGGAACCGCCTGCCGAGGAGTTCGCCGAGCCCGACCTCGGCGCGATCATGACCAAGGGCAGGCGCATCCGCCGCCGTCGCCGTCTCGCGACCGGCGCGGGTGGCGTGGCCGCCGCGGTGGTGACGGTGCTGGTCATCGTCGGCGCTGTCGCGTTGAAGGAACCTTCGCAGCGCCCGCTGCCGCCCGCCGCGAGCACCACCACGTCCGCACAGCCGCCGGTGACGTCGCTACCGGCGGTCACCGACCCTGCGCCGAGCCCGGCACCGCTGGGCGAGACCACCTCGCTCGGGATTAAGGGCGAGGATGGCCGTGAGCTGGTGATCTATGCCTTCGCGATCGACGAGCCGGCTCTGCCGGGCGTCGAGTTCGGCTTGCAGGTCGCCTACCGGAACGTCGACGGCAGCTACGAAGCGCTCTTGGGCAGCAACGAGTTCAAGGGGTCCGACCGGTCTTTCGGCTTCCACGCGGTGGACGGCGGCGACATCCTCCAGAACACCTTCGTGCCCGTGTTCGGTTATTTCGCCGGTCCGGCGACGCGGATCACCAGCACGGTCCGGGGAAAGCCGGTCGAGGCGAACGTGGTGCCCTGGAGCGGGGACCCGTCGGTCATGATCTTCTGGTTCTCCCCGTCGGACGTGGAGTCGACGGGCGTGCTGACCCCGCTCGTCGCCTACGACGCGAGGGGCCAGCGCCTCGTCAAGTGAGCGTCCGATCTTCACCCGAGCCGAGGTGTGGTCGCCGGATTTCGGAGAAATAGGCATTGACCGAGGACCGGTACAACCCGGCGATGCCGAGCACCGTCCCCGCGAGGGTTACCGCGTCGATCACGACGAGGACGATCCCCAGGCCTGACACCTGTACTTCGCCGCCCACCGTGGTGGCGCGCCCTGTCGCGTACAGATAGTCGACCACCGCGGCGATCACGGTGATCAGCATGATGAGGCTCATGAGGCTCGCCGAAACGGTGACGGCCACCCGTGCCCAGTTCCGGCCCGCCCGGGTCACCACGCACAGCGCCATCTGGACGACGCCGAGCACGAGGAACCAGACGATGACCGGCGGATCCGAATCCTCCGGACGGAAGCGAGACCCGTCCGCGGCTTGCATGACGGCGAGGATCGAGAACAGCCCCGAGGTGATGATCCACGTCAAGGCCGCCAGGGCCAGAACGGTCGTCGCACGCTTCAGGGTCTTAGGCACTCGCGGATGGTAGCCGTGCCCAGCCGGGACGGGTCCCCGAGGAGGTCAGGCGGCGGCCTGGGTCAGCACCTGGTCGACGACGGCGTGCGAAGGCAGGATCAGGTCGCGCTCGGTGTCGGCGTCGATCTTGCCTTCGAGCAGTTCGAGGAACCGGTCCAGCTGGGTCGCCAGCGGCTCGCGCGCGGTGACCAGTTCCGGGATCTCGATGACGGTCTGCTGCCGGTAACCGAGGCCGTCCTCGGTGACCGAGTCGTGCGAGACGTGCCGGTAGATGGTGACGTCGCGGCGGAGCAGGTCGATCTCGATCATGCGGTCCAGTTCGGACACCCACAGCGAGCGGACCTTGCGCTGGCCGAGGCGGGAAGCGGAAACCGTGGCGAGGCCGGACTCGAACGACAGCACCGTCTCGATGGTGTCTTCGGCGCCCTCGACCGAGTTCGGGTGGAAGTAGCCCGCTCCGGACGCGACCCGCTGCGGGGTCGCGCCGCCGAAGAACTGGATCGCCAGGTCGACGTCGTGCACCAGCAGGTCCCACGCGACACCGGTCTTGATACGCGGCGCGTACGGGCCGTGGCGGCGGGCCATCAGGTGGATCGGCTCGTTGACCAGCGCCCGCGCGGTCATCACGGCCGGGTTGTAGCGCTCCAGGAGCCCGCACATCAGCGGGACGTCCTTCTTCGCCGAAAGGCCGACGATCTCCTTGGAGAATTCCAGGCTGTTGCAGACCGGCTTCTCGACCAGCAACGGCTTGCCCTGGCCCAGGATCTCCTGCGCCAGCTCGTAATGCGCCTCGGTGGCCGAAGCGAGCACGACGGCGTCCACATCGGACAGCGAGCCGATTTCGGGCGTCCACTGGGTTTCGTAGCGCTCGGCGACCTTGCGGCCCGCCTCTTCGCGCGGGTCGATCACGCGGACGAGGTCCACGCGCTCGTTCGCGGCGAGGACACGGGCGTGCAGCGAGCCCATGTTGCCGGTGCCGATGAGGGCGATCTTGTGGGTGGTCATGCGCCGAGCACCTCGCGAACCGTTTCGATGATGGTGTCCAGGTCGGACTCGGAGAGGTGCGGGTGCACGGGCAGCGAAAGCGCCTGCGCGGCAACGGAAGCGGCCACCGGGAAGTCCTCGACCTTCGCGTCGGGGATCAGCGGGTTGTTCCGGTAGCAGTCGTAGTCGAAGACGATCTTCGGGTAGTAGATCCCGTTGCCGATGCCGCGTTCGGTGAGGGCGGCGGCGAGTTCGTCGCGCGAGAGGAAGGCGTGCGGGCCGACCAGCACGGTGTACTGGTGCCACACGTGTTCGCGGCCCGGAAGGACCTGCGGGATGTCCAGACCCGGCGTGCCGGCGAGGCCTTCGGAGAGGCGCTTCGCGTTGGCCTGGCGGGCGGCGGTGAGCTGGTCCAGCTTCTCCAGCTGCGGGATGCCGACGGCGGCGTGCAGGTCGGTCATCCGGTAGTTGTGCCCGGCGACCTCGTACTGGTAGCGGGCGCGCATGCCCTGGTTGCGCAGCACGCGCAGCGCGTCGGCCAGCTTGTCGTCATCCGTGGTGATGACGCCGCCCTCGGCGGTGGTGATGTTCTTGGTGGCGTACAAGGAGAAACAGCCGATCCCGAAGGATCCGGCCTGCTTGCCCTCGAACGAGGCCCCGACGGCCTGCGCGGAGTCCTCGATCACCTTGAGGCCGTGCTCGGCGGCCAGCGGCGCGAGCTTGCCCATGTCCGCTGTCTGCCCGTAGAGGTGCACGGGCATCAGGACCTTGGTGCGGTCGGTGATCGCGGCGGCGACGGCGTCCGGGTCGATCGCGAAGTCGTCGCGGCGGATGTCGGCGAAGCGGACGGTCGCGCCCGCCTCCAGGATCGCGTTCAGCGTCGCCACGAAGGTGAACGGCGAGGTGACGACCTCGTCGCCCGGCTTGAGGTCGAGCGCCTGGATGGCGGCGACCAGCGCGGTGGTGCCGTTGTTGACGGCGATCGCGTGCTTCGTGCCGGAAACGCTCGCGAACGCATCCTCGAAGCGCTTGACCATCGGTCCCTGTGCGATGGCGCCGGACCGCAGCACCTCGACGACGAGGTCCTCCGCGTCACGGACGTCGACCACGGTAATGGGGATCATCTGCAAGTCTCTCTCGACTGGGCGTTCTGGTGCGTCCGGTACAGTGAGCCGCCGGTTCTGCGCCCGGCCGCCCTCTCTGGCGCGGGCCACACGTTACCGGGACCGCCGAAGCGCCCATTACCCCAGGCTGCCTCCCAGCCACAACGAACGGATCTCACGTGGTGAACCGCATCCACCCGACAGCAGTCATCGGCGAGGGTGTCGAGCTCGGTGACGACAACGTCATCGGACCGTTCACGGTCATCGTGGGCCCGGCGCGGATCGGCGACGGCAACTGGATCGGCCCGCACGTGACCATCGGGACCCCCGGCGAGGACCGCGGCCGTGAGCACCCCGCTGCCTGGGACTCCGCGCCGAACGGTGATCCCGATCACGACGGGCACGGCGTCGTCATCGGCAGCCGCAACCGGATCCGCGAGTACGTCAGCGTCCACCAGGGCACCTGGCGCACGACCACCATCGGCGACGGCGGGTACTTCCTCCGCGGCTCCCACATCGCCCACGACTGCCTGGTCGAGGACGCCGTCACGGTCGCGTCGAACGTGATCACCGGTGGCCACTGCCACATCTGGTCCGGGGCGAACCTCGGCATGGGCGCGATCCTGCACCAGCGGGTCGTGATCGGTCCCGGCGCGATGGTCGGGATGAGCTCCGCCGTCCGCAAGGAGGTGGGCGCGTTCACCATCGCCGTCGGCAACCCCGCACGGGTGACGGGCGTCAATACCGTCGGGCTGTCCCGCCGCGGGCTGGACGAGGCCACCATCGAGGCACTGGGACCGTGGCTGAAGGGTAAGGGCGGTCTCCCTGAGGACGGGCTGGCCGACCGGCTGCCCGGCGACCTCTCTACCTTGGTGAAGGCGTGGGACGCCCGTCCGCGCGAGTGAGTAGGAGTCACAAGATGGCGGAAGTCGCCGGCAAGCTGCGTGAGGTCTTCGTCGAGGCGCTGGACCTCGATGGCGAGGTCGACGTCGAAAACCTGAAGTACCGCGACATCGAAGCCTGGGACTCGGTCGGTCACATGGCGCTGGTCGCGGCCATCGAGGACGAGTTCGAGGTGGAATTCGACACCGACCAGGTGATCGACATGTCCAGCTTCAAGGTCGCCGTCGACATGGTGACCGACCTCCAGTCCAAGTGATGCTCGAAGGCAAGGTCGCCCTGGTCACCGGGGGTACCCGGGGGATCGGGCTGGCCACCGCGCGGGCGCTTGCCGAAGCGGGCGCCACCGTCGTGCTGACCGGTCGTGACGAGGCCAAGGCCAAGGAAGCGGCCGCGGCGGCGGGGGCCGCGAGCGGCCTCGCGCTGGACGTCACCGACGCCAAGGCCGTGTCGACGGTGGTCCGCGGCGTGGCCAAGGAGCACGGCAAGCTCGACATCGTGGTCGCCAACGCCGGGATCATGGAGGACGCGCTCCTCGGCATGATCCGTGAGGAACTGGTCGACACCACGCTGAGCACGAACGTCGCCGGAACGCTGCACACCGTCCAGGCCGCGGCCAGGGCGATGATGCGCAAGAAGAGCGGCGCCATCGTGGTGCTGGCCTCGATCGTCGGCGAGCACGGAAGCGCCGGTCAGACGGTGTACGCGGCCTCGAAGGCGGCGGTGGCGAACATCGCGCGTTCGGCCGCGAAGGAACTCGGCCGGTCCGGGATCCGGGTCAACGCGGTGGCGCCCGGCGTCATCGACACCGACCTGACCTCGGGGCTGACCGAGGACGCCAAGGCCGAGAACATCGGCAAGACCCCCCTCGGACGGCTCGGGACGCCCGAGGACGTGGCGAACGCGATCCGGTTCCTGGTCAGTGATGACGCTTCGTTCATCACCGGGCAGGTGCTGGGCATCGACGGAGGACTTGTTCTGTAATGACCCTTTTGGGTGTGGGTGCACGGCTCATCGACGTCACGAGCGGCAAGACGCTCGCGGGCGAGGAACTCGACACCGAGGTCACCCGCGTCGGGGCCGCGTTGTCGCTGCTGCCGCCCGGTGCGCTGTTCGCGCGGATGTCGGTGGACCTGCCCAGCGTGCTGAACTACCTCGGTGCGTTCGAGGCGGGCCGCGCGATCGCGCTGATCGACCCGGCGCTCGACGCCGACGTCCTGGCGGGGCTCATCGAGCGCTTCCGACCGGCTGCCGTGCTGTCCGCGCCGGACGCGCCCGCACCCGAGGGTTACGGCGTCTCCGACGGGCACTGGGTCCGGGAGTCCGCCGAAGGGGTCGAGCCGCATCCCCACCTGGCCGTCCTCCTGCCGACCAGCGGTTCCACCGGCAACCCGAAGCTGGTCCGGCTCTCCCGTGGTGCGGTGTTCGCCAACGCCGACGCGATCGCGCAGGTGCTCGGCATCGACCGCGACGAGGTCGCGCCGACCAGCCTCCCGCTGCACTACAGCTACGGCCTGTCCGTGCTGAACTCCCACCTCGTCCGCGGCGCGACCGTGGTCATCGAGCCCTCCGGCGTGCTCGGGCGCGGCTTCTGGGACGCGGTCAACGAGTACGAGGTGACGTCGCTCGCCGGGGTCCCGTACCACTACGAGATGCTGCGGCGCCTCAAGTTCGATCCGGCGAAGTACCCGACGCTGCGCACGCTGACCCAGGCGGGCGGCAAGCTCCGCGACGACCTCGTCGCCCAGTTCAACGACAAGATCCGCGCGGTCGGCGGGCGGATGTTCGTGATGTACGGCCAGACCGAGGCCGCGCCGCGGATGACCACCGTCCCGGCGGAGCGGCTCGCGGAAAAGCTCGGTTCCGCCGGGCCCGCGCTGCCCGGCGGCTCGTTCGCCGTCCGGCGTGAGGACGGCTCCGAGACCAAGCACCCGAAGATCGTCGGCGAGGTCGTGTACCGCGGCCCCAACGTGATGATGGGCTACGCCGACGACGAGGCCGGGCTGGCCGCGGGCGACGAATGGGGCGGCGTGCTGCCCACCGGCGACCTCGGCTATCTCGACGAGGACGGGTTCCTCTACATCACCGGACGGCTCAAGCGGATCGGCAAGGTCTTCGGCAACCGGGTCAGCCTGGATGATCTCGAGCAGGCCGTGCGTTCTGCTTCGGTGGGGATCGACGTCGTGGCCGCCGTCCCGGCCGGGGACAAGGTCGTCCTGTTCGCGGAGGGGGCCGACAAAGATATGTGCAAGGACGCCGCGAAGGCGCTGTCCGAGCGGCTCCACCTGCACACCAGCGGGTTCGACGTCCGCGCATGCGACACCGTGCCGCTGCTGGCCAGCGGCAAGATCGACTACCGGTCGCTGGAGGCCCAGGTATGAGTAGCCGCGGCACACGAGCCGACCACAGAGCGCGCGCTGGCCGTCAGGCCCCGCTATCGGGGCGGCAGGGCGCTTTTCCCGGGCAGGTGACGTGTGAGGCCATGTCTCGCCCTGTCGACACGATCGCGGTCGCGCGCAAACTCGCGGAGGAAACAGCATGAGTGTGTTCACGTTGTCCCAAGCTGAGCGCGAGAAGTCGTTGCTTCCGCAGCTCGCCGAGCTCACCGCGCACCACCGCGAGAACTCCGAAGGGTACGACCGGATCCTTTCGTCGCTGGGCATCGCGCGGGACGCTGCGTTCGCGTCCATCGCGGACCTGCCGTGGCTGCCGGTGCGGATGTTCAAGACGCACGACCTCCGGTCCATTCCGGAGTCCGAGATCTTCAAGACGCTGACGTCCTCGGGGACCACCGGCGCGGGCGCGTCGCGGATCTACCTGGACAAGGCCGCCGCCGGCGCGCAGACCAAACAGCTCGGCGCGACGCTGCAGGAGGTCCTCGGCGGTGAGCGGCTGCCGATGCTGATGGTCGACACGATCGGCATCATCAAGAACCGCCGCTCGTTCTCCGCGCGCGGCGCCGGAGTGCTGGGCATGGCCAACTTCGGCCGCAAGCACACCTACGTGCTCGACGAGAACGACGAGCCGGACGTCGAGGCGGTCAAGACCTTCCTCGCGACCTACGGCGACAAGCCGTTCCTGATCTTCGGCTTCACCTTCATGGTGTGGCAGTACCTCTACGAGGTCGCGCGCGAGCACAAGCTCGACCTGTCGAACGGGATCCTGATCCACTCGGGCGGCTGGAAGAAGCTGATCGACCGCGCGGTCGACAACACCGAGTTCCGCCGTCGCTTCAAAGAGGACACCGGGCTCACCCGGATCCACAACTACTACGGGATGATCGAGCAGATCGGCACCGTGTTCCTCGAAGGACCTTCCGGGAACTCGTTGTACTGCCCCGACTTCGCGGACGTCGTGATCCGGAACCCGGAAACCTGGGAAGAGCAGCCGGTCGGCGAGCCCGGCGTGATCGAGGTCGTCAGCACGCTGCCGCACTCGTATCCTGGGCACGTCCTGCTCACCGAGGACCTCGGTGTCTACAACGGAATCGACGACGGCGACTGGCCGGGCAAGCACTTCTCGGTCATGGGCAGGCTGCCCAAGGCCGAGGCCCGCGGTTGCTCGGACACCTTCCAGGGAGCGGCGGCATGACTCTCAACCAGCGTTTCCCGCTTTCGGACGCCATCGAGGTCGACAAGCTCGTCGAAGAGCTGCGTGCCGAGCCCGTCGGTGGACGGCTTCGCGTGGGCGACCCGCGCGTCGTCGAGTTCCTGACGAAGTTCGCGCGCAAGCTGCTCGCACCCGCGACTGCCCGCCGGTTCCCCGAGCTGGCCTCGCTCGGTTTCTTCCTGCGCAAGGGAGAGATCGCCAAGGCTCTGTCCACTTTGGAGACTTCCGGAGACGCGCTGCGCTTCCCGCGCGGCCTCGTGTTCCACGTGCCGCCCGCCAACGTCGACACGATCTTCGTGTACTCGTGGGCGCTTTCGGCACTCGCGGGCAACCACAACGTCGTCCGCGTGTCCTCGCGTTCGGCCGGCGCCGCCGAAACGGTGCTGGAGGCGCTGAACGCCGCACTGTCCGAAGTGGACGCCGACACCGCCGCCGCGATCACCGCGACGCAGCGCATGATCACTTACGACCGCAGCGACGCGATCAGCGGTGCGCTCTCGGTCGCCGCGGACCTGCGGGTCATCTGGGGCGGCGACGCCTCGGTCGCGGCGCTGCGCAAGTACCCGCTGGCGCCGCACGCGCGCGACTTGACCTTCCCGGACCGGTCTTCGTTCGCCGTCGCTTCGGTGCGCGGCTGGCACGAGGCCTCCGAGACCGAGCGCCGCGGTGCCGCCGAAGGCTTCTACAACGACTCGTACTGGTTCGACCAGGCCGCCTGCTCGTCGCCGCGCGCGGTGTTCTGGGTCGGCGACGAAGCGGGCGCTCGCGAAGCAGGGCAGGAGTTCCGGAAGCTGCTCGCCGAGGTCCTGGCGAAGAAACAGCACGTCACCGAGCCCGCGATGGCCGTCCAGAAGCGGGTTTCGGCGTACGGCGCGGCCGTCGACGGGCTCGTCAACGGCATCGAGTTCCAGGGCAACGGCATCGTGACGCTCGAGCTGGCCGACCCCGCGATCCTCCCGCGCGAATGGCTCGGCGCCGGCACTTTCGCCAACGCGCGGGTCGACACGCTTTCCGACCTCGTCCCGATCGTGCTCCGCAAAGATCAAACCGTCGGTCAATTCGGCTTCAGCAAAGAAGAATTGACGCAATTCGTGACGGAATTGGCGGGCCGCGGCGTCGACCGTGTCGTTCCCTTCGGATCGGCCCTGACGTTCTCCGCGATTTGGGACGGCTACGATCTGCTGACCGAGTTCAGCCGCTTGGTGACCGTACAGGCCTGACCAGCGGCGAAAGAGGCCAAGCAAGGAGGTTCAGTGACGACAGTCGAAACGCCGGAGGGGGAATCCCCGGTTGCGGTAAAGCAACCGAAATCCACGAAGGCGAAGATCCTCGACGTCGTCCGCTGGGTCGCCATCCTCCTGGTCGTCGCTTTCGCGGCGAAGACACTTGTCACCAATTGGGGTGAATTCTGGCGGACGTTGTCCGACGTCGCCTGGGAATCCTCCACGCTGAGCCTGCTCGCGCTGATCGCCGCCATCATGGTGTCGACCTACGGCTGGCAGGTCATGGTCGACGACCTCGGCAAGCCGATCGGCTACGCCCGCGGCGCGCAGATCTGCCTCGTCGGCTCGCTCGGCAAGTACGTGCCGGGTTCGGTGTGGGCGTATCTGCTGCAGATGGAACTGGGCCGCAAGGCCGGGCTCGCCAGGGCCCGGATCTTCACCGGTTCGCTGATCCAGCTCGGCGTCGGCGTGGTGTCCGCGCTGGTCGTCTCGCTGCTCGCGGCCCCCGCGGTGTTCAGCAACAGCCCGCGCGCGATGTGGCTGTTCGTGCTCATCCCGGTCGGCCTCGCGATGCTGCACCCGAAGGTGCTCACCTGGGGCACGTCGCTCGTGCTGCGCATCCTGCGCCGCCCGCCGCTCGACCACCGGCTGAGCTGGTCGGTCGTCGGGAAGGTCTTCGGCTCGTCGACGGCGGCGTGGGCGCTGCAGGGCGTGCACCTGTGGCTGCTGGCGAACTCCGTCGGCACGCCGGGCTTCAGCGGCTTCGTGCTGTGCGTCGGCGCGATGGCCGTCGCGATGACCGTCGGGACGTTCGCGTTCATCCTGCCCAGCGGGGTCGGTGTCCGCGAGGTCGCGCAGGTCGCCGTGCTGACCGCTTCGGGCCTCACCGTCGGCCAGGCGACCGCCTTCGCCATCGCCTCGCGGGTCATGTTCACGGTCGCCGACCTGATCACCGCCGGCGCCGCCGCCCTTTCCGCGCGCCTCGCCACCCCCCGCGTTTAGTCCTCTAGTTGCGGTCCTTGCGCGGGCGTCGACGGTGACGGTGAAGGAATCGGGACGTTGAGTGTCCCAATTCCTTCACCGTCACCAGGTCACCCCGGCCTCGGACCTTGATCAACGGAAGATCGGAGACACTCAACGTCCCCAATCCTCCGTTGATCAAGCCCAAGCAAGCTCCGAGGCAAAGCCCGGCCCAGTGGGTAAGCAATACCGGTCCACCAGAACCCGAATCGCCACTCGGGACCGCAACCAGAGGACTAAACGCGGTCAGGGGTTCAACCGGTAGATCACCGCGTCCGGGTTCCGGTAGACCTCGGTCACGAAGCTCAGGCCGTCCAGATCGCGCAGCCCGGCCTGGCGCTGGGCGCCCGGCGGGTAGCCGTACTGCCCGAGGATCACCCAGCGCACGTTCAGCCGCCGCACGGCCGCCCGCACCTCGGCGTTCGACGGGTACTCGCGGAAGTGCCACTCCAGCAGCCGCGCGTCCGACGGCGACAGCGTCTCGTCGAAATGCCCCGAGGTCGTCCGGACGCCGGAGAGCGCGTAGGTCCACACCGTCCCGTCCAGACGGTCGTTCACCGCACGCTCACCGGGCTTCGCGAACTCGGCGAGCTTCTCCATCGCGGCGGCTTCGTCCGGGCTCACCGGCAGTTTGTGCGTGTTGATGCCGGGCGTGTTCGCGTAGCCGGACGCGATCTTCTCCGCGTTGGACCGCGCGTAAAAACCGTTGCTCAAGAAAGCGAACCCGCCGAACACCGCCACCGCGACGACGAACGCGGGCACCTTGCGGTGCACCACGGTGTCCCGCAGCCACGCCTGCGTCTCGGCGAGCCCGTGCGCCGCGATGATCGACAGGGGGATCGCGGCCATCGACATGAACCGGTACGGGTCGTTCCACCACGGCCGGGACAGCGCCAGCACGATCGGCTGCTCCGACGACGTCACCGCGATGTAGGCGAGCCCGGTGATCAGCGCCGTCACACCGATCCAGCGCAGCGCGCCCGCCCGCGCGAAGAAGATGAACCCGGCCAGCAGCGCGGCCGAAAGCCACACCTGCGGATAGGGCTCGTGGTGCTGGAAGCCCAGCAGCGCGCCGAGCGCCGTCGTCGCCCGCCATTCCACCGGCCAGCTGCGGTAGGGCACCTCGCCGTTCGCGAGGCCGATCGCGCCGAACAGCTGCAGCCCCGCCACGACGACCGCGATCGCGCCGACGATCGCCAGCGCGCGCAGGTCCCGCACGATCCGTGGCCACCGTTCACCGGGCGCGACCCAGCGCTGCAGCAGCAGCGGACCGGCGAACAGCATCGCGCCGAACAACGCCGACGAGTGCACGCACAGCAGGCCGACGGCGCTGATCACCAGGACGAAGCCGGTGTCGGGCGCCGGACGGTCGAGGTACCGCTTCACCGCCACGGCGGCCAGCGGGGTCAGCGCCAGGCCGAGCAGGAACGGCAGCAAAGGTCCCCTGCTCATCGATTCGTACAGGCCCATCACCGGCGCGATCGAGACGAGCGCGACCGCGCCCGCGAGCACCGCCCGGCCCCGGAACACGCGCACCATCGTGATCAGCGACAACGCCAGCAGCGCGGGCAGCAGGGCAGTGTTCACGTCCAGGGTCAGCGGAATGGTCGCCGGGCTGAGCAGGTACACCACGGACGCGAGCAGGTGATACGCGTTGGGGTAGAACACCGGCGCCGCGTCGCCGTACCAGTTGACCTCGCCGGTGCCGAACAGGCCGCCGTCCCCGGTTTCGGCGATCTGCCGCACGCCGTTCGCGTGATAGACGGCGTCGAAGCCCTGCGGGATGGCGTCCAGCCTGCCCATCCCGCGCACCACGGCGTACATCCCGACGGCGGCCGCGAGCAGCAGACAGGCCCCGACGGCGAGGTGCCCGGCCCGTCCCCACAGCGGTTCCTCCGGCTCAGGCGGCCACCGGCGCAGGGTGAGCCGTCGCAGGCCGTAGGCGATTCCGGCGAACAAGGCCGTCGCCACCGCGTACGTCACCGGGCCGAACGGGAGCCCGAGGGCGGCCGTCCACGGCCCGGCGAGCCCACCGATGGCGTAACTGAGCAACGGCGTCATGCCCGCGAGCACCCAGCCGCGCAGACCGGCGGCGAGACCTGTGAGCAGGCCGGGAAGGGCGATGACGAGCAGTGCGACGCACACCGTGACGACGTCGGCCGACAGGGAGGTCTGGGTGGGCACAGGTTTCCTCGGGGTGGGGAATCCGCACGGAACCCCCGAGGTGCGGAACGGAATGGGAAGCCAGATTAACCGCCGGGGGCCGTTACCCGAAGGAGTCACATCCCGTCGGGGAAAACGGCGGAACGACGCCTACTCCGCGCAAACTCAACTCACCCATTCGTGTCAACTAACTGCGCCGAAAGAAACACCTTGGCGCGGTGATCGATACTTGACCGTAGTCTTTTGTCAGGGGAGTGGCTCGGCCCGGAAGGGTGGGGATCAGGTGGTGGTCGCGCTCGTCGGCGCCTGGTTCGTGGTCGCCGCTTTCGTCCTCGTGGCCTGGCCCAAGATCAGTGCCGACAAGAACTGGCGTGCCGCCGCGCTGACGCTGACCCTCGGTTTCTCGCTGGTGCACCAGCTGGTGTTTTCGACCATCGCGGAAGACGCGTACATCACTTTCCGCTACGCCCAGAACATCGCCGACGGCAATGGTCCGGTGTTCAACACCGGCGAGCGGATCGAGGGGTACGCGAATTTCCTCTGGATGATCGCGATCGCCTTGCCGAAGGCCGCTTTCGGGGCCGATATCGAGACCTCCGCGATCGTCCTCGGGATCCTCGCCACCCTCGGCGCCGTGCTGCTCGCGCACGTGACGGTGAACCGGGTGGTCGCGCGGGCCGCCGGTGAGCCTCGCCCGGCCTACGGAGTGGCCGCCGCGGTGCTCGTCGCGGGTGCCGGAGGGCTCGCCGCGTACGGCGGATCCGGCACCGAGACACCGTTGTTCGTGCTGCTCCTGTTCGGCGTCTTCGCCTCGCTCGCGGCCCGGCGCCCGGTCGTCGCGGGTGTACTCGCCGCCTTCGCGATGATGACGCGACCGTCGGGGACGTTGCTCGCGGTGCTGGTCGGCTGCTGGCTGGTCATCGCCGCGCTGCGCGGCCGGTACACCTGGTGGTCGCCGGCGGGCTGGCTGCTCGGCGGGCTCGTCTTCGCCGCGCCGTGGACGGCGTGGCGGGTGACCTACTACGACCATGTCCTCCCGTCGTCGGTCGTCATCCCCTTCGACATCGATGTCTCGGCGCGGGTCGACCGCGGATGGCACTATCTCTCCGGATTTTCGGTGGTCCACCAGGGCTTCCTGCTGCTCGGCCTGGTCGCGGCGGGGGCGTTGCTCCTGCGCCGCACCTGCCGGACGCCGCACGAGGCCGAGGCCAGATCGCTGACCTGGCTGATGCTCGTCACCGCCGTCGCTTTCGCCGGGTTCGTGGTCTTCTTCGGCGGCGACGCCGGGCCCGCCTGGCGTCTGCTGGCGCCGATCCCGCCACTGCTGTCGGTGGCGGCGGTGTCGGTCTACGGCGTGCTCACCGCGGTCACGAAACCGAGCCCCCGGCCGCGTCCACCGGTCCAGCGGCTGATGCCCGCCGCCGCGGTGGCGTTGTCCGGGCTCGCCGTGCTGGTGTCGGTGTTCAGCCCGGACATGCTGACTCGCGTGCGCGCTTGGCACGACCACGGCGCCCAGATGGAGGAGATCGGCCGCTGGCTCGACGCCTACCTGCCGCCCGGTTCGGTCGTGAGCACGTCCGCGCCCGGAGTGCTGTCGTACCACGCCGGGACGCAGTTGCAGATCGTCGGCGTCCGCGGTCAGACCGAAGAAGCGGGCGAAGCCGTCGTATCCCGGCGGCGCCCGACGATCGCCGTCATCACCGACAACGGCTACGCGGCGAAGCAGTCCTGCGTGATCGACCCGGCGTACTCGGAGAGGTACCGCGTCGCGACCTTCGCGCGTGAAGGAACTTCGTCCTGGCTCACCGTCTTCCTGCGGGCCGACGTCGAGCGGTCCGTCACGACGGCCCTCGACTTCTCACCCGATTTCCGCCACGTACCGTGCCCTTCGTGAGTGTCGACGAACGCGTCCTTCCGAGCCGACCAGCAG
Organism: Amycolatopsis sp. BJA-103; assembly: GCF_002849735.1. Classification (GTDB taxonomy): domain Bacteria; phylum Actinomycetota; class Actinomycetes; order Mycobacteriales; family Pseudonocardiaceae; genus Amycolatopsis. The sequence goes on from NZ_CP017780.1 coordinate 7,945,485, forward strand.
CGCTTGAAGCACCTTCGCGCCTGTTCGGCTTCTGCGTGTTCGCCGTCGCGCTCACCGTGCTGCTCGTCCGCTTCCTCGTGCCGCGGCCGGTCGCGATGTCCGACAACGGTGACGGCTTCCGCGTGCTGTGCGGCGCGGGCATCCCGTGGAAGGGCAAGCCCGAGCAGTTCGTGCACCTCGCCTACACCGTTCCGGCAGGCGAATGCGACGCCACGTATCTCCTGACCCAGAGCTGGTTCGCCCGGATCGCGCGGTCGATCGGCGGCCTGCTCGGCCTCGAATCGACGCTCAGCCTGGTCGTCCTCGGCGTGCTGACCAGCGTCCTCGCCGCCGCGGCGGTCGCGCTGATCGTCGTCGGACTGCCGTACTCACGCCGTGTCCGCGGCTTCGCGACCGCGGGGCTGTTGCTGGTCGTCGCGGATTCCGCGTTCTTCGGCTACTTCGCTTCCGTGCTCGGTGAAGGTGCCGCGTTCCTCGGTCTCTTGCTCGCAGTCGGCGGCTTGCTGGTGGCCGCGAGGCCTGGTTGGTGGCGCTACGCGGGCCTGGCGGTGCTGCTCTTCGGCGGCGTCATCGCGGTCAACGCCAAGGTCCAGACGTTGATGATCCTGCCGGTGCTCGCGCTCGCCGCGCTGCTCGTCCGCCCGGACGGCGTCCGCGGCCTCAAGCGCTGGCTCCCCGTGGTGTTCGTCATCGGCGCGCTCGCCGGAGGTACGGCCTACGCGCAGCAGACCGTCGAGCCCGCGAAGCTGCCCGATGGCTCTCTCGCCGCGCGTCCGGGCGACGATTCACGCGAGATCAACATGTTCAACACGATCTTCTTGACCATTGTGGACGGTCGGCACGACACCGGGGCCGATCTCGCCGCCTTGGGACTGCCCGCCTCGTTCGGCCAGTACGCGGGCAACGGCTGGTGGCACGCCCGGCCCGCCACGATGGATCCCGAGTACCCGAAGTACCGCGAACAGATCAGCAGGCGCAACGTCGTCGAATACTTCGCGACGCATCCCTGGCGCACCATCGGAATCCTGGACCGCGCGGCGGGCGATCTGCTCACCGCGCGGCCGCCCTACCTCGGCAGCTTCGACCAGTCGGCCGGTTTCGCGCCGGAGGCGCAGGAATACCGCGTCCCGGTGGCGTCGACCATCACGAAACTCTTGGCGCCACTGGGTTTCTTCGCGTTACTGCCGATCTGGTCCCTGCTCGCGTGGCGTGGCTGGAAGACCCGGCGCGACGCGGTGGGCGTCGCGCTGGGCTTCCTGCTGGCCGTCGCCGCCGGGCAGTTCGCGCTGGCCGCGCTCGGCGACGGCCTGGAGAACGTCAAGCACCAGGTGATCGCGTTGTACTGCACGCTGCTCGGTGTCGTCCTGGCGCTGGTGACCTTCGCGCGTCAGGAGGACTTGACGTCCCCCACTTCCAGGGTCCCTTGATGCGGCTGGAAGCCGTTGAAGATCTTGGCTCGCGGCCAGTTCGGTGTCTTCGGGAACGACACCAAGGCGGCGAAGATCAGTAGGGCGACGGCGTCGACCCAGAACACCGCCGCCCCGCCGACGAACCGCAGGTTCACCGCGACATACAGGAAGAACAGCGCGCCGACCCAGAGCCGCCGTCCTTCACCGCGCTGCTGGTCGAGCACGACCGCGGTGAGCGCGAGGATCAGCGGCGCCATCATCACGAACACCCGCGCGGTGTCCGTCGCGACCAGCCGTCCGGCCAGGCAGCAGGCGAACAGCCAGACGCTGGCGATCAGCAGTTCCGCGCGCAGCCCGTGGCGGCGGTACTGCTGGTAAAGGCCGTAGCCGAAGATCAGCCAGAAGAAGTGGAACGTGCTGAACAACTCGACCTGGCCGGTGCCCTTGCTCGCGTTGAGCGCGAAGCGGATGTTGTCGAGCAGGCCGCTGTTGGACTGTCCCGCGCCGAAGCCGTAGTCGCCGCCGATGAGGTTCTGCGCCCAGAGCCGGTAGCCGATGTAGATGCCGACGACGACCACGAACACGCCGATGCCCCCCAGGACATCGCGGTCGCGGAAGGAACGGCCTCGCGTCCACGCGATCAGCGGGTACAGCGGGGCCAGAAGGAGGGTCGTCTCCTTGTTGATCGCGCCCAGCACGATGACGATCGCGAACGGGATCAGCTTGCGCTTGAGGATGAACCAGATCGCGAGCAGGTAGAGGAGGTTGTTGAGCGGGTCGACCAGCCAAGGGTTGCTGAAGGCGTACGGCGCGTACCAGAACGTGCAGGCCAGCGCGACGGCGGCGAGTACCGAGGTGAACAGCTGGAGCTTCAGGTACGAGCGCAGGAATTCGAAGAAGACGAGGATCGTGGCCAGCGTGACCACGAAGGTGAAGGCGACCCAGAGGACGTCGAGGGAGAGCCCGGTCAGCAGATTGCCGCGGTGGACGATCCAGGGGCTCAGCATGCGCAGCGCGAACGGGTTTTCGACGGCCGCGCCGGTCTGCTCTGACATCCGGTAGTAGTTCACCGCGTCGCCCCAGGCCAGCTCGTGCGGCTTGGGGAACTTCGGCATGAACGAGATCAGATTGATCAGGGAAACCGTGCTCAGCGCGAGGTAGGCCCAGAGACGCTGAGCGCCGGGTCTGCCTCGCGGCATGAGCGTGATTTCGGTGGTTTCGTGCGTCACGAGCGCATTTTAGGGCAGTGACCTGGGGTGATGGCGCGGAAGCCCGCCTGTGACCTACGCGACCGTAGGTTGGTTACCCTACGGTAGCGTAACCTGGACGAATGGCCGATCTCGTTTACCCGCCCGTCATCATGGCGGCGAAGCTGATGTTCCGGGTGCTGGACAACCGCATCCGGGTGGAGGGGACCGAGCACATCCCGGCCACCGGCGGTGCCGTCATCGCCTGCAACCACGTGAGCTACCTCGACTTCATCTTCTGCGGGCTCGGCGCGCAGCCGGCGAAACGCCTGGTCAGGTTCATGGCGAAGAAGGAGATCTTCAGCAACCGGATCGCCGGACCGCTGATGCGCGGCATGCACCACATCTCCGTCGACCGCGGCGCGGGTCTCGCGTCGTACCGCGAAGCCGTCGAGCGCCTGAAGGCCGGAGAGGTCGTCGGGGTGTTCCCCGAAGCCACGATCAGCCGGTCGTTCACCGTGAAGGACATCAAGTCCGGCGCCGTCCGGATGGCCGCCGAAGCCGGTGTCCCGGTCGTGCCGATGGCGCTGTGGGGCACGCAGCGGCTGTGGACCAAGGGCCACCCGAAGGACCTCACCAAACGCCACGTCCCGATCTCGATCCTCGTCGGCGAGCCGATGCACCCGAAGGCCGAAGAAGACGCCGAAGTCCTCTCGAAGGACCTTCGCGTGCGGATGTCGGCGCTCGTGGACCGCGTCCAGGCGGGCTACCCGGAGAAGCCGGGCGCCGACGACGAGCGCTGGTGGCTTCCCGCGCACCTCGGCGGCACCGCGCCGACCCCGGAAGAGGCCGCCAAGCTCGACCGCGAAGGCCGCTAGAACCAGCGCTCGAGCACCTGGGCGACGCCGTCCTCGGAGTTCGGGGCGGTCACCTCGTCGGCGACGTCCAGGACGTGGCGGTGTCCGTTGGCCATCGCCACCCCGTGCCCGGCCCAGCCGAGCATCTCGACGTCGTTGGGCATGTCCCCGAACGCGATCACCCGCTCGGCCGGGACGCCCAGCCGCTCGGAGACCTCGGCCAGCCCGGTCGCCTTCGTGATGCCGTGCGCGGAGACCTCGATCAGGCCGGAGTTCGTCGAGTAGGTGATGTCGACAGCGCCGTCGAGCACTTCGCGGGCCGCCAGCGCCATCTCCTCGGAGGTCATCCCGCGCTTGCTGATCATCAGCTTGATCGCCGGATGCCCGAGCACCTCGGCCCTCGGCGCCTGCGTGCCCTCGTTGTCGCCCCACGGGTTGTGGTAGTCCGGTTCGATCACGAAATTGCGCATTTCCGGGTCGAGCGCGGACTCGCCGATCCGCTCCGCGGCGTACCGGCAGCCGGGAAGAGCGTGATCAAGAGCACTCACCGCGTCGTGCAGCAGCGTGGGTTCGAGCATGCCGTGGACGGCGACGATCCGGTCCGTCCCGACCTCGTACAGCACCGCGCCGTTCGCGCAGACCGCGTAGCCGGTCAGGTTCAGCGGGTTCGCGATCGGGGCGATCCAGCGCGGCGGGCGCCCGCTGACCAGCACGAAGGGGACTCCGGCCTCGGTGACGCGCCGGACGGTGTCGATCGTGCGTTCGGTCAGGGCCTCCATCGGGCCGAGCAGGGTGCCGTCGACATCGGACGCGATCAGAAGGGGTTTCTCCACCGTCACATTGTCCCCGAACATCCGCCCATCGGGCGAAGGGCCGACGGGCACCGCTAGGTTCGGCGACTGTGCGCGTAGGCATCGTGATCCTTCCGGAAGATCGTTGGTGGGCGGCCGAGCCGAAATGGCGGGCCGCCGAGGAATACGGCTTCGACCACGCTTGGACGTACGACCACCTCGGCTGGCGGACTCTCGTCGACGGCCCGTGGTTCAGTGCGATGCCAACGTTGACGGCGGCCGCGACGGTGACGTCGAAGATCAGACTGGGCACCTTCGTGGCGTCGCCGGTCGCGCGGCACCCCGTGCCGTTCACCCGCGAGCTGACCACCCTCGACGACATCTCCGACGGCCGTTTCATCCTCGGTGTGGGCGCCGGCGTCCCGCACACCAACTACGACGCCGCCGTCCTCGACGGTCCGGAACTGTCGGTCAAGGAACGCACGGACCGCTTCACCGAGTTCGTCGAAGCGCTCGACGGCCTGCTGATGACCGACGGCTTCGACTTCGAGGGTGAGTACTACCGGGCCAAGGGCGCGCGGAACCTGCCCGGGTGCGTGCAGCGGCCGCGGGTGCCGTTCCTGGTGGCCGCGAACGGCCCCCGCACGATGACGCTCGCCGCGCGGTTCGGCGCGGGCTGGGCCACCACCGGCGTCAAGTCGGAGACCCAGGACGAATGGTGGAAGGGCGTCGCGGGACTCGTGAAGACCTTCGACGAGCGCCTCGAGGCCGTCGGCCGGGACAAGGCGAGCGTGCAGCGGTTCCTGAGCCTCGACTCGGCGCCGGTCTTCTCCCTCTCCAGCGTCGGCGCGTTCACCGACGCGGCCGGACGGGCCAGGGAACTCGGCTTCACCGACATCGTCACGCACTGGCCGCGGTCCAGCGACTACTACGTCGGCCGCGAGTCGACGCTCGAGGAGGTCGTCAGCGACGTACTCCCGGTACTCCAAGGCCGGAGCGCTTAGGCCGATCGGGTGACGTTGGCGGACCGGGTAAACCGGTTCCGCTCAACGGCCGTCTGAGGGATGAGTACAGCGAGTGGGTGTGGCCGCCGGGCGGCTACCCCTCATGGGTCACCCCGGGGGTGAATGGGGGACTAAGGCTCGCGTGGTCGCGGCGGGGGCAGTCCGCGACCACGCGAGCTGTTTTTGTTTGTCGCGCGCTGACGGAAAAATTTCGCGGGGCGCAGGCTCGACTGGAGCTCGCGTTTCGCGGGTAGGCGCCCCGCAAAATGTTTCCGTGGCCTTCGGCCGAAAGAGGGCGCGCGACGGTGAAGTCTTCGTCGGGCGCGGGGCGCCCTTGGGGAGACCGTTGGGTCCCGTCTCCTCCGGTCCTGTCTCGCGTTGACCCTCCCGAACGCTATGAAAGGCCCGTTACTTGCAAAATTTGCAAGTAACGGGCCTTTCATTGCGTGTGTAGAGCGTCGGGCGCGTGAGCCTGGGTGGCGTCAGCGCGGAGCGCGGGAAGCGGAGGGCAGGGAGCGGAAGGCAAGGAGCGGAGCGCGGAGCGCGGGAAGCGGAGCGCGTCAGCGGGTCAGGGTGTAGATCGACGCGCCGGCGTTGCCGAAGTCCTTGCGCAGGAAGTTCAGCCCGTCCAGATCCCGCAGTCCCGGCGCCGGCGGCTCACCGATCTTGATCGGCGTGCTCCCGATCAGCACGTGCTTGATGTTCAGCCGCTTCACCGCCGCCTGCACCTCGGGGTCGGTGTCGTAATCCCGGAAGTGCAGCGCCAGGTACTTCGCGTCCGGCGGCGGCACACCCGGGTCGTAGTGCCCGGCGACCGGGTGGATGCCGGTGATCGCGTACAGCCAGGCCGTCCCGTCGAAGCGCTCGTTGAGCACCTTCTCGTCCGGTCCGACGTTCATCTTGGTGAGCGCGTCCATCGCGGCCAGTTCGTCGGCGCTGACCGGCGGCGTGACCTCGCCCTCGGGCCCGTTGTAGTACAGGAACGACACCGCGTGCGCGTTCGACTCGGTGTAGAAGCCCTTGGTCAGCACGGCCGAAGCGGCCACGATGAACACCGCGGTCGCCAGTCCGAGCCGGGCGGGCAGCGCGGGGCGGCTCTTCACCCAGGACCGGCCGCTCGCCCACTTCGCGAACCAGCGTTGCAGCTCCGCCATCCCGTGCCCGGCCAGCAGGCAGAGCGGGATCGCGGCGAGCGCCATCAGCCGGTACCGGTCGTTCCACCACGGCCGCGACAGCGAGATCACCCACGGTTCGGCGCCGAACGACGCGACCAGCACGAACAGCGCGGAGAAGCCCAGCGCGGCGAGCCCGATCCAGCGCATCCGGCCGAGCCGGAACAGACTCAGGACGCCGATGACCAGCAGCACCGTCAGCCACACCTGCGGCGCGCTCAGCACCTGCCGGAAGGTCACCAGCAGCCCCAGCGACTTCACCACCGGCAGTTCCGAGCCCCAGGCGTAGTACGGATATGAACCCGAAGTGAATTTCAGGGCGCCGAGGATGTGCGGCGCCGCGAGCAGCGCGCTCCCCACCATCACCGGCACCATCTTGACGACGTCGCCGCCGATGATCCGCCAGCCCGCGCGGCCCTCGGGCACACCGTCGAGCGGTTTGTGCCGCAGCGCGCGGTACCAGCGCTGCACCACCAGCGGGAAGGCGAACAGCAGTGCGCCGAACAGCGCCGACGAGTGCGCCGCGAGCAGGCCGACAGCGGTCAGCGCGAGCACGAAGCCGGTGTCGAGGCCGGGTCGCGCGAGGAACCGGGCCAGCGCGACGACCGCCAGCGGCGTCAGGACGATCCCCAGCGCGAACGGCAGCAGCCCGCTGGACACCGACTCGTACGCGCCGGTGGTGGCCGCGGCGGCCACCAGAGCCGTGCAACCCGCGAACACCGCCCGCCCGCCGAGCTGGCGGATCAGGGCGACCATCGACAGCGCGAAGATCCCGGCGACCGGCATGGTGATGGCGTTCAGCGTGACCGGGATGGTCGTGCCCGAGATCGAGTACACGAGCGAGCCGACCAGGTGATACGCGTTCGGGTAGAACGAGCCGTCCGGGTACCAGTTGATGGTGCCCATGCCGGTCAGCGAGCCGTCGCCGGTCTCGGCGATGTAGCGGATGCCGTTCGCGTGGAACACGGTGTCCCAGCGCTGGAACACCGCCGTCGTCCCGCCGCGGGCCGAAAGCACGACGAGGATCGAGATCCCCACGGCCAGCGCCACGCAGGCCGCGACGGCGTAGTGCGCCCGCGGGTGCCACTTCGTCGGCGGTTCCTCGGCGCCCGGGGTGATCCAGCCGCGGCTCTGACCCAGCTTTCTGAGACCGAACCCGATCCCGGCGAGCACGGCAGTGACGCCTGCCACGGTCAGGGGGTTGTACGACACGCCCGCGAGTGCCAGCCACGGACCGGCCAGGCCGGTTACCGTGTAGGACAACAGCGGGGCCAGCCCCGCCAGGGCCCAGCCGCGCAGACCGGCGGCCCGGCCGACGAGACCGCCGGGGATCGCCAGTACGGCCAGGTAAGTGAGGGTCGCACCGAAGTAGGACCAGAAGGTGTCCGGAGTAGGCACTGCTTCCTAAAATGTGTCTGTCGAAGGTGGAAACCGGTGCTCGGATGCAGAGCACCGAGGCGACCTGCGTACCCTCGACGCCCGTGAGCGCGCACACGAACCCCGACAAGATTACTGAAGCCGATTTCGCCGGCTACGACCTCATCGTGGTCGGGTCCGGTTTCTTCGGGCTGACCGTGGCCGAACGGGCCGCGGCCGAGCTCGGCAAGAAGGTCCTCGTGCTGGAGCGGCGCCACCACCTCGGTGGTAACGCCTACTCCGAGGCCGAGCCCGAGACCGGGATCGAGGTGCACCGCTACGGTGCGCACCTGTTCCACACCTCGAACAAGCGCGTGTGGGAGTACGTCAACCGTTTCACCGAGTTCACCGGCTACCAGCACCGGGTCTTCGCCAAGGTCAAGGACCAGGTCTACTCCTTCCCGATGAACCTCGGCCTGATCAACGAGTTCTTCGGCAAGTCGCACACGCCGGACGAGGCCCGTGAGCTGATCGCCAAGCAGTCGTCGGAGTTCGAGACCGCGAACGCGCAGAACCTCGAAGAGAAGGCGATCTCGCTGGTCGGCCGCCCGCTGTACGAGGCGTTCATCCGCGGCTACACGGCCAAGCAGTGGGAGAACGACCCGAAGAACCTCGGCGCCGACATCATCACCCGGCTCCCGGTCCGCTACACCTTCGACAACCGGTACTTCAACGACACCTACGAGGGCCTGCCGGTCGACGGCTACACCGCGTGGCTCGAGAAGATGGCCGAGCACGAGAACATCGAGGTGCGGCTGAACGTCGACTACTTCGACGTCCGCGAGCACATCCCCGCCGGCACCCCGACCGTCTACACCGGTCCGCTGGACCGCTACTTCGGCTACTCCGAGGGCCGGTTCACCTGGCGCACGGTGGACTTCGAGTCCGAGGTCGTCGAGACCGGTGACTTCCAGGGCACCTCGGTGGTCAACTACAACGACGAAGAAGTGCCCTACACCCGGATCATCGAGTTCCGGCACTTCCACCCGGAGCGCAAGCACTACCCGAACGACAAGACGGTCGTGTTCCGCGAGTACTCCCGGTTCGCCGGTGAGGCCGACGAGCCGTACTACCCGATCAACACCCCGGAGAACCGCGAGAAGCTCGAGGCCTACCGCGAGCTGGCGAAGACCGAGGCCCGGGAGAAGAACGTGCTGTTCGGTGGCCGTCTCGGTACCTACAAGTACCTCGACATGCACATGGCCATCGGCTCGGCGCTGACCGCGTTCGAGAACAAGATCGCGCCGCACCTGACCGATGGCGCGCCTCTCGACGGGTCCCTCGATGCTTGAGAAGGGCGCACCCACGGGTGAGGTCGCAGTCCTGGCCAAGGCTCAGGGCGTCCTGAAGAGCGATGTCACGGTGAAGGCGGCACGAGGTCTTTCGCACTTCGGCGAGCACAGCGCGGGATGGTTCGCGCTGGGCCTCGTCGGGGCCGCGGTGGACAAGAAGCGCCGCAAGGACTGGCTGGTCGCCGCGGTCGGCGTCGTCGGCGCGCACGCCGCGTCCATCGCGGTGAAACGCGTGGTCAGGCGGCCGCGACCGGACCACCCGAGCGTCGAGGTCCTGGTCTCCACGCCGAGCAAGCTGAGCTTCCCGTCCTCGCACGCGACCTCGACTACGGCGGCGGCGGTGCTCTACTCCGGATTGACCGGGCGTAACCTGGTCCCGGCCCTGGTACCGCCGATGCTGGCCTCCCGGCTCGTGCTCGGCGTCCACTACCCGACCGACGTTCTGGCCGGAGCGGCCCTTGGGGGCGTAGTCGGCGGCTTGATACGTAGGAAGCTGAAGCGACGATGAGTGAAACGACCGAGAAGGCCGATTCCAAGCCTGACGACGTAGATCCCGTGGCCGAGGCCGCCGAACCGAAGAAGGTCGCCGGCGGTCTCGTCGGCGGCATCATCAAGACGGCACGCCCGCGCCAGTGGGTGAAGAACGTGCTGGTGTTCGCCGCACCGTTCTTCGCCTTTTCGAAGTCGACGGACCGGACCGGCCTGCTGATCGCCGCGCTGATCGCCTTCGCGGCGTTCTCGCTGGTGGCCTCCTCGGTCTATCTCATCAACGACGCGATCGACGTCGAAGCGGACAAGGCCCACCCGACCAAGCGGAACCGGCCGATCGCGGCCGGGATCGTGCCGGTGCCGGTGGCCTTCGTCGCGGCGGGCTTCTTCTTCGCCGCCGGCCTCGGCATCTCGTTCTTCGCCAGCTGGCAGCTCGCGGTCGTGCTGGCGGTCTACGAAGCCGTCCAGCTCGGCTACTGCTTCGGGCTCAAGCACCAGCCGGTGGTCGATCTGGCCATCGTCGGCTCGGGCTTCCTGATGCGGTCGATCGCCGGTGGTGTGGCCGCGGGTATCGCGCTTTCGCAGTGGTTCCTGCTGGTCACCGCGTTCGGCTCGCTGTTCATGGTGGCGGGCAAGCGCTACGCCGAGATCATGCTCTTCGAGCGCACCGGGGCGAAGATCCGCTCTTCGCTCAAGAAGTACTCGGCGAGTTACCTGCGGTTCGTCTGGGCGACGTCCGCGGCGATCCTGATCATGTCCTACTGCCTGTGGGCGTTCGAGATCCGCCAGGTCGAGCACGACTCGGTCTGGGCGGTCGTCTCGATGGTCCCGTTCGTGGTCGCCGTCCTGCGCTACGCCGTCGACGTCGACGGCGGCAACGCGGGCGAGCCGGAGGAGATCGCGCTCAAGGACCGCGTGCTCCAGGTGCTCGGCGCGAGCTGGGTCGTCACGCTGTTCCTGTCGTTCTATCTCTGATTCGACAGCTGGGGCACAGCGCATCCACAGGTTGCGCACGCATCCTCGGTGATGGGAGCGGGTACGAAGCCCGCTCCCATCGACTGAGGAGCGAAAGATGAGCGACCCGCAGCGGCCGTCCGGTGACGAGGACAAAACGGTCGAGCAGCCCGCGGTCGGTGACGAGACCGCGAAGAAACCCGTCGAACCCTCTGCCGAAACGACGGCCGAAACCCCTGCCGCCGCCCCCGCCGGGCCGCCGCCCGGTTGGGTGCCACCGCAGCAGGCTCCGCCCGCGAAGGGCGGTTTCCGCCGTTTCGTGGGACATCGCGCGACGCAGCTGGTCGCGGTCGGCCTGATCGGCTTCCTGCTCGGCGGTGGGGTCATCGGCACCGCCGTCGGCCTCGCCGTCGCCAGGCATGACGACCGGCCGGGGATCTCCCGCGAACACCGTGGTCCGGGCGGTCCCGGGGCGCACCGGGACTTCCGTGACGGCCCCGGCGACCGCGGGTGGCGTGACGGGCCCCACGGCGGGTAGATAACGGAATCATCACGACACCGTGTACGGTGTTCGTGATGCGAAGCGCCTCCGCTGAACTTCCCCAGACTTCCGGTGCGCTGCCGGGAGCCGCCGTCCTTACCCGCCCCTGGGTGCTGCCCGCCGGGGCGGCGGTGGCTTCGGCCCTGGTGTTCGTGCTGGTCAGCGGGCATTTGATCGACGACACGTACATCACGCTTTCGTATGCGAAGAACCTCGCCTTCCACGGCCATTGGGGCCTGATCGAAGACGGCACCGCCAACACCGCGACGTCGCCGCTGAACGTCCTCGTGCTGGCGTTCGTCACCTTCATCGTCCGCGATGCCGTCTTCGCCGCCGGGATCGTCTTCGTCGCGAGTCAGGTGGCGCTCGTCCTCGGCCTGCGCCGCATCGGCACCGCGACCGGCCTTCCCGGCGGTTTCGCCCCGCTGGCGCTGGGTCTCCTGCTGGTGAACCCGCTGCTGCTGTCGTCGGTCGGCCTCGAAGTCGCCCTCGGGTCGACGGCCGTCGTCTGGCTGATGGTGTTCCTGCACGAACGCCGTCCCGCCGCCGCGGGCGCGGTGATCGGCCTGATCGCGCTGATCCGGATCGACCTGCTGCTGATCGCGTTCGTCCTGTTCCTCGCCCGCCGCGAATTCTGGACGGGCATCTGGCGCATGACGTTCGCCGCGCTCGCGGTGATGCTGCCGTGGTTCCTGTTCAGCTGGCTGGTGCTGGGCTCGGCGGTGCCGGACACCCTGGTCATCAAGATCATGCAGCGCTCGTGGGGGCCGTTCAGCTTCACCAACGGCCCGCTGCTGTACTGGCGCAACTTCCCGCTGGCGGCGACACTTTCCTTTCTGCCGCTCGTGATCGGTGGACTCGCCGGTCTACTGTGGACATTCCACTACCGGCGCGGCTCGGAACGGGCGAAGCGCTTGGCGCCGTTCGCGACGCTCGCGATCGCCGGTGCGGCCCACTATCTGGCCTACTGCTGGCTGAACGTCCCGCCGTACCACTGGTATTACGCGCCGAGCATCATCGGCGCGACGGTTTTCCTCGCCGCCGGTGCCTGCGCGATACCCGGCCGGGCCCGCCTCGGCGCCGGGATCCTCGCCGGCGCGTTCCTCGTCGTGAGCGCCGTCGCCTACGCGACTCCCGAACTGCCGCGCCGGTTCGCGCCCATCACCAGCAACCACGCCGCGTCCGACGAGTATCGCGAGATCGGCTCGCAGCTGGGCGAACTGACCAAGGGGCGCAAGGTGGAAAGCGCCGGCGAGGTCGGCGCGCTCGCCTATGCCTGCGGCTGCGACATCGTCGACCAGTTCTCCGACCGCGGCTCGGTCGATCCGGCGATCATCGAGACGAAGAACCGCAGCGGCGAGCTCGGCAAGGCCCTGCTGGCGGCGAACTTCCGGTTCTTCGACCACAGCGTCCCGCCCGCGACCCCGGATCTGGTGCTGGCCACCACCAGCAAGACACCGCCGTCGGACGCGCTGGCGACCTGGACCATCCACTCGCCGTGGATGGGCACCCAGAAGCTCTACCTGTTGCCCGCGCGGTAGAACCCCGTCACGAACGGGCGGACGACCTCACCGTCGAACCGTTCGAGGACCAGGTTCTCGATGGCGTCGAGCAGGCGCACGCGCTCTTCCGGCGGATGACTGAGCACGAGCGCCATCGAGGCGTACAACGTGCGCAGCCGGGCGGCGTCCATCCGCGTCTCGGAGCGGATCACTTCGCTTTCGAAGCCGGTGAATCCCGCCACCGTCAGGTACTCGCGGTGCGCGTCGACGTCCAGCTGGAACGGTGGCCCGCCCGGATCCATCACGGTCCCCGGTGACATCCCGAGGATCTCCTCGGCGGCCGTGTCGAACTCGTGCGGTCGGGCCGGATCCTCGAACATCATCCACCAGAGCGCGATGTGCCCGCCCGGTTTGACGATCCGGCGCAGCTTCGCGGCGCCGACGTCGGGCTCGACCCAGTGGAAGGACGTGGCCGCCACCGCGAGGTCGTAGGCGTCGTCGGGGAGTTCGGCGTCCTCGAAGGGGGCGGTGACGACTTCGAGGGCTTCGGTCGGGTGCGAGGCACGAAGGAAGTCGGCGAGGGGAGCACTGGGTTCGACGGCGGTGACCCTGGCCTGGTGCGCGAGCAGCCGGGCCGTGACCAGTCCGGTCGCCGGTCCGATCTCGACGACCCGCGCGCCGGGGCCGAGGCCGCAGTCTCCGGTCAGGATTTCGTAGACACGGTCCGGGTAGCCGGGGCGTCCGGCGTCGTAGGACTCGGGATCCTGGCCGAAGAGGTGCCTGCCCTGATGCGTGTCGAGCCGCTTTCTCCCCATAGCCTCCAGTGTCCCGCAACTAGAGGTTTAAACGCGGGGGGTCAGCGGCGCGAGTCGGCCCGGGTCGCCTTCGTGACGGCGAGCAGGTCCCGCTGGTGGACCGCGGACCCGTCGGCGAAGACGAACCGCAGCACCGGCCGCGCCGGGAAACTCCGCCCCACGTACTGCGCGGACACCGAACGCACCACGCCCGACGGCATCTCCTCGAAGGTCCGGAACGGCTGGGCGGCGGGATCCTCGCCCTCCAGCATCTTCGCCGGGTACACGACGGCCAGCCGCCGGTCGGACAGCGTCAACCGCGCCTCGCCGTGGCCGCCGGCGAGATGGTCCGCGATCCGGACGGCGGTCTGGTCCGCGCTCCGCGAGACGGCCCAGTAGGCGATCGTCGGGTCGTCGGTCCAGTCGGCTTCGAGGACGTCCGGCGCGGGCAGCGGCCAGCGCGGTTTCCCTGTCACCGCAGGGGTTTCGCGTGCGGGTGCGTAAGGCAGCGTGAGCTCGCCGTCCAGCAGCAGACCCACGTATCCGTGCGCGGGAGGGCAGCCGATGATCAGGCGTTCGCCGGGCGCGAGCCAGTACTGGTGCAGTTCCCGTTCGACGACCTCGTCGACGGATTCCGCCATCGGAATTGTGTGTTCCATCAGCTCACCGTCATCGAGTGGAGCCAGGCGAACTGCCGGGGATCCTCGCAGTCGAACAGGAAATCCATCCCCGATCCATCCACAAAGGACGCGCGGAGACAGGGACGCCGCTTCTTGCCGTGCTCGGCCACGGCGAATCCGGCGATCCGGTCGCGCGGGATTTCGGCGCGCGGCACCATTTCGTGCCTCGCGATCGGGACGCCCTCGGCGTTCTCGCCGTAGGTCTTCGTGGTCATGATCGCGGCGATCTCCTTGCCGGTCTTGACCACGCCCTTGCCGAACCCGATCGCCTTCGACATGAACGACTTCTCGGCGGGCTCGGGCGGCTCCGGCGGGACGAACTTCTCCAGCACCAGCAGCCGCGCGCTGGTCAGCGCCCACAGCCGCGAAAGCGAGCCGTTGGTGGACAGCTCCCGCATCGCCGCGTGCGCCAGCCCGCCCTGCTCGCCGAGCACGATGACCTGCGGTGACGGCGGATTCGACTTGCCGCCGTCGTCGCCACCGCCCAGCGCGGCGCCGACCATGTCACCGGCGAAGTTCGCGGCGCCCGAGCCGAGTTTGCCCAGCACGCTCTTCTTCGGCACACCCCACGGATCGAGGCCGCGTACGTCGTAGTTCAGCGTCCGGCCGTACGCGGCCCACAGCAACCGTTCGCCCGGGTGCAGCGAGGGAAGGGCCTGCGACGCGGCCCCGAGCGGGTAGCCGAGATTCATTCTTCGATCGTGAACCCTCTGTCGGTCGCCGCGCGGCGCTCTTCTTCGGACGACGAATCCTGCGACTCGTGGTAGCCCGCCTTGACGCCCTGCTCGACGCCCAGTTCGGTCAGGTTACCCGCGCTGCCGCGGAAGGCGGCCTTGCCGACGCTGGTCGTCCCGCTCATGCCCATCGCCCGCAGCCCGGCCTCGGTGAGGTTCGTGGTGAGCGCGTCCGAACCCTCGCCGCCGACGCCGAACCGGTCCGCGAACTTGTTCGCGGTCTTGGAAGCCCCGGTCGCCGGGTTGGCCTTGGTGACGATCTTGGCCAGCGGGTTCTTGTCGATCTGGTCGGCGAGCCGCTTCTGCAGCCAGTTGCCGTCACGCAGGCCTTCGGCACGCTCGACGACCTTCTTCAGCGGCCCGTTGCGGAGCATCTTCAGGATGTCTTCGAGCTTCTCGATCAGCGGCTTGAGCTTGCCGAGCAGCTGCTTGACCTTCATCCCGAGCCGCCCGCCGGTCACCGCGACCTGACCGGCCGTGGCCGCGCCCGCCGCGCCGACCGAGGCACCCGCCGTGATCCACGAGGCGGCCAGCGCGGCCAGCCACTCGATGATCAGGCCCATCACCAATTCCTGGATGATGTCGATGACGATCTCGACGAACGCGTCGAACAGGTCGGCGGCGATCTCCAGGATCTGCTGCAGCCCGCGGACGTCGTTCGCGAACGCCTTGGCGCCGCCCGAGAACTCGGTCATCTGGCCGCGGAACGCGTCACCCGCCTGGCCTTTCCAAGCCTCCTGGGTGCCTTCGGCACGCTTCTGCTCGTGCTCGGCGACGCCGTCGAGCCACTTCGCCGTCTGTTCCCAGCCCTTGGCGGTGCTGCGCATCTGCTCGGGGTCGCCGATCGCGGGCTCCAGCACCAGTTCGACCAGCGGGCTGATCACGATCCCGATCAGGAAGCCGAGGCCGTTGTCCAAAAAGGACTGTCCGGGGCTCATCACGAGCTGGAGCTGTTCCATCCGCGCGTGCACGGCCGCGATCGCGACGTCCGGCGGACTGCTCGCCCTGGCGACGTCCGAAGACGTGCTGATCCACGAGCTGCCGTAGCCGCCGTTCTGCTCCCAGTAGCCCTTGCGGCCCGAGTCGCCGGCGCTGTTGAGATCGCTCAGGCTGCCGGGCCCGCTGCCTCCGTCGTCCAGCCCGGCACCGAGTCCGGTGATGACCTCGGCGGTGCCCTGGTTGTGGTCGATGTAGGTCTTCGCCGCGGTGGTGGTCTTGTCGGCGATCTGGTCCATGAAGGACTTCGCCTGCTCGGCGAGGTCCTGGCACTCCTGCAGACCCTCGAAGTACTTGAACGCCATCAGCTCGCCGAGCGGGCCGAAGCAGTCGTCGGAGACCCTGGCCTGCTCCAGCAGGCTCGCGAGGCTGCCGAAGTTCCCCGAAGCCTCTTTGGACCCCGTCGCGTGCGCGGTGAGGGCTTCCGTCTGGACGCCGAAGCCGGTCATGAGTCCCTCCGCAGGATCGGGCCGCCGAAGTCCTCGTCGTCACTGGGCGCCGGTCGTGACGGGCGCTGGGTGCGGACGGGCTGCTGCTGGACGGGAGACGCCGGTCCGGCGAGGGATTCCGCGGGCGGGGGAGTACTCGGCCCGAGCGGTTCGACGTGGGCGTTGAACGCCTCTTTGAACTGTTCCGCGCGGTCGCCGAGGATCGGCTGGACGGTCTGCTGCATCGCGGCCGCGGCCTGCTGCGTCGCTTCCCTGATCGCGGTCAGGATGTCCTGCTGCAGCGCGGTGTGCGTGCGGTTCATCGCCTTGGGGGACAGCTGGAGCCCCAGCAGCGCGCCCGACGGGGCGACGGTGACCGTCACCGAGCCGTCGGCGTTGCGCGCGGATCCGCGCAGCCCGGCGATCTTGTCCTTCAGCTCCGCGGCTTTGGCGGCCTGCTCCTGAAACGACCGGATGGCCGCGTCGAGCTTGGCTTCCTGGTCAGCCATCGATTCCTCTCAACCCGGGGACGGATCTTCTCCGTGCCCGGGTGAGACGAATGGACCAGCGGGCTCGTTCCCTAGATCGGCAGTTTCCGGAAGATCGGCCGGGGGATGTGCCGCAGGGCGGACATGACCAGGCGGAACGGCGCGGGCGACCACACCAGTTCCTTGCCCGCGCGCGAGGCGTTGACCGCGGTCTCGGCGACCTGTGCGGCGTCCACCGTCAGCGGGGCGTCCTTGAGGCCTTCGGTCATCTTGGTCCGGACCTGGCCGGAGCGGACGACGGTGATCTGCACGCCGAACTCGGACAGGGCCTCGCCGAGGCCGAGGTAGAAGCCGTCGAAACCGGCCTTGGAGGAGCCGTAGACGAAGTTCGAGCGGCGGACACGCTCACCGGCGACCGACGACAGCGCGATGACCTTGCCGTGGCCCTGCTTCTTGAGCTTGTTCGACAGCGCGACACCCACCGACACCGCGGCCGAGTAGTTCACGGTCGCGGCCTCGACGGCCTTCGCGTGGTCCTGCCACAGCTCTTCCTGGTCGCCGAGCAGGCCGAACGCGACGACGGTGACGTCGATGTCGCCGCCCTCGAAGGCCTTGTCCAGCACGGCCGGGTGCGAGGCCATGTCCTTGGCGTCGAAATCCACAGTGGATACTTCGGCGCCCTTGTCCTTGAGGCGCTGGGCCGCCGCGTCGAGCCGCGACGACTGACGTCCGGCCAGCACGACCCGGAGGGGGCGCTCGGCCAGGTACTTCTCCGCGATCGCGAGCGCGATGTCGGAGGTACCGCCGAGCAGGAGCAGGGACTGGGGGTTGCCCACAGCGTCGATCACAGTTCCAACCTTCGGGACATGTCAGAGGCGAAAACGCCTTCGGGGTCAACGGAAGCGCGGACCTTGCGCCATTCCTCGAGCCGCGGGTACATCTTCGCGAAGTTCTCCGCGGAGGTCCGCGAGTCCTTCGCCGTGTACAGGCGCCCGCCGATGGCGAGCACGTCTTCGTCGAGTTCCTGGCAGAACCGGCTCAGCCCGGCCTTGATCGGGAAGTCGAGGCAGACCATCCAGCCGGGGTGCGGGAACGACAGCGGCGCCGCGTTGCCCTCGCCCATCTGCTTGAACACGTTGAGGAACGACACGTGGCCGGAGTCCGCGACCTTCTGGATGATGCGGCGCAGCGGTTCGTGCGCGTTCAGCGGCGTGCTGAACTGGTACTGCAGGAAGCCGTTGGTGCCGTACGCGCGGTTCCACTCGCCGAACAGGTCCAGCGGGTGATAGAACGCCGTCAGGCTCTGGATCTGGTCGCGCGCGTTCTTCGCGGTCTTGCGGTAGTACAGCTCGCCGACCATGGAGAACGACAGCTTGTTCGCCAGCCCGTTCGGGAACACGTCCGGCAGGGTCGCGAGGGTGCCCGGGTTGAACCTGAGCGGGTCGGCCCGCAGCTTGGGCGGCAGTTCGTCGAGCTTGGCGAGCGAACCGCGCTGGAAGGCGGCGCGGCCGAGCTTCGCACCTCGCGAGATCGAGTCGAACCAGCCGGACGAGTACGTGTAGTTGTCCTCGGAGCCGTCGGTGACCAGCGCGAGGGTCTCGTCGAGGTTCGCGGTGCGCTGGATGTCGGCCTTGAAGTAGGCCGTCTCCGTCTTCGTCATCTGGATCTTGGCCCGGACGATGATCCCGGTCAGGCCGATGCCGGCGACGGTCGCCCAGAAGAGCTCCGAGTCCGGGCCCTCCGGGGTGAGCGTGCGCACCTGGCCGTCCGCGGTGACGAGGTCCAGCGAAACGACGTGGTTGCCGAAGCTGCCCGCCGAGTGGTGGTTCTTGCCGTGGATGTCGTTCGCGATCGCGCCGCCGATGGTCACCTGGCGCGTGCCCGGCAGCACCGGGACCCACAGGCCGTACGGGAGGCCCTCGCGCATCAGCTTGTCGAGGCTGACGCCCGCGTCGAGGTCCACGATCCCGGAGTCCGGGTCGATCGAGTGGATGCGGTCCAGCGCGGTCATGTCGATGACCAGGCCGCCCGCGTTCTGCGCGGGGTCTCCGTACGACCGGCCGAGACCGCGCGCGATGACCCCGCGTTCCCCGGCCTGCGTCACCGCGCGGGCGATGGTCTCCACGTCGGGGGTGCTCAGGACGTCCGCGATACTCGGCGACGTCCTTGCCCAGCCCATGAGCGACTGCCGCTGTGTCTTGGGTGCTTGGGTCACGCCGACCAGGGTAACCACGCCGAACACTGCCCGGAACGTGACCCTGAAGTGCTCGCTTCTACACTTTGGGCACCAGCCCCAGCAGTTTATGAGGTAGAGCAGTGGTGGCGACCGACCCGCAAGCCGGTTCGACGGCGGCAGCGCCGTCCTCTCCTGGGCTGCTCGGGCAGCTCATCCGCTTCGCGCTCGTCGGCGGCTTCTGCGCCTTGGTCGATTTCGGCGTCTACCAGGGGCTCCGTGCCCTGGGAATGGACGCGACGCCGTGGGTGGACGTCGCCCGCGCGTTCAGTTTCATCGTGGGCACCACGACAGCCTTCTTCCTGAACCGCAAGTTCACCTTCGCCGGTGGACGCCAGGAAGGCGCACGTCAGATCGGTAGCTTCGTACTCCTGTACGCCGTGACTTTCCTCGTCGCCGTCGGCGTCAACCGCACGATGCTGCACGTCCTGCCGGAGTCGGCCTGGAAGGCCACTTTCGGTTGGGTCGTTTCGCAGGCAACCGCGACCGTGATCAATTTCGTCATGCTCAAGTGGGTCGTTTTCCGTGAGCCCCGCAGCACCGCCACCAGCCCGGTCTTGACAAGCACAGAGGAGAACTGAGGATTCATGCCCGGTAAAGCCGCCGTCACCGGAGAGGCCCCGAGCGCCATGGTGAGCACTATCGACGACACCCGCTTCGCGGAACGCACCCCGCAGGGCCGTCTCACCGCGCAGCGCGGGCTCTACGCCGGCCCGGCCCCCATCGTCAGCAAGGACCTCTACGCCGAGCTCGAATGGGGCAGTGCCGTGCGCGAACGCGCGGGCATCGCCATCGAGCCGGCGTCGAAGGTGTCCGGCAACACCTATTTCGGGCGCTTCCCCGCGAGCTACTGGCAGCGCTGGACCGACGTGACCGAGGTCGCGGTCGAGGCCGTCGTCACCGGTGACGGGCAGCTGTCCGTCGGTGCTTCCGACATCGAGGGCGACTCTCGCGTCGTCGCCGCCGAGATCGTCGCGGGCGCGAAGCAGAAGAAGGTGACGCTCACCGCGAAGCTCGACAAGTTCTACGACGGTGGCGCGCTCTGGCTCGACCTCGAGACCGAGGGCGGCCAGTCGCTGCGTGTCGAGAACGTCCGCTGGACGGTCGAAGCGCCGGAGAAGATCCGCCCGACCGCGGTGACGATCTGCACGATGAACCGCGCCGACGACTGCCTGTCGAACCTGCAGGCGCTCGCCGCCGACGTCTCCTCGCTGGAGACGCTCGACGCGATCTACGTCGCCGACCAGGGCACCGACCTCGTCGAGTCGCGCGACGGCTTCGAGCAGGTCGCGAAGGACCTCGGCGACAAGCTGCACTACATCAAGCAGCCGAACCTCGGCGGCGCCGGCGGGTTCACCCGCGGCCTCTACGAGGTCGCCGGGCACACCGAGACCGAGCACGCGAACGTCCTGTTCATGGACGACGACGTGCTGCTCGAGCCGGACCTGGTGATCCGGATGACCGCGTTCTCCAACCGCACGGTCAACCCGGTCATCGTCGGCGGGCAGATGCTGAACCTGCTGCACCCGAACCAGCTGCACGTCGGCGCCGAATACGCCCGGCTGAACACGCTGGAGCCCGGCCAGCCGGTCACGCACTCGCTCTCGACCGCCGACCTGCTCGGCGTCGACGAGGAGACCCTCAAGCCGAACCGCCAGGAACGCCGCCTCGACGCCGGGTACAACGGCTGGTGGTCGTGCCTGATCCCGTACGAGGTCGTCAAGGCCACGGGCTACCCGCTGCCGTTCTTCTTCCAGTGGGACGACGCGGAGTACAGCTACCGCGCCCGCGCGCACGGCTTCCCCACGGTCACCCTTCCGGGCGCCGGCGTCTGGCACGCCGACTTCCACTGGAAGGACTGGGACGAGTGGCACCGCTACTTCAACCTGCGGAACTCGATCATCACCGCCGCGCTGCACTCGCCGTTCAACCTGAACCTGCTCTCGCGCGTGCTCATCGCGCAGCTGGTCCGGTACCTGCTCGGCATGCAGTACGGCCTGTCCGCCACGCTGATCAAGGCCGTCGAGGACTTCCTCGAGGGGCCGGAGGTCCTGCGTGACGGCGGCGTCGCCGCGATGAAGGAGATCCGCCGGATCCGCGACGAGTACCCCGAGACCAAGCGGCACAAGGCCACCGACGTCCCGGGCATCGCGTCGAACGACATCGGCATCATCAACAGCGCGCCGCGGCCCAGCATGCAGCGCCTGGTGCTGATCAAGCGCGTCCTCGACCGGGTGCTCGGCCGCAGCCGCCACTCGCTCGGCGCGATCCCGATCGACGAGGCCCACTGGTGGCACGTCGCGACCTTCGACACGGCCGTCGTCACCGACGCTTCGCAGGAAGGCGTGCGGGTCCGCTCGTACGACCGCGCGAAGATGTTCGACCTGGCCCGTAAGGGCGCGAAGGTCATCCAGCGGCTTCGCAAGGAAGGCGGGGCGGTGCAGGAGCAGTACAAGCGCTCCATGCCCGAGCTGACCTCGCGGGACAACTGGAAGCGCCTGTACGAGCTGTAAGAAGTGCTATGAAAGGCCCGTTACTTGCAAATTTTGCAAGTAACGGGCCTTTCATTGCGTTCGGGACCCTCACAGTGCGAGTTAGGGTAGCCTTACTTCATGACGGATCTGGCCGCTAGAGCCCGCACCCTCGCCGACGAACTCCTCTTCCCCGCAGCCGCCGAAGTCGACCTCAAGGGCGAAGTCCCCATAAGTCACTTCGACGCTCTCGCGGCCGAAGGCTTCTACGGCCTCGCCGCCCCCAAGGAGACCGGCGGCCCGGGCCTCGACCTCCCGGTGATGATCCAGATCCTCGAAGCCATGGCGGGCGGCTGCCTCAGCACGATGTTCACCTGGGTCCAGCATCACGGCCTGGTCGCCGGGCTGTCCCTCACCGACCGCGCGGACCTGCGCGAGCGCTACCTCCCGGCGCTGATCAGCGGCGAGCTCAAGGCGGGCGCCTCGTTCGCCGCGGTGATCCCGACCCCGCCGAGGCTGCGCGCGGAACGTGTCGAGGGCGGGTACCTCCTCGACGGCGAGGCCCCGTTCGTCAGCGGTTGGGGCATCATCGACCTGCTCCAGCTCTGCGCCCGGGACGGCGACACGATCGTCAGCGCGATCATCGACCCGGTGGCGGGGGAGCAGCTGGCGGTCCAGCCGCTCGACCTCGTCGCGGCGCAGGGCACGTCCACCGTGCATCTCGGCTTCACCCGCTACTTCCTCGCCGACGACCGGGTCTACGGCAAGGTCCCGTACGCCGACTTCATCGCGGGCAACACCTTCGTCTCGCGCCTCAACGGCTGCGCGCCGCTGGGGCTGGCCGCCCGGGCCGCGCGGCTGCTCGAAGACCTCGGGAAGGCCGACGTCGCCGCCGGGATCAGGGCCGAGATCGACACCGTCCGCGCACGGCTCGACGCGAGTCTCGCCGATCCGCCGTCACTGCCCGCGGCCCGGGCGGCGGGCGCGGAGCTCGCGTTCCGGGCCGCGGGCGCGCTCGTCGCGGCCAACGGCAGCACGTCGGTACTCGCCGGACGACACCCCCAGCGGCTCGTCCGGGAAGCCACCTTCTTGCTGGTCGCCGCCAGCCGTCCGGAGATCAAGGCGGGACTGCTGGACCTCTTCTCCCGTTAGTGCAGGCCGAACACCCGGGTCTTGCGGTTCAGGTCGTCGATGTAGGCGGCGGCGACGTGGGTGAAGTTGATCGCCACCTCGGAGTCGTCCCTGGTCTGGATCGTCTGGACCGAACCGGTGCGGACGAAATGCGAAAGGTCCTTGGTCAGCCGTTCGGTTTCTTCCGCCGTGAGCGCGAAGAGGAGCGGCTCCCCGCCGGCGACGAGGTGGAGGACGAGCGCGGGTTTCTGGTCTGCCATGAACCCATGGCACCAGCCTTGATCACGGCCGGGCAAGCGGGTTCGCTGCGGGCGTACCGGGTGCGTGGACTACGTTCAACCCGACGAACAAGACACCCGCGGGGGGAAATGGCGATGCCGCATTCGTTTTCGTTGTCGCTGGCGGCGGTGGACATCCTGCTCGAACACGGGCGGTTCGGCCCGGCGCCGGTCCCGTTCGACGTCCCGCACATCGGCACCACGACCGACCAGCGCGCGATGGTGCGCGAGGCCGTCTTCCGCGATCTCGAAGGCCGAGGCCTGATGCGCGGCGGCAGGCTCGACGCCGACGTCGAACTCACGCTCGCCACGTTCGTCAACCCGCAGCTCGCCGTCTGGGCGGTCGCGCAGATGGACAAGGACAAGCAGCTGTTCGCGCGGGCCGCGACGAACGGCCAGTTCGCGGTCGTCGCGCGTCAGGAAGAGAACCTGCTCGTCTTCGAGGAGACCAGGCCGACCGCGATCGTCGCGTCGATCGTCGACCTGCTGCCACTCACCCCGGCGGGCCCCGGTCAGTCCGTCACCATCGCGAAGCCGGTCAGCGTGCCGAAGCGCCCCCGCAACGACGACGCTTACGACCCTTTCGCCGGTGTGAGCGGACCTCGTGCGCACGGGTCGAACCCGCAGCAGCGGCAGGTGGAGCGGATCTTCGAGAAGGCGAAGACGCGCGTCGGCCAGTTCAGCGTGTTCATCCGCGGCGGGAGCGTGTTCCCGCCGCTGGCCTGGTTCGACACCGAAGCGGGCCGGTTCATGATGACCTCGCGGCAGGCGGCCGACGGGCAAAGCTGGCTGACCTACGCTCCCGCCGACAACGCGAGGATCGCGCAGCAGCTGTACGCCCAGCTCGAAGGCCAGTTCTGAACCGTCGGGAACCGGGTCGGCGCCCGTTTCGTCACAGTTCCGGCGCGGTCTTCGGTGATCGGCGAATAGGCTCGATCCTCGTTGCGCTGAGTGTTCGGCTAGTAGACTGCCGGGCGGTACGCACGGGCGAGCAGACGATGCAGTGGGGCGGACGATGGCTTTCGAAGCGGACGGCGGACAGGCGGCACCGGACTACTCGATCGGCGCCGCCATGGGAGCGGCAGCCGGTTATGTGGCCAAGGGCGGCCTGAACCAGGAGGCGATCGCCAAGGTCAGCGCCGAAACCCAGAAGCTGGTCTCGGCCGCCAAGAGCGGTGGCTTCAAGATCAGCGAAGAGGGTGTCAAGCCGCTTCGCGAGGCTCTGGCGAACATGTCGGAGGAACTCAGCGCGCTGAAGATCAAGACCATGGCGCTGAACGACGCGCCGCAGCTGGGTGGCCACCCGTACGGCAAGGCCGTCGCGGCTCACGACCACAAGGGCGCCGCCCAGTCGGCCAACTCCGCGAGCGCGGTCATCGGGCAGTTCGAGCAGGTGGTCAAGGACGCCGACGAGGCGCTGGCCAGGGCCGCCGGACTGTACAAGGGTGTCGAAGAGTCGGCGATCGACGCCACCAAGAAGGTTCAGGCCTGAGGACTATGAAGAAGCTTTGCGTGGTGCCGCTCGCCGCGGCCGCCCTGGTACTGGCCGCGTGCTCCAGCGAGAAGCCGGGGAGCGCCAGTCCCGCGCCGTCAGCCCCGCCCGGGTCGTCGAGCGCGTCCAGCCCCGCGCCCACTTCCGGCGCGGACACCGCGTCGATCGAACCGTGTTCACTCGTCGGCGCGACGGACCTGGCGTCCTATGGGACGTTCAAGCCGCCGACGAGCGAAAACGCGGGCGGAGCCCGGCTCTGCACGCTGAACAAGGAGGCGGCGACAGCCTCGGAAACCCTCTCGATCGGTATCGGCGTCCGTGACACACAGGGTCTCGACACGGTGAGCGACGCCGGCACCGGCAAGACCACCGGCAACGTCAACGGGCGCAAGGCGATTCTCGCGCCCAGGCCCCCGGCGGGGTGCTTGATGGCGCTCGAACTCGGCGCGTCGGCGCGGGTCGACGTCTTGGTCGCGGCCGACGACGCAGAGAAGGCCTGCGGGATCGCCGAGAAGGTCGCCGACATCGTCGAACCGAAGCTTCCGAAGAGCTAAGGGGGAATCAGGATGACCACGAAGACACCGAACCTGAGCGAAAAGCAGGTCTCCGACCTTTCGCCCGCGGCACGCGACGCGTACTTCCAGCAGAAGGCCCAGGAGGGCGTCGATCCCAGTGACGGCTGGCTGTTCGGCGCGGTCAAGCAGTTCATGGCCTCCGGGAAGGCGCACCAGCAGTCCCAGGAGGTTGGCGACAAGAACGTCGACCAGCTGACCAAGAACGGCGAAGTCCAGTACGTCGAGGGGCTGGAGCCGTCGAACGCGGACTACCAGGGTTACGACCACGAGAAGCTCGAACAGTTCGTCAAGAGCGACTTGAACGTCGAGCAGGTCACCGAGGTCTCCACGGCGTACCACGACCTGCACAAGGCGTTCAACACCTTCTCGACGACGATGGACAAGGCCGTCACGGCGTCCCAGGGCACCTGGGAAGGCGACGCGGCGGGCAACGCGCAGGGCTACTTCAAGAGCCTCAGCAAGTGGTCCGAGACGAACTCCCAGAACGCGAAGCTCGCGTCCGAGACGATCTACGACCAGGGCACCGCGGCTTCCCACGTGAAGAACGTGATGCCCACGCCGATCCCCTTCAACTGGAAGGACGAGGTCGGCGGCTGGATGACGTCGAACCCGTTCAACCTCGGCGACAACATCGACAAGTCCATCCAGAAGCAGAAGGACAGCCAGGACGCGCACACCGAGGCGGCCTCCGCCATGCACGCCTACGACAAGTCCCTGTACGAGGCCGCGTCGAAGCAGCCGGCGTTCGCCGAGCCGCCGAAGTTCGGCGTGGGCGGCGGGGACAGTGAGACCCCGGGGGACAGGCACCTGCGCTACGACGTGCCCCCGGGATCGAACCAGCCCGGCCCCGGCAATCCCGGCAACACCTACATTCCGCCCGGTAACAACGGCGGCGGTGGTGGCGGGGGCGGCGGTGGCGGCGGCGGCTCGATCATCCCGCCGGGCTCCGGCAACCTCCCGGGCCCCGGATCGAGTACGGGGTCCGGCAGCATCCCCTCGGGCACGACGCCGTCCGGCCTGCAGGGCGGTCCGGCGCCGATCACCACGCCGGGTCCCAACTCGAACATGAACTCGATGCCGATGAGCCCCATGCCGATGGCGCCCATGATGGGCGGCGGGATGGGCGACTCCGAGTACAACGGCCGGAACAGCCGCGGCGGCGGTGGCGGCAGCGGGTTCGGCCCCGGCAGCGGCGCGGGCTCCACGCCCGGTTCGGGTTCCGCGTCCGGCGCGGCCCGCCCCGGCGGTGTCGGCGCGGCCGAAGCGGCGGCGGGACGCGGTATGGGCGGTCTCGGCGGTGGCGCCGGCGGCCGCGGCGGACCGGGTATGGGCGGCGGCATGGGTGGCCGCGGTCAGCAAGCGGACGGGGACGAGGACACCGAGCACCAGCGTCCGACGTACCTCGTCGAGGGCGACCCGGACGAGGTCTTCGGGACCGACATGCGCACCGCGCCGCCGGTCATCGGCGAGTAGCGCCTGCCCCTCCCGTAACGCTATGAAAGGCCCGTTACTTGCAAATTTTGCAAGTAACGGGCCTTTCATAGCATTGGGGGGAGCGGTTCAGAAGCGGAAGAACTTCTCCTTGCGCCCCTGCCGCACCAGCTTGAGCCACTGCAGGAACGCCTTCGGGTCCCGCTTCACACCGACGAAGTACAGCCCGAACCGCACCACTTCGAGCGCGCCGATCTTGCGCATGCCCGGCTGCGACAGCAGGTACCCGCGGTTGCGGTAGGTGTAGTAGCGCTTGACCTCGTTCTCCGGATCCTGCGCGTGGAACCGGCCGCCCAGCATCGGCTTGAACTCGTCCGAGCCGTCCGGGTGCAGGTACGCGGTCTTGAGCGAGGTGCCGAACGGCAGCCCCGAGCGCACCAGGCGCCGGTGCAGTTCGACCTCGTCGCCGCGGAAGAACAGCCGCAGGTCCGGCACGCCGACGACGTCCAAAGTGGACGCGCGGAACAGCGCGCCGTTCATCAGCGAGGCGATGCCGGGCAGGAAGTCGACGCCCAGCTCCGACGACGAACGCTTCCAGGTCAGCCCGCGCCGCAACGGGAACGCGAGCTTGTCCGGCGCGTCGATGTTGGACACCACCGGCGAGATCTCGGCCAGATTCCGCTTTTCGGCCTCGTCCAGCAGGATCGCGAGGACGTTCTCGTCGGCGGGGCGGCCGTCGTCGTCGGCCAGCCAGATCCAGTCCGCGCCCAGCGAAAGCGCGTGCAGCATGCCGAGCGCGAACCCGCCCGCGCCGCCGAGATTGCGGTGCGAAGGCAGGTACGTGAAGGGGAGCGGGTAGTCCTCGACGATGTCCCGCGCCGACTGGTCCGGCCCGTTGTCGACCACCACGAGGTGGTCGATGGGCCGGGTCTGCGCGGCGATCACCTTGAGCGAGTCCGAGAGCAGTTCCCGCCGATGGCGCGTGACGACGACGCCGACGACGGCGCCTTCGGGCAACTGCCTGGTCTCGCTGGTCATCCCTGGCCGCCGTTCGTCGTCGAGACGGGCTCGGGTGCGACGCCGAACCGCTCCAGGGTCTCCTGGCTCATGTTCTCGAACGGGTCGCGGCCCTTGTAGCCGGTGAGCACCTCGCGCAGCGAACCGCGCTGCTTGACGTGCCCCTCGTCCATCCAGATGGCGGAGTCGCAGAGCTCGAAGAGGAACTCGTCCGAGTGGCTGGCGAACACCAGGATGCCGGACCGCTTCACCAGGTCCTTCAGCCGGTCCTTGGCCTTGTTGAGGAACGCCGCGTCGACCGCGCCGATGCCCTCGTCGAGGATCAGGATCTCCGGGTCGATGGAGGTGACCACGCCCAGTGCCAGCCGCACGCGCATACCCGTGGAGTACGTCCGCAGCGGCATCTGGAGGTAGTCGCCGAGTTCGGTGAAGTCCGCGATGTCGTCGACGCGTGCTTCCATCTGCTTCGCGGTCATCCCGAGGAACAGGCCGCGGACGATGATGTTCTCCAGCCCGGAGATCTCCGGGTCCATGCCGATGCCGAGGTCGAAGACCGGCGCGATCTTGCCGGAGATCTTCGCCGAACCGCGCGTGGGCTCGTAGATCCCGGACAGCAGCCGCAGCAGGGTCGACTTCCCGGCCCCGTTGTGGCCGACCAGGCCGACGCGGTCGCCTTGTTTCAGCGAGAGCGTCACGTCGTGGAGGGCTTCGATGATCGGCACCTTGCTCTCGGTGCCGATCTTGCCGCCGACCTTGCCCAGTACTCGCTTCTTCAGCGAGCGGGTCTTCGCGTCGAAGATCGGGAAGTCGACGAAGGCGTTGTGCACATCAATGCTGACCACTTGTCACACCCAATAAGAGACGCGGGAACGGTAATTACGCATCGCGACCAGCGCGAGACCCCAGCCGATGACGGTGATGCCACCGACGATCACCCAGCTGTAGGGGCTGACGGCCTGCCCGATCATCGGCGCGCGCACGATCTGGATGAAATGGAACAACGGGTTGCCGTGGACGAACGGCAGTGCCCACGAGGTGTCGACCCGCGCGCCGCCCTTCATCAGCTGGTCGATCGGCCACACGATCGGCGTCATGTAGAACAGCAGCTGGATGATCGAGTTGATCACCTGCGGGATGTCGCGGTACCGCGTCGAGATGATGCCGAGCAGCAGGGTGACCCAGCCGGCGTTCAAGGCGAGCAGGAAGAAACCGGGGATCGCGGTGAGCGAGTACCAGCCGATACCCGGGTGGCAGATGCCGGAGAAGCCTTCGTTGCAGTTGCCGGTGTTCAGCGAGTACTGGTGGTTCAGCGCGGTGAAGAAGACCGCGATCACGATCACGTAGACGATCAGGTTGTGCACCAGCATCAGGGTCTGGCGCCACACCGTCCGCAGTACATAGACCGACAGCGGCGCCGGGAGCTGTTTGATCAGCCCCTCGTTGGAGATGAAGGTCTCCATGCCCTCGGACAGGCAGCCGCTGATGAAGCCCCAGATGATGAACCCGGTGCTGATGTAGGGCAGGAACGTCGCCGTCGGCATGTGGAACAACTGCGAGTACAGGAGTCCGAGGCCGAGCGCGATGACGCCCTGGCTGATGGTGATCCAGAACGGACCGATCACCGAGCGGCGATAGCGCTGTTTGATGTCCTGCCAGCCGAGGTGTCCCCACAGCTCCTTGGCGGCGAACCCGGTCTTGATGTCGGCGAACGCGCGCGCGAAGGTCTTGCTGTCCGAAATCGGCGGAACCGAGGTCGGAGCAGCACTGTCGGCCGCGTGAACCGTGCTGGTGGCATGCACGGGAACGAGGGTACCGATGGGGCCGACGCTGCCGGGGCCGCCCCGGCCGGAGCGGGTTTCGCGCTCCCACTCCGGTAACGGTGTGTGCGGCGTTACGATGCACGAATGCCGGTCCCCGACAGAATGGCTTCAGACTCGAAGCCTGTCCTGCGCGCACTGTATTACCTGGTCGCGCCGGTCGGTCACCCGAACTATGGTGACGAGCTCATTACCGCGAGCTGGCTCCGGTATTTGGCCGAAGTGGCTCCTGACGCGGATGTGTGGGTGGACACCCACTCGCCGGGTCCTGCCGCCGTACTTCTTGACGGGCTGCATCCACGTGCGAAGTTCACGGACACCCTGTGGCGGTTGTGCTGGGAGGCCCCCTCCGAGGACCCCTGGCAGGCTGCGGCTTGGGTTCGGGAAGCCATCTACAACCCCGGCATGATGCCCAGGCTGCATCACGGGATCGAGTTGCTCGCGACGGTCGATGTGATTCACGTCGTCGGTGGCGGCTACATCAACAAGCTCTGGCCCAAGCAGATCGGGCTCCTGGCCGGTGCGTCCGCCGCCGCCGAGCGTTCCGGAGGCCGGGCGGCCATGACAGGACAGGGGCTGCTGCCCGCCTGCGACGACGTCGCGCCCTTGCTGCGCGCGCTCGCCGACCGGTTCGAGATCGTGGAAGTCCGCGACGACGCCTCGGCGGCCTTGCTGGACGTGCCGGTGGGGCTCGACGACGCGTTCATCGGCATCGGTCCGCACCTCTACGAGGAGGCCGAGGAGCTGCCTGAGGTCATGCTCTGCCTCCAGTCCGATCTGGTGGAGGTCGGGGTCGGCAAGCTGGCGGGCGCGGTGCTGTCGATGCTGCGCTCCTGGAAGATCCCGCCCGAAAGGATCGGCGTCATCGAGGGTGTGCCCCGAGTCGATCGCGAGGTTTTCGCGCTCCTCGAGCGAGAACTGCCCGGCGCCCGGTTCTACCCGTTTTCGCACATCTGGACGCACGGGCTGCCGGTTTCGCCCGAACAGACCTGGATCTCCACACGCTTCCACCTGCACATGCTGGCCGCGGCGGCGGGCGCCTCGGGTGTCGCGGTCTCGATCCACCCTGATTACTACGCGACGAAGCATCGTTCCCTTGCCGCGCTCGGGTCCAACTGGACCCTGCTGGAGGACCTGAGCCAGGTGCCGGATCGGCCGAAGGCAGGCGGATACGCGCCCGACGCGTTGGCAGGCTTCAAGAAGGCGAAACGAGATCTGGCGAAGACCATCTACGCGCCTGTGGTCCGCCCGGTTCCGGAGCCCGAAGGCCCCCCGGAAGGTCACTCGACGCCCCTGCGGCGGCGGTGGGCTCGGCTGATCCGCAGTTGACCGTTCGGCCACTTGGAGTACATGGGATGTTTCGGGCTGTTACGGCATTCGAGTACTTCGCCGCGCTAACCATTGACTGATCGTTTTACGCCCACTTAACGTTCCGATCGGCGTCGGGGGACGACCGTTCGGGTTTGCTGGGGGTACGTCACTGTGGCGCGTTCACGTGTGGTCAATGCTGCGCGGAACTGGTTGGTTCTCGGCCTGGTACTGGTCATTCTGCTTCCTGTCGCGGGCTCGGCCGTCGAGTACGCCAAGCCTGCCGAGCCTCTGCCTCTGGGCGCGTCGCTCGATTCGCCGGAGCAGAGGCTCGGAGCGGGGCCGGGGTCGGGGAGGGACCAGAGACCGGGCCTTGAGCCCCGCGATACCCCTCGTCCTTCCGGCGCGGTGGCCGATTCGGTCGCCGCGCCGCCTCAACTCAACGGCGTGGTCGACGGCAGGCAGCACGTCAAGCCGGCGGTCGATCAGCGGAGCGAGTTGCCCGCGATCGACCCTAAAGCCGTCGAGCGGCCGCAGGACCGCACCGTGGACACCCAGACGTTCGACAATCCGGACGGCAGTCGCACGCTTCGAGTGCACACCGGGCAGGCCAACGTCCGGGAGACAAACGGTGCCTGGTCCCCGATCGACCTGAACCTGCAAGCTGGCCCGGACGGTCGATGGTCTCCGCGCAAGGCTCCGACCGCCGTCAGTTTCGCGCGATTCGCGAACGCCGAGCAGGTGGCCGCCGTCGGTTTGGACGGCGGCCACACCTTGACCTACGCCCTCCAGGGCGCCACTCCCGCGTCGGCGCGGCCTGCCGCGGACACCGTGACCTATCCCGGTGCCATGCCCGACGTCGACCTGCGCCTATCGGCCACCGACGGCGGGCTCAAGGAAGAACTCGTACTGCACTCTCCGAAAGCGCGGTCGAGCTACGCGTTCACCTTGCACACTGGCGCACTTCGCCCGCAGCTCGTCGGCGGTGAGGTCCAGCTGACCGATCAGTCCGGTGTGGTGCGAGGAGTCATTCCCGCCGGTTTCATGATCGACGACAAGGTCGATCCGGTGACCGGGACCGGTGTCCGGAGTGACGGGGTCCGGTACTCGCTCGCGCCGGCCGGCGCCCAGACTTGGATCCTGCGAGTCGACCTGGACGCGGCTTGGCTGAAGGATCCGAGCCGGGTCTATCCCGTTGTCGTGGACCCGAGCGTCGGGAAGGTCTGGATCAACGACGACACCTACGTCAAGTCCGGTACGACGCAGAACCATTCAGGGAACATCGAACTCGAAGTCGGTTCGTCGAACGGCGGGAGGACGATCTCCCGTTCGTACCTGAAGTTGGAGTCCGTTTCCGCCGCCCTCCGGAACCAGTACATCATCGGGGCGACGCTCGACGTGCTGGCCATTCATTCGTGTCAGACCCGTCCGGTCACCCTTTTCGAGGTCACCCAGGGCTGGGGCAACAACGCCGTATGGCCGGGAGCGGCGGCGGGCCGCGCGCTCGCGACCGTGGATGTGCCGGCCTTGGGCGCGGGATGCGCCGGGCAGCACCTGACCCAGTTCGTCCTGCCGCAGGACATCGCCATCCAGTGGTCGCACGGAACGGCGCTGGGCAACGGTTTCACCATCCGTGCCGCCAACGAAGGCGACAGCGCGGCTTTCAAGCGCTTCGCCTCCGCCAACACCCCTAACAAGCCGTACCTCGACGTTCGCTACGCGCCGGAGGGCGCCGCCTACGAACTCACCGATGTTCTCCTGCCGACCAACACGCGAGAGGGCACGTTCACGGCGAAGGTCACGAACCAGGGGTCTTCCACTTGGGGGGCCGGTGGCGGATACCGGCTGGGTTATCTGGTCAAGCAGAACGGCACGGTGATCAAGACCTCGCAGGGAGTCGCGCCGGGTGTGGATGTGCCGCCGGGTGGCCAGGCGACCATCACGGTGCCGCTGACCGCGTTGGCCCCGGGTGACTACGAACTTCTCCTGACCATGTGGAATCCCGCGAACGAGGACTTTCACGTCGTCTACGAGGTTCCCTATGGTTCAGCTCCGCTGAAGGTCCAGAACACACCGCCAGGGTCCAACTACCAGCAACCTGGAAACGGCGCGACGGTCGAATCCTTGACACCGACCTTGTTCGCTCGGGCCATCGACGACGACAACTGGCCGAACAAGGGGTTCACGTTCCAGTTCCGGATCTGCACCGATGTCGCGCTGACCCAGAACTGCACGGATTCCCCATGGGGGCCCGAAAGCTGGGTGCCGCCAGGAGGCAAGCTCGCCTGGAGCAAGACCTACTACTGGGGGGTCAAGACTCATGACACCGTGAGTCCCTCGCCGAACTGGGTCGGCCCGCTGGCGCTGACCACACGCGTCCCGCAGCCGGAAATCACCTCTCACCTGGCAGGCAGTCCGGACACTGTGAACGGACCGGGTCTCGATCCGCAGATCGGGAACTATTCGACCGCCGTCACCGACGCCAACGTCGCCACCGTCGGCCCGGATCTCACCATCACGAGGACGTACAACAGTCTGGATCCCCGTAGGGACACCGCCTTCGGTGTCGGCTGGGCGTCCCGGCTTGACACACGGCTCGTCCCGAACCGGTCCGCGCAGAACGTCGTCGTCGATGTCCTGCTGACCTATCCGAACGGCAGACAGGCCCGATTCGGCCGGAACCCGGACGGCTCTTTCGCGCCGCCGATGGGCCAGAACGTCGACCTCGTTTATGACAGCGGCACCGGCTACTACACGCTCAGGGATGTCACCGGCAGTCGCTGGCTGTTCGACAACGCGGGCAAGCTGATCCGCATCACCGACCCGGCCGGGCTCACCGAGCATCTCGAGTACGACACCTCAGGCCACGTGACGGCGTTGGTGAACGATGTGTCCGGACGTTCGCTGGGGATCACGTGGACGGGCGCGCACGTCACCAAGGTGCAGACGCCTCCGCCCGCTCCCGGGCAGGATCCGTTGACCTGGACCTACACCTACGACGGCGACACGCTGACCGGTGTCTGCGCGCCCGGTGCGGCACCGAACTGCACGAGCTATGGGCGACTCGCCGGCTCGCACTACCGCAGTTCGGTCATGGACGACGGGCCGCGCGGGTACTGGCGGCTCAACGAGGACAGCGGGCCGACGACGGCCAACGCCGCGGCTCGCACTCCCGGCGCCGACGTGGGCAGGCAGAACGGTCTGGGTTTCGGGGCGGCGGGAGCGCTCGGCGGTACGACCGATACGGCCGCGGTCTTCGACGGCATGGCCAGCCACCTGACGCTGCCGGATGACTTGATCAAAGAGAACATGTCGGTTTCTGCCGAGCTGTGGTTCAAGACCGGAGCGAGCGGAACTCTGCTCAGCTACGCGGACCAGGCCTTTCCCACCACGGCACCCGGCAAATGGCGGCCTTTGCTCTACGTGGGAATCGACGGCCACCTCTACGGCGGACTGTCGGCCCGCAACGTGGCCGGGCCGAGCCAGGTGATCAGCGCGAACCCGGTCAACGACAACGGATGGCATCACGCGGTGCTGACGTCCGAGGTCGATCGTCAGACACTGTACCTCGATGGCGCGGCCATCGGAACGGTCACCGGGCTGATCGATCACGGGACGCTGGGCAAGCTGGTGGTCGGCGGAGGTGTCGGTAAGAACTTCCCCTCGACGAACGGCGGCGATTTCTACTTCAACGGCTCGATCGACGAGGTCGCGCTCTATCAGCACACCTTGAGCCCTTTCGCTGTCGCGCAGCACTTCGGTGCCGCACGGACGATCGATCAGCTCACCAAGATCACCCTTCCTCAGGATGGTCGCGTCTTCGCCGAGATCGGTTACGACGACCGAGCTGACCGGGCGAAGACGCTCACCGATCACGACGGTCGCAAGTGGACACTTGACCTGCCGTCGCGCAATAACGCGGAGCGCACGGTGAATCTGCGCGGCCCTTATCCGGATTGGACCTACAAGTTCGACGCGGATCAGGGCGGTCGCCTCACCTCGACCGTCCACAAGGGGTTCACCAAGCGTTGGGAGTACAACGAAAAGGGCTTCCTGAAGGCCACAGTCGACGAACTCGACAACCGCGTCGAACAGACCACTGACGACCGTGGCAACGTGCTGAGCCGCAAGACTTGCCGGGCGGCCGGGTCGTGCAACACCGCGTATTTCACGTATGTCACCTCTTCGGACCCGTTGGACCCGAAACGTGACAAGGTTGCCACCAGCTCCGACGCGCGCTCGTCGAACGCCACCGACACTCGCTACCGGACGTCATATGCCTATGACACCGCCGGTCGGCTCACGACGACGACGTTTCCGATCCCGGCAGGGCAGGTCGCCGCGCCCAGTGAGGTGAGGACCTACGCCAATGGCACCGAAGCCGCCGAAGGCGGCGGCAAAGTGCCTGCCGGGGTGCTGGTACAAGCCACCGACCGGCGAAATCAGATCGCGAACAACGCTTTCCGGGCGAATGGTGACCTGGCATTCACCAAGGACGTGATGGGACTGGTCACGTCGTACACCTACGACGGCATCGGCCGTCGCCTGTCACAGCAGGAGGGCAACACCGCCGGCGGTGTGTTCGGGATCAGGAACTTCGAGTACACGCCGAGGTCGGAGATCGCCAAGATCACCGCCCCGGCGGTGACGAACACGATCACCGGTGTAACGCACACCCCCGTCACCACCAATGGCTATGACGGGAATGGGAACCTGCTCGAGACGACGGTCTCCGACGCGACGGGCGGAGATGCCGTCCGGAAGACCACATTCGGCTACAACGCCTTCGACCAGCGGGTGAGCATCAACTACCCGGATGGCGGCACGGTCGGATACGAGCGCTCACCCGATCTGCTCAAGGTCGTCACCACCGACGTCCTCGGCACGAAGTGGACCGACCAGTTCGACGATGAGCGCCGCCTGCTGTCGCGGGTGGCCAGTGGTATCGGAGCCGATCCCGCCACTTCGGGGATGGGCAGCTTGCAGGTGGAGAGCCGGAGTTACGACGCTACCGGGCGACTCGAGCGGGTTCAGGACGCGATGAACCGTGCCACCCGGTACGGCTATTACGGCGACGGCCTGCTCGCCACAACGACGCTCGAGGGATATCGACCTCCGTCCGGACCTGCTCGGGACGTCCTGCTCGAGCAGCGTGTCTACGATCCCGCCGGCAATCTGACCCAGCAGGTCACCGCGGGAAACCGTAAGACGGCGACGGTGTACGACCCTGCCGGATTCGCCACCGAGTCCACAGTGGATCCGGACGGGGTGAAACGAAAGACCACATTCGTTCGAGACGGAGCGGGCAATCCCACTCGCACCTCCTCGACCGGTGCGGGCGATTCCTCGCGTATCGAGACGACCGACCTCACCTACGCGCCCAACGGCAGTATCCGCAGACAGGACACGACCGCATCGACGGGACTGATCCTGTCGTCGACCACGGCCTACGACGAACGCGGACTGGCGGTGGCGAGCACCGACAGACGGCAGGTCCAGACTCGCTATACCTACGACGCGACCGGCCAGCCTGTCTCGACGATCAAGCCTGCGGTGGACGTCTGGGTCAACGGCCAGAAGACCGCCAATGTGGAGCTGACCGAATCGCTGGGGCACAACACGTTCGGCGAGGTCACCCAGTCCAAGGACAGCGCCGGGAACGTCACCACGACCGAGCGCGACAACATGGGCAGGGCGACCGCAGGTGTCCTGCCCGCATACACGCCGCCGGGCGGCCAGCCGATCGCTCCGGTGACCCGGACGGTCTATGACCGCGGAGGCAACGCGCTCACGGTCACCGACCACTTGAACCGCACCACCACGAACACCTATGACCCGTATGGTCGCGTGCTCACCTCGACTCTGCCGCAGGTGGGCGACACACCGTCGGTGCTGAAGTCCTCCTACAACGGGAACGGCGAACTACTGAGCAGCACCGATGCCGCCGGTGCTCGCGAGGAGTTCACTTACGACGAGCTCGGCCGGCGGATCACAGCGACGCAAGTCGAACGCTATGGCGGTCAGAACGTTTTCTACACGGCCAGGACCGGATACGACGACGCTGGGAATGTCACCTCTCAAACCACCCCGCAAGGCTTCGTCAGTACGAAGGCTTACAACGGCGCGAACGACCTGATCAGCGAAACCGACGAGACCGGCCGCACGGTGACGTACGGCTATGACAACTCGGGACGGCAGAACAGCGTCACCGATCCGACCGGTTTGGTCAGCACGAGGACCTATGACCTGGCGGGCCGGATGACCGGAACCGCGCAGATCGTCGACGGCCAGCAGCAGCGTTCGTCTTCGTCCAGATACGACGATAACGGGAACTTGCTGCAGTCGGTCTCTCCGGAAGGCCGGACGGTCGACTACGGCTACGACTTCCTCAACCGGCTGGTGAAGCAGGTCGAGAAGGTCGATGCCACGAAGTCCATCACCACCTGGACCGGCTACGACCGGCTGGGCAGCCGTAGCCACTTCGTGGACGGCAAGGGCAATGCGACGGAGTACACCTACAACCCCTGGGGACTGCCGGAATCGGTGATCGAACCCGCTACCACGGGAGCCACCGCGTCCGCCGATCGTTCCTGGACCACGTCATACGACGCTGTCGGACGCGCGACGAAGCTGGTCGCTCCGGGCGGTGTGACCCGTACGAGGGAGTACGACGAACAGGACCGACTGACCGTCGAGCGCGGGACAGGAGCGGAACAGGCGACCACGGACCGCACGTTCGGGTACGACCTGGCGGGCCGTGTCACCAAGGTCGGCAGCCCTGGTGGTGACACGCACTATCGCTACGACGACCGCGACAACCTGCGAACTTCGCAGGGCCCCATGGGGACCAGCACCTACACCTACAACGGCGATGGAACGCTCGCGACGCGTGCCGATGCGGCCGGAACCGCGACGTTCACCTATGACGACGCCGGGCGGCTCTACTCGGCCGCGGACCCCATCACCGGCCGGACGATGGACTACCGATACGACAACGCGGGGCGGCTGTCGCTGACCAAGGACCGCGCTCTGAACGGGCGGATCACTCGCAACATCGGCTACGACAAGCTCGGCAGGCTCGCAGCGGACAATCTGACGCAGTCGACCGAGACCAGTACGCGAGTCCTGTTCGGCGACAGCTATGGGTACGACAAGGACGACAAGGTCACCTCCAAGGCATCGACTCGTCCGGGTGCGCCCGCGGCGAACTCGTACGGCTACGACGGTGTCGGTCGCCTGACTTCGTGGACGGCCGGAACCCAACAGACGACCTATGGCTGGGACGACGCGGGCAACCGATCGTCGGTCAACGGTGCGGCCTACACCTACAACGAGCGAAACCAGCTCTTGTCCGGTGGCGGCGCCGCTTACACCTACACGAAGCGTGGCACTGTCTCCGCGGTGACTCGTGGGAGCACCACGACGACCAGCGGTTTCGACGCCTTCGATCGCCTGGTCGCCCAAGGCGCGACGAACTACAAGTACGACAGCAAGGATCGCGTCCACACTCGCAACAAC
Source organism: Amycolatopsis sp. BJA-103 (assembly GCF_002849735.1). Classification (GTDB taxonomy): domain Bacteria; phylum Actinomycetota; class Actinomycetes; order Mycobacteriales; family Pseudonocardiaceae; genus Amycolatopsis. The sequence goes on from NZ_CP017780.1 coordinate 7,983,490, forward strand.
GTCGCGCTGTCCTACGACGGTCTGTCGAACGAAACCGTCACCGATGGCATGCGCACCGTGTCCCGTCTTCCCGACGGAACCGCGCTGAGCGACAAGGCGGGTGCCGGCGGGAAGCTGCTCTACGCCGACCGGCACGGCGACGTCGTCGGGCGCTACCTCGGCGCTGTCGTCGATGGTCAGCGGACGTTCGATCCGTTCGGCGCGGTGACCGCTTCTTCGGGTGATACCTCGAACCTGGGGTACCAGGGAGACTGGACCAGCCCGGATTCCGGTGACGTCAACATGACCGCGCGCTGGTACTCGCCGGAGCGTGGTGGGTTCCTTTCGCGGGATGACTGGGAACTCGCTCCCGATCCTTCGACAGCGACGAACCGATACACCTACGGCAACGGAGACTCAGTCGGGACCTCCGATCCGAGCGGCCACGGACCCTGGGTCAACTGGTGCGATGGCGCCACGGACAACGGACCTTCTGCGCCGTCAAGGGGAAAACAATCTCGTGGCGGGGTGTTTGCGGACGCCCTCGGCTTCTTCTACTGCAACATGGGCGGCCAAACGATTGGCGGTTGCGGAGATCAAATTCGCGTCAACGGACAGCTTTGTCCGCAGTGGTTCCATGCGTACGCCCAGGGGTACGAGTGGACAGGTGGCAACGAAGAACCTGTTCCTGTCGGTCATTGCAAGTGGCGGGTAGGCGGCTGCCCGAAGCCTTCTACGTATACGGGGACTCCAGGCAAGCCTGGATTCAAGCCAGGAGTGAAACCGAAGCCGGTCAAGCCTGCTCCGCCGCCACCGCCGCCGTGGATCGCCATGGCTCTGACCAAAGCAGTCGAATTGGCAGCCGGTGCGACGGTTGCAGCTGTGACCGAGGCAGTCTCGGCAGTCACGACCACGACAAAAACTATTGATGCCGGCATCGATTTTTTTGAGAAGAGCCTGAAGGTAACCCAGGAGGTTGCTGAAAATTTTTGGACGAACCTGGTCAGGTTTGTCAATGCAGAAGCGTTAATTGAAACAGTGAGTGACCTTACTGGACGTGACGAAGAATGTAGGACCGAAATAGGATACGACGATCTTGACGGACTTGGTCGACCGGTCGGTGGTACGGCGTACCTTTGCCCCGGTGATCTCCATCCCCCTAAAGATAGGCCGAAGGACCCGGTGCCTGGTTGGAAGAAAAAAGATGGTAATGCTCGGACGCACTTGATTGGACGACAGTTTGGCGGTGAATCTGTCAGGGAAAATATTGTTACCTTCAACCATCACTTCGGTAACAGCTGGGCTGGAATGCTGACGTATGAGAAGAAAATTGCTGACGCACTGATTCGAAATGAGGAGGTCTACTATCGAGTTGTTCCATTGTATGATGGTTCCTTGCCGGCACCAGTGGCGATCAATATGTATGCTGTTGGAAGCAAGGGGCTGTGTATCGATGTAACAATTCGAAATGCGAAGTTTTCGGATCAGCTGCAAGGGGCTCGTTGTGCCTAGTTACACGGAATTGTTTGGCAATTCTGTTAGTCGTCCTCAAGTGGTGGATTGGGGTGAGGTGGAGCGCAGACTGGGCACGTCGCTCCCTCTTGACTACAGGGATTTTTGCGAGGAGTTTCCAGCGCTCTACTTCGACTCTCATATAACGATCCTGCATCCAGGTGCAAATAGTATACACGGCAATCTGTTGCAAAAAGGCTGTGGGATTTTGGGGGAGTGGCAGCATATTGAGAAGATGCCCGGGCTTGATCTTCCCTATTCAATCTTTCCATCTTCAGGGGGATTGCTGCCCTGGGGGTACGATGATGACAACGGGCAGTATTTCTGGCGAACGGAAGGCGCTCTAAAAGACTGGACCATTGTCATCTTTGAGAGTTTTCAATGGTGGGAACATGCCGGAGGTTTTTTTGATTTTTGGTCCTCGCTTGTGTTGAGAAAAATTTCTCCCCCTGTTCTTCCGGGTGGGTTCCCATCCAAAGATTACTCGGTTGAGACATTTGATGAACTGGTCTAGATAATCGGAAGGAAAAATGAAGACATTGCGACGTGCGGCCCTCGTAGCCGCCACCATGTCCTTGGCGGTGAGTGGCTTCACGTTGCCGGCCAGCGCGGCGCCACCAGGCGACGCGCCGGTCGCGGAATCGGTGGCCGGGCAGAGACCCAAGGAGCGAGTGGCCAAGGATCAGAACGGCCACGTGCTCCTCTACGTTCACGGTCAGAACGAGTCCGACCTTCGAAACGCCGTCAAGGCGGTCGGTGGGACGGTTTCCGCCGCGCAGCCCGGACGGATCAGGGCGGCGGTGGCCGAGGACAAAGTCGACGAACTCGCGAAGCAGTCAGGCGTCCGCGAAGTGAAGCGGCCGACCAAGGTGCTTCCGTCGAGCGTGACTTCCGAAGGTGTCGGGGTTTCCGGGGCCCAGGCATGGATCGACACGAACAACAAGGGCGCCGGGGTGAAGATCGGCATCCTCGATGTCGGGTTCGCCGGCCTTGCCGCTGCTCAGGCGGCAGGTGAGCTCCCGAGCGGGACCCAGCTCGTCACCAATGGCACGAACTGCCTCGACGCGACGATCGATGACCCGCACGGCGTGAACGTCGCGGAAATCGTCCATGACATGGCGCCCGCCGCGCAGCTCTACCTCGCTTGTGTCGAGGACGACATGGGCTTCGCGCCGGCCGCGGACTGGCTGCAGCAGCAGGGTGTGCAGATCATCAGTGCGGCGATCGCCGTGCCGGGAGCCGGCCGCGGCGACGGCACGGGACCGGATGCCAACAGCCCGGCGCAGGTCGTTCAGCGCTCTCGGCAAGCCGGAATCCTGTGGTCCACGGCGGCAGGCAACTACGGCCAGCGTCATTTCGCCGGCCAGGCGGCGGACCGGACCGGGGCGCCCACCTGGGTCGAGTTCAATGCGGCCTCGGAGGTCAACAACTTCTCGGTCGGCTCGGGTCAGCCCGCGACGGTGACTCTGCGCTGGGACGCGTGGCCGGTCACGACCAAGGATCTCGACCTGTACATCACCGACTCGTCGTCCGCTCCGACCGGTCCGAACGATTCGCATGTGGTGGCTCGGTCGACGCTCGCCCAGCGCGACACCGCCGGCGGTGGTGCCCCGGTCGAGGAAGCAACCTTTTTCAACAACACCGGTTTCGGCGGTACCTACTACGCCTGGGTCAAGAACAACAACGCTCCCTTCACCACGAAGTTCGACCTCTATCTGACCAAGCTCGGGGAGACCGGCGGTTTCCAGTGGTCGACTCCGGAAGGGAGCATCGCCGAACCTGCCAGCTCGCCGTACGCGTTGGCGACAGGTGCGACCAAGCCCGCATCAGGGCAACTTGAGCCCTACAGCAGCCACGGACCCACTGTCGATGGCCGGACGAAGCCGGACATCACCGGCTTCGCCAGCGTTTCGACCTTCACCAACGCGCCGGATCTCTTCACCGGGACGTCCGCGGCCTCCGCGCACGTCGCTGGTGTGGCCGCCCTGTTCAAGGGCGCCAATCCGCAGCTCGACGCCGCGCAGTTGGAATACCTGCTCAAGTCTCGCGCGAAGGCCGTGCCGGGTGGGTCGCCCAACGACTGGGGCGTCGGCGTGCTCTGGGCCGGTTCTCCCGGATCGGCGACCGCTGCTCAGCCCGGCGGCTACACCGCGCAGACGAACCCGACTCGGATCCTCGACACCAACACGGCGGTCGGTGGACATCAGCGGCGCTTCACCGCGGGTGAGACGTTCGCGCTGACGGTCCCCGGCGCGCCCTCCAACGCGACGGCGGTCGTGTTGACCGTGACCGCCGGGTTGGCCGACGGTCCGACCGAGCTGCGTTTCACTGCGGGTAATCCCGGAGCAGCGCAGCCGATCCGGTTCCCGCTGCAGACCAGCAGACAGACCACGCTGACTGTCATCGTTCCACTTGGCGGTGATGGGGCTGTCCGGATCCACAACACTGTCGGCACCCCGGGGATGACGGTGGATTTCGCCGGGTACTTCAGCCCTGACGGAGTGGGTACCTACACGGCCAAGGCCGGCGGGGCCAGGCTGCTCGACACGAAGAACCTGGCGTCGGTGAAGAACACGCCGCTCGGCGCGGGCGAGGAGATCGCTGTTCAGGTCCGGGGAGTGTCGGATGTTCCAGCGAACGCGACGACGGCGGTGGTGAACCTCACGGCCGGTCAGTCGACGGCGGGGACCTTCATCTCGGCTTACCCGCAGACCTACACGCCCGACACCAGCAGTGTCTTCATGAACGTCGGCCAGCGACGGTCCAATATCGCCTTCGTCCGGATCGGTGACGACGGGAAGATCCGGCTGCGGAACTCGGCCGGTTCGACTCATCTCGCGGTCGACTTGCTGGGGTGGTTCGCCCCGGGCAACGGTGCCAAGTTCGTCCCGGCGCTCGGAACCAGCCGGGTGATCGACACCGGTACTGGGACCGGCGTCCCGGTGGGGACCTTGAAGCGGGGCGCTACCGTGACCGCGCAGGTCGCGGGGACCGCGGGGGTGCCACTCGGCGCGACCGGCGTGGTGATCACCGGGTCCGCAGCGGACAAGGTGATCAACACAGGAGTCTCCTTCTTCGCTCCTGAAACCGGCTTCGCCAACGCGCCGGCACTGCAGGTCGACCAGGGCAAGACGGCGCCTGCCACGGCGCTGGTCCCGCTGGGCCCGAGTGGGAAGCTCAGCGCCTCGAACACCGAAGGAGAGGCCGAACTCACCGCTGACGTGGCAGGCTACTTCGTCGGAGGTCCGGCGGCCGGTCCGGCGGGGAACTGCGTCAACGCGAACCTCGAACCCGGCTTCAGTTCGCTCATGGACGGCAGGTCCGAGTCTTCCCTTGCTCGCTGGGGGCCGACTCTCGCCGCGCAGGACGGTTGTGAATTCGGCACGCTGTCCGGGACAGCCGGACCGTGGAACCCGTCCAACCTCTTCGACAACGACTTCACGCTGAAGGTCGATTGGAAGGCGACAGGCGCGAACTCGCAGTCGGCCGTGCACGTCGGGCTTCCGCGTGGCCCTGGCCCCGCCGCGGCGCAGATCGCGATCGGTGGAGCCTCGGCGGCACCGACGGACGCGACCGGGGCGATCAAGGGCATCAAGGCGCCGATCGCGACAGCGGCGAAACCGGTCGGTGAGTGGAACACCTTCGAGATCACCGTGGCCGGTCCCAAGGTGACGGTGCTGCTCAACGGCACCAAGGTGAACGAGTACACCGCTCCGTCGATGTTCAACCGGCGCTCCTACGTCCAGCTCTCCGGCCATGGAACCGGTGACCAGGTCAAGTACCGCAATCTGAGGACACGCTCGAACCGGGTGTCGATGAGCGGCCTCGTGACCGGCGTCGGCGGCGCCTGCCTCGATCTGTCCGGTGGCGTGCCGACCAACACCACGGTCCAGATGTGGACCTGTTCGGGCTCCGTCGCGCAGCAGTGGACGGCCGGGGACACGGCGCTCCATGTCCTCGGACAGTGCCTGGACGTGCAGGGTGGTGCGACGGCGGCGGGGTCTCGCGTGGTCGCGGTGGGCTGTGCGGGCTCGTTGACACAGGAATGGCAGATCTTCGACGACGGCCGGATCTTCAACCTCGGATCCGGGCGATGCCTTTCGGCGGCCGGCTCGACGGACGGGTCCATCGTCACCATCCAGGACTGCAACGGCCAGGCGCAGCAGATCTGGAAGATCGCGGAACGAGCCGCTCCGGCAGGCCAGCTGACCGACGGGTTCGGTGCCTGTCTCAACGTCAGCGGCCGTATCGTGGCCAACGGTGCGACCATCGGGACGACAGGTTGTATCGCTTCCTTGTCGGATACGTGGACCCTGGCGAAGGACGGAAGCGTCCGGGCGCTCGGGCGCTGCCTCGATGTGAAAAACGGACTCGTGGCCGACGGGACGCCTGTCTGGTCGTACCAGTGCACCGGTGACGCTGCTCAGTTCTGGCAACTGAGAGCCGATGGTTCGCTCATCAACCCGAAGTCCGGAAAGTGTCTCGACTCGACCCAGGGCGCGACCTCGGTGACGATCCAGGCCTGCACGGGTTCGCAGAACCAGGCATGGAGCGTCGTCCGGTCGTTCCCGCACAAGGGGCGGCTCGCCGGCGTGAGCGGCAAGTGCGCGGACGTGTACTACAACAACGACGCGAACGGCACGGCGATCAACCTGTACACCTGCAGTGGATCCACCGCTCAGCAGGTGTTGGTGCAGAACGACGGCACCATCAGGATGAAGAGCCGCTGCATGGACGTCACCAACGGTGCCACCGCGAACGACACACCGGTCCAGTTGTGGGACTGCAACTACGGACTGGCGCAACGCTGGTTCCAGCGCCCGGACGGCATGATCGAGAACACCGGTTCCGGCCGGTGCCTCGGTTCGCTGAGCGGCGGTGACGCGGAAGGCACGCGCCTGGTGATCTATGACTGCCAGCACGTCGCCAACCAGCGTTGGGGAATCGATTTCGAGTGATCGGTAGACGGTAGGGAGGATCGAGGACCGTTCCTGTCCTCGATCCTCCCTACCGTCGTCCGTATGACCATCTCGCCGTTCAAGATCGCCGTCCCCCAGCGTGACCTCGACGACCTAGCCGCCCGCCTCGCGAACACCCGCTGGCCGGACGAGATCGACGGCGTCGGCTGGGGCCTCGGGACGCCGCTCGGGTACCTCCAGGAGCTCGCCGAGTACTGGCGCCTCCGCTACGACTGGCGCGCGCACGAGGAGCGCCTCAACGGCTTCCCCGGCTTCATGACGAACATCGACGGCGCGGACATCCACTTCCTGCACGCCCGCTCGCCCGAGCCGGACGCGAAGCCGTTGATGCTCACGCACGGCTGGCCCGGATCCATCGTGGAGTTCCTCGACGTCATCGGGCCCCTGTCCGATCCGCGCGCGTACGGCAGCGACCCGGCGGACGCGTTCCACGTCGTCGTACCGTCGCTGCCCGGCTTCGGGTTCTCCGGGCCGACGACCGAGGCGAACTGGGGATCCGACCGGATCGCCGACGCCTGGCCGGTGCTGATGTCGCGGCTCGGGTACGAGCGGTTCGGGCTGCACGGCGGCGACTGGGGCGCGATCGTGTCGCGGCAGGTGGGCGTCCGGTGCCCGGAGCGGGTGATCGGCGCGCATCTGACGATGCTGCCGAGCGCGGTGCCCGAGTCGGAGGCCGATCTCGAAGGGCTCACCGGCGACGAACTCGCGCGCGGTGAGGCGGCGCTGGCGCGCGGGCGGGACTTCCAGTACGGCGAGCTGGGCTACGCGATGATCCAGGCGACCAAGCCGCAAACGCTTGCCTACGGGCTCACCGACTCACCGGCCGGGCAGCTCGGGTGGCTCGTGGAGAAGTTCAAGTCCTATTCGGACTCGCGCGACGTTCCCGAGGACGCCATCGATCGCGACGATCTGCTCACCAACGTGATGCTCTACTGGCTCACCGGCACGGCGAACTCGTCTTCGCGGATCTATTCCTCGCTGGGCGGGGCCTGGGGCGAGGAGCCGCCGAAGTCCACTGTGCCCACTGGGGTGGCCGTGTTCCCGAAGGACACAGGCCTCCCGATCCGGCATCTCGCCGAGCGCACCGACAACATCGTGCACTGGTCCACTCCGGACCGCGGCGGTCACTTCCCGGGACTGGAGGTGCCGGACCTGCTCATCGGGGACCTGCGGGCGTTCTTCCGCCCGCTGCGCTGACCCCTCCGACCGCAATGAAGGGGACTTTCCTTGCAAATTTCGCAAGGAAAGTCCCCTTCATTGCACTTGTCAGAGGTACTGGCCAGGCCCGTGAGCCTCGCCGGGGCCGCCGAGGGCGCCACCCGCGGAAGGACCGGCCGGGAGCCCGCGCCGCATCTGTTCCAGCTGCACCCGCGCGGCCATCTGCTGCGCGAACAGCGCGGTCTGGATGCCGCTGAACAGCCCTTCCAGCCAGCCGACCAGCTGAGCCTGGGCGATCCGCAGTTCGGCGTCCGAAGGCGTCGAGTTCTCGGTGAAAGGCCGCACCAGTCGCTCGAGTTCGTCCTGCAGTTCCGGCGCCAGCGCCTGCTCCAGCTCGCGGATCGAGGTCTGGTGGATCTCGCGCACGCGCGTGCGGCTGGCGTCGTCCAGCGGTGCGGCGCGGACCTCCTCCAGCAACTGCTTGATCATCGTGCCGATCCGCATCACCTTGGCGGGCTCTTCGACGAGGTCGCCGAGCGACTCCTCGCCTTCGGCCTGCTCGGAGCCGCCGGCGAGGCGCGCGGTGCCGACCGGGACGCCGTCGGGACCGACGACCACCACGTGCGGTGAAGAGTCTCCGCCGCCGTCACCGGGGGTGGTCGATTCGCGGGAAACTGGGTCGGTCATGTGCTCCATCCTGGCCTACGTCGGGCACAAAGCGCAGCGCGGTTTTCGATGCCGTCTCCGAGCGTAGCGGGAATCGTCGCGCCCCGTGGTCGGGCACCCAACCCCGGGTAAAGCGCCAAACCGCACGTCCGTACGGTGTCCCCATGGCGTTCGACGTCGCTCGTATCCGTGGGTTGTTTCCCGCGCTGGGTGACGGCTGGATTCACTTCGACGGCGCCGCCGGAATGCTCGTACCTGAACAGGTCGCTTCGGCCGTATCCACGGCCATGCGCGCTCCGGTGTCCGGGCCGGGTGGAGCGTTTCCGGCCTCACAGCGTGCGGAAAGCATTGTCACGGCCGCTCGCCGGGCGGTCGCCGACCTGGTCGGCGCCGACCCGGCCGGAGTCGTGCTCGGACCCAACGCGCCCGACCTCATCCGCCGTCTCGTCGACGCGATGGCCGACCGCTGGACGATCGGCGACGAGGTCGTCGTCTCCCGGCTCGACGAGGAGGCCAACCTCGCGCCGTGGCGCCGCGCCGCGAAACGGGTCGGCGCGGTCGTGCGCTGGGGCGAGATCGACATCGAGACCTGCGAGCTGCCCGCTTGGCAGTACGAGAACCTCGTCTCCGCGCGCACCAAGGCCGTCGCGGTCACGCTGGCGTCCGGTTCGGTCGGCACCCGGCCCGACGTCCCGACGGTGATCGAGTTCGCCAAACGGGTCGGCGCGCTGGTCGTCGTCGACGCGACGTACGCGGCGCCGTTCGTGCCGCTGGACCTCAACGCGCTCGGCGCCGACGTGATGGTGGTTTCGGCGCAGGCCTGGGGCGGGCCGTCGGTGGGGGCGCTGGTCTTCCGCGATCCCGAACTGCTCGAACGCCTGCCGTCGGTCTCGCTCGACCCGGCCGCGCGCGGACCGGCCCGGATGGAACTGGGGCCGCACGCGTATCCGTTGCTGGCCGGCCTGATCGCGTCGATCGACTATCTGGCCGGGTTGGACGACGCGGCGATGGGCTCGCGGCGCGAGAAGCTGGTGACATCGCTGGGATCGGCGAAGTCGTACCACGCGGGACTTCTGGCGCAACTGTCCACGGAGCTGCGTTCGCTGAGGCACGTCATGGTGATCGGCGACGCCATGCGCCGGATCCCCGCGCTGGCCTTCGCCGTCGCGGGCAAGAAGTCGCCCGAGGTCGCGGAGTACCTCGCGTCCCAAGGGCTCTGCGCCTTCGCCGACGACGGCACGAGCGGGGTCTTCGGATCACTGGGCGCCGCCGAAGTCGGCGGCGCCGTCCGGATCGGCCTCGCGCACTACTCGAACGTCTTCGAGGTCAATCAGCTCGTCCGGGTGCTGGAAGAGATCCGCTGAGCCCGGACCACGCCCCGCCGCCACCCTCAACGGACAGGCTGCGCCTGACTCGTCAGGATTTTGCGGCCAGAAGAACCTTGCCGAAAACCGTGCCTTCTTCGAGCGCGCGGTGCGCCGAGGCCGCCTCGGCCATCGGGACGACCTGTCCGACGATCGGCTTCACCGAACCCTGCCCCACCAACGGCCACAGCCGCTCGCGGACGTCGGCGACGATCGCGGCCTTCTGGTCCAGCGGCCGCGACCGCAGGCCGGCGCCGAACACGCTGGCGCGTTTGCCCATCAGCTTGCCGATGTTGAGCTCGCCCTTGACCCCGCCCATCATGCCGATGACCACGAGCCTGCCGTCCATGGCCAGCGCGTCGAGGTTGCGGTCGAGGTACTTGGCGCCCATGTTGTCGAGGACGACGTTCGCGCCGCCGGTCTCGGCGCGCAGGACCTCGACGAAGTCCTGCTCCTTGTAGTTGATCGTGATGTCGGCGCCGAGCTGGCGGCAGCTCTCGAGCCGTTCCGCCGAACCCGCGGTCACCGCGACCGTCGCGCCGAGCGCCTTGGCGACCTGGATCGCGTGCGTGCCGATCCCGCCCGCCCCGCCATGGACGAGCAGGACCTCGCCCTCGGACAATCCGGCGTGCATCACCACGTTCGCCCAGACCGTGCACGCGACTTCGGGCAATCCGGCGGCCGCGAGTAATTCGACTTCGGCGGGAAGCGGAAGCAGTTGTCCCGCCGGGACGGCGACCTTTTCCCCATAGCCACCACCGGCGAGCAAAGCACAAACCTCGTCGCCGATTTGCCATCCTTCGACGCCTTCGCCGATTTCGGCGATCGTGCCCGAACATTCGAGCCCGAGGATTTCGCTCGCACCCGGCGGAGGAGGGTAATGACCCTGGCGTTGCAGCAGGTCAGCGCGGTTGACGGCGCTCGCGGCGACGTCGAGAACCACTTCGCCTTCGCCCGCCACCGGATCGGGGACCTCGGTCCATTCGAGAACGTCGGGATCGCCGGGCTCACGGATGGTGATCGCGTACATACAACCGACCCTATAACGGTGATGGGAAGTCCGCCGAACGTCGGTTGACCTATGACGCAAACCACACAAAGGTGACGCTCATGTCATATTCGCGAAGAAGCATTGTTCCCTCGATCGTGGTGATGGCGACCGCCGCGCTCACGGTCGGAATGGCTCCCGCTGCGACGGCCGCGCCGAAACTCGACGGTCCCGCACTGGCCAAGCAGCTCGTCAACAAGGTCGACGTGGGCAACGTCAACCGGCACCTGATCGCGCTTCAGCGGATCTCGGATTCGACCGGCGGCCGTCGCGCGGCCAGCACCGAGGGCCACAAGAAGTCCGCGGAGTACGTGGCCACGAAGCTGGAGCAGGCGGGCTTCACGGTCACGCGCCAGGAGTTCCCGTTCACCTACGCGGAGACCCTCGCGGAGAAGCTGACGGTCGCGGGTGCCGACGTCCCGATCATCATCATGTCCTACAGCCCGTCGACGCCCGCGGGTGGAATCACCGCGCCGCTCGCGGTGGTCCCGGTCGACGACACCAGTGGTTGTGAAGCGGCCGACTACGCCGGTGGGGTCACCGGCAAGATCGCGCTGATCCAGCGCGGTGGCTGCTCCTTCGCGCAGAAGCAGGCGACCGCCGCCGAGGCCGGTGCCGTCGGCGCGATCGTCTACAACAACGTCCCGGGCCCGGTCAACGGCACCCTGGGCGACCCGGCCGCGGGCAAGATCCCGACCGGTGGCATCACCCAGGCCGACGGCCAGGTGCTCGCGGGCAAGGCCGGCGCCTCGGTCACCCTCGACCTGCGTGCCCTCCAGGAGGCGCGGACCAGCTACAACGTCCTCGCCGAGACCAAGACCGGTCGCAAGGACAACGTCGTGATGCTCGGCGCCCACCTCGACAGCGTCACCGAGGGCCCCGGCATCAACGACAACGGCACCGGTTCCGCCGCGCTGCTGGAGACCGCGCTGCAGCTGGGCAGCAAGCCCAAGGCCAACAACGCGGTCCGCTTCGGCTGGTGGAGCGCGGAGGAGTTCGGGCTCGTCGGCTCGACCCACTACGTCAACTCGCTGAGCTTCGAGCAGCAGCTCGACGTCGCGCTGTACCTGAACTACGACATGATCGGCTCGCCGAACGCGGCGTACTTCGCCTACGACGGTGACGACTCCGACGCCACCGGCGCGGGCCCCGGCCCGTACGGTTCCGCGCAGCTCGAGAAGACCCTCGTGGACTACCTCGAGAAGGGCAAGGGCGTCCCGGTCGAGGGCACCGACTTCACCGGTCGTTCGGACTACGGCCAGTTCATCGCGGTCGGCATCCCGGCCGGTGGCCTGTTCACCGGTGCCGAAGGCGTGAAGACCGCGGCGCAGGCCGCCAAGTGGGGCGGTAGCGCCAACGTTCCTTACGACAAGTGCTACCACCAGAAGTGCGACAACCTCGGCAACGTCGACCGCGTCGCGCTCGACCGCAACTCCGACGCCGTCGCCTGGGCGCTGGGCGTGTACGCGACCAGCACCGAGAACATCAACGGTGTCCCGGGTGGCAAGGCCGCGAAGGCCAAGGCCGTCCGCGCGGCCGAGCGGTCCAAGCAGCGGAGCCTGACGGCTTCCGTCCACGCTGACGACCACCACGGCCACGTCGCCGCGTAGTAGCTCCCTCAAATGCAATGAAGGGGACTTTCATAGCGAAATTTGCTATGAAAGTCCCCTTCATTGCGTCTCTGGAGAGGGAGACTCAGCCCAGGCTGTTGGTCGCGAAGGTGTCGCACCGCGCCGGCTGGCCGGTCTGGAAGCCGGTGGTGAACCACTTCTTCCGCTGCGCCGAAGTGCCGTGGCTGAACTTCGACTCGTCGACCCGGCCGCCGCCCAGCTTGGTCTGGATGTAGTCGTCACCGATGCGCGAAGCGGTGTCCAGCGCGGAGTCGATGTCTTCCTGGCTGATCTCGGTGATCAGCGGACGCCCGGTCTCGGTCGGTGCGGTCGTGGCGTGGTTCGCCCAGACCCCGGCGTAGCAGTCGGCCTGCAGTTCGAGCCGCACCGAACCCGACGTCGGCCCGCTCCCGGTGCCCTTTTTGGACACTCCGGTGAGGTTCTGCACGTGGTGACCGTATTCGTGGGCCAGCACGTACGCCTCCGCGAACGGCCCGCCCTGCGCGCCGAACCTGGTGCGGAGTTCGTTGAAGAACCCGAGATCGATGTAGACCTCGGAGTCGCCGGGGCAGTAGAACGGCCCGACGTCGGAAGTCGCGTTGCCGCAGGCCGTGTTCACGCCGCCGCTGAAGAAGTTGGTGACGGCCTTGCGGTAGGTCGACCCGGACCGCTGGAACTCCTGCCCCCAGTAGTCCTGGATCGAGTTGATGATGGCGACGATCGCGCAGTCGTGCTTCCGGTTCGCGTCCGCGCCGGTCTTGCATTCCTGCGACAGCGACGTGTTGTCCGTCTGCTGCCCGGAACCCACGGCGCCGAGGCCGCCGAGCCCGCCCGAGGACGGGTTCAGGTCCACGCCGCCGAACTGGGAGAGGAGGAAGTAGATGACGAGGCCCACCACGCCGAGCCCGCCGCCGCCGAGTGCCACCCGGCCGCCGATACCGCCACCACCGCCACCGCCGCGCAGGTCCTCGACTTCGGAGGTGTCCAGGCCCGCGCCTTCGTCGAATCGCACGGGGGGAAGCGTAGCCGGAGAGGGCCGGATATGCCTGGGTGCGGCCACGCGAAGTGGCCGCACCCAGAACTACCGAGGTTGTCTTGTTCCGATCGCCGGTTGGCCGCGATCACCGGGCCGGCGCCTGGCGCTGCCGAGGCGGTCGAAGAGGCCGCTAACCCGAAACAGGCCGGAGTGACGCCGAATGCGCGAGAATTGTCGAGCGCATCCGAGATGCCCGCGCTCGTCGCTGTTCACAGTCGCGACCGACCCGGTCCTTTCCGTTCCGGTCGCGGGGACACAGCAGGCGGTCAACCGCGAGAATCACCCGCCATACCACCACCTGACCCTTCCCGGCTGGGAGGCAGGTCCGACGGCCATCCGATGGCTCGCCCGATACTTGCCCGACCATCCGCTGACAAGCAGAATGCGCCTTTTCTCGCCGAGTCTCAACCTTTTCGTAACCCTCCTTCGGGCGAATGTTCCGCCGGATTTTTCAGGGGCCGAAAAGTGACCGGTGGGTATGCGCCTCGTGCGATCAACGATCTACCCTGCGTGGATGGCGGTGGAGCAAAAAGAAGTGCGCTGGCTGTCCGAGTCGGAGATGGTCGCGTGGCGCTCGTACATCGTCGCCACCATGCGCCTGCGGCAGCGGCTGCACCGGGAACTTTCCGAGCGTCACGAAGTCACCCTCGCCGACTACGAGGTCCTGGTCTGCCTTTCGCTCCAGCCCGACAGCCGGATGCGGATGACGGAGCTGGCGAGCATGCTCGGCTCGACCAAGAGCAGGCTTTCGCACCAGATGGTCCGGCTGGAAGCCGAAGGCATCATCCGCCGCACTCGCGACCCGGCGGACAAACGCGGCGTCGTCGCGGAACTGACGGAACGTGGCTCGGAACTGCTGGAGGGCGCGGCGCCGACGCATGTCGAGGGCGTCCGGGAGCACCTGATCGACCTCCTGAGCCCGGAAGAGCAGCAGGTGCTGGGGCAGGCCTTCGGGCGGGTGCTGGAGCACCTGTCGGAGATCGACGGCCTGCCGCGGCTGCCGCCGGTCACTTCTTGAGGGCGTTGATCCTCGCGGCCTGACGGGTCAGGTGGGCGCTCTCGGCCAGGTTCGCCGCCTTCTCGGCGGCCTCGCTGTACAGCCGCGCCGCTTTCGCCAGGTCTCCGTCGCGCTCGTGGAGGTACGCGGCCACCGCGGTGTACCGGGGGAGCGAGTCGTCCAGTTCCGCGAGCGCCGCCAAGCCGGCCCGCGGTCCGTCCGCCTCGCCGACGGCCACCGCGCGGTTGAGCCGCACGACCGGGCTGCCGGTCAGGTGCGTGAGTTCGTCGTACCACTCGACGATCTGCACCCAGTCGGTCTCCTCGGCGGCGGGCGCGTCGGCGTGGAGCGCCGCGATGGCGGCCTGCGCCTGGAACTCGCCCAGCTTGTCGCGGGCCAACGACGCTTGCAGGATCTCGACACCTTCGGCGATCAGGCGCGTGTCCCAGAGGCCGCGGTCCTGTTCGGCCAGCGGGACGAGGTCGCCGCCGGACGTCCGGGCGGCGCGCCGGGCGTGGTGCAGCAGCATGAGCGCGAGCAGCCCCGCGACCTCGGGATGGTCGATCGAGGCCGCCAGCCGCCGGGTGAGCCGGATGGCTTCGGCGGCGAGGTCGACGTCGCCGGAGTAGCCCTCGTTGAAGACCAGGTAGAGCACGCGGAGCACGGTGGCGACGTCGCCGGCCTGGTCGAACCGCACTCCGGACACGGTGCGCTTGGCCCGGCTGATGCGCTGCGCCATGGTCGCCTCGGGCACCAGATACGCCTGCGCGATCTGGCGGGTGGTCAGCCCGCCCACGGCGCGCAGGGTGAGCGCGACCGCGGACGACGGCGTCAGCGACGGGTGGGCGCACAGGAAGTAGAGCTGCAGCGTGTCGTCCGAGTCAGGGGCGGGCCCGGGCTCCGGCTCCTCGTCGACGAGGTCCTCGCGACGGCGCCGGGCGGCGTCCGACCGGGCCGCGTCGAGGAACTTGCGCCAGGCGACGGTGACGAGCCAGCCCTTCGGGTCCTTCGGCCGGTCTCCCGGCCAGACGCGGACGGCCTCGATCAGCGCTTCCTGCACGGCGTCCTCGGCCGCGGCGAAGTCGGCCCCGCGGCGGACGAGGATCCCGAGGACGTTCGGCGTGAGGCTCCGGAGCAGGGTCTCGTCCACTTCGGCGGTCACTCCGTGATGACCAGCGGCTCGCCCCATAACGGACGCAGTTCGAGCCACTCGTGGATCGGTTTCCCACCCGCTCCCGGAGCGGCCGACAGCTCGCCCGCGAGTTCGAGCGCGCGCTCGTGGCTGTCGACGTCGATCAGCATGAAACCGGCGATGAGGTCCTTGGTCTCGGCGAAGGGGCCATCGGTGACCGGCGGCTTGCCCTCGCCGTCGTAGCGGACGAAGGTGCCTTCGGGGGCGAGAGCCCGCTCCTCGACGAACTCGCCGGTCTCCACGAGCCGGTTCGCGAAGTCCCGCATGTACTGCACGTGCGCCGTGATCTCTTCCGGGGCCCACTGGTCCATCGGGATGTCGTTGACCGACGCCGGTGCGCCCCGGTAGTGCTTGAGCAGCAAGTACTTGGCCATGGCGGAAGGGTAATGGCAGTCTGCCGGTGCTTCTGCCTGGTGGTCTATACATCCGATCTCTAGCCTTCTTATCGCGTTCCTCCATCGCGAAAGGAAGAGCACTTGTCCAAAGCAAGAAGGCGCTCCGCCGGCCTGCTGGTGACCATCGGCCTCATCTGCGGCTTGCTCGTGGGTGAAACAGCCGGAGCCTCCGCCTCCGATGATTTCGCCGCCACGGACCACAGCCGGCCGTTGCCGCCCGGCGCGACCCCGGTGGCCCCACTCGCTCTCTCCGTCGCTCAAGCGCAGATCGCCGCCAACCCGGTGGTCTGCGAGGGCGACGGGGTCTCCGGTAAACGCATCGAGCTGGTCTACGTCCGTGAAGCCGGCCAACCCGACCGGTACTCCACCGTCGTGCCGTCCCTGCGCGCCTACGCGTCCGGGATGGACGACTCGTTCAACGACAGCGCCGCGCTGACGGGCGCCAGCAGGCACGTCCGGTACGTGACGACCGCAGGCGCCGGTTGCCAGGTCGCCGTCGCCAACCTGGTGGTGCCCGACGGCACGTACCTGTCCGGCGCGATCCGCGACCGGGCCATCCAGGCGGGCCACTACAACGCCGACCGCGACTACATCCTGTTCTCCGACAACCCCCACACCTGCGCGGGTACCTGGGGCGACAGCGACGACCAGCCCGGTCCCGCCAACGCCTTCAACAACGGCAGGCACTACACCGAGATCGCCGTGCCCTGCTGGGGGGTCAACGCCGTCGCCCACGAGGTGGGCCACATGCTCGGCGCGGTCCTGCCGGGCGCCCCGCACTACCAGGGCGGCGGCCACTGCTCCCAGGAATGGGACCTGATGTGTTACGGCGACACCCAGTCCTTCGATTGCACGCAGCGTGATTTCGACCGGCTGCTGGACTGCGGCAACGACGACTACTTCAGCACGAATCCCGTCCCCGGAAGCTGGCTCGCCACGCACTGGAACGTCGCCAACAGCGCCTTCCTGATCAAAAAGGACACTCCGGACAACGACGACGGCCATGCCCAAGGCGGGAAGACCTACGTCATCACCGGCGCGAGCGGCAACGCCATCGACGTCGTGGGTTCCTCGACCGGCGGTCTCGCCAACCTCAGCCACCGCGCCCGGACCGACTCCCAGAGCCAGAAATGGATCCTGGGCTACAACACCGGTCTGCAACTCGTCAACGCCAACAGCCAGCTGTGCGCCGACAGCGCCCAGAGCGGGACGGCGCCCGGCACGCAGATCCTGCAGTACAACTGCAACGGCCAGAACGGCATGCGGTGGGCGTTCCAGCCACTCGGCAACGGCAAGGTGGCGATCTTCAACTACCTGACGGGCTACGCGATCACCGACGGCGGCGCGTACCCGGCCCCGCTCGTCCAGCAGCCCTACACCGGGGCGGCCAACCAGCAGTGGACCCTGAACCCCATCGCCGACCCCGGTCCGCAGGCGGGCAAGAAGTACTACCTTTCCGTCGCCACCAACGGCAACAGCGCGGCCGTGGTCGACGGTTCGACGTCCGCCGGCGCGAAGATCACCAATGTGGCCAGGCAGAACGACAACGGCCAGAAGTGGAAGCTCACCGACGCGGGCGGCGGGTACTGGAAGATCGTGAACGAGCGGAGTGGCCAGTGCGTGCGGCCGGTTTCCGGCAGCACCGCGGACGGCGCGCTCCTCGAACAGACGCACTGCGGCTCGTCCACGAATCAGCAGTGGAAGCTGCTCCGGAGCGCCGACTCGCGCTACGGGCTGGTGAACCGGGCCAGCAACTTCGCGGTGCGGCAGGTCAACAACGGCACGGCTTCGATCCTGGAGCAACGGCCGTTCGTGGGCGGTCGTAGCGACGAGACCGTCTGGGCCCTCGTGCCCGCGTGACCCCGCGAAGCTCCCCAGGTCAGCCGATCTGGGGAGCTTCGCTTTCTCAAGACTGGCGGTAGCGGTGGGATTCGAACCCACGGAGGACAGAGCCCTCGCATGTTTTCAAGACATGTTCCTTCGGCCGCTCGGACACGCTACCGCCACCGAGGATATCCGACGGTCTGTTGCCCGAACGCTTCGGATGTATTCGAAGCGAAGCTTTCCGTTGAGGGTGGTGGCGGGGGCATGGATGGACTAGTCGAAGTCCCAGTCGGTCGCGACACCGACGATGACGAACAACAGCACGAGACCGACGATGATCGCGACGCCGATGTAGCCGATGATGATCGCCGCGAGCGCCATCCCCTGGCCGCCGGCTTCGCCGCGTTTGGCCTTCGAGTGCGCGATATGCCCCATGATCACGCCGATGACCGACAGCAGCCCGGTGCAGACGACCAGACTGGCGATCGACACGACCAGTGCCGCGATCGCCAGGCCCTGGTCCTGCGGCGGCATCGCTGGGCCGTAGCCATAGCCCGGCTGCTGGTACGGCTGCCCGTACGGAGGTTGCTGCCCGTAAGTGGGCTGCTGTCCGTAGGGCTGCTGCTGACCATAGGGGTCCTGCGGATATGTCACCGGCTCACCGTAACCGCCGATGCTTGGTTCAGGACGCCTGAGTCTTGGCTGCCTTCGCGGCGATGCGCGCCTGGACCTCGGGACGGCGCAACGGCGGCACCGTCGTCGGCGGTTGACGGCGGGCGGGCAGTTCGGTGAGCAACCGCCTGGTGATCGCCGTGATCTCGGCGACGGCGGCCTCGAAGGGCTCGCGCGTGGCGTCGGAGAGGCTCTGCACCCCGGACACCTTGCGGACGTATTGGCGGGCGGCGGCCTCGATCTCGTCCGGCGTCGCCGCCGGCTCCAGGCCTCGAAGCGTGGTGATGTTCCGGCACATGCCCCGATAGTACGCCCGCCCACCGACGCTTCCGGGCGCTTCGATCACACAGTCGGTTAGAAGGTGCTCAGGTTCGTTGACGCCGAAAAACGCGTTTAGGCACCCTCGGCGGAGTGCCCCTCAGACCTCGCTCCCTCCGCCGTGCGCCCGTCGAGCCGATCCCCGAACCGGCCGAACCCTCCCCGATCCCGGAACAGGTCTGGCAGCGCGTCCCGATCGACGCCCTGGTCGACCTCGTCACCGAGGTCTTCACCTCGCACGATCTGCCGTGGTCGCGCGCCCGCATGGCCGCCGAGGCGTTGTGCCACGGCGACCTCACCGGAACCCCCGAATCGGGGGTCGCCGAACTGACGCGGCTGCATCTGCCGATGCTGGTCAACGGCATGGTGCGGCCGCGCGCCGAACCGCTGATGATCGCCGACCGCGGCGCCGCCGCCCTGATCGACTACCGCCGCGCGCCGGGGCTCTGGGCCGTCGGTGACGCGATGGACCGGGCGGTGTCCCGCGCGGGCCGGTACGGCGTCGGGCTCATGTCGGTGCGCGGCGTCGGGCCGTTCGGCCGCGCCGGGCACCACGCCGCGAGGGCGTTGCCGCACACCATGATCGGGCTCGTCATGGCGGCGGGCGGGGAGCGCGGGACGGCCGCGAACCCGCTCGGCATGGCCGCCCCCGCCGGGGCATATCCCGAATTCGTCCTCGACCTGGACACCCTCGCGGACACTGCCGGTGCGGCCAGCGCCTCGATCGCCGGCTTTTCCCTGCTGGTCGAGATCTTCGCCGGGGTCCTGTCGGGCGTCGGCGACCACGATCACGACACCGGGCTCATGGTGATGGCGATCGCGCCGACGACGCTGCGCAGCGCGGACGGTTTCTACAAGGCCGCGAGCGCGTTGTTCGGCAGCCTGCTCGGCTGGGAAGGCGGGACCCCGGTCCGCTACCCCGGCTGGCGCGAGGCGCAGTATCTCGAACAGTGCCAGGCGCTGGGTGTCCCGCTGAACGAGCCGGTGCACCGGGAGCTCGAAGAACTCGCCAAGGCGCTGCGCCTGGCGCCACTGCAGGGCCGCTAGGCCGGGACGAGCTGAAGGGGACTTTCCCCGCGTGAGACGCGGTGAAGGGAGCTTTCGCCGCATGTGATGCGGGGAAAGTCCCCTTCAGCTCCCGCCTAGGCCAGGACGACGCGGCCGCCTTCGCCGCCGACCTCCACGACGTCGCCGTTGGTCAGCTGACGTCCGCGCCGGACCTCCACCTCGCCGTTGACCGTGACCTCTTCGGCGTCGAGGAGGTCTTTGGCGTGCGAGCCGTCTTCGGCGAGGTTGGCCAATTTGAGGAACTGGCCGAGGCGGATCGGCTCGCCGGTGATCGGGACGTCGTGGATGCTCATGGGGAGATCATCCCCGCGTGTCCATCTTCCGGTACAAGGTGGCGACGTCGGTGTCGAAATAGCTGCTGTAGGACGTGTCCGGATCGTCCCCGCCGTACAGATAGCCGCCGATCACGCCGACGACGGTGCCGAGTTCGGTCTTCGGATCGGGGTCGACCACCCACGGGCCGCCGCTGGTGCCGGTCGTGAAGCCGGGGCACGAGACGCGCATCTGGTAGGTGTCGGCCTGCTCGCTGGCGCCGTGGCAGACGACCGGCGCCTCTCGTTCGTCCGGATACCCCGTCAGGGTGATCGTGTGGGCGAACCCGCCGCCGGCCACCAGGTTGTTGGCACCGGTGACGCTTTCCAGAGTCTTCGGGTTGCCTGCCTGACGCGCGGTCGCGAATCCGACATCCAAGTCCGGATCGGACGAATCGGCCCATCCTTCGGGAACCTGCGGATCCGAGACGTCCCAATAGCCGTAGGGCGCGACGCCGTCGTGATAGCCGGGCGCGAACGAGATCCCGGTCGCGTACTCGCCGCCTTCGCCGTCGTGGAGGCAATGTGCCGCGGTGAGCAGGAGATCTCCTGGGCCACTGTGGACGACGCTGGCCGTGCAGAAATGCGATCCTTCGATGAAGAGCGCGCCGATCGCCGGGTTGAGGGGCGAAGCGGGAGTGGCCGCCACGGTCGCCGCGGCGGCGGTGTCGGCGTCGGTCCCGTCGGGATCCGACGCGGCGGAGCAACCGGTCAGAACGACACAAAGAGCGAGTAACAGGGCGCGGCGCATCGCCTTCCTTTCGCTCGTCCACGGCTGTCCTGGCTACAGATCACCATAAGCGGTCCACGAACACAGCCCGAATCGATCAACGCACAGCAAGCTCACAGCCGTAGTATGTGTTACCTCCGGTAACAGTCGAGCTGGATGGGAGCGGGTATGAAGTCGTTCACGGACAAGGTCGTGGTGATCACGGGCGCGGGGTCGGGAATCGGTCAGGCGCTCGCGGTCGACCTGGCGGGGCGCGGGGCCAGGCTGGCGCTGTCCGACGTCGACGCCGTCCGCGCGGCCGCCACCGTCGCGCTGTGTGAAAAAGCGGGCGCGACCGCGAAGGCGTACGAGCTGGACGTCGCGGACCGTGACGCCGTTCTCGCGCACGCCGAGGAGGTCGCCGTCGATTTCGGGGGCGCCAACGTCGTGGTGAACAACGCCGGGGTCGCGCTCGGCGCGACGGTCGAAGAAATGACCTGGGACGACTACGACTGGCTGATGGGGATCAATCTCGGCGGAGTGGTCAACGGGACGAAAGCCTTTCTGCCGCAGGTGATCGCTTCGGGTGACGGGCACATCGTCAACCTTTCGAGCGTGTTCGGCTTCATCGGCGTGCCCACGCAGAGTGCCTACAACGCGGCGAAATTCGCGGTGCGGGGGTTCACCGAGGCACTGCGGCAGGAAATGCTGATCGCCCGGCATCCGGTCAAGGTCAGCTGCGTGCATCCCGGTGGCATCAAGACGAATATCGCCCGCGACGCGCGGGGCGGCGTCGAGCGGGACATCGACAAAGCCGCGGAGGGCTTCGAAAAGATCGCGAAGACGACACCCGCGAAGGCCGCGCAGACCATCGTGCGCGGTATCGAACGGGGGACGCCGCGCATCCTGATCGGCCCTGACGCCTATGTCATCGACGCGATTCCCCGGGTTCTCGGCTCCTTTTACCAGCGGCCGTTGGCACTGCTGGGGCGCTTGGGGATGAGGAACCTCTGAATGGAGTAACCCTCCGTGGTCCGGACGGCTCGGGATAACTCGATCGGGGTGCGTTACTTACGGCGGCGTCGGAAATGCACCACAATGCTCAAGTTCGTGATTCCCCTTCCGGAGGTCCCCATGCCGCGCGCCGCCCAGCGCCGTACGCCGACCGACGCCGCGCTCTGTGCGAGCGTGCCCGTCGAGACCGCCGAATTGCTGGACCGGACGGGGATCATCGCGGCGAGTCTGCCGAAACGGCGGCGCAGCCCGGAGAACGAGCCCGTTCCCGAGCCGATGCCGGTCCGGACCCCGGTCTGCGATCCGGTCGTCGACAAGGATCTGCGGCCCAAGGCCGTCGTCATCCACCGCCGCGCCCGGTCCTGGCTGGTCGGCGGAGCGGGTGTGGCCCTGCTCGCGATCGGCTGGTTCGCCGGCACGTTCACCCTCGCACCGGTCGACGACACCGCCTTGCCCGAGCAGCCGCTGCCCGCCGTGGTGACCCAGCAGCCCACCCCGCCGGTCGCGCCGCCCGCGCCGCAGGCCGCCCCGGTGACCGTCTATGTCCCGGTCACCGTGAAGCAGCAGGCGCCCGCGACGACGAAGAGGAAGCCCGCCAGGGAACAGGTCGTCGCCCTGCCGCCCGCCGAGACCCGGCCGACGGAGCAACCACGCTCCGACACCGGATCGCGCGACAAGACCACGGAGGGCTTCCGGAACATGATGGATCCCGCCGTGGCGAGCTCGCTGGCGATGGAAATGGCACAGGGGATGATGGGCTACGGCGCAGGTCGCTGACCACGCGGAATCGTCTCTCCACAGTGGACACTCACCGTCGTCGTGGGCCGGATGGTCGCTGACACAACGGAAGTGATCGACTACCGTGAGCCAAGGGGAGGGGCTCATGGAAAAGGGGGATTCCGCTCGGAGCACCGCGTTCATGGCGGCTTTCGCCGTCGGCGAGTTCCGGGCGTTGTGGGCGGCCGAGGCGCTTTCGCAGGCCGGTGACCAGCTGGCCAGGGTCGCTTTGTCGGTGCTGGTCTGGGAAAGAACGGCTTCGGCCGGATTGACCGGGCTCGCCTACGGGCTGACGTATCTGCCGACGCTGATCGGCGGCACCCTGTTCGCCGGGCTGGCCGACCGGTATTCGCGGCGGACGGTGATGATCGTCTGCGATCTGCTGCGCGCGGGGATCGCGGCGCTGATGGCAATTCCGGGGACACCGCTGCCGGTGCTGGCCGGGCTGCTGGTGATCCTGACGATGGCGGGCGGTCCGTTCCGGGCGGCGCAACTCGCGTTGCTTCCGGACGTCCTCGAGGGCGAACGGTACGTCGCGGGGCTCGCGGTGCGGACGATCACCATCCAAACGGCACAGCTGGCGGGCTTCGGCGGTGGCGGACTGGTGATCGGGCTCGTGACGCCCTACTGGGGACTGGTGATCGACGCGATGACCTTTGTGGTCTCGGCGCTGCTCGTGTCCACAGGGGTTCGTCGCCGGAGGCCCGCCGCCGCGGAATCATCGGTGAAAAGCCGGGTGGCACGGGCTTTCAGTGGTGAAGGTGCCAGGGAACTGTGGCGCGGCAAGGGAATCCGGGTGCTGTTCGGGCTGAAGATGCTCGCCGGGTTCGCCATCGCGCCGGAAGGGCTCGCGGCCCCGCTCGCCGTCGGACTCGGGGCGGGGACTTTCGCGGTCGGACTTATTCTCGCGGCGGATCCGGTCGGTTCGGTAATCGGATCGTGGATCTTCACGAAATGGGTTCCCGCTCGGCGGAAAACGCGAATGGTCGGCATTCTCGCCATTGCATCCGTTGTTCCTCTGCTTTTCGTCTTCTTTCGTCCGTCGCTGCCGGTCTGCCTCGCGCTGATCGTGCTCAGCGGGGCCTGCGCGGCGCCGTACCACCTGCAGGCCATCGCGTTGATGGCCCGCGCGGTGCCGGACGGCGTCCGGGCACAGGTGATGGGCCTGACCTCGACGAGTTTGGTGACGGTGCAAGGAATCGGGATCATGCTCGCGGGCGGTCTCGCCCAGTTGACCGGTCCGTTCGTGGCCGTCGGAGTGGCCGCGGCGGTCGCCGTCGCCACGGCGGGCCCGATGGCGATGGCGTGGAAACGCACCATCGCCACCGGGCCCGATGTATGGCTCCCGGCCGGGAGCCGGACCGGCTGAATTGGTGGGATCAGTCCTCGCGACCGTTCATGATGATCCTCCCTCCCACTGCTCCATCTGTGTGTTCCGAAAATAACGCGAGCCACCCTCAGTACTACCTCGGATACATTGAAATGTGTACGGAAGGGGGACCGGTGACGATGATTATGGGGGATGCGGAACTCGCCGGAGAAGGGGCCGGCACACGTCTGAGAGCCTGGGTGGGACGCTGGGAGTTATGGTCCGGACCACGTGGCGTACCTGCGGTTTTTCTTATTGTGGAAGGACTTGCGGCGGCACTCGCCGTAATCGCCTTGCTCCGATCGAACTACGAGACTACGGAATTCGTCCGATTTGGATCACTGCTCGGCCTCGCCTTCCTGCAGGCCGAGCTTTCGCGTTCGGTGGAACGGCTGCGGCGCACGCTTTGTGACCGGCCGCACATCAACATGACTTCGGTGTGGACGTTCGCGGGGGTGCTCGTCCTGCCGCCGGGGCTCGCGCTCGCCCTCGGACTGCTCATCTACCTGCACCTTTGGCTCCGGGTATGGCGGGGGATGAGCCACCGCCCGGCCTACCGCGTCGTGTACTGCGCGGCGGCGATAGTGCTGTCCTGCCTGGCTTCGGGGGCCATCGTCGCGGGCTGGAACGGCCTGCCCGTCGGGTTCACCGGGTCACTGCGGATCGTCGAGGCGGCGGCCGTGTTCACCGTGGCCAACGCGGTCATCGTGGCGCTCTCGGTCTACCTGCACACCGGGGGCCGGTCGCTGCGTTCGCTGTTCGGCACCGGTGACGACAACCTGCTGGAAGTCACCACGCTGGTGCTCGGGACGTCGACCGCGCTGGGTATCGTGCACGCGCCCGCGCTCGTCCCGTTCGTCCTGCTGCCCGTCCTGGTGCTGCACCGCAGTGTGCTGGTGCGGCAGCTGGAGATCGCGGCGAACATCGACGGCAAGACCGGGGTGCTCAACGCCCACGCGTGGCATCTGCTGAGCGAGCGGGAGCTTTCGTCGGCGGCCAGGGCGAAGAGCAAGCTCGGCGTGCTGATGCTCGATCTCGACCACTTCAAGCAGGTCAACGACGTCTACGGCCATCTCGCGGGCGATGTCGTGCTCAAGGTCGTCGCGACGACGATCTCCGAGCACGTACGCGACTACGACTCTGTCGGGCGCTTCGGCGGCGAAGAGTTCGTCGTACTCCTGCCCGGCGCGACGGAGACCGAAGTGATCCCCGTGGCCGAGCGGGTCCGGCAGGCGGTGATGGACATCGAGGTCGAAGTCGGGACGGTTTCGGGGCCGCGGACCGTACGAGGCCTTTCGGTCTCGATCGGCGCCGCGGTCTACCCGGCCGGTGGGACCGTCCTGGAACGTCTGCTGCACGTCGCCGATTCCGCGCTCTACCAGGCGAAGCGGAACGGCCGGAACCGCGTCGTCTCGCTCGCCGCCGCCTGACCAGCCCGCGTTTCGTCCTCTGGTTGCAGCAACCAGAGGACGAAACGCGGGAGGGGTCAGTCGGTGTCCATCGCGTTGGGGTCCTTCTTCTTGCCGGTGTCGAGCGGACCGAAGCCGCCGGCCTCCAGCTTGTCCCAGTCGGCCTTGGTCGGCGTCTTGTAGGCCGCGTCGTGGATGTCCTTGAGGTCGTCGTCGTAGGTCCGCTTCACCTGGTCCGGCCACTCGCCGTCCCGGACCGTGTCCCGGGTCAGGTGCAGTTCCCTGCGGTCGAGATCGGACAGCGGCGGGGTGGTCGCGGTCGTCCCGGGGCCGGTCGAATAGGTGAGGCCCTTACCGCTGGCGTGCGCGTCGTCGATCATCTTGTGGTACGAGTCGTCCGCGATCTTGCCGTCGAGGGTGTTGTTGGTGTCCTTGAACGGCTTTTGGAAGGCGTAGTCGAGCTGGTTGAGCTGGATCGCGGTGTTCGGGTCGCCCGCCTCGATCGCGTTGCGCTCGGCGTCGCGGTAGGACTTGCCGCTGAAGCCGGAATCGCCCTCGTAACCCTTGTTGCCGGTGCCCTGGTGCGAGGCGTGCGCGGGTTTGGCCTCCTGGTAGGCCCAGGCGTGGTTCTCGATGTCCTTCTGGTCGTGGCCCGAACCCCGTGCGCCGCCACTGCCGCGGCCGATCGCCTCGTAGGGGATCGGGTGCTCGGACTCGTGGGACTTCCCGGAGACCTTGTCCCGGCCGTCGGCCTTGAGGTCGTTGTCGTACTTCCCCGTGAGCCGGTTCTGCTCGCGCTTCTTCGCGCCGTGCGTGCCGTCGGCGTAGCTCTGCGGCGGACGCCGCGGCTTCTTCGGTCCCGGCGTCGGCTTCGGCTTGGTGACCCGGTTGCCCGGCGACTTCTTCTTGCCGAGGGCGGCCTTGGCCTGCGCCTTGGGGCAGGGGCTTTTCGTCGGCTTCGTCGCGACGAGACCGAGCGGGTCGATCATGTCCGTCGGGTTGCCGACGTAGGCCAGCGAGTCCGACGCCGGTTCGAGGCCGAGCGGGTCGTGCGAGAGGTACCGCCCGGTGTCCGGGTCGTAGTAGCGCTTGAAGTTGTAGTGCAGCCCGGTTTCCGGGTCGTGGTACTGGCCGGGGAAGCGCAACGGCGTGTACGCCTGCCCCGGCGGCGAAAGCACCTTGCCCCACAACGAGGTGTGCACGTGCCAGGCGACGTTGCCCGCTTCGTCGACCAGTTCGCTCGGTGAGCCGACGAGGTCGGTGACGATGGCGTGGAAACGGGCGTCCTGTCCCGGGATCCGTTCGATCTGGGTGATCGGCCGTTCCGTGCCCGGTTCCCAGTCCCAGACGACGGCGACGCCGCCTCGGATCTCCTCGGCGAGGTTCGAGCCGTCCCAGACGAAGTCGATCTGTTCGAGGATCCGGCCGTGGAGGTCGAGGTGCTGTTTCGCGATCCGCCGCCCGAGCGCGTCGTAGTGGTAGAGCCACCGCTCGCCCTCGGGCGTGACGACGCCGGTCAGCCGGTCGTCGGAGTTCCACTGGTAGGTCCAGTCGCGGCCGAGCCTGCGGCGGGCGATCGTGCGGCCTTCGGTGTCGTGCAGGTACGACGTCGAACCGGCACCGGTCACCAGGGTGCCCTGGTAGTGCCGCGGTCCGACGGCGGGATCCGCGCCGGGCCAGCCCGCCTGTGTGATCGCGCCGGCGAGGTTGTAGCCGTAGCTTTCCCGCCAGCCCTGCCCCTGGACGTCGACGACCCGGCCCGCGCGGTCCACCCGCAGCGAACGCGGCCCCGAAATCAGGTCCGAGATCGACGAGACGAGCCCGTCCCGCAGGTAGCCGTACTCGCGGTGCTGAACGACACCCCGGCCATTGGAAACGGTCTGGGAGGTCAGCCTGTCGGCGGCGTCCCAGCCCTGGCGCAGCTCGACCGGCGTGCCGTCGAGGCGCCGCAGCACTTCACGACCGGAGGGGTCGTACTCGAAACGCATGGTGCGCCCGGCGGTCCGCAGCGCGACGGGGCGGCTCGCGGCGTCGTAGGCGAAGAACGACTCGGCGCCCGACGGGGTGCGGCGGCCGACACGGCGGCCGGCGGCGTCGTACTCCGAGAGGACGGCCTTGCCGTTGAGGGCTTCCGCGACGATCCGGCCCAGCGCGTCGTAGGCGATGGTGACCTCGGAATGCGCGTTGCGCGCCGAGGTCATCCGGTCGGCCGCGTCGTAGGTGAACGTGGCGACGTCGTCGCCCGCCCGGCGGCTGACGACCCGGCCGAGCGCGTCGCGTTCGATGGCGACGGTCTGGCCGAGACTGTTGGCGCGCAACACCAGTTGCCCCGCCGCGTCGTAGCCGTAGTGGGTGGTGCGGCCGTTGAAGTCGGTCTCGCTGATCAGGTTGCCGGCGGGATCGTAGTCGTAGCGCCAGACAAGGCCGTGTTCGTTGGTGACCGAAACCAGCCGCAGCTCGGTGTCGTACGCGTAGGACAGCCGATCGCCGTCCGGGCCGATTTCGGCGGTGGGCAGGTCGAACTGCGAGTACTCGGTGCGCACCGAGAGCCCACGGGGGTCCACCGCTTCGTCGGTATAGCCCTCGGTGGTGCGGTTCCAGCGCCACACGGAGCCGTCGGGGTCGATCTGTTCGGCGATTTCGCCGAAGCCGTCCCACTTCGTCCTGGTGACCTCGCCTAGCGGGTCGGTGACCGAGGTGGTCTGCCCGAACTCGTCGTAGGTGTACCGCGTGATCCCGCCGAGCGGATCGGTGATGGTGACCGGCAGGCCCGCCGCGTCGGACTCGATCAGCGTGACCCCGCCGAGCGCGTCGGTCACGACCGCGACGTTGCCCGCGTCGTCGTACCCGTAGGTGGTGGCGGCGCCGGTCGGATCCGTGGCGCGGACGACCTTCCCGCGCACGTCGTACTCGCGGCGCCAGACCGCGCCGTCCGGCCCGGTCATGCTGGTCCACCGGTTCAGCGCGCTGTACTCCGCGAGCGCGCGGCCGCCGTCCGGCTGGATCACGGTGACGACGTTGCCCTCGTCGTCCATTTCCCACCGCGTCGTGCGGCCGAGGGCGTCGGTGCGGCTGAGCAGCTTGCCGAAGCTGTCGAGTTCGTACCGCGTGGTGTTGCCCAGCGGATCGGTCTCCGCGACGACCCGGTGCAGTTCGTCCAGCTGGTAGCGGGTGACGTGGCCGAGTGAGTTCGTGACCGACGTGACCCGGGTTTCCCGGTCGTAGGCGATGTCGACGTCGAGGAAGCCACCGGTGCCCTGCGCGCGGACGACGCGGCCTTCGGCGTCGAACCCGTACCCGTACGAGCGTCCGTTGACGTCCTCCCAGCGCACGATGCGGCCCGCGGCGTCATAGGTGAACCGCAGGGGCGAACCGGCACCGTCGACGATCTCGACCAGACGGCGCCGCTCGTCGTACCGGTAGCTCTGGACCGCGGTTTCCGCGCCGGGCAGGCGAAGCGCGGTGACGAGACCGTCCTTCGACTCGACGAGCAGGCGGTATCCGGCGGTGTGCTCCAGTTCGCGCGGAACGCCGTTTTCGTCGTAGCGCAGGAAGATCCGGTGCCCGTCGCCGCCTCCGATCCCGCGCAGCGGGAGCGTGTCCCCGGTGCCGGAGAAGAGCAGCATTCCGTCCGGAGTGGACACCGCGTAGCCGTCGTCCACTTTGGACAGCGGAAGGCGCTGCCCGAAAGCCGGGTAGACGGGGGCGTCCGACAGGGGGACCGGATAGGTCAGCAGCGACCCGTCGGCGAGCGCGAGATGCAGGCCGTCGTCTTCGACCTCGATCCGCTGGTCCAAAGTGGACGCCCACGACGAGCCGAAGAACCGGCCGAGCGAGTACGACGAAAGATGCGTTCGCGACACGGTCAGCGGCAGGACACCGGCGAACACGACGTCGTCCTGCGTCAGCATCATCGAGCCGGTCGCGACGTCGACAGGGTCACCGCAATCGTCGCGCTTCTTGGGCGGGACCCCGTTGCCCGGATCGTTGTTGTTGTTCTTGATCCGGTTGTCCGGCTCCGGCTTGGGACCGCCGCGGTCCTTGGGCGGAGGCGGCGGGCTGCCGGACGGCGTGGTCGGCCCGTCCGGGGTCTCGTTCTTCGGCGGAGGCGGCGGGTCGTTCTTCGGTGGCGGCGGTGGTGGCGGGTCGTTCTTGGGCGGCGCGCCGGACGGCGACGTGTCACCGCCCTTGTCGCCGTTGGGGCTGCTCTTGGGTGTCGTGCCTTCGTCCAGCTTGTTCGGCTTGGGCCCGGGCGCGCCCTTGCCGGGCTGCAGCTTCTTCAACGCCTTGGCCGCGTCGGCGAACAGGTCGTCCGCCCGCTTCAGCAGCGGCATCAGCGCTTTGAGCGCCTTGACGGTCTTCTTCGTCAGGTTCGCGATCTTGCTCGCGGTCTTCGCCACGGCGTTGACCACCTGCGGGACCACCCAGGTCAGCCCGATGCCCAGGGTGAACAGCACCTGCAGCGCCCAGCTGATCATGTGCCCGATCAGCTCGGCGATGATGTCGCGCACCAGCGCGCGCACGGCGGCGACCACCTCGCCCGCCGTCTTCACCCCGCTGGAGGCGCCTTCGCAGCCCGCCTTCGCCGCGTCCAGCAGGGTGACCGTGTCCTTGGCCCGGTCGCGGTAGGTGTCGGCCGCGATCCCGGTCCAGCTCTGCAGATCGGCGGACACCATCCCGGCCAGATCCGCGCCGACCGCGCCGAGTTCGGTCGCGATGTTCTTCCAGGTCTCGGAGTTCGCGTTGATCTCGTCGGCGTTGCCGGTCAGCGCGTCGAGCGCTTCCTTGAGCGGGCCGACGTGCTCCATCAGCCAGCCGACGCCGTTCGCGAGGATCGCGCCGAAGGGGTCCATCGCCATCGACAGCGCGTCGAGCGCGGTTCCGACCGCGCCCAGCGCCACCGAAGCCCAGTCGCCGC
This sequence comes from Amycolatopsis sp. BJA-103, assembly GCF_002849735.1. Lineage (GTDB taxonomy): Bacteria > Actinomycetota > Actinomycetes > Mycobacteriales > Pseudonocardiaceae > Amycolatopsis. The sequence goes on from NZ_CP017780.1 coordinate 8,013,815, forward strand.
TTTCGATGGCCGATTTCAGATCGAACGCCGACTCCAGCAGAGAGGAGCCGGTGTAGGCCTTCGTCGAGTCCTTTACGTCCGCGACCAGTGGGTTACCCAAAACGACCTTCTTCGATGTTCAGGAACGACGTGCTCACCAGGGTGAGTTGCCCTCGTCGTCCGGTGCTTCATGGCGCTTGTCACGAGGCGCCTGCGGGGTGTCGGAGGACGGAGCCGGGGGAGCGTCGTCCGCCGGAGGCTCTTCCTCTTCGATTTCGGGGAAGCGGCTGCGCAGGGTGCCGATCATCAGCGACCGGGTCTCCTGGTCCTCGTCGCCGAGCGTCTCCTGCATGACCTCGGCGACCTGACCCGAGATCCCGGCCTGCGCCCGGTGCATGGTCGTGAGGATCTGCCGCGACAGCTCCTCCAGCGGGTACGTCCTCGCCTTGGTCCCGAATTCGAGGCCCGTCACGCCGCCGTCCGCCCCGACGGTCACCTTGACGGCACCGTCGGAGCTGGACGCGGTCAGCCGCAACTGCTCGGTCCGCTCCTGGGCGGCCGCGTAGCGCTGTGCCTTGTCTTCGAGCCCTTGGGCCCACTGGTCCATCTTGCGTTGTGCCTCGTCGGGATCCCGGATGAGATCCCCGAGTTCGTTCGGGCGGGTCACTTCTTTCCTCCGATGTCCAAGGCCTTGAAGTCGGCGTTGAACGGTTCCGCGTTGTTCTTGTCGCCTTCCACATAGGACTTCGCGGCGGTGCGGACGTTGTCCGCCGTCGTCCGGATCCCTTCCGCGGCGGACTTGATCGCCTCCGCCGCGCGTTCGCCGGTCGGGTTGACGATCGGCGGCAGGAACGCGCACAGCAGGCCGTACGCGTCTGCCGACATCGCCGATCCGGTCGCGCCGTGCGCGGTGTCCAACCGGTCCACGAGCCCTTCGAGATGGCTCGCGTGCGCGGTCAGGTCGTCCGGATCGACTTCGAACGAAGCCGTCACTTCCAGTCCTTGTTCTTCCAGTCACCGATCACCGGCGGTGCGACGATCTCGTCGGCGGCGAAGAAGGACGGGTCGTCGGATTCGAGGTAGTCGGCGGCCTTGTGCTCCTTGTCGTCCTCGCCCTTCCCCTTGCCACCGGGCGCCATGCCGCCACCCATCGGGCCCATGCCGCCGGGGGTGCCCGGCTTGCCGGAACCGGAACCGGAACCGGCCGCACGGGCCGCTGCCGCCTCGGCGTCCATCGCGCCCGCGGCGCCGCCCATGCCGAGCGCGCCCGTCGACCTTCCGGCGCCACCGAGACCGCCTGCGCCCGAGCCGCCCGCACCGGAGCCGCCCGCACCGGTACCGCCGCCGAAGCCGCCGGTACCACCGATTCCGCTACCGCCGGTGCCTCCACCCGGGATGTTCGGCATGCCGAACTTGGGCGAGGTGTACGGCGTGGGCTTGACCGACGAGGGGTCCGGGAACGTCGGCCCGCCGAGTCGCTCGCCGATGCCACCCGGTCGCGGCATGGGCGGGATCTTCGGCATGACCGGTCCCGGTCCGCCGCCGGGGATGTTCGGCATCCCGATGTTCGGCGGGTTGTACGGGAGACCGCCGCCGGGGCGCGGGCCACCGGACTCGGGGATGGGGATGTTCGGCGGGTTGAACGACGGGGGCGTCACCGACGGCGGCGTGTAGCCCGTGGTGTGCGTGCCCTCGTCGATCTTCGGCATGTTCGGCGGCTGATAAGTCGCCGCCGGGGCACGGTAGCTCTCGCCACCGCCCGGCCCGTTCGGGATGTTGATGTTGGGCATGGCCGGGTTCGAGCCGGGGCCGCCACCGGGACCGCCGCCAGGGCCGCCACCGGGGAAACCGCCGCCGCTGAAGCCGCCGCCACCGGGGCCACCGCCGGGACCGCCACCGCCCGGGCCGCCGTTCGGCGAGCTGAAGGGCGACACGGTGCCGGGCCCGCCACCGGGACCGCCCTGCGGCGACCCGTCGATCGAAGCGGCGATGCCGTCCGGGCGCGTGCGGTCCGAGTCCGCGTTGAAGGGGCTGGGGCTCTGCGTGCCGTCCGCGCCTTCGGGCGACATGCGGTCGCGAAGGGAGGCCGGCGAAGCGCCACCGCCGCCGGACATCGGAGTGCCCCGCAGCTGCCTGGTCGCCTGCGCCGTCGGCAGCTTCGGCGGGGGCGGGAACGCCGGGGTGGCGATCGCCGAACCGACCGTGCTGTCGAACTCGGTCATCACCTTCGCGGCCTGGTCGCGCGCGTCCTGCTGCTTCTTGAAGGTCTCGAGATCCTTGCCGAGCTGCGACATGTACTGCTGCGGGTCTTTGATCGTCTGCAGGTTGGCGTTGGCCTCCTGCACGCTGAACGCCACCGGCGGATTCGCCTTCATCAGCTTCTGCGTCTCGTTCAGCGTCTGCGAGTGGATCTGCTGCTGACGACCGGTCAGTGTCGCGCCGTTCGCTGTCGAGCCGAGCCACTTGCCGACCCCGGCGAGGTGCTCGCGGGCCGCGTCGCCGCCTTCGCCCTGCCAGTTGCCCGTGCTCGCGTTGATCGCCTTCGCCAGGTTGCGCTGGTGCGAGGCCAGGTCGTTGCCCGCCCGCACCCACTCCTCGGAGGTCTCGCCCACCGCGGCCGGATCCGCGTTGCCCGCGATCACGGTCTGCATCTGCTCGTGGGTGGCGTTGCTCCAGACCGTGGACGGCGGCTCGCCGGGCTTGCGGATCTCCAGATCCTTGTCGAGACCGTCGCGCGCCTTCTCCAGCTGCCCCTCGTACATCTTCTGGGTGAACTGGTCCTTGAAGCCGTTGAGCGCCGTGTCACCCCAGCCGAGGAGATTGAAGATGACGTTGGTCCCCGCCGCCGCCCCGGCCCGGATCTCGTCACCGGAGGCGGCCTCGTCCGCCAGCGGCCCGACGTAATAAGCGGACGACGAATCGGCCGTGACGTCGTAGTGCGGGTCGAGCTTGTTGTAGTCGGGCGAGGCGGGGTCGGAGACCTTCGCGGTCTTCTCCGCGGCTTCGGTCACGGGTCTCTCCTCTAGATCTCGGTGTCGATCCGCGTCAGGTTGCGCTGGTTCTCGTCATCGCGTTCGCGGTAGTTCTTCTTGGCGAGTTCGATCGCCTCGACGTAGGTCGGGAACTCGGCGCGAGCGGCTTGGAGCTGCGTGAGCAGGCCTTGCGCGTCGTTCGCGGTGCCTTGCATGTGCTGGGAGACCCAGCGCGCGGTCGCGGTGTCGCTCATCGGAGGCGACTTCTGCAGCTTGGTCAGCGCGCTCCAGCGCTCTTCGAGGCTGTCGATCACACCTTGGAGTGACCGGATCATCTCCTGGCCGGTGCTCTCGTCGACGGCGAAACCGCCCTGCACCGCCATGCGCTTCAGCTGCGCGCCCGCGAGCATCTTCGTCGGCTGCCACGCCGTCACCGGCTTCAGTTCTTGTGCTTCCTCGGTCAACGGAGGATCCTCTCGCCGGGTTCAGGAGGGTCAGTAGATGTCAGCGATGGCTTCCCGGATCGAGTTCGCCACGCCCGCCTGACTGGCCGGGTCGTAGTGACCGATCACGGCGCCCGAGGCTTCGTCGGTCTCGGTCCAGACTAAGTACCGGCCGTCTTCGGTGTCGAGCCAGCTCAACGGCGTCGACCGGAGCCGCTCGCCGCGGCGGCCGATCCCGCTCACGATGATGTGCCCGCCGCCGAGACGGGTTCCGGACAGCACCTTCTCCAGGACCTCGAGGTCGCTCTCGTCGTTGCGCGGGGCCGGCGCCTCGGTCCTGGCGCGGACGACGCCGGTGAACTGGAGGTTGCCGAACGCGTCGGTCTCCTCCTCGTCGAACTCGGCTTCGGCCTGGCGTCGCGCGGTCATCGCCGAGACGGCGCGCTCCTCCTTCTGCACGATCGTGCGGCGGCCGGTCGACGCGGGCCGCATCCGGGGCAGGACCCCGGAGAGGACCTCGACCAGCTCTTCGTCCGAGAAGAGCGCGAACTGCAGGAGGTCGTCGCCGTGGGCCTGCGTGATGCCGAGCGCCTGCCTGCCGTCGGTGAGGGTGAGGACGGCGATGTCCTGGCCGATGCCGTCGATGCCGTTGATCGAAACGGTGATCCGGTGGTTCGAGAGCAGCTCGAACGCGGTGCGGATGGCCGGGCTCAGCTCGCCGTTGATCGACAGGCGGCGCTGCTCGAGATCGGTGTAGACCCGCCGGATGACCGCGGCGTACCGCTCCGGGTCGATCGAAGTGTTCTGGACGCGCAAGGGAAACAACCGGACATCGACGCCCAGCGCCTGCCCGACCACAGTCGCCTCTACCGTCCCCAGCGCGAAATCGGCTCGTTCAGCCATGCTTCTGCGCTACTCCCTCACGGGGGTCGGACCCCGTCCCGATCGGCTGACCTGCATAGAGGGGGCCGACTTTGTTAATGGCCAAAACAAACTAGCACAGCGCATGACTGTACGGAACCATACGAACACCGCTGAACCCGATGGAATGGATCACCATGCCCGATCGGGCACTTTTCTTGCCCCTAAAGGAATAACGGCCGCTCAGCGGGCCGCTACCGGTCGGCCGTCGCCGGTGCGTAAGTCGTCATCCGGCGGGCCACATCGGTCCGCGAACGGGCGCCGAGTTTCCGTAGGACTTTCGCCACATGCTGTTCCACCGTACGCGGGGAAAGGAACAGTCCGTCCGCTATCTCCCGATTCGTGCGCCCGTCGGAAAGCATCTTCGCGACCTCGAGTTCACGGGGCGAGAGCTCCTGGCCGTAGCCGCGCCGCCCGCGCTGCGAGGGCGCCCACGCGCCGTGCTCCCGCAGCAGGTGGCGGCACCGGCCAGCGTCCCTGGTCGCGCCGAGCCGCTCGTAGGCCTCCGCGGCCGCCGCGAGCTCCTCGATCGCGGGGCGGCTGCTCGCGACGAGCCGGTCCGCGGTGAGCCGGTCCGCGGTGAGACGGCCCGCGTTGAGACGGCACAGTGCCGCCCGCTCCCGGGCGCCGATGGCCTGGTACGGCATCGGCAGCGCCTCGTAGCCCGCCGCCGCCTCGTCGAAAACCGTTGCCGCGGCGGGGTGTTTGCCGCGCGCGTCGAGCAGGATCGCCCGGCCGGCGAGCAGCGCGGCCCGGGAGACCGGCGAGTCCTTGCCCTCGACGCCGCGGGCGAACTCCTCGACCACGGCGTCCGCCTCCGACCAGCGCCCGGCCCGTGTGTAGGCCTCGGCCGCGGCGGGGACCAGCCCCGCCGCCCACACCCAGACACCCTTGCGCCGGGCCGCCGCGACGGCGTTGTCGGCCGCCGCGCACGCTCCGTCGACGTCTTCCGTCGCGAGGAGCACCCGGATGAGGACTCCCGCCGCCGAAAGGACGACGGGGATGGGGCCGTGCTCCGGGGCGTGCACGCTCGCCGCGGTCAGATGGCGTTGCGCGGCGGCGAATTCCCCGCGCACGGCGGCCAGCCCGCCGAGGACGAGCGAGGACTCCATGACGATCGGGCCGAGGTCGGGATAGCCGTCGCGGAGCTGTTCGGTGGTCTCCGCGAGCCCGGACCAGTTGCCGCGAACCCAGTCCAGCCGGACCCGGGTGCCCTGGGCGAGCCCGGCGGCGTAGAGCGCGCCGGCGTCGGTCGCGCGGCGGATCCCTTCGGTGACCAGCTTTTCGGCCCTGGTCAGATGGCCGGCCCAGGATTGCGCGTCGGCGAGGTTGCACCACAGCCGCGCGAGCTGGACGCGTTCGGCGACGCCGCTGCCCTGGTCCGGCAGCCGGGTGAACTCGGCCCAGGCCGCCCCGTCGCCGATGTGCGCCTGGGTGGAGATCCGGTCGCCGAGGAGCGCGAGCCGCAGTTCCGGGTCTTCGATCCGGTCGAAGACCTCGCGGGCGCGCTCCATCCAGACCTCGTGCCAGGACAACGGGGTGAGCCCGTCGATCGGCTGGGCGAGCAGGTTGATCCCGCGGGCGGCCAGTTCCGGCTCGTCGACCAGTTCGGTGATCGCCTTCTCCACCTCGACCCGGCCGCGGCCGAGCCGCCCGATCGTGCGGACCAGCAGCATCCCGAGGCTGAGCCGGATCGTCCCGCGCACGCTCGGGCGCAGTTCGGTGAGGTCTTCGAGGATCCGCTCCAGCGTCTCGATGACGTCGGGGCGGAATCCGCGCAGCGCGACCTGGCTGAGTTTCGTGGCCAGCCGGGCGATGTCGTCCTCGCCGAGGCCGGCCTCGGCCAGGACCGACTGGAGCAGATCGATCGCGCGTGAGGTGTCGCCATGGGCGATGGCCTCGTCGGCGGCGGCTTCGGCGTAGTGGCGCCACTGCTCCGTCCGCCCCGCCGCGCGCGAGTGGTTCGCCAGCTGGGTCAGCGGGGGGACCGGCTGGGTGGCGAGCACCTGGATGGCGCGTGAATGCAGCAGGGTGCGCTCCGGACCGCTGACGGTGTCGTAGACGGCCTTGCGGGCCAAGGGATGCCGGAAGCCGTAGCGGTCGCCGCCGAGTTCGCCGAGGACCCCGCCATCCAAAGTGGACAGAAGGGCCGAGCGGAGCGCGTCACCGGAGAGGCAGGCGAGTTCGCCGATCACCGAGGGTTCGGACGGGACGGCGAGCACCGCCGCCGCGCAGGCCAGCCGGACCGCGGGTTCGGGCAGCCCTTCGAGCCGTTCGGTGATGGCTTCGCGCAGGGAGATCGGGACTTCGAGGCTTTCCAGCAGCCGGTCGGAAAGCACTTCGCCGATCGGCAGCCGTCCGGCGGCGTCCCGCAGCGCCCGCAGGGTCTCCTCGACCACGAACGGGATCCCGGCGGTGCTCTCGTGGAGTTTCGCGGTGAACGGCGCGGAAACCCGCGGCAGGTCCAGCAGCTCTTCGGCCAGCTTCCCGACGGCCTCGACGTCGAGCGGACCCAGCGTCACGCGGGCGGTCTGGACGTTCGGCGGGGTGCGGAACGGGATGCCCGCGCTTCCGTGCCTCGACGGCGAGCCGGTCCGGTACGCGGCGACGACGGCCAGTTCGGCGGGCATGGCCGCGGCGAGGAACCGCATCAGGTCACGAGTGCCCTCGTCGGCCCACTGGAGGTCGTCGATCAGGACGAGCGCGGGCCCGCAGGCGATCAGGAGTTCCCGGACGGCGCGGAACTGGCGGTGCCGTTCGGCGCACGGGTCGGTGAGTGGTTCCGGTTGGGGTGGAAGGCTTTCCGCGAGTTCGGGCAGCAAGGGTCTCAGCACCCCGGCGACCGGGCTGAGCGGGCCGAGCGGGCGGTCGCCCGCCGACCGCAGCGCCTCGAGCACCGGACCGAACGGGAACGGCTCGCGCATCGGCTGACAGGCACCCGAGAGCACCCGGCCCGCCGCGAACTCACGGCGTCCGGCCAGCTCTTCGAGCAACCTGCTGCGGCCCATCCCCGGTTCGCCTTCGATCAGCACGGCGGCGGGACGGCGCAGCAGGATCTTCACGATCGCCGAGACCTCGACGTCGCGGCCCACGAGTGCCGTCGATCCGGCGCGGACCGAAACCGAGGTCGGGCGAGGGGTGGCAAGCCACATCATGCGCTCCTCGGTTGGGAGTTCCCGCTGAGCCCGACACGATCTTGTGCGTTGTCCTGCGGAGCCTAAGCACTGCCTACCTGGTCGTAAACCACCCAACACGGACAGCACGGGCACCCCGTTAGGCCGTCCGCGAACGCACCGTCACCGGTTGGCTGACGGATCGTCGGTTGGAAAATCACCAGACCCTCGAAACATCGGCGAAAAACCCGATCCGGCGATTCATCCCACGTTCAGGGGGTGGCCATGACTACGCAAGGTATTCACAGGAATCCCTACTTACGGACGTGTCCGTACGGGTGCCAGCTCTAGGTGACCACCCCTGGAGCAGGGGATTCGGTTCCCGAAGAATGGGTATACCTATCCCGCGCCGACCCGGATTGCGGACCTCGTCCCGTTCCAGAACTCTCACCCGTCGGGGGAGGGCTATCGCATGGCGAACCGGAGCCGTGCGTGATGACGAGGGAGAAGCATGAAGATCACGAAGCTCCTCGGTGTGGCCGCCACGGCAGCACTGGCCACCGGTGCGCTCGTCACGGGTACCCCCGCGGCAGCGTCCTCGGACACCCTGCTCAACACCGAGATGGTTCCCGCCCTGCAACGGGACCTCGGCCTGACCGCCGGCCAGGCACTCGCCAGGATCCAGAGCGAGACCGCCGCCGGCGCTCTCGAACAGTCACTTGCCTCGGCGCTCGCCGGCAGCTTCGGCGGCGCGAGCTACAACGAGGCCACCGGCAAGCTCCGCGTCGGTGTCACGGACGCGGCGAAGCTGGGCCAGGTCGCCGCCAGCGGCGCGGAAGCGGAACTGGTGCGCTTCTCGGCCGCCCAGCTCGATTCCACTGTGGACAAACTGAACGCGGGTGAGCGCGCTGCGGACGGCGCGATCACCGGCTGGGGCGTCGACACCAAGACCAACCGCGTGACCCTGAACGTACTGCCGGGCAAGAGCGGCGTCGTCGACTCGTACCTGGAGAAGACCGGCGTCGACAAGACCGCCGTCGCGGTGGTCGAGACCACTTCGGCGCCGACCCTGAAGTACGACGTCCGCGGTGGCGACGCCTACTACATCAACAACTCTTCGCGGTGCTCGATCGGGTTCTCGGTCAGCGGCGGCTTCCTCACCGCCGGGCACTGCGGCCCGGGCACCGTCACCGGCTCCAACCGGGTCGCGATGGGCTCGTTCTCCCGCGTCAGCTTCCCGAGCAACGACTACGCCAGCGTCCGGGTCAACAGCAACTGGACGCCGCGCGGCGTCATCAACAACGGCACCCGCGTGAGCGGCTCGAACGTGGCGGCCACCGGCGCCTCGGTCTGTAAGTCGGGCTCGACCACCGGCTGGACCTGCGGCACCGTCGGCGCCAAGAACCAGACCGTCCGCTACGCCGAAGGCACGGTCTACGGCATGACCGCCACCAACGTGCGCTCCCAGGCGGGCGACTCGGGCGGCTCGTTCATCGCGGGCAACCAGGCCCAGGGCATGCTGTCCGGCGGTAACAGCTCGGTGACGTACTTCTTCCCGGTCCGGCCGGCGTTGTCCGCGACCGGGACCTCCCTGGTCCTCGGCTGACTCCACCCCCGGTCGCCGAGAACCACCGAATAGGACGAAGGGCGGTCCGAGTGCCTCCAGCGCACTCGGGCCGCCCTTCGTCTTTCGTACCGCGGGAGCGGTGGTTCGGGTGGTTACACGTTGCTGATCTCTTCGATCAGGGCCTCGACGTCGAAGTACTCGCTCTCGGAGCCCAGCTGGACCAGCTCGAAGGTCGAGCCGAGGAAGGACTCGACGTCCTCACGCTCGAGCTCGAACGACGCATAACCGTCGGGTGACTCGATTTCCAGCGTCAACATGGCCTCGTCCTCGGACAGGTCGGGGCGGACGCGGACGTCGCCGAGACCGGCGGGGTCGGTGAGACCGGCGGCGAGCAGCTCACGCGCGAAGGTCCACTCGACCCACCGGCCGCGCTCGGTCCGGAACGCCACGGTGACCGCGTACGGCTCCGCCACGTGGAAGGACAGGCGGGAGAGAACGGGCGTGCTGCTGTTGTTCAGCAGAACGAACTGGCTCTGGTGAATTGCGTCGGTGTGCACGGCCACTCCTCGGTGCTCGTGGTTCGCGCGGCGCGAACTTTTCGTCTCGGGGAGGAGATGGCCGGGCACGGGCCGAATGACGCGACTATCGCCACGTTCACGCTATCGGCTGCACCTGTCCATAGTGGTGTAACGCCGGGCACAGACCCCTTGCGTTCGGGCCGATACCCGTGGTGACGAGGTCGAGGTGTCCTTTTTGGACTGCTCAGGGCTCCAGCGGCAGGGTCAGTCCGGTCTTGACCCGGTCCATCGTCACCGACGTCGTGAAGTGCCGCACGTTCGGGTTGTCGAAGAACATCCGCCGCGTGAACGCCTCGAAGTCCGCCATGTCCCGGCAGGTCACCACGAGCACGAAGTCCGCGTTGCCGGTGACGTAGTAACACTGCTGGACGCTGTCGTCCGCGAGCACCTGCCGCCGGAACCCGTCGAGCACCGCGAGGCTCTCCCGCTCCATCTCGACCATCACCACGAACGTCATCGACAGCCCGAGCGCCTGCGGCGACAGCACCGCCACCTCGCGTTCGATCACCCCGGCCTCGCGCAGCCGCTTGATCCGCCGCTGCACGGCGGCGGCGGAGAGGCCCACCTTCGCGCCGATGCTCTCGGCGATCGTGCGGGCGTCGGACTGCAGGCAGGCCAGGATGGCGACGTCCAGGCGGTCGAGGTCGGGTGTGTGCACCACGTCAGGCTAACCGGACGACTCGTCCGGGCGCCTGATCTTTGATCGCGCTCACGAGCGGTGTGGATCACGCCACCTCCGGACCCCGTTCCGCCTGCTCGGCCGCAGGTGGCGCCGGTCGAGCACAGTGCGCCGGGGAAAGGTGAGGATTCTTTGAAATGTGACCCGGAACACAACTGACGGGTCTACTGAATGGTAGCGCTTACAAGTGAATGGCAGACCTCTCTTTTTCCCCGCGAAAGGATTTCTTGGTGCCCTCATCTCAGGCGGCCGTTCTCGCCGGTCTCGGCTCTTGGCTGCCTCCGCGCGTGGTGGGCAACGAGGAGATCGCCCAGCGGCTGGACACCTCCGATGAGTGGATCCGCTCGCGGACCGGCATCGCCGAACGCCGCGTCGTCGACCCTGGGACGTCCACTGTGGACCTCGCCGCCGAGGCGGGACGCCGGGCGCTGGCCTCCGCCGGGGAGGACGGCGCGGACGCCGTCGTGCTCGCGACGTCGACGGCCGACCAGCTGTGCCCGGCCAGCGCGCCGCAGGTCGCGACCAAGATCGGGCTGAACGGTGTCGCCGCGTTCGACGTCAACGCCGTGTGCAGCGGGTTCATCTACGGGCTGGCCACCGGCGCCGGGCTGATCGCCGCCGGGATCGCGCGGCGCGTGCTGGTGATCGGGGCGGACGTCTTCACCTCGCTCGTCGACCCGGACGACCGCGGCACGGTGCCGATCTTCGGCGACGGCGCGGGCGCGGTCCTGCTGCGGGCGGGTGAGCCCGGCGAACTCGGCGCGCTCGGCGCCTTCGACCTGCACAGCGAAGGCGAGCTCGCGGAGCTGCTGTGGGTCGAGGCGGGCGGCGCGAAGAACCGCCGCTCGGAAGACCCGCGTGACCACTATCTGGTGATGCAGGGCCAGACAGTCTTCCGCCACGCCTGCGCGCGGATGGCCGAGTCGGCGCGCGCGGTCCTGGATTCCGCCGGATGGATGGTCGGCGACATCGACCGGTTCATCGGGCACCAGGCGAACATCCGCATCCTGCAGACCTGCGCGAAGCAGCTCGGGCTCGCGGAGGACGTGATGTATTCGAACATCGAGAAGGTGGGCAACACGAGTGCCGCGTCGATCCCGATCGCGCTGGCCGACGCCGTCAAGGACGGGACGCTCCAGCCGGGGAACCGCGTCGTGATGGGCGCCTTCGGGGCCGGTCTGACCTGGGGCTCGACGCTGCTGAGCTGGCCGGACGTCATTCCGGGCTGAGCGGGCTCGCCTCCCAGGCGTGCGTCGGTTCCTGGCGCCCGCGCAGCTCCAGTTCCGCGTACGGCTCCCAGTGCGAGCGCTCGCTCTCCAGCGCGGCCTTGAGCACCGCCTCGCTGGCCAGGATGCGACCGCCCGCGGACTTCGCGTGCTCGGTCAGGCGCGCGGCCTCGTTCACCGCGTCGCCGATGACGGTGTACTCGAACCGGCTGCTCGTCCCGAGCTGACCGGCGAAGACCCGCCCGCTCGCGACCCCGATGCCGAGGTCCAGCTCGCCGGTCTTCTGGACGGCGTCCCGGATCGCCCGCGCGGCCGAAAGGGCCGACGTCGGCGCGTCCGCGAGCCGGGTCGGCGCGCCGAAGACGCAGAGCGCGGCGTCACCCTGGAACTTGTTGAGCAGCCCGCCCCGGGCGCCGACCGCGTTGACCACGCTGGTGAAGAAGCGGTTGAGCATCTTCACCAGCTCCTCGGGCGGCGTGCGGCCGGCCAGGGCCGTCGAATCGACGACGTCGACGAACAGGGCCGTCACCTCGCGCACGTCACCCGAAAGGGAGGCGCCGTACTCGAGCGCGTGCCGGGCGACCTCGTCTCCGACGTGCCTGCCGAACAGGTCCCGCATCCGCTCCTGTTCGCGGAGCCCGGCGGCGAGGTCGTTGACCGAGGTCTGCAGCAGGCCGATCTCACTGGAGTCGTCGACGTCGACCACGATGTCCTTGTTGCCGCGCGCGATCTCGTCGAGCGCGACCCGGAGCCGGTGCAACGGGGTCGCGACGGCCTTCGCGAGCAGGCCCGTCCCGATCGCGCCGACGCCCAGCCCGATCACCGAAAGCATGATCAGGCTCGCGACGTGGTCGCCCTGGCCGAGGTCCGGCGGCGTGGCCACCAGCAGCACGCCGAGGAACGGGACGCCGCTCGCCAGCGACCAGGTGACGATCACCCTGGTCCGCACGGTGACCTTGAGCGTCCCCTTCGGCGGGGTGACCTTGAGCGCGATCGTCATCACCGGCCGCGCGACCCATTCCGCGGCGAGATAGGTCAGGCCGACCGTGGTCAGCCCGCCGAGCCCGATGACCAGCGCCATCCCGAGCGCGTCCATCCAGGACCCGAGCACCCTGGCGAGTGCCCCGAGGACGATCGTGCCGATCAGCCAGAGCGTCCCGCTCACGATCCCCATGTCGACCGGGAGCCGGAGCGCCCGCGCGGCTTCGGCCTTCGTCGGCGGGCGGCCGAAGACGAACCAGACCGCCGTGCGCCGCTGCAGCCATGCCGTCCACAGGGTGCCGACCACCAGCGACAGCGCCACGATCCCGGCCGCGGTGACCCCGAGGATCCAGCCGCGATCGCCGACCTCGCTCGGCAGGCCCTGCAGGAGCAGCAGCAACGCCACCACGCCGGCACCGCACACACTGGACCCGATGCCGAGCGTGGCGAAACCGAGACTGGTCCTGAGCACCAGCCGGAACCGGCTCGACATCGTCTTCCCGCGCACCCGGTGATCGTATGACCTCCGGCGGAAAACGGTTGGCGGGTTCCCGGGTGCGGTGGCTACCTTGCCGGTATGGAACCGCTGGGACAGGACGAGATCAGGGCGTCCTTCGTGAACTGCACGCGCGGCGAGGCGAAGGGAGTCACCCTGCCCGCCCGCCCGGACGAGATCCCTTGGGAGAAAAGGGAATTCCTCGGCTGGCGTGATCCGAAGGCCACCGCCAGGGCGTATCTCGTGCTGCCCTATCACGGGGAAACCGTCGGACTGTCCCTTCGCGCCGCGTCCCGGCCGAAGGGCCGTGTCCTGCTGAGCAACATGTGCGGCCTGTGCACGACGACACATCCGCTGTCCGACATCGCGCTGTTCTCCGGCCGCCGCGCGGGGAAGCCCGGGCGGGAGGGGAACACGCTCGGCATCTACGCGTGCGCGAACCTCGCGTGCAGCCAGTACATCCGCGGCGAGCTGAAGCCGGACGTGCCGCAGCCGTCGGAAACGCTGACGCTCGAGGAACGCGTCCTCCGGCTGGAGGACAAACTGCACCGGTTCGTGGAGCGGGTACTGGAGTCACGCTGACACCCTGCTGTAAGCGTTCGGTCCAGCTGGTCCGACGCCGAGGTACGTGGTGCCTCCGCCTCGCCTTCGCGCGTTGCGAAAGCCACTTTCGCAACCTTCAAGGTTGCGAAAGTGGCTTTCGCAACGTCGGGAGCGGCCCTGATCACGCGAGTCACGCCTCCGGGCCACGAGGCTCAGAATCGGAACCGCAGGATCCGCCCCATCTTCTTGAACGCCGGGAAAAGTCCCGCGAACCACAGCTGCGCCCGCATCGATCCCGAAAGCCGGTCCTTCACTTCAGGCGTCGCGTAATCCGTCGAGTCGAGCTTCGCGACCAGCGTCAGCCCGAGCCGCTCCAGCTCCGAGATCTCGTCGATGCCCCAGTACAACGTCGCCCCGGCCTTGCGCACCACGGGATTCAGCTTCTGCAGCTTGATCCCCAGCCTGCTGAACGTGTCGAAGACCATTTCGCCGCCCTGCGGGAAATGCGCGATCAAACGCCGCAGCAATTCTTCGCCCTCGGACGGTTGCAAATACATCGTCAGGCCCTCCGCGATCACCAGACCCGGTTTGTCCGACGGGATCTCGTCGATCCAGCCGAAGTCCGTCACGGACGAGCCGATGGTCCGGTAGCCCTCCCGGGCGGGGTAGATCCGGCCGCGCAGCGCGACGACGTCGGGGTAGTCGACGTCGAACCAGCGCACCGAAGGCGGCGGGTCGAGGCGGTACACGCGGCTGTCCATTCCGCAGCCGAGTTGCACGACGGTCGCGTCCGGATGCTCCCGGAGGAAGGCCGCGGCCCAGTCGTCCATCGGCTTCGCCCGCAGCGCGACGGTCAAGCCGAGCTGCCCGTCGACGCCGAGCGAAGCGAAGTCGTAGTCGATCTGCTTGACGGCCTCGTCGGCCGCCGTGTCACCGAGGACCGGCCGCTCACTGCGGGCGTCGAGCGCCCGGCCGTACAGCGTGGCCAGCATCGTCGCCTTCTCTTCGGTGAACCGGACCTTCTCCACCGCACACCCCCATCAGAAGTTTCACAAACTTCTGAAAACGATACTCGCGCAGTGGCGGCGTCACCGTCAAGAAAGCGTCAATCCCGGGTCGTGTAGTCGTGGACGTAGGTCTTGGCGTCGAGCAGATGCCGCCGGGTGATCTCCCGCGCGGACTCCGCGTCCGAACGGCGGATCGCTTCGAGGATCGCGCGATGCTCGTCGACGGCCTTGCGGATCTGCCCCGGAAGCCGGAGCGCGGCCCGTCGTTCCTCACCGACCAGCGAGAGCACCGACCGCAGCAGATCGGTGACGTCGTCGTTGCCCGCGTTGCCCGCGATCACCCGGTGGAATTCCGCGTCGGCCGCGATCACGCGCAGCATGTCGCCGTCGGCCGCGGCCCGGTCCATCTCGTCGACGGTGCTTTCCAGCCGCTCCAGCACCCGCGGCGTGTGGTCGAGCGCGAGCCGCTCGGCCAGTGTCGGTTCGACGGTGGTCCGCAGGTCGAACAGCTTCTCGACCAGTTGCTCGTGCTCGGAGAACCAGGTGTGGAGCGGCTGTTCGCCGAGGTTCTCGCGGACATAGGTGCCCGAACCCGGGCGCACCTGCACGTAGCCGATGGAATCCAGCACCCGCAACGCCTGCCGCAGCGAACCGCGGCTGATCCCGAGTTGTTCGCACAGCGCGCGTTCGGCCGGCAGCCTCGATCCGGCGGGGAGTCTGCCCGAATCGATCATCGTGCGCAGATGATCGACCGTCGTGCTCCACACCTGTTCGCGCTCGTCGTCGGCCACGGTCTCATCCTGACAGGTTCGGCGAACCGCCCGGAAATGTCGGTGACCGGTGTCATCATCGAATGATGACTGGGGTGGCAGGGCTGATCAAAGCATGGGTGCACGGGTGGGCGCTTTCCCGCGGTGTCGGGGTCCCGGTGGCCGAATCGGACGGCTACCGGCTCGATGTCGGGCGTCCGGGGCATCGCGTGAGATATGTGCTGGCGGACGCCGGATCGGTCGCGCGCCGGGCTCGCGCGCTGACCGAGCCCGGCACCTGGCTGAAGGTGAGCGGCTCGCGTGAAGAGGTGGTGGAGACGGTGCCGCCGAACTGGGAGGTCGGCCCGCCGGAGTATCTGATGAGCACGCCGCTCGCGATGCGGCCCGTGATGCCCGCGCCTGAGCCGTACCGGGCGGAACTGGTCGGCGACGGCGTGGTCACCGACGTCGTGGTGCGAGCGCCCGACGGCTCGCGCGCGGCCACCGGCCGGGTCGCGATCGCCGGCGGGACGGCGGTGGTCGACCAGGTGGTGACGGAGCCCGAGCACCAGCGGCGAGGGCTGGGCCGGTTCGTCATGCGCAGGCTCGACGAGGTGGCGGTGGCGGCCGGAGCGGAGAGGGCGGTACTGGTCGCGACGGAAGAAGGGCGGGCGCTGTACCTGACGCTCGGCTGGACGGTCGCCGCGGAGATCACTCCGGCGCATTTGCCGGAGTCCGAAAACGGCATAACGGGCACTTGAATGTTCGACGAGACACATCCAGAGCGCGAAAGGAGGTAACCGTGCTTATGGTGCGCGAGTGAGTGCTTTATGACTTGGTGGCACGCGGTCCTGATCTTCGTCGCGGGACTCTGGGCGGGCACGATCAACACGGTCGTCGGCTCGGGCACGCTCGTGACCTTCCCGGTCCTGGTCGCGCTCGGCTATTCGCCGCTGACGGCGACGACGTCCAACGCGATCGGCCTCGCTCCCGGCACGGTCAGCGGGGCGATCGGGTATCGCCATGAGCTCAAGGGCTATTGGCCCGAGGTCGTGAAACTCGCCGTCGCGTCGTTCCTCGGCGCGATCTGTGGGACGATCCTGCTGCTCTCACTGCCGAAAGACGCCTTCGAGACCGTCGTGCCCGCGCTGGTCGGGCTCGCGGTGGTGCTGGTGATCGTGCAGCCGCGAGTGGCCGCCTGGGTCGCGAAGCGCCGCGAGGAGAACGGGAAGGTCCACAAGATCGGGCCGCTCCTGTTGTTCCTGATCTTCCTGATCGGCATCTACGGCGGATACTTCACGGCCGCGCAGGGCGTGATGATGGTCGCGGTGATGGGCATGCTGATGTCCGAATCGCTGCAGCGGCTCAACGGCGTCAAGAACGCGCTCTCCGCCGTCGTGAACATCGTCGCCGGCGCGATCTACGCCTTCACCGCGCCGATCAGCTGGCCCGTGGTCGCGCTGCTCGCGGTCGGGTCGACGATCGGCGGCCAGCTCGGCGCGAAGATCGGCCGCAAGCTCTCGCCGACCGTGCTGCGCGCGGTGATCGTCGTGGTCGGTCTCGCCGCGATGGTGCAGTTGCTCCTCAAATAGAACAGCCCGCACCCCGCGAACGGAGTACGGGCTGTCCCGAAGTGTGCGTCAGCGCGGGAAAGCCGCGGCCGCTTCGAGGAAGGTGTCGTTCTCCTCGGGCGTCCCGATGGTCACTCGCGCGCCTTCGCCCGCGAACGGGCGCACGATCAGCTTCCGCTCCAGCGCGTGTTCCGCGAAGGCCGTCGTCCGCTCGCCCAGCGGCAGCCAGACGAAGTTCGCCTGCGTCTCCGGAACCTCGTAACCCTTGGCCACCAGCGCATCCCGCACGCGGGTCCGCTCCGAGATGATCTCCTTGCAGCGCTCCAGCAGTTCGTCGGCCGCGTCGAGGGAGGCGATGGCCGCCGCCTGGGCGATCAGGTTCACCGAGAACGCGACGTACACCTGCTTCAGCGCGACGGTGATCGCTTCCGGCGCCACCGCGTAACCCACGCGGAGACCGGCGAGGCCGTACGCCTTCGAGAAAGTCCGAAGCACCGCGACGTTGTCCCTGCCACGCGCCAGTTCGACGCCGTCCGGCACCTCGACGTCGGTCACGAACTCCTTGTACGCCTCGTCGAGCACGACGAGCACACCCGGCGGCACGGCGTCGAGGAAGCGCTCCAGCTCCGCGCGCCGCAAGACGGTCCCGGTCGGGTTGTTGGGGTTGCACACGAAGACCAGCCGCGTCTTCGGCGTGATGGCGGCGAGCATCGCGTCGAGATCCAACCCGTGCCCGGTCGTCAGCGGCACCTTCACGCTGACGGCGTTCGCGACCTGCGTGACGATCGGGTACGCCTCGAACGAACGCCACGGGAAGACGACCTCGTCACCCGGTTCGCACAGGGCCTGGATCATTTGCTGGCAAAGGGAAACCGAGCCGCAGCCGATGGCGATCCGCTCGACCGGCTCGTTCAGTTCGCGGGCCAGCCGCTCGACGAGCGCGGACGCCGTGATGTCCGGGTACCGGTTGATGCCCTGTGCCGTCTCGGCTATGGCCTGCGCCACACTCGGCAACGGCCCGCCGGGAACCTCGTTGCTCGCAAGCTTGATCGCGCCCTGGATTGTCCGGCCAGGGACGTACTTCGGCAACGATTCGAGATCCGCACGCGGCGAAACAGGGGACATCTTCGGCGCTCCTACGTCTGGGGGACGGCAACGACACCGTATCCTCCCGCGCAACGGCAAGCCCCGAATATTTACCTAAGAGTGGTCTGATGGAGGAATGACCCTGACGACCACCGTGGAACACCAGCACGCCGACGGCCACACGCTGCGCCTGACCTTCGCCGAACCGGAAGGCGTCGTCCGCGGCGGACTCGTGGTGTTGCATGAAGAAGCCGAAGAGGTCGAAGAGGGTTTGAGCCTCCTCCTGGCGGGTCTCGCAGGCGAAGGCTGGCTCACCGTCACCCCGCATCTCGATCGCGACAACCTCACGCAGCAGGACCTGCTCGAAGCCACCGACGCGACGCTCGCCTGGCTCGGTGATCGAGGTGTCCAGGCGGATCTCGTCGGTGTCGTCGGTTTCGACCTCGGCGGGACGGCGGCTCTGGTCGTGGCGTCGAACCGCAGGCTGGGCGCGGCGGTCAGCGTCGGCGGGCAGGGGGTCACCGGGTTGCCGGTCCTCGTCGAGATCGCGGGACGGCTCACCAGCCCGTGGCTCGGCATGTACGGCGACTCGGGTGACGAGGCCGGCGGCGCCGAGGTCGAACAGCTGCGTGACGCGGCGGCGACGGCGAGCGTCGCGACGAACGTCGTCCACTACCCGGGCGCCAATCACCGCTTCGACGCCGACCCGGATGCGGCCGCGGAGGCCTGGCAGCGCACGTTGAATTGGTTCGACGCCCACCTACGCTGACTCCATTCGCGCTAACATCCCCCTGAGATGTGACAGGGGAGGGTCGAATGGCACAGTCACCCAAGGTGCCCGTGACGCCACAAGCCGCGTTCGGTGCTTCGGCGCCGGCCTTGGCGCCGGTGGCGGGTCAGATCCGGGACACCAAGACCGCTGCCAAGAAGGGGACCGTCAAGGTCACCGAGGACGCCGCCAAGAAGCTCGTCGACGCGCTGCTGAAAGCGCGTCACGAGCTCAACGCGCTGATCAAGGACTCAACGGAGTTCAAAGCGCCCTTGAAACTGGGCGACAACTTCGTCGGGCACACGATGAGCGAACGATTCCAGGGCGCGGCGACCGAGGGGACCGAAGCGGCACTGCCCGTCCTCAAGGACTTCGCGGTGGTGCTCAAAGACCTCCAGCTCACCGTGATGGCGGCGCGCAAGATGTACGTCGCCGCGGACGAGGAAGGCCAGGAGCAGCTCGAACGGGTCGCCCGCCGGTTCGACCTCGAGGACATGGTCGAACCCGAGCGGAAGGACGAGCACTGATGCGCATCCTGCCCTCGCCGTGGCCGCCGCCCGAGCCCGAGCCGCAACCCGGCCCCGATCACCTGCGCGCAGACATCGACTGGATGAGCTACTCGCACCGCGAGCTCTACGAGATGGTCCACAACGAGCTGGACCTGGCGAGCGCGGAAGCCGTCGCCGCACAGTGGGCGAAGATCGGCGCGTTCCTGGACAGGGCCGCTTCCGAGCTC
Source organism: Amycolatopsis sp. BJA-103 (assembly GCF_002849735.1). Classification (GTDB taxonomy): domain Bacteria; phylum Actinomycetota; class Actinomycetes; order Mycobacteriales; family Pseudonocardiaceae; genus Amycolatopsis. Next base: position 8,033,231 of record NZ_CP017780.1, read on the forward strand.
AAGGCGGCCATCGTCGCCACCGCCGACGGCTGGACGGGCGAGGGTGCCGACAGGGCCCGTGACGCCGCGATCAAGCTCGTCGACTGGGCCGATGAGACCGGCTGGCGCGCGGAGAACGTCGCGAACTGCGTACGCCGACAGGCGGACATCGCCGAAACCGCGCGGCGAACGATGCCCGAGCCGCAGGGAGCCACCCCTCGGCCGAAGGTGCCGGAGCCGCCGAGACGCCGCCCGATCCCGGTCTCCGATTCGACGCAGGCCATGTCGGCATCGGCGCCCTCGAATCCCGGCTTCGCCGAGGCTGGGCGGATCGTCGCCGAACCGACCGACGAGAGGGCACAGGACTCGCACCGTCAGGCCGCCGACGTGATGACGCGGATGCAGCAGAGCTCCGGCGAGGTCTACGAAAACGTCCCTCGCTTCACTTCGTACGGCAAGCAGCCGCAGCTCCTCAAGACGCCTGAAGAGCCGGAGCCGCGGCCGAAACCCGAACCGGAACCGGTGCCGCCACCGGACGACACGACCCGCAGCAGCGGCACCGACGACGTCGCCCCGATCCAGGTGCGGGAGCCCGCCGAGGCGCCGCGCGGGCCCGGCGCGAGCAGTGGCGCCTTCGTGCCGTCACCGCCCGGAACCTCCGGCGGAACCCAAGAGCAACTCGGGCAGGGCGGCCGATCCGGCGCCGGCGGTTTCGGGCCGTCGGGGCAATCCGGCCAGGTGGCCGGGACACGGGCCGCGGCCGCGGGTATGGGCGGCTTCGGCGGGATGCCGATGGGGATGGCGCCTCAGCAAGGACGTCAGGGCGAAGAAGACCACAAGGCACCGGACTACCTCGTCGAGGATGCCGACATCTGGGGCCTGAGCGGGCAGGTGACCCCGCCGGTCATCGGCGAAGACCCGAGAGGCGGCCGCTGATGGACTGGATCCGCCTGCACATCGGCGAGCTCTTCCTCCTGTGGTCGGCGCACGGGCGCGACGAACTGCCCGCGGTGCTGGAGGTTCCGCATGTCGGGCGGACGCCGGAGTTCCGCGCCGAACTGGTCGGCACGGCGAGCCGGACGCTGTCGGAACGCGGCCTCGGCACGGTGGAGGCCCCCGCGCCGGAACTGGTGGGGCTGCTGCACACCCTCGCGAACAGCGAACTGACGCTGGACCTGCGGCTCGACGGCGATCCCGCGTACCGGGCCGTCGGCTGCGTGTCCGATCGCGGCGCGGTCGCGATCGGCGTCGCGGGCACCGACGTCGAGCTGTCCGCGCTGCGGGAACCCCTCGTCGCCGCGACCCTGCTGCAGGCGTTGCCGCCATGCGAGCAGGGGCGGGGCCTCTCGGTCAACCTGCGCGTCGACGACTACACGGCGGCCTGCGAGGCGGGGGAGCGTGGCGGGCAGCCGGCTTTCTCCGATGTCCTGCGCGACGCCGGGCTGCGCGAACCCGAGGTCATCGTGATGGTGCGGATCGCGACGCAGCGGATCGGCAGCGGGCGGCTCGGGGCGGCCAGGAAGTCGTGGGAGGGCCGCTGGGTGCGCGGAGAAGGCACGCTGACCTGGGTGGACACCCCCGACGGCCGCTACGGACTCCGTCGCGATCGAGGGTGGCTGACGGTCACCCCGCTCGACGCGGGGCGCCTCAAGACGATGGCGTACGAGCTGTTCACAGGGGCTCGCCAAGTAGGTTAACGAGGGTTAACATCGCGGGGTGACGCACACCGCCGACGCCCCAGAAGTGCTCTGGCGCCCCGAGCCGAGCCGCCTGTCCGACACCAAGATCGACGCGTTCCGCCAGTGGCTGCGCACCGAACGCGGCGTGGAAGTCGACGACTACAACGAGTTGTGGGAGTTCTCCGTGCGGCGCGGACCGGAGTTCTGGTCGGCCGTCGGCGAATTCCTCGGCCTGCGCTGGCACGATCAGCCTGGCGAAGTGCTCACCGGCGAGATGCCGAACGCCCGGTGGTTCGAGGGCGGCACGCTGAACTACGCCGAGCACTCGCTCATGCCCGGCGTCGCGGGCGCCGCGAAGGCCGACGACGAGATCGCCGTGATCTTCCACCGCGAAGACGGCCTCTCGTCACAACTGACGTACGGCGCCTTGCGTTCCGCCGTCGCTTCCGCGAGGGAGGGCCTGCGGAAGCTGGGAGTGTCCAAAGGGGACAGAGTCGTCGCACTGGCGCCGAACTGCCCGCAGACGCTGATCGCCTTCCTCGCCACCGCGAGCCTCGGCGCCGTCTGGTCGTCGTGCTCGCCGGACTTCGGGGTCCGCGCGATCACCGACCGCTTCGCGCAGATCGAGCCGAAGGTGCTGATCGCGGTCAACGGGTACGTCTACAATGGACGGTGGTTCGACAGCCGTTCGACGGTGAACTCGTTGCGGGACGAGATCGCCACGCTCGAAGCGACCGTGCTCATCGACTACGCGGGCGGCCGCCTCGACGGAACCCTCGACTGGGACACGCTGCTCACCGACAACGCCGGCGCGGAACTGGCCTTCGAGCCCGTCGAATTCGCCCACCCGCTGTGGGTCCTGTACTCCTCGGGGACCACCGGGCTGCCGAAGGGCATCGTCCACGGGCACGGCGGGATCACCCTCGAACACCTCAAAGCCCTTGCCCTGCAAAGCGATCTCGGACCGGGCGACCGGTTCTTCTGGTTCACCACCACCGGCTGGATGATGTGGAACTTCCTCATCTCCGGCCTGCTGACCGGGACGACGATCGTGCTCTTCGACGGCAGCCCCGGCAGCCCGGACCTCAACGTGCTGTGGCATCTGGCCGAACAGCATCGCGTCACCTACTTCGGCACGTCGGCGCCGTACATCCAGAGCTGTCTGAAGGCCGGGATCAAACCGGCCGAGCGCTACGACCTCACCGCGTTGCGCGCCTTGGGATCCACCGGTGCGCCGTTGAGTGTCGAGGGCTTCCGGTGGATCGTCGACGAGGTCGGCAAACGCGTCCAGATCTGCTCGGTGTCCGGTGGCACGGACCTGTGCGCGGCGTTCGTCACGTCGGCCCCGGACGTCCCGGTCTGGCTGGGCGAGCTTTCGGTGCGCGCGCTCGGCGCCGCCGTCGCCGCCTTCGACGAGCAGGGGAAACCGGTGGTGGAGACGGTCGGCGAACTGGTGATCACCGAGCCGATGCCGTCGATGCCGGTGTTCTTCTGGAACGACCCGGACGGCTCGCGGCTGCGCGAGGCGTACTTCGAGATGTACCCGGGGATCTGGCGGCACGGCGACTGGATCCGGATCACCGGCCGCGGCTCCGCGGTCATCTACGGGCGCAGCGACTCGACGCTCAACCGTGGCGGCGTCCGGATGGGCACGGCCGAGTTCTACCGGGTCGTCGAGTCCTTCGACCAGGTCGCGGATTCGCTGGTGATCGACACTTCGGCGGCGGGTAACGAGGAGGGGCAACTGCTGTGCTTCCTCGTCCTGGCCGACGGCGTCTCGCTCGAAGAGGTCGAGCCCGCCTTGCGCAAGGAGCTGCGAGGAGCCCTCTCGCCGCGGCACGTGCCCGACCGGTTCGTCCAGGTGACCGAGGTACCCCGCACGCTCAACGGCAAGAAATGCGAGGTTCCGGTCAAGAAGATCCTTTCGGGGGTTTCACCTGACCGCGCCGTCAGCCGGGATGCGCTGCTGAACCCCGACGCCCTTGTACCGTTCGTGGAGCTGGCAAGGAGCTGAACCTAGGGGCGGGACTTGGCGGGCGCGTGGCGGGTGGCGGGTGCCACCTCGGTGGTGGTGGTCACCTGGGTGACGCGGCTGGCCGGACTGCTGGCCCTGGTCTCGGTGCTGGTCCCGGCCGGGCGGCGCACCCTGCGCGGGCACGTCGCCGAATGGCTGGAACTGCCGCACGAGGCCACGGTCGGCGCGGCGACGGTCGCGCTGGTGACCGGTGTGCTGCTCGTGTTGCTCGCCGCCGGCCTCAAACGGCGGAAGCGACGAGCCTGGCAACTGGCGGTCGCCGCCGCCGTCCTGCTGACCGTGTCGCACCTCGGGCTGCGGCACGTCCTCGGCGCCGGCCTCGTGTCGCTCGCGCTGCTGATCGCCCTGATCGCGACGCGACGTCACTTCATCGCGCTCCCCGATCCGGTCACTGGACGGTGGCGTGCGGTCCGGGTCTTCCTGCAGCTGACGGTGGCCGGGGTCGCGATCAACTTCGTGCTGCTGTCGGTCGCCAGGGCGCTGGAGCCCCTGGACGTCGGTGACAGGCTCGCTCAGTCGGTCCTGGCCCTGGTCGGCGTCAGCGGCCCCGCGGTGTTCCACGCGCTGTGGCTGGAGGACCTGTCGGCGGCCGTCGGCCTGCTGTTCGGCATCGGCGCGGTCCTGCTGGCCGCGTACTTCCTGCTCCGCTCGGCCGAACCCGCGCCGGAGCTGACCGATGACGAGATCGAACGGCTCAGGGCGCTGGTGGGCGAACGGGACTCACTGGGGTACTTCGCGCTACGCAGGGACAAGTTCGTGGTCTTCTCGAAGTCGGGGAAGGCCGCGGTGACCTATCGCGTGATCGCCGGTGTCGCGCTGTGCTCGGCGGACCCCCTCGGCGACCCGGAAGCGTGGCCGGGCGCGATCGAGGAGTACCTCGACGTCTGCCGTCGCTACGCCTGGACCCCGGCGACCATGGGCTGCTCGGAACTGGGCGCGACCGTCTGGGCCCGCTTCGGCCTGGAGGTGCTGGAGATCGGCGACGAAGCCGTCGTCGACACCGGCACCTTCACCCTCGAAGGCCGCACCATGCGCGGCGTCCGCCAAGCCGTCTCGCGCACGAAGCGAGCCGGGTACGCCGTCCGCGTCCGCAAGGCCGAAGACGTGCCTCCCGCGGAACTCGACGAACTCCGCGCCCTCGCCGCCACCTGGCGCGGCACCGACACCGAACGCGGCTTCTCGATGGCCCTCGGACGCATGGGCGACCCAGGCTCGGTCCTGGTCACCGCCGAGCACGAGGATCGCGTTCGCGGCTTGCTCCAGTTCGTCCCGTGGGGCGAGAAGGGCCTCTCGATGGACGTCATGCGCCGCGACCGGACCGCGGACAACGGCGTCAACGAGCTGATGATCTCCGAACTGCTTCTGACGACCCCCGCCGACCACGTGTCCCTGAACTTCGCCGCCTTCCGCGCCGTCCTGGAACAAGGCCAACGCATCGGCGCCGGCCCCGTCGCCCGCCTGTCCGCCCGGACGCTGCGATTCTTCTCACGTTGGATCCAGATCGAAACCCTCTACCGCTTCAACGCGAAGTTCCAGCCCCGCTGGGTCCCGCGCTATCTGGCGTACCCCGCGGCCCGCGACCTACCCCGCGTCGGCATCGCCGTCTTCGAAGCCGAAGGACTCGGTGGGCGCTCTCCGCTGCTGCTCAGAGCGCTGCAACGGATCTAAGGGGGGTCCCTTTCGCGGGGGTTCGCGGGGTGTGTAACCTATCTGGGCAGTGGTCGTTCGACCTGGGAGGCTTCGCCTAGTCTGGTCTATGGCGCCGCACTGCTAATGCGGTTGGGGGTAACCCCCCCTCCCGGGTTCAAATCCCGGAGCCTCCGCTGGCACCTGTTCCGGCAGGTGCTAGATTAAAAACTGAACAAGCGCCCGTAGCTCAGCTGGATAGAGCATCTGACTACGGATCAGAAGGTCAGGGGTTCGAATCCCTTCGGGCGCACGTCTGGTTGAGACAGCACTAAGGCTCTCCCGTTCGCGGGAGGGCCTTTTTGTCTGTCCAGTGTGGACGCTTGTGGAAGCCTCGACAATTCGGTGCCGTTGAACACTGTTCTGGGATACGCTGAAACACTTCCTGTGGTCGAGGGGTTCGGTGGGGACTATGGCGGAAGCAAAACGATTTTCCTCGCTCGATGTCTGTTCGGGGGCGGGTGGGCTCGCACTGGGTTTGGAACAGGCGGGCTTCGATCCTGTTCTGCTGCTGGACAATCGCGATGTGGCGTGTCAAACGCTGCGAGCGAATCGTCCTGGATGGGATGTCCTCGAACTGGATCTTCTCCAGTTCGTCGCAGAAGAACACCAGCAGGTCTACGACGTCGACTTGCTGTCCGCCGGTCTTCCGCGGGTGAAGGCCTCGGCGACGGTCAACCGGACTCGTGGAAGTGACATCGAGCTGGAGTTGCTCAAGGCGACCATCATGTTGATGCATGGAGTTCAGCCACGCGCACTGTTGGTCGAGAACGTTCCGGACCTCGTCACCAAGGACGACTACAGCGCGGTGAGGGAATTCGTCCACGTGGAACTCGACCACCTGGGCTATCGGTACAAGTGGTTCGTGGTCAACGCGGCCGACCACCAGGTCCCTCAGAATCGTGAGCAAGGCATTCTGGTGGCGCTCAAAGGCGATGCCATGGAGGCCTTCGAAGTACCCGAACCGAGCCTGGAACCACCGGTGACAGTGGGTGAGGCGTTGGAAGAGTCAATGAAGGCGCGAGGCTGGGAGGATACGAGCGAGTGGGCCCGGCAGGCGAACAAACTGGCGCCGACCTTGGTCGGAGGATCGTGGGACCGAGGAGGTCCGGATCTCGGCCCCACGGGGTCGAAGCAGGCCTGGGCCAAGATGGGTGTGAACGGCGCCACGGTTGCGAACGAGGTGCCGGATTCCGACTTCGTGTGGGACCCGGCGCTCGGCCGGGACGGCATGGTCAAACTGACTGTCGAGCAAGCCGCATGCTTGCAGGGTTTCCCGCCGGAATGGCGGTTCGAAGGCAAGAAGACCGTTCGTTACCGCCAGGTTGGTCACGCCTCACCACCGCCCGTCGCACACGCGTTGGGACTCGCCATTCGTGCCGCGCTGACACGCGGTGGAGCCTGATGATTTCAAGGTCGTCGTACACGAGTTAAGCTTCCACCCCATGACCCCTGTGCAGCCGCAGCTGTTCACGACTGCGCAGATCCAGATGGTGGACCTGTTCGCGGGGCCTGGCGGGCTGGACGTCGCCGCACACTGGTTGGGTGTGCACGTCGACGGCATCGAGTGGGACGACAACGCCTGCGAGACCAGAAAAGCCGCAGGCCTCGGCACCAAGCATGCCGACGTCCGGGCCTACGGGCCCAAGGATTTCCCCGATGCCACCGTGCTCTCGGGCGGACCGCCGTGCCAGACGTACACCGTCGCGGGAGGCGGTGCCGGTCGCCGTGCACTGGACACGGTCCTCGGCTTCGTCGAGCAGATGGCCGCAGGCGAAGACATCAGCGCCGAACTCGAGAAGCTGCACGAAGACGACGAACGCGCAGGCGACGACAATCGTAACGGCAAGGAACGTTCCGGCCTGGTGCTCGAGCCGTTGCGCTGGGCATTGGAAGCTCTCGACTACGAAATGCCTTACGAAGCCATCGTGCTGGAACAGGTTCCGACGGTCCTGCCGGTCTGGCAGGCATACGCCGATGTTCTGAAGGAACGTGGCTACAAAGTCGCCTGCGGTGTCTTGCACACTGAAGAGTTCGGAGTTCCGCAGACTCGCCGTCGCGCGATCCTCATCGCACGACTTCACGGCGAGGCTTCGCTGCCCACGCCAACGCACCGTCGGTACTACAAGGGCAAGGATCGGTCCGAGGGAGTAGCCGCTCTCAAGCCGTGGGTGACGATGTCCGACGCCTTGCGCAACCGGGACGAGCCGTTCGAAGTGGTTTCCAACTACGGAACCGGCGGCAATCCCAAGTTGAGGGGAAGGCGCAGGTCCGACGAGCCGTCTGCCACGGTCACCGGCAAGATCTCACGGAATCGGCTGTATTCGTCCGGCTGGCCCAAGCACGAGCTGGATCGGCTGACTAAAGACGAAGCCGGGCTCTTGCAGACCTTTCCCGCTGATTACCCCTGGTCCGGCAAGGAGATCGCGCAGCAGGTCGGCAACGCCATTCCGCCGCGCCTGGCCGCACACGTGCTCGCTGCGGCCTTGGGGGTCGAGTTCAAAGCCGAGGACCTTGACGCGGTTGTCGCCGCGAAGTGGGATCCGGGAATTTACGACCGACCTCAGCTGCCCTCGATGCCTATCGCGACTCCGTCCGAAATGGACGCTACTCCGGAGAGTCGGCAGCCTTCTTCCGTTGTCGTACAGGCGCCTCTTCGAGTAGTTGTCTGAACAGGGGCATCAGGACCTTGACTGCGTCCTCGCTGACTTCGCCGTCGTCCGGTCCGTCGGGAAGACGGTCCCAGTGCACCGGGGCCATGTCTTCGGCTTCGGTGATCCAGTCGTGCACCGCGTCCTGATCCACCGGCTCGTCCGGCGCCAGAACGTCGTACAGCAGGGTGCTCCCCGCCGTGTTCACGGCGGACGACAACGCGTTGGCCCGGTCTCCCAGACGTGAAACGTTCGAGCGCTTCAACTCCTCGAGCACGCGAATGATCGCGAACGCGGTCGGGCGATGGTCGATGACGTCCAGGCGCATCGTCGTGTTCAGGACGTCTTGAACGCTGCAGGCGACTTCCACCGGGCTGTAGTCGTCCGCGTTGCGGAACAACTCGGCCGCCCACCACAGACGGGCAAAGGCCTGGGTGTAGTGCGGGCCGCTGAACCGGGAGGCCGGCGTGATCTCGGCGCCTTTGTGGCGCCACACCACGTAATCCGGAGCCGCGATCATGGAGAGGAAGTTCCACAGGCGACTGTCGGCAGCTTCGGCCCTGGTCATCCGCAGGGTGGCATGCAGTCTCGGTGCCAGCCAGCCGTCGGCGTCCACAGGTCTTCCCGCGAAGCGCTCCATCGCCACGTCGAGCAACTCCCGGATCGGCGCGATCCCCCAACGGGCTTCCGTCGGCGGAAGCGAAATCGATGCCTTGCGGAGGGCGACCAGCGGCGGTTTTTCCTGCCCTGACTGCATACCGCGAGTCAGGAACTTGGCCACCGCCGCGTTCGGCAACAAACCCAGAACGAGCGGGAGGTCGGCCTTGTTTTCAACACTCATCGATCATCGCCCCTGTCCGAACGATGAACAGACCGCACGGCGTTGGTCAGCTTCTTGGTGATCTGACTTCGCCTGCCTGCCGCGTACTGGACACTCGTCTGGAGCTCGGACCAACCGAACCCCTTGGTACGACGTTCGTTGATGTCGAAGAGCGCGTCCGTGAGCTGCCGTCCCGGCAGCACGTCCGGCAGCATCATCCGGACCACGGCCTCGCGCCAGCCGGCAGGCATCTGAGGTGTCCCGTCTTCGTCCAGATCCAGGTCGCTGATGGCGGTGTGGAACATGGCCGTCCAGGCGTCCTGTGCTACCTGGCTCGCCGTCATCTCACGCAGCATCTTCTCCTCAGGGCTGCCGCCTGTGCCGTGCAGGGCATCGATCAAACCCTCCACCGCGCTCGTGTTCAGATAGACCGTCGGGATGTCGCCAGTGGTTTCGACGATCCATGGTGACTCCTTGAACGGATGCAACCATTCGTGCGGTCCTTCGCGGAAGTCGACCTCCACGATCTCGATATCGCGCTGTCGGACCGGGGTGGTGACCTTGAGGTCCACGAACCAGTCCTTTTCGGTGGCACCGATGAAGCGGCCCGCCATCTCGCCGAGTGTGGCGACAACCGTCAGACCGAGTGAGGCGCGATTGAGATGGCGGGCATGCGCCAGTTCGATGCTCCCGCGCCAGCTACCGTCACGGGAACGGGTCAGACGTGTTGTCGACCGGGCGTTGGTGGCTTTCTCGGTGAGCACCGCCAAACACACCGGATCGACCCAAGGCCCTGCGGCGAGCTCCTCATCGGGGATCTTGGCGGCGAGGTGCAGAGTCGCAACCTCCCATTCTTCCCGTCCGGTTCGATGCAACGCCACTGTCTGCTCGACCTTGGACACGTGCGAGTACGGGAGCTCCGCGCCGTCCACACTCACGGCCGTCACGTCGAGACTCACGTCACCGAAGAGCGTCGGGTAGGGGAATGCTGCTCTCACGCGACACCTCCGCGGGCCTTCTGGACGTCCACGACCAGTCGGGACAGGCGACCTTGAACAGGATGACTTCCCGGATCCGTGACACCGATGAACGAGGCCGATCGCATCCCCGGCGGGACTACCAGGTTGCCGTTCTCGATGTCGCAGTTCTTCGCAGGGGTGAGAAGGCTCCACTCGACGGCAGGGCGCCCGCCGGACCTGACGTCGAACTTGGCGACCGGTGTCAGCAACCACGGGTCTTCCGCGTTGGGCAGCTTGATGTCGACACTCACGTGCCAGGCGCCCGTGTCGTCCAGCTGAGCGTTGATGCTCCGGACCGTCGGCACGCCCTGTGCGCGTCTGCTGCCGGCGGCGGCGCCGTCGAGTTTCAGCAGCTCCTTCAGAACGCTCGGGCCACCCCGATGGCCGATCTCCCGACGCCCGACAAGCTCGCGTACCGCTTTGTCGATCTCTTCGAGGAACTCGCTGATGCGGGACAAGGCTCCTCGCTGGTACAGGGACGTCAGTTCTTCCGTGCGATCCCACTTGTGGTGCTCAGGGGGCTCGGACGCGCGGAGAAACTGTTCCGCGAGGTCGACGTCTTCGCCTTCGTTCTCGGTCGCATGGCCTGCGAGAAGGACGGCCTGGAAGGCGTCGGCGCCCAGCGGGAGATCCCTGGGCCGCCTGTCGAGAATCGCCATGCGGTTGCCGCGCATGCAAACCACTCGGTTGGTTCGTTCCTCCCCTTCGGCACGGGTGAGCAGAAGGACGGCGGAGTGTCTTGCGCCTTTGCCTTGGGTTCGACCTTCGCCTTTCAGCGGGGTGACGAACAGTGGTACTTCGACACTGGCCACTTGATCGCCCGCGGTCCGCTCGGTCACGGTCTCGTTGTCCAGATACGCCTTGAGGGCTCTGCTCAGCGCGGGATGGTGAGTATGGGGATTGACCTGTTGTTCGGGTACGAGCACCCGGCCGTTGCGCAAGGTCGTGACGCGGGCTTCGAGCAGCGCGCCTGCCCGATCACCACCGATCATCGCGGCCCAGAAACCATCGGCCAGCGAACGCACCAGCTTCTCGTGCATCTCCTCCAGCGATTCCGCGTCCCCGGAGGCGTCATGCGCACCGACGATGAGGAACGACGTGCCTGTTTCCGCGTTGGAGCGTTCGAGCTGCAGCCCTCGAACGGACTCCTCGTCCGCCCACCACGACCGGGAGACACCCTTGTGGCTCTGCGTGGTGTCCGGTTCTCCGAACCAGGCGGGCCCCGCGTAAGCCGTCTTGTCCACGGTTCGCCAAGGCAAGTCGAGCCTGCCGATGACACGACGTTCGGTCCGGCCCTCATGGGGAATCGACAGCGTCGAGTTCATCAGGACCAGACCGAAGCGACTGGTGGCCCACAGGGTGACTTTTCCGAGCCCGTAGGAACCGCCGGCTCGCTTGCCGGACTGCTTGTGGCTGTCGAGCTGCCTTCGGACGACAGCCGCGAAGCGACCGTCGCTGTACTCGGGACCGGTGAGGCCGGCGGCGTTGTAGTCGTCCACCCTCAACAACAGCAGCGACCTGGTTCGGTCCAGGTCGTCCAGCGCCGCTCGCAGACTTCGGGAGACCTTCTGTTCCGCCGAAGCGGCTTTGTCGTAGTGCGGGCGTAACTTGTCCCACTGCAACGCCTCGAGAAACGAGTCGAGGTGTGCGCCGCTCAACTCGTGCAATGTGTAGTGGACCCGGACCGGTTTGGAAGGATCATGGCGTTCGTCGAGCGAGTTCTGGGTCGCCTCGCGGGCGAGGACGGCCAGGTCGGCGTTGAAGGCGAAGGCGGCGGCGTTGCCGTATTCACGTCCGCCGTCCGCATGTGCCGGCCTGTGGTGCCACTCCAGCGGGAGCTTGGCGACCACGTCCGCGGTGCGGTTGTGCAGAGAGGCCACGTCGATGCCGAGGAACTCGGCGATTCGTCGCTTGACTTCCTCGCGTGGTTCGGCGCGTCCGGTGATCCATGCGGATACTGCGGCACGGGTCAAGTCCAGATGTTGCGCGAGCTCGGCCTGGGATTTCGATGCCCGGCGCAACTGCCGTCCGAGCCACGGGCCGAAGTCCTCACCCTGCTGAGCGCTCATTCGCCTGATTGCCTTCCCTGATGCCTGCGAGCGACCTCCCATCAGGGGGTCGAAAGCAGTCTAACAGGCAAATTTGACACTTGCGCGCTGTCAACTTATGGTTAACGTCACCTCGGTCGGCTGAATCTGTCCGACTGTACCGCTTCTCATCTTCTCATCGATCCGACACACCCTTCGGGGTGTCGACTTCATCTCGGGAGGGTCCGGGCCGCAGCAGAGTCATCCACACCCGAGTCAAGCGCGGCCTGCGGTCAGGGGCCGCTACTTGTCGTACCCGAATTTCGTCTTGTCCGTGTCTGTCGGGTGGCAGTGCGCCGCGGACTCGCTCGAATCCCGACCTGCTCGGGATCAGAAGGACAGTGGCCGTGAACCTGTCCGTTGAAGGAGTGAAGTAGTGATGGTCGACAGTGCGGTCAGCCCCGTGCTTGTCATGATCGCCAGGCTCGATGGCCTGGCGTTGGGGACCTATGCGTTCGATCCCGACCGCATCAAGGAGGACGCCAACGCCGAGCGCCGTATCCACCAAGGCGGCTACGGAGAACGCCAGGTGTACGAGCTGGTGCAGAACGGTGCGGACGAGATGCGGGCGCCCGAACACCGGAACGGGACGATCCACGTCGTTCTCACCGAAACCCACATGTACTGCGCGAACGACGGCGCGCCTATTTCGGCGCAGGGAGCGGACACCATCCTCCGCATGGGGGTATCGCAGAAGAGCGGCAGTCAGATCGGCCGCTTCGGTGTCGGCGTGAAGTCGGTGCTGACCGTGACCGACACTCCGCAGTTCTTCAGCCGCTCCGGCTCGTTCGGGTTCGACGCGGAGCGTTCCGCCGACGAGATCCTCGCGGCCGTCAATGATGCGCGGATCGCAAACGGCGAGAAGCGACTGGAAACGGTGGGCGACACTCCGGTGCTGAGGCTCGCTTGGCCGCTGGTCGAGGACCACGAACGTTCGCTCGATCCCGTCCTCGACGAGCTGATGAGCGCGGGAGCGGCCACCGTCGTCCGGCTACCGTTGGCGCCCGGCGCCGGTGATCTGCTCGGGAAGGACATCGTCGAGTTCCCCCGCCTGTTCCAGGTGTTCTCGCACCACGTCCGCAAGATGGTGCTCGAGGATCGCAGGGAGTTGCCGATCGTCCGTCGTGAGATCACCGTCGAGCACGATGGCGTGCGGCACGTGATCCACGAGGCCCGGGGCGGTCAGAAGTCTCGCTCGGAGCAGTACCGCGTGTTCTCCCGATCCCACCAGGTCAGCGAGCGCACACGGATCGGCGCGGGTGAACTGCACGATCGGGTCGTGATCGACATGTCGTGGGCTGTTCCGGAGTACTCGGTGACGAAGAACGACCATGGGCAGACCGTGTGTCAGGTGCCGCATGAGCGGGGAGAGTTCTGGGCTTTCTTCCCGACCGAGTATGCGACGACGCTCAGTGGCGTCGTCAATGCCGCGTGGAAGACCAACGAGGACCGACAGCACCTCTTGTCCGGAAGCGAACTCAACATCGAGCTGCTCGATGCCACCGCCGACCTCGTGCTCGCCTCACTGCCGGATTTGGTGATGCTCGAAGACCCTGCTGCGTACTTGCCGCTGTTGCCGGGGCGTGCCAAGGAGTCGCCGAACTGGGCGTGCGAGTACTTGACCGAGAAGGTCTGGGCACTCGCGGCTGTCCGGCCCTCGCTCCCTGATCAGGACGGGGTTCTGCGCAAACCCGCGGACCTGCGCGTTCACCCGGAAAAGTTGAGCCGAATCGCGCTGACGCTGTGGACCGAATACGCCGGTCGGCCGAAGGACTGGCTGCACAGTTCGGTGGACGCGAGTGGATTGCGCCGAGGGAAAGTGAACCACGTACTCGCCGCGGCGGGCGTGGAGGTGGAAACCGTCGTCGCGTGGCTGGAGGCACTGGTCGAGGACGGGACAGCGGTCGCGTCCGCCGTCGCCATCCGGATCGTGGCGCACCTTGACGAACTCGCCGCCGAGGACGTCACGTTCCGAACGGTCGCGACGGAGGCAAGGAAGGCCGAGATCGTCCTGACCGAGAGCGGTGATTTCGTCGCCGCGTCCGCCGGCCGCGTTTTCCGGTCCAACGACGAGGACGGTCTTACCGATGACCTGGTGTACGTGGACCGCGGGATCTCGGGTGACCCGACGATGATCCGGGAACTCGACCGGCTCGGGATCCGCGAAGCCGACGCGGAGGGACGCTTTCGCAGCGTCATCGACCAGGGCTTCTCTGGTTACGGTGATGAGGAGTGGACTCGGCTCTGGGAGCTGTGGCGCACCGCGGGTGGTGTGGACCTCGTGAGTGTGGTGCGCGACAAGTCGGCAAAGGTGTCCGCCGGGATCCGGGTCAGGACCACTGCCGGGGTGTTTCGCCCGATCGGCAAGTGCCTGCTGCCGGGGCCGGTGGTGCCGGAGGACGGTTCGCGTGACGCCAGGTTGGCTGTCGACGTCCGCTTCCACTCCGATGACCTGCCGGTGTTGCGCGAACTCGGTATGACCGATCGACCGGCCTCCGGTCATCGGCCGGAAAACGACAGCTGGTTCCACGAGTACCACCTGTGGGCGCACGGCGAGTACTGCCGGGAACTGAAGGCGACGGCCAGCAGGGTGCAACTTCAGACGGTCGTGCTGACCGGAGCGCCGACCATGGGGTCACTGCACCTGTTCCAGGAACTGTCCGATGAGGGCAAGGCCGCGTTCCTGGCGGCGGCGCCCGAGGACGGGCTTGTCGAGTCCTGGACTCGACAGATCGGCAGCAAGGTGAGTACTCGGATGCGGGTGCTTTCGCCGGTCAATTGGTTCCTGCGTACCTACGGCATGGTCGACACCTCGATGGGACTGGTCGCCGTATGCGAGGCAGTCGGCCCTCAGCTGAGCGCGTTCGCCTCCCTGCTTCCTGTCGCGGCGATCAGCCCCGACAAGGCTCGGCGGTTGGGGATGACCGTCAACGTCGGTGACATGGACCCGCAGCGCTGGACCGAGTTCCTCGAACGGGTGAAGTCCAGTACCGACGACAATTTCGTGGGTTTCGCCTACGCCCTCCTCTCCCGGTTCGCTCCGGACCTTGTCGAGCGGGAAGAGGCCATGCGCTGCCGGGTAGGCCAGGAGTGGGACCTCCGTGCTCGTGGTGATATCGCGGTCGCCACGACCGCGGAGGAATACGCGGCACTGGTCCGGGAGAACCATCCTGCGATGCTGGCGGATTTCCCGGACGAGGCCGAGCGGGTCGAGTTCATGATCCGTGAGCTCGGGATGCGTCGTTTCGTCGACGTCATCGAAAAGCGGCTGCGTCCGGTCTACAGCAGGCCCGCCGTCCCGCTCACCGACGAGTGGCCGCCGCTTCGACAGCGACTGGGAACGACCGTGGTCCAGGGGTGCCACCTGCAGTGGTGCAGTGAGCTCGAAGAAGTGACCCGCAGCCCTCAGGGCACTCGAACCGTCGCCTTGAAGAGCGCCCGACAGGACAACACGGTGCTGATAGTCGACGGCACGTCGTTCGAGGACGCTCTCATTCTCGTCGACAGGGAATTCGGGTGGAATCTCGGAGTCTCCGGCTGTCGGAGGGTGATCGAGGCGCATCACCAGCAGCAGAAGGACAGCGAAGTCCAGGCTCGGCTCACCGAGATCCGCGAAAGTGACAGCCTTGTGGAGAAGATCGCCTTCTTGGTCGGCGAGGAGAACCTGCGTAAGGGACTTCCTCCGGGGCTGATCGCCAGTGAGACCTCTGAGACCGGGCAGGACCCGGATGCCCACCGGGTGGCGCAGCTGGCGTACAACGCGCACGACGACGGCGTGCTTCGGGTGCACGCCAAGGACATCGCCGAAAGGTTCGAGACTGCTCCGGCGAACTTCGACGGCGGCCCTGCCGCACTGCGGTTCGTGACCGATCTCGGGCTCCCCGACGTGTTCGCGGGTGTACGGATTCCTGCTCCGCCCATGCGTGAGGAAGCCGAGGGGCCGACTGATTTTCCTCGGCTGCACGCCTTCCAGGAGGTGATCGCAGGCAGGCTGACCTTTCTGCTGCGGAGCGAACACGCCGAGCGCGGGATGCTGAGTCTTCCGACCGCGGCAGGCAAGACGCGTCTCGCGGCCGAAGGCGCGATCCGGTGGATCCGGGAGGACGGGATTCCAGAGGGGCCGATTTTGTGGATCTCGCAGACCGCCGAGCTCTGCGAGCAGGCCTTCCAGTCGTGGAAGCATGTCTGGGAGAACGTCGGTCCCGAGCAGTCTTTGGTCATCGACCGACTGTGGACGACGAATTCCGCCACCCCCGTCACGGGCAGGCCGCACCTCGTCATCGCCACTGACGCGAAGTTGCGAATGTGTTTGGGTACGGATGAATACGCATGGTTGCGCAACGCTTCGGCCGTTTTCGTCGATGAGGCACACGTGGCGATCTCCCGCGAGTACACCTCCATTCTCGAGCACCTCGGACTCACCCACCGCGAGACCTCACGGCACCTCGTGGGGCTGACGGCCACGCCGTTCCGCAACGACGCCGAGCTGACCAGGCGTTTGGTGCAGAGGTTCGGCAAGGTCCGCCTCGACGAGGGTGTCTTCTCCGGCGAGCCCATTTCCGACTTGCAGGACCTGGGAGTCCTTGCGCGCGTCGAACACCGTGAACTGGTCGGCGCGGATATCCAGCTCGATCCGGACGAGCTTGGTGGGATCAAGGGATTCCTGCCGAGGAGTGCGGAGCTGCGCCTCGCGGAAGACGAGGCTCGCAACAAACTCCTCGTGGAGGAGATCGCCGCGTTGCCCGAGGACTGGCCGGTTCTCGTGTTCGCGACGTCAGTCGGCCACGCCAAGTTCCTGGCCGCCAAACTCGGCGACCGGGGTGTCCGCTCCGCCGCGATCGATTCCGCGACTCCGATGCCGGAGCGACGTCAGCGCATCGAGTCGTTCCGGCAGGGCCGACTCCGGGCTCTCACCAACTACGGCGTGCTCTCGCAGGGCTTCGACGCGCCGGCGACCCGCGCCGTCGTCATCGCCCGGCCTGTGTACAGCCCGAACGACTACCAGCAGATGATCGGGCGTGGCCTGCGTGGAAGTCGCAACGGAGGCAAGGACACCTGCCTCATCCTCGATGTGCGCGACAACATCAGGAACTTCCATCAGGACCTCGCGTTCACGAAGTTCGACTATCTCTGGCAGAGGGGACAGCGGTGACAGAGTCAGAGGGGGAGGGCGTTGAGCTCACCCCAGCTCAGCGGAGTGTCGTGACCAGCGCCCGTGACGACAAACTGCTGGTTCCGGCACAAGCAGGCGCGGGCAAGACCACCACCTTGATCCGCCGAATCGAACATTTGATGACGGCGGAGGGAACCGCGGCATCGGAGATCTTGATCTGGACCTTTTCCCGCGCGGCAGCACAGGTCTTGCGTACCCGTGCAGGCCGGAGCGTTGTCGCGGGTCGACGGGTGCGTGCCCAGACCTTCGACAGTTGGGCTTCGTCTCTCCTACTCGAAGCGGGCTATCGACCTGAAGACCTCTCGGGCTTTGGGTTCGATCGACGGATCGAGCTCGCCACCGCCGCGATCGAAGACGGAGTCGTCGAGGAGACCGAACGAGGCGCGCCCGCCCATGTGATCATCGACGAGGTGCAGGACCTTGTCGGACCGCGGCGGGAAATGGTCGAATCGTTCCTCGACAGGTTCCCTGACATGGGTTTCACCGTCGTCGGGGACTCCGCCCAGTCGATCTACGGGTTCCAGGTGTCCGACCCGCAGGCGCGGGCTGAGGAAGCGGGCCTGTTCTTCAGGTGGCTGCGTGCCACTTTCGGGGACGAGCTGCGCGAAGTCGTTCTTGCCGAGAACTTTCGTGCCCGTACCGTCGAGGCACGCTGTGCGCTGCCTTGTGGAGAAAGTCTGCAACGTTTGTCGGACATTCTCCAGGCGGACCTGGAGGCGGTGGCCGCGCTTGTCCGAGATATCCATTCTCGCCTCGCGGAAGTCGCTTCGTTTGGAAGGCTCGACACGCCATTCGCGCAGGACTCCTTGCGAGACTTCGCCGGTACGACGGCGATCCTCTGCCGGGACAACGCTCAGGTGCTTCTGATGTCCGAAAAGCTCGGGCAGCTCGATGTCCCGCACCGTGTCCAGCGATCTCCGCGATCCGGTGTCGTTCCTGCTTGGGTGGCGGGATTGATCACCGCGACCGGTGCTGTGGCCTTGGGTCGGGAACGGTTCGAACAGCTTCTGACCGAGCTGGAGATGCCTGCAAACATCGACATCGACGAGACGTGGCGCTCGTTGCGGACTGTCGCGGCGGGCGCACGCAACCAACTCGATCTGGAGGCCTTGCGAAGGGCAGCCGCTGAAGGGCGACTGCCTGATGAACTGTCCACGCTTCCCTCGCATCAGACCCTCGTGTCCACCGTCCATCGAGCCAAGGGGCTGGAGTTCGACCGTGTGCTGATCGCGGGGTTCGACGCGACCGCACGGCGACGGATCGGTGAGCCCGACACATTGGCCGAGGCACGGCTTCTCTACGTAGCCATGACGCGGCCTCGGGACGACTTGTATCGCGTCGAATGCCCTGACACATGGACTTTGCGCAAGGGAGAACACCTGCCGACGCCGGTCGGGCGCTGGTACGTGGGAGGCCGCGAGCGTTGGAAGCGCGTCGGCGTGGAAGGTATCGAGACGGACGTGTGCCACGAGGTGCCTGCCGGTGTGCGTGAGCCCGAGACCGACCCCGTGGCGGCGCAGAAGTATCTGCTCGACTCGGTTCGTCCTGGCAGCACAGTGGTGTTGCGCAGGCTGCACGACCTGCCTTCGTCGCCGACCGAAACGCCACCGTACGGCATCTTCCACGCGGACACGCCGATCGGCGAAGTCTCCAAGAAGTTCCGACAAGACCTGTGGCGTCTGCTCAAGAGGTCCGCGGGCTTCCGGGTGAAACAGTGGCCGTACCTGATCACCGGCCTGAAAATCGACTGTGTCGAAACGGTTGCCGGTTCGACCGCGGTCACCGAACGCCACGGTCTCGGTGGCCGAGGCGTATGGCTCGCTCCTCGCCTGGGTGGCCTCGGCCGATTCGACTGGACCCACGCCGAACGGGTCCCGGAAGGACAGGACATCCTGTGACCGAGTCCCGCCATGTGCCGCACTACGCGCTGCGCAAGGACCTTCGCGCCGCCCTACGTGCCGACCTCCTCGGTCCGCAGAGCGGTGCGAAGGAGATCCTCGCCACCGACGCTCCGATCACCGCCTATCCCGTCGGTGTCCTGTTTCCGCAGATCGAGAACTCCGATCAGCTCGCGGAGACCGACGGCGTGGACACACCTCCGGACATCGTCCGCGGGGACGATTCCGAGCAGGGTGAGACCGATCTCGGAGTCTCCCTCGCCAACCGCCGCAAACCATCGTCGATGGGCATGACGTTCGGTGTCGATCCTGGTGTCACGGGTTCGGTGCGGGTGAAGGTCCGGGTCGCGACCTATGCGCCGGAGGACGAAAACGGTGGCCCTGTCGAGCCGCGTCGGAGCGAGGCCCGTAGTACCGAACAACAGCGAGAGCGGTGGCGCCGTGTTCCCGAGGACTGCGAACCCGTGGTCGTCGACGTCACTTCCGCGGGCATGTACACCGCGGAACTGTGCCCTGGACTGGAGTTGCGTACGCTGATCCGTCCCGTTGACGACGGCGGCACGGTCACGGTGACAGTCACCCTGGTCAACACGCGGCGCGCAGGTGTCCATGACCTCCAGGATGCCTATTGCTTCTTCCAGCCTGAGATGGAGGCTTACTGCCCTGAAGGAATTCGACCGTTCGTCGAGCGAAAGGCACCCCTCGGTGCGGTGGATGCCGAGCACGCGTTGAGTCGGCTGCTGCACCGGCACGCGCCCTACTTCGCCACCGGCCACGGTTGCTCCGTCGCGTGGGACTGGACGGCTCCACCGATCCGCACCTCCATGTCGACACGGGCCGCGGTTTCGTCGATCCGTACCGAGCTGGTGCCCAGCCATGAGGTGCTGTTGACGGATTCGAACCCGCAGATCGACGACAAAGCACTAGGTATGCACCGACTCGGACATGGAACGACCGAAGACATCGTCGGTGCGCTCGCAGGCATGCTCGACGGATATGAGGAGTGGATCAAGGCGCGGAGGCAGGAGGTCCTCGCGCTGGAAAAGACCGATTACGCCAACGTGGCGCGCGAGCAGATCACGTACTGCGGGCGAGCGCTCGAACGGATGAGGAGAGGGGTCGAGCTGCTGGCCGATCCGGGTCACCCCATGCCGATCGAGGCGTTCCGCTTGGCGAACCAGGCCATGGCCCGCCAGCGAGGTCGAGCGGAGTGGATCGAAAGGGGGCGACAAGGCTCGCCAGATCCCGAGGCTGGTCGGTGGCGACCGTTCCAGATCGCGTTCATGCTGCTCTGTCTGGAAGGTATCGTCGACCCGGATCACGAGGACCGCGGTATCGCCGACCTGTTGTGGTTCCCGACCGGTGGCGGGAAGACCGAGGCATACCTCGGGTTGGTGGCTTTCACCGTGTTTCTCCGCCGCCTTCGCGACGGCGAGCACGGCGGCGGAGTGACCGTGCTGATGCGCTACACCCTTCGCCTTCTCACTCTCCAACAGTTCGAGCGTGCCGCGGCGTTGATCTGCGCCATGGAGCGAGTTCGCGCCGAGAGAAGAGGAGGAGATCTCGGCAGCACGCCGGTGTCGATCGGCATGTGGGTGGGCATGTCGGCGACTCCGAACAAGCTCGGCCGTGCCGAGATCAAACTCGACGAACTACGGAAGAACCCGGAAAGGCCGCTCCAGAAGGAAAACCCGGTCCAGCTTCACTCCTGCCCGTGGTGTGGAGAACCGTTGGGGGCAGGCGACTACGAGGTACGTCCGCAGCTCACGCGGATGCTGGTGCGTTGTCCGAACACGGATTGCGAATTCGGCACCGACGAGGGACTGCCCGTCCATCTGGTGGACGAGGCAGTCTACGACGCTCATCCGACGCTGGTCATCGCCACAGTGGACAAGTTCGCGTCCATGCCGTGGCGGCCGGAGACGGCGGCGTTGTTCAACCGAGACCTCGGGAGCGAGATCCGGAAGCCGGAGCTCATCGTCCAGGACGAGCTGCACCTCATCTCGGGTCCGCTCGGTACCCTTACCGGTCTGTACGAGACGGCGGTGGATGTCCTGGCCGACAGGCCGAAGATCGTTGCCTCGACCGCGACGATCCGCCGCGCCTCCGGCCAGGTGGGAGCACTGTTCGATCGGAAGCTGGCACAGTTCCCGCCCGCCGGCCTCGATTCCAGGGATTCGTGGTTCGCCGTGGAAGCTTCGCGGGAGGACAAGGCGTCACGTCGCTACATCGGACTGCTCACGCCGGCGACCAGTCAGGCAACCCTGCTGGTCAGGACTTACGCGGCGCTGTTCCAGGCTGTGGCACGTACCGAAGCCGACCCCATGGTGCGCGATGCCTATTGGACGCTCGTGGGGTACTTCAACAGTCTGCGGCTGTTGTCCGCCGCCGAGCTGCAAGTGCTCGACGACGTACAGGACCGCTTGGAGTTGCTGGCCAAGCGGGATGGCTCCAGCGGCGCGCGTTCGGTGTCATCTCACATCGAGCTGAGCAGTCGTGCGGATTCGAGTGCGATCCCCAGCTACTTGAAGCTGTTGAAGTGCGCGTGGCCGGACGAGGAAAAGACCCTGGACTTCCTGCTCGCGACGAACATGATCTCTGTCGGTGTCGATATCGACCGGCTCGGTCTCATGGCGGTCATGGGTCAACCACAGACCACCGCCGAGTACATCCAGGCGACCAGTCGGGTGGGGCGACGGCACCCGGGTCTCATCGCCGTCATGCTCAACTCGGCGCGGTCGAGGGATCGGTCGCACTACGAGAACTTCCCCGGCTTCCACTCGGCTCTCTATCGCGAGGTGGAGTCGACCAGTGTCACACCCTTCTCCGCACGTGCTCGCGACAGGGGGTTCCATGCCGTGGTCGTCGCGCTCACCCGACTGACGATCGCCAAAGCATCTCCCAACCAGGCGGCCTCGGACATCGAGACCTTCCTGCCCGAGATCATTTCGACGGTACGGCCCGCGATTCTGGACCGAGTCCAGTCGGTCGACCCCGATGAGTCGGAGGCGACGGCCGAGTACTTCGACGATTTCATCGCCTGGTGGCGCGAGGAAGCCGATGCCGAACCGGACCTCGTGTACGAAGCCAAGCGTGGAAGCCGAGATCCCGCCCTGTTGAAGGGATTCGACAGCAGCGATGACGGCTCTGGCGGCTGGGACACCCTCTGGAGCCTTCGTGACGTCGACGCAGAGTCGACGCTCTTTCTCGAGAAACGGTAGGAACGAAGTGACTCCTCCTCCATCATCACGGCGCCGGAGCGGCGGCGTCCCCGCCCGGCCGCGCGCACGCAAACTCGGGGCGGTGCGACGATCGCAGCTCGTCACCACCTATGGGGTGGGCGCGATGATCGCGATCGACAACGAGTCGTTCATCGTGGCGGGAATCGACTCGTGGAACATCGACGACGCACCGGAAATCTTCGAACGCAGGCTCGCAAAGGTGCTCAGGGTCAAGTCGTTCCGATTGCCGCCGGCGCCTGATCCCGACCGCGGTGTCGACGGCGTCCGGGTACGCAGATTTCCCGAGTTCTACTCGTGTCCCGAGTGCCGTGTCCTCCAGCCGTTCTCCGCCTTCAATTGCCTCCCCGGTCGTGCGAACTGTCCGAGCTGTCAAGAAGACTTGGTGCCCTCCCGATTCGTCCTGGCGTGCGACGACGGCCACATCGAGGACTTTCCCTACTGGAAGTGGGTGCATCGAGGTTCCGAGCAGTCGAGAGGTCTCTGCGGGGGGACGCTGACACTGCGGACGGAAGGCAACACAGCGTCACTTCGGTCGGTCGTCGTGAGGTGCACGTGCGGCGTGCCGGACGTCTCGATGGAGGGTGCTTTCCGCGTAAAATCATTGAGAGAGCTGGGTATTCGTTGTGAAGGCCGTCGGCCGTGGCTCAGCGGGGCGAAGCCGCAACCGTGCACGCGCCATCCTCGGGCCATGCAGCGAGGTTCGTCTTCCGCTTGGCACCCGGTCATGCGGAGCGCGTTGTCGATTCCGCCGTGGGGCGAGGGAGTGCGTGGACTGGTCGAGCGGGAGAAGTTGATCGGGGCACCCGAGGACGCCATCCGTTGGCATTTCGAGAAGCGACCAGGACTCTTGAAGAGAGCCGACACGACCATCGAGGAAGTGATCCACTTCGCTCGCGAAATGAGCGAGGACACACCGACTCCTGGCGAGAGCGTGGACGCACCTGTCGATCCCCATACATTGCTGCGAAAGGAGGAATACGAAAGTTTGTGTCGCGGCAACCCTGAACAACGTACGTCGGAGTGGCAGCCGTTCGTCTGCGAGAAGCCGGAAGGCGATCTGACACCGGTGCACGCGCTCGGTCTCGCCGAGATCATGTTGGCGAAGCGATTGCGCGAGGTTCGCGCACTGGAAGGGTTCACGCGTGGCGTCGCGCCGCTGGAGAGCGAGCCAGAGCAGCGGCTCGCCGAGCTTCACCTGTCCCACGACGTCGACTGGTTGCCCGCGATCGAAGTCAAGGGTGAAGGTGTCTTCGTCAGACTCGATGAAGATCGCTTGCGCGAGTGGGAGACGAATCCCGCCGTGATCGAACAGGTCGAGCAGATGCGGCTGAACCATCTCGCGCTCATCCGGGAGCGGACCCCGTCGAATCCGAAGACAAGCGGGCCCAAGTCTCCGGTGTCTCCGCGGTTCGTGTTGCTCCACACGTTGGCGCACATCCTGATCAACGAGTGGAGCCTGGACGGCGGCTACCCCGCGTCCGCGCTCAGGGAACGCCTGTATGCCGGTGACACCATGGCCGGAATCCTCGTCTATACCGCGACGAGCGACTCCGCCGGAAGCCTTGGCGGAATCGTTGCGCAGGGTGATCCGGAGCGTCTGGCCGCGACGCTGCGATCCGCCCTCGCGCGAGCGGCTTGGTGCTCGAACGACCCCTTGTGCATGGAATCCGGGGCGAGCGGGGCGGACAGCGTCAATCTCGCGGCATGTCACGCGTGCGTGCTGTTGCCCGAGACGAGCTGCGAGCTGAACAACAGCTTCCTGGATCGCACGCTGCTTGTCGGTGCTCCTTCCGGGGCGGTGCCCGGATACTTTCAACAGATCGCTGCGGTGAACTGAGGTTTCAGCCCGGCCGTCTGGCGAGCACGATTTCGTGCACGCGGGCGGCCGCGGCTTCGGCTGCTTCGTGTTCCCATACCCGCACAGCCAGCCATCCTGCTTCGGCAAGGCGAGCATCGGTGTCCAGGTCGCGCCGGCGATTGGTTTCGATCTTCGTGCGCCAGAAGTCGGCGTTGTTCTTCGGCCACGTCGCGTGCTCCGGACAGCCATGCCAGAAGCAACCGTCCACGAAGACCGCGACCCGTGCAGGACCGAACACGACGTCGGCTTCCCGGCGTACACCTTTCACCGGCCTGCGATGGACGCGGTACCGCAACCCTCGGGCGAACAAGGCTTTGCGCAGTTCCATCTCGATTCGAGTATTTCGAGACTTCTGCTTGCTCATCCTGGTTCGGACGTCCGCTGATGCATCCAGCTTCACGTGCACATACTCGCAACACCCTGTCGGGTCAGCAGGCTAGCCGTCGAATACGCTGGTCAGCGCCTCCCGGATCAACCCCGGCAAGTCTCCCTCCCCGTCCGTCTCAGCCCACCGGATCAGCGCCACATGCGCCGCCCCCAGGCAAGCCATAGCCGTAGCCCGCACCCGAAACTCCTCCTCGGGCGCCGGCGAAGCCCCACAAAGAGCGGCCACGATCGCATCAGCCGTCGCGTACTGGCTGTCCAGATGCCGCGCCCGCAGCGCAGGCACCGAGATCATCAGCCGCAGCCGCGCCAGCAGGAACGCCTTCTCCGACGAGGACCCCAAAGCGGCAGTCGACTCCAAAGCGCGCCCGATCCGCAAAGGCAAAGGACCGGCCGGCTGAGCAGCGACAGCAGAAGCGGTCACCGGGTCGTACTCGTCGTAGAGGACCAGGTCCTCCTTCGTCGGGAAGTGCCGGTACACCGTCATCGCCGAGACCCCGGCCGCCGCGGCGACGTCGGCGACGGTGGTCGCGTCGTAGCCGACGTCGGTGAAGAGGCGGACGGCGTGCGTTTGCACCAGAGACCGGGTCTCGGCGCGCTGGCGGTCTCGGAGGCTCACGTGGTAGACACTATCAAAGTGTTAGTCACTAACATCTGGGGTGCGCATGAAGACGGCATTGGTGACGGGAGCCTCACGCGGGATCGGGGCGGCGATCGCGCGGAGGCTCGAGAGAGACGGCGTCGAAGTCCGAAGGCAGGACAGCAGCCAGGCCGACTTGTCGACCATGGAGGGCGTCGACAAAGCCCTGGAAGGCATCGACAGCCTCGACATCCTGGTCAACAACGCGGCCGCGCCACCGGCGGGGCCCATCGAGACGGACACGCCCGAAAGCTTCGACCATCTGATGGCGGTGAACGTGAGAGCGCCGTACTTCCTCATCCAGCGAGCGCCGATCAACGACGGCGGCCGCGTCATCAACATCTCCTCGGTCGCCACGCGGATGGCCAACCCGGCGCAGACGTCCTTCGCGATGACCAAGGGCGCGCTCGAGACGATGAGCCGCACCCTCGCCCAGCAGCTCGGGCCGCGCGGGATCACGGTCAACGTCGTCGCGCCGGGCGCCACCAGGACCGAGGCCAACGAGGGGATCTTCACGCCCGAGCTGGAGGCCGCGATCGCGAACCTCACGGCACACCGAAAGCTGGGGAACCAAGACGACATAGCGGACGTCGTCGCGTTCCTCGCCTCCGACGACGCCCGGTGGGTGACCGGGCAGGTCCTCGACGCGAGCGGCGGGTTGTTCCTCGGTCCGCGAACCTGAGGGGGTTCAATGGGCCGGTGACGTGGTTCAGCGAGGACGAACTCCGCAGGCAGGCCGGTGACGTCTCCTTCGCGCGCGGGGCCAAGTACCTGGAGTCGGTGGAGACGCTGGACGACGTCGCGGGCGGGGTCACGGCGGTGGTCAGCGGCACCGACCGGTACACGGTCCGGTTGCGCGACATCGACGGCGAGCTGGTGGGCGAGTGTTCCTGCCCGCACGCGGCGGACGGGTTCTTCTGCAAGCATTGCGTGGCCGTCGGCCTGCTGGTCCTCGAGGGCGCGGCGGACGGGGGCGCGGCCGACATCCGCGGGTACGTCGAAACCCTCGCTCGCGACGAGCTGGTCGAACTGCTCGTCGGGCACGCGAACGAGGATCCCGCCCTGTTCCGCAAACTGTCGCTCAGGGCCGGTCGCGAGGACCTCGACGCGTTGCGGCGTCATGTCGAGGGGACGTTGCGGTTGCGCGGTTTCGTCGGCTTCCAGGGCACGGTCGCGTACACCGGGAAGGTCCGCGAGGTGCTCGCCACCGCCAGGGAAGTGATGGACGGGCCGCTGCTGTGCCGCATCGTCGAGCTGGTGGTGGAGGCCCTGGACTTCGTCGAAGACTCGTTCGGCGCGCTCGCCGAAGAGGTCAGGGGCGCGCTCGCGTTGTACGCGGAGGCCTGCGCGGACTCGCCGCCGGAGCCCAAGGAGCTCGCGGAGTGGTTGCTAAGGCTTGATCTCGACGGATCCGGCCGCGTCGACGTGAGCATCGCGGACTTCACCGCCGGGCTCGGCTTCGAGGGGCTCGCGGTGTTCCGCGCCGGCGTCGAGGAGCGGTGGCGGCTCGACGACGGCGAGGACCCGTACCGCAGCCGCAAACTCCAACGGCTGCGCGAGGGCTTCGCGGCGATGAGGAACTGGAAGGCTTAGACCGTGTCCTGCGCGTCAGTCCGCGGTCTTCGCGCCCAGGCGGTCTCTGACGGCACAAGCGGCTTGGCCGAGTACAACCCGGTACGAGGCCAAGCCGCTTGCACCGTCAGAGGCCGCCTGGATCACGAAGCCCATCGAACCGACGCGCAGGACAAGGCCTAGAACCGCTGCCGGTTGCGGTACAGCTCCTCCAGATCCCGTTGCCCCGCCTGGTCGCCGGTGTCGGCGGCCGCGCGGAACCAGTGTTCGGCCTCTTGGAAGTTCCCGTGGTCGGCTGCGAGCCTGCCGAGGTTGGTGTACGCGGGGACGCTGCCGAGTTCGGCGGCCTTCCGGTACCAGGCGGTGGCCTCGCCGGGGTCGTTCCGGTCGTTGGCGAGGACGCCGAGGTTGGTCATCGCCGCGGCGTCGCCTCGTTTGGCGGCCTTCAGGTACCAGCGTTCGGCGGCTTCGACCTCGCCGCGCCGGTGCAGCACCAGGCCGAGCCGGACGGCGGCTTCGGGGGCACCGGCGGCCGCGGCGGCGTGATAGCAGCTTTCGGCGCGCGCGAGGTCGTTCCGGCGTTCGGCCTTGAGGCCGAGTTTGCAGAGAGCGGAAGCGTCGCCTTCTTCGCCCGCCCTGCGCCACCACGGTTCCGCTTCACGCGCCCGATCGGTGTCGCACAGCACGGCGCCGAGCGTGATCATCCCTTCGACGTTGCCCGCCTCCGCGGCCTGGCCCGCCCAGCCCTCGGCCTCCCGGAGCGCACCGCGCCGGTGCAGCAACCTTCCGAGTTCCGCCATCGCCTCGACGCGGCCCTCGTCGGCGGCGCGCCGCCACCAGTCCTCGGCGTCGTCGAGGCTGCCCCGCTGCGCACAGAGATTTCCCAGCTGCGACATGGCATGCGAATCACCGGCGGTCGCGGCTTCGCGGTACCAGCGTTCGGCCTGTTCGGGCGCGCCGCGTTCGCGCAGGAGATGCGCCAGGTTGCCCATCGCGACCCGGTCCCCGCCCGCGGCGGCCTTGCGGAACCACGCCTCGGCCTCGTCGGGATCGCCGCGCTCCAGTGCGGTGGATCCCATACGTGCCATGGCGATCACGTGTCCGCGTTCCGCCGCCTTCCGGTTCAGATAGTCGTCGACCTTGGTGTTCCATTTGCGTTTTTCGGCGCCCACAAGCCCGCTCCTTCCGGCAGCGTCCCAGGGGTAGTCGCTGATCAGACCCCCGATGTGACAACAACTACCTGCTGTCATCGCCGTGTCGCTCCCGGTTTCCCCGCGGGGCCCGGCGATACTGGGTCACTCCCCATCCCCGTCGAGAGGAATCGCGCGGTGGCCACGCGTACGCGGCAGATGACCACGGCTCAGCGACTGCTCCTGCTGATCACCCTCGCCGCCGTCGTTCTCGCGGTGTTCTGGTTCGTGAGCGGCAAGGGCGACGCGCTGCAACCGAAGCCCGCCAACACCGCCAGCGCGGCGGACGCGCGCAAGCAGCTGGACGAGCTCGCCGTCGCGCCGCGCGGTTCGATGGACGGCTACGACCGCAAGAAGTACCCGCACTGGGACAACCAGGGGAACAACTGCAACACGCGCGAGTTCGTGCTCAAGCGCGACGGCAAGGACGTCAAGGCCGGTTCCGACTGCGCCCCGACCTCCGGCAGCTGGACGAGCATCTACGACGGCGACACCTGGACGAGCCCGACCGACGTCGACATCGACCACATGGTCCCGCTCGCCCAGAGCTGGGTCAGCGGCGCGAAGTCCTGGACCGACGAGAAGCGCCGCCAGTTCGCGAACGACCTGACCCGGCCGCAGCTGTTCGCCGTCACCGACAACGTCAACCAGGAGAAGAGCGACAAGGCGCCGGACCAGTGGAAGCCGCCGCTCGTCTCGTTCTGGTGCACCTACGCCACGGACTGGATCACCGTGAAGCACTACTACGGCCTCACGATCACCACGGCGGAGAAGAGCGCGCTCGGCGACATGCTCGGTCGTTGCTGATCTCCCCGGCTTCGGCTTAGCTGGGGCGATGGCGACCTTCGTACTGATCCACGGCGGTGGCGGCAGCGCCTGGGACTTCCACCTCCTCGAGGCGGAACTGACCGGCCGCGGACACGACGTGGTCGCGGTGAACCTGCCGATCGAAGACGAGAAGGCGGGCTTCGCCGAGCACGTCGACACCGTCACCAAGGCGATCGGCGACCGCGGCGACCTGGTGGTGCTCGGGCACTCCTACGGCGGTTTCACCGCGCCGCTGGTCGCCGCGAAGCACTCGGCGCGGCTGCTCGTGCTGCTGACCGCGATGATCCCGAAGCCGGGCGAGTCACCGGGGGACTGGTGGGGCAACACGGGTTTCGCCGACAACCAGGACCTCAGCGACGAGGAGAAGTTCTACAACGGCGTCCCGGCGGACCTCGTCGCGGAGGCGGGCTCGCACGGCCGCAACCAGGTCAGCGCCGAATGGGGCGAGCCGTGGCCGCTGGAGAAGTGGCCGGACGTCCCGACGAAGGTGCTCATAGCGCGCGAAGACCGCTTCTTCACGCCTGAGTTCCAGCGCCGGGTCGTCCAGGACCGGTTCGGCTTCGCGCCCGACGAGATCGAGGGCTCGCACTCCGTTCCGTTGAGCCACCCCAAGGTCCTGGCGGACCGGCTGGAGTCCTACCTCACCAGCGATCCAGGCGCATGACGTCTTCGAGCGGCTGACGCGCGGCGGGCTTGAAGGTGTCGCCGGTGTAGAACGCCGTCGGGATGAGCGCGGCCTGGTGCACGTTCTCCGGCAGGCCGAGGATCTCCGCGGCCTCCTTCTCGTACGCGAGGTGCAGCGTCGTCCACGCCGTGCCGAGCGTGACCGCCCGCGCCGCGAGCATGTAGCTCCACACGGCGGGCAGCAGGTTCCCCCACAGTCCGGCCTGGTTTCCGGCGGGCAGATCGGCGGTCTTCGTCTCCAGGCACGGGATGACGTGCACCGGCACCTCGCCCATCTTGTCGGCCAGGTACTCGACGCTGGTGCCGACGCGCTGCTGCACCTTCGAACGCGCCGGGTCGTCCGCGAACAGTTTCCCGGCCGCGTTCGGCGAATCCAGGTACTCGCGGCACGCCCGCTGGTAGAGCTTGCCGAGTTCGGCGCGCTGCCCGGGGTCGGTGATCACGAGCCAGTGCCAGCGCTGCGTGTTCGACCCGCTCGGCGCCTGCAGCGCGACCTGCAGGGCGTGTTTCACCAGTTCGAGGGGGACCGGCCGGGTCAGGTCCAGTCGTTTGCGGACGGTTCGAGTGGTCGTCAGCAGCTCTTCGGGCGTCATCCGGAGATTATGTCGTTATGATCCGCTGGTGGGGAGGCCGCCGCGCGAACGAGGGATGGGTACCTTGCTTCGCCACGTCCTCGAATTGACCGAGGCGGACGTCTCCGCGTTCTTCGAGGACATCGGGCTGGGCGACTACCGTCCGCGGTTCACCCCGATCGTCCGCGCGATCGTCGCGCGCGGGCCGATGCCCATCCGCGATCTCGCCGCGGAAGTCGGTGTCACGCATTCCGCCGCGAGCCAGACCGTCGCGCAGATGGCGCGCCAGGACCTCGTCTCGCTGAAACCGGGGAGGGACGCCCGGCAGAGAATCGTTTCCCTGACCGAGAAGACGCGACGGCTGATGCCGACGCTCGAAGCCGAATGGGCGGCGACCCAGGCCGCGGCCGAACAGCTGGAAACCGAACTGCCGTACCCGCTGAGGGAGGTCCTGGTCGCCGCCGTCGAGGCCCTGGAGCGGAAATCGCTCCGCGACCGCATCGCCGAAACGGACGCCGCGCTCAGGATCGGGCGTCGGCCCGATCAAGACTGAACACGGCCCAGACGTACTTCCCGCCGTCGCACGGCTCGTGTCCCCAGTCGTCGGACAACGTGTGCACCAGCTGCAGACCGCGGCTGCGCGCCGCCATCGGCGACGGTTCCTTCAGCTTCGGCCAGTCCGAGCCGGAGTCGAAGACCCGCAGGGTGAGCCTGCCCTCGGCGTACTCGACCTCGAGCCTGTCCGGCTTCTCACCGTGTTCGAAAGCGTTGGTGACCAGTTCGGAGGTCGCGAGCAGGACGTCGTCGACGGCCGGGCCGTCGAGGCCGAGGCTCGCCAGAGTCGCCCGCACCGCCTGTCGCGCGACGGCCGGGGCCGTCACATCGACCGGTAGGGGCAGGGAGACCACCGGTAACGAGCCCTCCGATCGCGTCTTGGACATCGTCATGGTTCCGCACCTCCCCTCGCGAGAGACTCCCAGATCCGCTGTTCGTCTCCCAGGTACCCACAAGGGTGAAGGTCGAATCAGACTCCGTCGGTGAGTTCTGTCTCGGTCAATCCTTCACGCAGTTTCTTGAGCGTGGAGGACAGCAACCGTGACACCTGCATCTGGGAAACCCCGACACGGCGGGCGATATCCGACTGACTCATCCCGGAACCGAACCGCAGCGCGACGATCTTGCGCTCACGATCGGGCAGCCGTTCCAGCATCGGCCGCAGCGCCTCGCGGAGCTCCGCCTGGCTCAGGTTGGCGTCCGCCTCGCCGAAGCGGGTGTGCGCCGAGTTCTCCAGGAGGTTGTCCAGCGAGGCCCCGTACCGGCCCTGGCCGGCGCGAAGACCCTCGTAGACCTCGTCGATGGGAACGCCGAGATGGGCGGCGATCTCACTGGGCTTCGGCGCGCGGGAGAGCCGGACGGTCAGCTCTTCGCGCACGGCCGAGATGTTCGCGTTCAGCTCCTTGAGCCGCCGCGGGACCCGGACCGACCAGCTGTTGTCGCGGAAGTGGTGCCGCAGTTCGCCGGAGATGGTCGGGACCGCGAAGGCCAGGAAGTCACTGCCTTGAGTGGGATCGAAGCGGTCGACGGCGTGGATCAGCCCGATCGTCGCGATCTGGACCAGGTCCTCCATCGACTCGTCCCGGTTACGGAACTTGCGCGCCAGGTTGCGCGCGAGTTCCAGATGCGCGCGCACCAGTTCGTCCCGAAGCCGTTCACGTTCGGGGGTTTCCTGTGGCAGCGCGCACATGCGCTCGAACAGGGCCGGGACGTCCGCGCCGTCTTGCTCGACGGGTTCGGTCACGGCCGGGCCGCCTCGCTCTCCCGGATGAGCTCCACCCTGGACAGGTAGCCGCCGTCGGCCGGGGTGACACTCCGTCGCGCGGACGTCGCCAGCGCGGTGAGCAGCTGCCAGGACAGACCGGTCTCGTCGTCGTGTTCCGGGGAGTCCGAAAGCACCGAGACGGTCACCTCGATCCGTCCGTTCTTCCACGAGAAAACGCAGGTCAGGTGGCCGTCGGAGGCCGCGGGAAGCAGCATCGAGCAGGCCTCGTCCACCGCCATCCGGAGGTCTTCGACCGCGTCCAGGTCGAAGTCCTGACGCATCGCGATGTCCGCGACGATCGTCCGGAGGGTCGGCACCACATGCGGTACCGCGGCCGTGCGTACCTCGATGAGTTGAGCGCCCTCCCCGTTGGGCGGGGTGTTGTCCACCACGTGTGTTCCTCTCTCAAGCTGCACTGCCGACTCGTCAGATGCCCTGAGTGTGAGCAAACCAAACCCACGTTTGACTCGCGCAGGCGGCGGGCATGTAACCCGCGACAAACGATCTCCTGGAAAGGCGGGGACCGACATGGCTGACGTGAGCCGGCTGCCGAACGTGGTGGCGGAAGAGTGGGATTGGCAGCTCCGTGGGTCGTGCCGAGGCGCCGACAGCAGCTTGTTCTTCCACACGGACAACGAGCGCGGTTCGGCCCGTGAGCGGCGCGAATCCCGCGCCAAGGCGATCTGCCAGGCCTGCCCCGTGCTGGCGCAGTGCCGCAAGCACGCGCTGGCCGTCCAGGAGCCGTACGGCATCTGGGGTGGTCTCGGCGAGATCGAGCGCCGCGAGCTCTTCCTCCGGGAACGCCGCGCGGGGCGCAAGGCCTTGACGGCGCATTGAGCGCGTCCCGGGCACCGGTCGGCGACGCGCGTGACGGCGATCGTGGCGCCCCGTCCGGACTGGGTTAGGGTTGGGACTGTCGTTGCGGGGACAGCCACGCCTACCCGCCGAAGAAGAGCGTGCGTCCGTGTCCGGACTGGACGCGGCCGTAGCTTGAGACCACAGGCGAGCTCCGGCGCCGAGCGTCGGTTCTCACCTGATGAGGAGAATGTGCATGCCCGCAGCGGACCAGAACACCACGCCGCCCGGTTTCAGCATCACGCTGGACGCCGACGCTTCTGTACCGCGTGTGGTGGTCACCGGTGAGCTCGACCTGCTGACGAGCCCGCAGCTCCAGGAGACCCTCGGGGCACTGATCACGGACAAACCGTCCGGCCGGGTCGTCGCCGACCTCACCGGCGTGACCTTCTTCGACTCCTCGGCGCTGAACGTGGTGCTCCAGGCACAGCGCCAGGCCGCCGAGAAGGCCGTCGAGCTCGAAGTCGTGCCCAGCCCGCAGGTGAGCCGAGTGATCGAGCTCACCGGCGTTGCCGAGCACCTCAGCGTGTCGGAAGAGCCCCCCGCCTGATCCCCCGCTACGGTCGTGGGCTCGTGATCCGCGACACCTGGGGGAAGCAGCACGATGATGGGGCGGACGCATGCCCTGACAGGCTGGTGCGCGGGTCTCGCGCTCGCGCCCGCCGTCGGAGCGGGCACGGTGCACCAGTCGGTCGTGTTCGCCGCGACCACGGCCGGTTTCGCCCTCCTGCCCGACCTCGACCATCCGGGCGCTCGCGCGTCGAAGCTGCTCGGCTGGTTCACCGGCGCGATCTCCTGGGTGCTCCGCCGGGTTTCGGCGGCTCTCTACGCGCTGACCAAGGGACCCCGGGACGAGAAGGTCACCGGTAAGCACCGGCACCTCTCGCACACCGTGTTGTTCGCCGTCGGTCTCGGCTTCCTGACCTCCTGGGGTACCACCGAAGGCGGACCGTGGGCGGTGTTCGGCGTCGTCGTCCTCGGGCTGCTGCTCGCGGAAGGCGCGCTCGGCGACTGGCTGCTGCCGGTCAGCGGCGCCGCGGTCGCGTGGTGGGTGTGGACCGCCCCACCGGACAAGGCGGCGCAGCTCGCGGAGATCTCCGGCTGGCTCGGCATCGCCGTCGCGGCCGGGTGTTTCGTGCACTGCCTCGGGGACGCGCTGACCGAGTCCGGCTGCCCGTTCCTGTTCCCGATCCCGATCGCGGGCGAGACCTGGTACGAGATCCGGCCGCCGAAGCCGCTGCGGTTCCGCACCGGTAAGAACGTGGAGAACCGGCTGATCTTCCCGGTGTTCGCGGTCGCCGCGGTGGTGCTGATCCCGGGTGTCTGGGAGTACCTCTTCACCACGGTCCAGGGCCTGCTCACACCGGATGGGACGCAGACCGCGGTGCAGTGAGGAATGCCCCCGCCGACGGCGGCGTTGAATCGGAACGCCGGACCCGGTTGAGGGGAGAACAGTGGACAAGCCCGTGCTGCGCGCCGACGCGCGGCGTAATCGAGCGAAGGTGCTCGCAGCGGCCGAAGAGGCCTTCGCCCTTGACGGTCTCGCCGTCCCCCTCGACGAGATCGCCCGCCTCGCCGGTGTCGGCGCGGGTACGGTCTACCGGCATTTCCCCAGCAAGGAAGCACTTTTCCAGGCTGTCGTCCTGGAGCGCCTGGAGCAGTTCGCGCGGGAAGCACGCGAACTGCTGACCGCCGAAGACCCCGGCGAAGCGTTCTTCGACTTCTTCAAACGCGTCGTCAAGCAGGCGTCCCTCAACCGGGCTCTCTGCGACGCGCTCGCGGAGACGACGGGGCTGGGCTTCAAAGCGAGCGCGGGCACCGATTTCCGGTCGGCGCTGCAGGCGCTGCTGACGCGGGCGCAGGCCGCGGGCGTGGTCCGTGAGGACATCGACGGCGAAGACCTGCGCGCCCTGATCGCCGGCTGCCTCGCCGCGGAACGGTATTCGCGCCCGGACCGCCACCTGGTGCGGATCCTGATCGACGGCTTGCGGACACTCGACTCAACTTGCACGCTGCGTAACAAAAAGTAAGATCAACGCGAGTAGTCCTCGTACCTGCGCTTCGCATGGCGAGGGGGTGCCGGATGTTCGGTCAAGGTCCCACCACCGGTTCCGTCACGGTCGCGGCCCTCGCGGGGCTCGCCACCGGACTGCTCGTCGCCGCCCTCCTGGTGGCCGGTCGCGAGCCACAGCCCCGCGTCCACGAAGTCAGTACGACCCCTTCGCCGACGTCGACCTCCCGTTCGGTCGGGCCGGTCACGGTGACCTTGCCCGCGGTCGTCCCGGAACCGCTCACCATCACGCGCACCAGCACGCCCGCGCCCCGGACGGTGACCCGTACCGTGACGCCGTCGACCACCTCGACGGTGCTCCCGCCCACCTCGGTCACGGGATACCGAAGCGATTGATGCAACCTGAACGGCCTCTCGCGTCGTCTGCCCGGTATGTGGCGGCTCCCCGTTTTCGTGCTCCTGCTCGCGACTTTGACCGCGTGCGGCCAATCCGGCGACAAGGCCTGCCCGGCCATCGCCCTGTCGCCGGGGATCTCGCTCGACATCCCACGGGAAGTGGCCGCCGGGCTCGAGCGCGTGTCGCTGGAGTTGTGCTGGGCCGGTGACTGCGTGACCGAATCCGCGCCCGGTGGCGAGCAGGTCTTCGTCCCGATCCAGGGTCTGCCGACCACGCCGATCAAGACCACGGTGACCTTCGACGACCGGAAACCGCGCTTCCTCGTCGTGACACCGGGGATCGCGTACCCGGCGGGCGAGGAGTGCGGAGGCGGGGTGCCGGTCGCGAAACTGGTCGTCACGCCCGGCGGCGACGTACGGCAAGAACCGTGAAGGCCGCCCTCCCCGAAGAGCGGCCTTCACGGTTTAGCCGACGTCGCGACGCCGCCAGCCCATGAGCCCGGCCACGAGCGCGACCACGGCGACCCCGGTCAACCAGAGCAGCGGTGTCGCGGTGAACTCCGCGGCGGGCAGTTTCGGAACGTGGGAGAACGGCGAGGCGTCGATCAGCACCTGCGGCAGGTTCAGCACCGGGCCGAACAGGCTGAGCAGCAACGCCAGCCCGGCGATCGCCCACGCCGCCGTCGAGAGCTTCGGGGCCAGGCCGAACAGCGTCACGGCGAGGCCGACGATGACCCACACCGCCGGAAGCTGCGCCAGCGAAGCGACCACCATGTCCCCGACGGAGCCGCCGACGCCGCCCGACCGCATCCCGTTCGACAGTCCCAAGAGGACACCGCTGACCACCATCATCAGCGCGGTGCCCGCGAACGCGAACACGAGGTGGCTGCCCAGCAGCCGCAGCCTGCCCACGCTCGTCGCGAGCAGCGGCTCGACCCGGATGGCGGTCTCCTCGGCGCGGATCCGCAGCGCGGCCTGCACCCCGTAGAGCGCGATGACCATGGCGAACAGGCCGGTCATCGCCGCCATGAAGGCGTCGATCAGCCCGTCCGTGCCGCCGAGGCGCTGGAAGATCTCCTTCGCCTGCTCGCTCTCCCCGACGACGTCGCCGATCCCGCTCGCGACCGAGCCGAACACCGCGGCGCAGACCGCCGTGCCGATCAGCCAGCCGATCAACGGACCGCGGTGCAGCCGCCACGCCAGCGCGAACGGGCTGCGCAGCGACGTCACCGCTTCGGCGGGTCCCGGCCGCGGCGGGATGATGCCGGTGCCGACGTCACGCCGCGGGAGCAGCGCGTACCCGGCGGCGCCGACGACCACGGTCGCGGCCAGCGGCAGCAGGAACACCCACCAGCGCTCGTCGGCGAACGGCCGGATCTGCTGCGTCCAGCCGATCGGGGACAGCCAGGAGACCCAGGTCGCGTCCGTCGTCGAGTCGCCGACCGCGCGCAGCAGGAACGCGACCCCGACGGCGGTGGCGCCGATCCCGTTGGCCGTCCTCGAATACTCGGCCACCTGGACGGCGACCGCCGCGACCGCCGTGAAGACCAGCCCGGTCGCCGCGGTCGCGCCGCCGAGCGCGAACGACCCCGCGACGGGCAGCTTCGCGCCGATCATCAGCGCGGTCTCGACGAGTCCGATGAGGACACTCGCCCCGGCGGACACCAGGACACCGGCGCTCAGCAGCGCGTACCGGCCGACCACCGCGGAAGCCAGCAGTTCCGCGCGGCCCGTGTCCTCCTCGGCGCGGGTGTGCCGGGTGACGGTGAAGACCGCCATCAGCCCGACGATCAGGGCGAGGAACCCGCCGAGCCGCCACGCGGTGAACCCGCCCGCGGTCGAGAGGTCGAAGGCCGGGCCGTAGATCAGCGAAAGCGACGGGTTCGAGCCCATGCTCGCGGTGAGCCCGGCCCGTTCGGCGGCCGTCGGGTACAGCGTTTCGAACGTTCCCGACGACGTCGAGGGCATGATCCCGAGCAGGATGATCCAGATCGGCAGGACGATCCTGTCCCGCCGCAGCGCCAGCCTGGTCAGCTGCCAGGTGCCGACCAACCCGTGCGACGGACCGGAAACGGCCGCCGGGCGATCCAGCGTCGCGGTCATTTCGCGCTCGCTTCGGTGGTGTAGTGACGGAGGAACAGTTCTTCCAGCGTCGGCGGCTGGCTGGTCAGGCTGCGGACGCCGACCTGGGTGAGCTGGCGCAGCGCGTCGTCGAGGGACCGGGTTTCGACGTCGAAGCGGACCCGGTTGCCGTCGACCTTGAGGTCGTGGACGTTCTCCAGTTTCGTCAGCCCGTTCGGTGGGCCGGCGAGTTCGGCCGAGATCGACGTCCTGGTGAGATGCCGGAGTTCGGCCAGCGTGCCGGTCTCGACGGTGTGCCCGTTGCGGATGATGCTGACCTTGTCGCAGAGCGCCTCGACCTCGGCGAGGATGTGGCTCGACAGCAGCACCGTGCGGCCCTGCTCGCGTTCCTCCTGGATCGCGTACTGGAAGGTGGCCTCCATCAGCGGGTCGAGGCCGGAGGTCGGCTCGTCGAGGATCAACAGATCCACGTGCGAGGCCAGCGCGGCCACGATCGCGACCTTCTGCCGGTTGCCCTTGGAGTAGGTGCGCCCCTTCTTCTTGGGGTCGAGGTCGAAACGCTCGATGAGGTCCTTGCGGCGGCGCTGGTCGAGCCCGCCCCGCAGCCGCCCCAGCAGATCGATCACCTCGCCGCCGGAGAGGTTGGGCCAGAGGTTCACGTCGCCGGGGACGTAGGCGAGGCGCCGGTGCAGGCTCGCCGCGTCCTTCCAGGGGTCGCCGCCGAGCAGGCGGACGTCGCCCGAGTCTGCGTGGAGCAGGCCGAGCAGGACCCGGACGGTGGTCGACTTCCCCGCCCCGTTCGGACCGAGGAAGCCGTGCACCTCCCCAGCGGGTACCTGCAGGTCAAGGCCGTCCAGAGCCTTGGTCCGGCCGAAGGATTTGTGGAGGCCGG
This sequence comes from Amycolatopsis sp. BJA-103, assembly GCF_002849735.1. Taxonomy (GTDB): domain Bacteria; phylum Actinomycetota; class Actinomycetes; order Mycobacteriales; family Pseudonocardiaceae; genus Amycolatopsis. The sequence goes on from NZ_CP017780.1 coordinate 8,071,283, forward strand.
AGATGGAGATGGCGTTTTCCATGCAACTGAAGGTACAGTGAATTCACGAAGTTGTGAAGTTAAGAAAACGTATGGACGGTGTGATCACTCTGGGGGTTGTACGAGAGGATGTACTCATGACGACGCCTGAGAGTGCCTCGAGCACCCAGAGAGACGAGGACGCCGTCCGCCGTTATGTGGAGCACCTGGGCATCACGCTCTCCCAGATCGGGATGCAGCGGATGCCGGCCAGGGTGTTCGCCGCGTTGATGACCACCGACGCCGGTCGCCTGACCGCCGCCGAACTGGCCGAACAGCTTTCGGTGAGTCCCGCGGCGATCTCGGGGGCCGTCCGCTGGCTGGAGCAGATCGGGCTGGTCGCCAAGGAACGTGAACCGGGCTCGCGCCGTGACCACTACCGGCTCTTCGACGACCTTTGGTACGCCACCTTCATGAAGCGCGACCGCATGATCACCTTGTGGCGCGACGCCGCCGACGAGGGCGTCGCGGCGCTGGGGTCGGACACGCCCGCGGGCGAGCGGGTCGCCGAGATGCGGGACTTCCTGAGCTTCATGATCAAGGAGCTCAACGACATGTACGCGAAGTGGCACGCGATGCGGGCCGAAAAGGGCAAGTAGGTCAGAGCGCTCGCGCCTGCCCCGCGATTGGTCCTCTGCTTGCGGTTGTTGCGTGCGCAACGATCGCAACCAGAGGACGAAACGCGGAAGTAGAGTCGCCCGGTGATCAGTCGCGCGGTGATGCTCGCCCCGATCCTCCTCGCGCAGGCGGTCCGGGTGCGCCGTACGACGCCGCGGCTGCCGGGCGCGACGGGACCGGTCAGCGGCCTCGTGGCGGGCGACGGCCGCCCGTTGCGGCTCGCGGTACTCGGTGAGTCCACTGTGGACGGCGTCGGCGCGGCGACGCACGCCGAGGCATTGACCGGACGGCTCGCGAACGAACTCGCGCGGGACGGCCGCGCGGTCGCCTGGCAGGCCGTCGGCAAGACCGGCGCCAACGCCAAGGTGGTGCGCGAGGAGCTGCTGCCGCTGCTCGAACCCGCCGACCTCGTGGTGATCGCGCTGGGCGTCAACGACACGATCGAACTGCATTCGGCCGCGCGCTACCGGCGTGACCTGCTCGACCTGATCGTCTCCCTGCGACGCCGGGCCGGACGGGTCCCGGTGGTGCTGGCGGGTGTGCCGCCCATGGACCGTTTCCCCGCACTGCCGCGTCCGCTGCGGGACGTCCTCGGCGCGCGGTCGGCCGTCCTCGACGCCGCGGCCGCCCGGCTGGCGTTGCTGCCCGGCGTCGTCCACGTCCCGATGCCCGCCGCGATGCTGGACCCCGCGACCTTCGCCGAGGACCGCTTTCACCCCGGTCCCGAGGGCTACCGGCGCTGGGCCGAACAACTCGCTGACGTGAGCCGTCAACTACTCAGCGACACGATCAGGCCGGAAAAGCGCTGATCAGGTCACTCGCCTGCCACAGATTAAGAAATTTCTGCGAAAAAGCTGGCTCTGCGTGTATCTGGTGGCAGCCTCGTTGCGTCCTATGGAGCAGTCGAGGAAATGAGGGCACCCGATGACTACCGAGACCAACACCGCACCCGTCGAGGACGAGGCCAAGGCCACCGAGGACCTCGAGGAAACCCCGAAGCCGGGTCCGATCACGGCACCCGTCCCGCCCCGTCCGGGCACGCGGCCGGACGGCAACTGGGAACCGAACGGCACCAAGCCGCCGGTGAACTGAACGAACACAGACAGGTGATGTCCGGAGGCCGAGGGGGCCTCCGGGCATCACCTCCGGGTGCTCCTTCGGGGGAGGGGGACGCCCGGACGCGGGCCCGTTGGGGAGCGGGCCCGGGGGGAGGGAAAAAAGGACCGGCCGGTGCGCAGTCCACACCTACTCGCGCCGGCCGGTGCCTTTGCCCTTCACCACCTGACCGAGGGGGACGACCGAATCCCACAAAAAAGTTAGTGACTTGATGTATCCCAGAGCCTCTTGCACGCTCCTTCTCCCCGAAGGGCCCGCGATACTGCCAGCGCCGACACGAAGACACGTCCGAAGTGGGGCAGATACGGTGACCGACGTGCAAACGACCGAGGTAGACCCGCCATGGGAAGGACTGACCGGTGCCGACCTGCATGCCGCCTGCATGCGCGCGGCGCGGGCCGGTGACCGCCAGGCGATGGACAGACTTGTGCACGAGCTGACCCCGCTCGTGTGGCATGTCGCGCGTGCGAACGGGCTCGATCGCCTGACCGCCGAGGACGTGGTCCAGACGGTATGGCTCGCCCTGTTCAGCCAGCTCGACAAGCTTCGTGACCCCAAGGCGCTCGCCGCCTGGTTGATCACCACCACCAGACGCGAAGCACAGCATCCCTTCGGCCGCCGCGCTCAGCCCGTCCCGCTGACCGACGAGCTGGCCGAAAGCATGGAGAGCACCCACCCGGCTCCCGAGGAGGAAGCCGTCCGCGCCGACCGGGATCGCCGGGTCTGGCGCGCCTTCCTCCGCTTGCCGCACCGTTGTCAGCAGCTCCTTCGGCTGACCGTGCTCGCCGGGCGGGCCGAATACCAACTGGTCGCCGAAGCACTCCGCATGCCGCGCGGAAGTGTCGGCCCGACCAGGGGCCGTTGCCTCGAATCGATGCGCGACCTACTGGCCCACGAAGGGGGAAGCCGATGAACGACCTCGGGACGCCGGGGGAGATGACCTCCCCGGGCGATGAGGCCTTGCTCGCCGATATCGGGCGCTTCATGGACGAATTGGACCCGCCACCGGGAGACCTGGTGCAGCGGGTTCAGTTCGCGCTCGCGCTCGAAAACCTCGATGTCGAGGTCGCCCGCTGGGAACGGATGGACGCCACGGCCGGCGTTCGCGGCAGCGACACCGGCACGATCACCTTCACCGTCAGCGATCTGACCGTGATGATCAACCTCACCAAGATCGGCAAGAAACACCGGATCGACGGCTGGCTCGTGCCCGCCGGAGAGTACGGAGTGGAGGTTCGCGTCGCCGAGCACGGGACGAGTTCCACCACCGCCGACGAAGGAGGCCGGTTCGTGCTGGACAACGTCCCCCAGGGAACCACCCAGATCGTGATCCACCTCGGCGACGTGACATGCCGGCGGACCGTCGTGACCCCGACAGTGGTGCTCTAACCGGACGGCTGTTCCGTTATGCGGCGTGGGTGTGCTCCCATAGTGCGTGTGCCCGCGTCGTCTCCTCCTGTCGCCGATCCCGTAGCCGAGGCCGCGGAGCTCCATCGTCAGGCGATGGCCGCCGCCGCCGACCACGGCCCGGGCGCCGCGATCAAGTTGCTGCTGCGCGCTTTGACCTGCCTCGGGCCGCTTGAAGCCGCCGGGCCGGACAGGCTGGAGATCCGGGCCAGGGTGCTGATCAGCCTCGCCGCGGCCGAGGCCGAGGTCCTGTCCCAAAAGGACGGATTCGCTCGGCTGGACGAAGCGGAACGAGTGCGGCTTTCGCTGCCGGAAGGCGAAATCCGGCGGTTGCTCCGGTTCACCGTGGTGCTGCAACGCGCCGTCGTCCTGATGCGGGTCTGGCGGCTGGACGAAGCGCTCGCGCTCTACGACGCGGTGCTTCCCAGCCTGGTCGACGAGGTGGAAGACCACAGCCTGCTCCTGACCCGGAACATGATGAACCGGGCGTGGCTGCATCTGCAGATGACCAATCCCGACGGCGCCTACACGGATCTGATGGGCGCGCTGGACATCGCGGTCGAGTACGGCCATCGCCGTCTCGAGGGGAAGATCCGGCACAACCTGGGAGATCACGCCCAGTTGCTCGGCGACATCCCCGAAGCACTCCGGCACTACGAGCAGGCGGCCTCGATCTTCGTCACCGAAGGACCCGGCTCACTGCCGCTCGTCCGGCTCGACCAGGCGAAGGCCCTGCTCACCGCCGGGCTCGCCGAAGAAGCGGCGCGACATCTCGACGAAGCGATCCCCGAACTCCGCGGCAACGGCGCGCACCACGTCGTCGCGGAAGCGGAGGTCGCGCGAGCCGGCGCGGCCATCCTGGAGGGTGACCACGTACTGGCGAAGAAACTCGCGACGTCCGCGCGGCGGAGCTTCTTGCGGCGTGGCAACGGCCGGTGGGCGGAGATCGCCGAGTTGACCAGGCTGCGCGCGGACGCGGTGAAGGTGCTGGCGGACCGGGAAAAGAAGCCGTCCGCGAAACTGCCGGAACGACTGGCCGACCTCGCGATCCGGCTGGCCGAACTCGGCCTGCGCGACGAAGTGGGCGCGGCCAGGATGTTCGCGGTGCGGCTGCTGATCCGTCGCGACGAGACGGCCGCCGCGCAGACACTCCTGGCGCAGGTGCCGAAACCGCGGCAGACCACGCCGATCGACCACCGGATGCTGCTGCGGTTGTGCCGGGCCGAACTCGCGGTGGCGTCCCACCGGCCGCGTTCGGCGCTCGCGCAGGCACGCGCCGGACTGGCGGAGCTCGGGCAGATCCGCGACCGCATGGGCGGGCTCGACCTCGTCTGCGGGACGGCGGCGCACGGCGAGGAGCTGGGCAAACTCGCGCTGACACTGGTGCTCAAGAAGGCGAGGCGCAGCGGCGCCGGCGCGAAAAGTCTGTTCGCGTGGCTGGAACGCACGCGAGCGCAGGTGTACCGGTACGAACCGCTCCCCGTCATCGAAGACCCCGCGCTCGCCCGGCACATCAACGAAATGCGGCACGTGCAGGGGACGATCCAGGCGCGGCGGCTGTCCGGCGAACCGGTCGGGAAACTCGAGGAGCGCTACGACCGGCTGCAGCAGGAGGCGACCCGGCTCGGGTGGTACACCAGCCAATGGGGTCGTCCGCGGCCGGTCTCGGCACCCGAAGAGGTGGTCGAGCAGCTCGGGGATCGCGTGCTGGTCAGCCTGATGGGGTATCGCGACACCTTGTACGCGGTGGTCGTCGACCGCGGCCGGTTCCGGCTCGTGAAGCTGGGTCCGCTCGGGGAGATCGTCGAAACCGCGCGGCAGTTGCACGCGGACCTCGACGCGCTGGCCCCGGACAACCTGCCCGCGCCGCTGGTCGAGGTCGTCACCGGGTCCGCCCGGCGCCGGGCGGACAAACTGGACAAGCTGATCTCCGCGTCGCTGGCGAAGACGCTGGAGAACCGCGAGCTGATCATCGTGCCGATCGGTTCGCTGTACGCGTTGCCTTGGGGCGCTTTGCCTTCACTGCACGGGCATCCGGTGTCGATCGCGCCGTCGGCGACGGCCTGGGTGACCGCGTCCGGGCGGCGGAGCGAGGGGCCGGTCCTGCTCGCCGGCGGGCCGGGGGTGCCGGGTTCGGTCGGTGAGGTGCGGAACCTGCGGACGGTCTACCCGGACGCCCTGCTCGTCGACGGGAAGGACGCGACCAGCGACGCCGTACTGTCCGCTTTGGACGGTTCGGGGATGGCGCACCTGGTCGCGCACGGCGCGCACGAACCGGCGAACGCGCTCTTCTCGCGGCTGGAACTCGTCGGTGGCCCGTTGTACGCGCACGAAACCGCCCGGCTCGCGAAGCCGCCGGAACGGGTGGTGCTGGCCGCTTGCGAACTCGCGATGAGTCACATCCGGCCCGGTGAGGAAGCGCTCGGGTTCGCCGGGACGCTGCTCGCCAGCGGCTCGCGGACGGTCATCGGCGCGATCGCGCGAGTCGGCGACAAGGCCGCCGCCGACGCGATGGCCGATCTACACCGGCGACTGGCCTCGGGGACCGCGCCCGCGTTGGCGCTCGCCGAAGCGACGGCCGCGGATCCGCTGCGGCGTCCCTTCCTGTGCCTCGGCGCGGGCTGAAGGGGACTTTCCCCGCATGGGACGCGGTGAAGGACGCTTTCGCTGCATGGGACGCGGCGAAGGGAGCTTTCGCGGCAAGTCCTTGTGGCTGAAGGGGACTTTCCCCGAATCGCACGCAGCGAAGGCTCCCTTCACCGCGTCCTACGCGGCTATGGCGTCCTTCAGCTCTCCCCAGTAGCCCACAGGAGTTGTCCACAATCACCGTCACCTGTGGACAACTCCGCTGAGCAGCCACTTCCGGCCCCCACCACCGATAGACTGGACTCGGGGTCGCCCCCCTGGGACGGGCGGGGGGTGGGGTCAGGGGCGTTCGGCGTGTTTCACCAGGCGCGTGGCCAGGAGTGAGACGACGGTGCGCAGCGCCGTGCGGACGGCGGCGCCGGTGCCGGGCAGCGGTTCGGTGAAGCGGCCCGTCCAGCGCAGGTCCGTGCCGCCGGAAGCGTTCGGCGTGAACAAGACTTCGGCGCGGTAGTCCTTGATCAGCTTGAGGCCCGCGAAGCCGTAGACGTGCTTCCGGTCCTGTTCGTACTCCAGCGTCTCTTCGTGGAGATACAACGGCCACAGGCCGACTGCCCGGACGGCGCCCACCCCGTCCTCGCCCGGTTCCCGCGCCCAGCGCGAGTGGAACACCACCGGCTTCGCCCATTCCGACCACCGGGAACCGTCGGCCTCCAGCGCGAAAAGGGAAGCGGGCGAGGCGCTGCTCGTCCGGTTGATCTCGAAGGAGTACGTCTTGCCCATGTGGCGACGATAACCGCTCCAGCCGCGATGGATAAGTCAAGATAGGGGCGTGAGCACGACGCGCCGCGAGATCGCCGCACCACATTGGCTGGTGCAGCTGCTCCGCAGCACGCCGGTTCCCATCCCGTGGAACATGGTCGCCCGCGCCGTCCTCGCGCTCGCCGTGCCGCTGGCCGTCGGGTACGCGCTCGGCGACATCGGCGTCGGCGCGCTCGTCTCCACCGGCGCCCTGCCCACCGTCCTGTCCGAATCCGCAGGCCCGTACCGCTACCGCGCCCGGCGGCTCGGCGGCGCCACCGCGGCCGCCGCCCTCGGCTACTTCGCCGGGTTGATCACCGGCGGCATCCCGGCCGCGTCCATCCCGGTCGTCGTCGGAGTCGCGGCGGTGTCGGCACTGGTCAGCGCGGCGGGCAGCAACGCGTCGGTCGCCGGACTGCAGATGTTCGTCTTCTGCGTACTCGGCACCGGCCAGCACGTCACCGGCCTGCGCGTCGAAATCCTCCTCGGCTACTTCTGCATCGGCGCCGCGTGGAGCCTGCTCATCGCGCTCGCCACCTGGACCTTCCGCGCCACCAGCCCGGAACGCGGCGCCGTCGCGCACGTCTACGTCGAACTCGCCGCGATGCTGTCCGCGACCGACGAAGCCACCTCCCGCGTCGCGCGCCACCAGCTCACGACCGCGATGAACACCGCGTACGACCGGCTGCTCACCGCGCGATCCTGGCTGTCGGGCCGCGACGCCACCTACCGCCAGCTGCTCAACCTGCTCTCGGCCAGCACCCCCGCCGTCGAGGCGTCGGTCGCCATGGTCAACGCCGGCCGCCGGGCCCCGGACGACGTGATCGGCCACTTCATCGCCACCTCGGCCGCCGTGCTCGCCAACCAGGAACCGCCGGAACCACCCGAGGCGCCCGACGACGCCGACCCGGTCCTCACCGCCCTCTACGCCGGGCTCGCCCGGATCGGCAAGGGCGACAACCGGAAACGGCGCGAGGTCCAGCCGTGGCACAAGCGCCTCCGCGGCTGGGCGGGTTCGCTCGTCTCCGGTCCACTCACCTGGTTCGCCGCGCTCCGCCTCACGCTGTGCGTCGCGATCGCCGAAGTCGTCGCGCTGTTCGTCCCGTTCGAACGCTCCTACTGGATCACGCTCACCGTCGGCATCGTCCTCAAACCGGACTTCGGCTCGGTGTTCGGCCGCGCGGTCCTGCGCGGCATCGGCACGGTGATCGGCGTGGGCATCGGCGCGGCCGTGCTCGCCGCGGGCGGCGAAGGCTGGCTGCTGGTCCTGCTGATCGCCGTGTTCGCCGGAGGCGTCGCGGTCGGCAAGGTCCGCAACTACGGCATCCTCAGCGCCTTCGTGACCCCGTTGATCATCCTGCAGATGGACCTCGCCAGCACCGGAAGCTGGGACGTCGTGCTCGCGCGGCTCGTCGACACCGTGCTCGGCTGCGCGATCGTCCTGCTCTTCGGCTACCTGCTCTGGCCGGGCAGCCGTCGCCCGCAGATCGGCGGACGGCTCGCCGACAGCCTCGACAGCCTGGTGAAATACGTCGACAAGGGGCTCGTGCTCGCGCCGTCGGGCGAAGCGCGACTGGACCGCTCACGCGCCCGTCGCCGCGCCTACCGCGCACTGGCCGACCTCCGGACCGCGTTCCAGCAGGTCGTCGTCGAACCCTCCGCCGCCGGACGTCAGGCCGTCGCCTGGTGGCCGGTCATCGCCGGGCTCGAACGCGTCGCGGACGCCGTCACCGAAGTCGGCGTCACCCTGGGCCGTGGCGCCCCGGCACCGGACGAGGCCGACATCGCCCTGCTGACGGCCGCGCTCGCCGAACTCGCCGCCGCCGTCCGGGAGGAACGGGAGCCGGCGGAGATGCCGATGCCCGACAACGAGCAGCTGTCCGGCGTCGTCGACCAGATCGGCGCCGCCTTCGACGCCGTGCGCGGTCCCGACCTCGTCGAACGCGCGCCGCTGCGGCTGGTCCGGCGATTCCTGCCGTACCACCGCCGCGCCTGAGGATCAGCCGAACCGGATGTGCTTGACGCTCGTCCACTTGCGACGGACGAATCCCCGCAGCGCGCCGTCCGTGTTCGGTTCGAGGGTCAGCCCGGCCGACGCGGCGATCCGATCGGCGACCTCGGCGACGCCGATCCGGTCCGTGTGGATGTGCTCACCGAACTCCGCGCCGCTCAGCCGCTCCAGGCAGAGGTCGAGCTTCGAAACCGCGAAACTCTCGCGTTTCGGTGGCATCCCCTTGCGCCGCAAGGAATGGACGATGCCGCGTTCGCTCAGCCGCCGCAGCACGGTCTCGCGTTCGGCCAGCAACGCGAAGTGGCGGACGTCGTGCCCGCGCTCCCGCAAGCCGCCGATGATCTCCTCGAAGTACGTGGGCTCCACCAGTGTCATCGGCACGACCACCGGGCCGTCCTGCCTGCCGAGCATGAGGTCGAGCACCTCGAAGACGCCCCGGCGCCACGCGGAGAGGTCCTGGAAGTCGCCGCGCAGCCGCGGCGGCATCATCCGCTGCAGGCCGAAACCCGCGACCTCGGGATCGGAAAGGACACTGCCGGGCAGGCGCCGGTGCAGTTCGTGCGCGGTCTGCGTCTTGCCACCGCCGAACGGGCCGTTGATCCAGACGAGCATGCCGGGACCCTAGCGAGACACCCACCCGTCCGGGGGAGGGTGAGCATCGTCTCGAACGAATGTTCGATTTTTCACGCATAATCGACCCATGCTCGACACTGGTGACACGCTGCCGCCGGGGCCGCGTCACCTGCACATGGTCCGTCCGAATCAGCCCGTTTGGGTCGACCTGAAGCTGGTGTACCCGGTCAGCGCGTCGAAGATCCGCCTGCCCGACGGCCTGGACCTGACAGCCACCGTCCCCGGCCTGCTGGGGATGTGGCGGGCGACGACGACGGCGCACTGGGTCGGCTGGGTCACCTTCCAGCTCGGCCCGATCGGGCGGGGTGGCACGACGCATTCGCAGTGGGTACTGGCGGAGGCGTTGCGGCCGCGCGAGGAGCGAAACGCTTGGTCGGGCAGCTTCCCCTACGAGCGGCGACGTTAGGACTTGCGGCCGACTCCGCCGAGGATCAGTGACTCGTTAGGAGTGGTGAAGGCGATTTCCGGCTCGGTGGGGCCGGCGTCCTCCGGATGCCACTCGGTCGTCCAGGCCAGGCCCGGGGGGACGAGTTCGAAGTCGCCGAACAGCGCCTCGATCTCGGCGCGCTTGCGCCAGATCACCGGACTGCTGTTGTTGTCGTACATCTCCTTGAGTCTGACCAGCGGCTTCTCGTAATGGCTCGGCACGCCCTCGTCGGTGATGTGCGAGATGGCCAGGTACGACCCGCGCGGCGCGAGTTCGCGATAACGCGCGACCGAGGCGGGGCCGACATCGCCGCTGTCGCCACTGCGCGCCGACGCGGGCTGCTGGACGTGCAGCACCGCGATCAGCAGGATCGCCACGGGCTTCTGCAGATCGATGATGCCGGTGTCCGCCACCTGCTTCCAGAGCCGGTCCGGCGCTCGGAGGTCCCCGTGCACCGCGGCGTGGCGGGCGGGGTCCCCGTGCTCTTCCAAAAGGCCTTGCGAATGGGAGACGGCGACGGGTTCGTAGTCCACGTACACCACGCTGGTCTTCCCCGGCGCGAGGTCGTCGGCCACCTGGTGCGCGTGCTGCATGGTGGGCAGCCCGGCACCGATGTCGATGAACTGGGTGACCCCGGCGCGGATGAGATGACGCACCACGCGGTGCAGGAACACCCGGTTGGCTTTGGCGATCGGCCGGAGCATCGGGAACTCGCCGAGGACCTTGTCCCCGAACTTGCGATCGATCTGCCAGGACGCAGTGCCTTCGAGGTAATAGTCATGGACCCGCGCGTCGCTGGGACGCCGCATATCGATGCCCGGAGGTGGATACGCGTCGACATCCTCCTCGGCCACAGCCATTCCCTCCCGCGTCTGGACCACGCATCTATCACTGAAAGTAGCTGCTGTATTGCTTGGAGTAATAGGATGCATTTGGAGGGCAGCTCATCCACCATCGGGGTCACTCAGGTCGGCAAGCCTGCACCGTCTGTGAAGGTCCTCGAGGGTTTTCTCAGGACTCGCCGCAATCGACAGTAGTGCGGACCATGCGTCGTGATAGATCGCCAGCTCGCGCATGTTGGCCCAGCGCACGTTGGTTAGGTATTCGCTGTAGGCGCGGTCACCTTCCGAGTTTCGCAGAATGACAAAGTCTGGGTCGACATAAGCGACGGCTTGATACTGCACGACGCGGATCGTGATGTTGTCTCGCTCGGCTAGTCCGATCATGTGCTTGAGCTGGTCCGCAACGACGTCCGGGTGGCGGGTTTGGGCACACAGCCGGTCGAGGGCGGACTCGCTCATCAGGAAAGTAAAGCTCCTGTTCCCGTCCTCGAACATGAGCTGTCGTTTCCTGCGTTGAATCAGGCGCGGAGAGATCTCGGGCCCTCGGCCTTCGCCGTCGAACTGGTCCAGCATGTAGGACTCGCACTGGAGTAACCCTGGGACGCGCTCACCGGTCCAGGACCGCATCTCATCGGTTAGTTGCTCCGTCAGTAGCACCTCCCGGAACCACACCGGCGTGCCGATGCGCTGACCGTGGCGGAGCCGTGTCGGAGAGTTCGCCTTCTCCCACAACACCCACATGGTAGGTACGTCGTCCGCCGGTGGCGCGTAGACGGCGATCAGCTTCTGCAAGGCATGACGCGAAATCGAGGTCGTTCCGGCCTCGATCTTCGCCATCGTGCTCTGCGACTTACCGATCAGGGCCCGAGCTTCGACTTGTTTCACCCCTGCTCGCTCGCGGGCGGCCTTCAGTAGCTCGCCGAGATGGAGACGGTCGGTTTCGTCAGTGTGATTCAGGTGCTCAGGCGTCATCAGCCGCCCCATCCCGCCGTACTCGCGAAGGGGAGGAGGCGACGGCCTAAAGATCGATGGCGTCCTGACGGACGAGTTCGACGAAGGTCCGCCAGCCTGGCGGGGAAAAGGTGAGAACCGGTGAAGCGGAGAGCTTGCTGTCGCGCACCCCGATCAGCCGACTGGTCAAGTTGACTTCCACGCAGGCGTCTTCCCCATCGAGGCTGCTGTATGTCGAGCGGTGCCAGCCGCTCGCGTCGATCCCCGCCGTGGGCGGCACCGAATCGTAGAACCGCATCGTTCCCCCTCAAAGCTCGGTAGTCGAATATTCGACACCAGGATGGCTGACGAATATTCGATACGCAAGCCGAGGGCGAATCGATCCGGGACATTTTCACTCCAATGGGGTCGATCAAGACTACTGAAGGTCGAGACCGACATGATCCGGAAAGGGTCGGACCGCGTCGGCGAGCACCGTGTCCTTGACATCTGGCGCAGGGTTGAGCAAGGTGGCGACCGCGATCGGCGCGTGCGGACCAGTCCGCAGGGGTCTGTCGGGACTAGGCAAGCCCGACCGGTGTCACCGGCGCCGCGGTGGAGTGGTCATCGGCATATGGCTGCGGCGCTCGCATTATACGACGAGTCGAATATTCGGGCCCCGACTTTCCGTTGCGGCGAGTCTGTCATGTGCGGAATTGCACGCTTGAATCTGGGACGAGATTCAGGAGCTCTCCCGAGAGATGTATCGAATATTCGATATCGAATATTCCGGATGAAACTGCTGGTAGGATAGGTGTCTCGGCATTGCAGCTCCCCTTCGCGGAGGAGTCGGTCGAATATTCGCTTCGGTGGGTTCCGGTGTTCGCAAGGGCCATGCTCGTCGAATCAAATCACTCTATTCCGAATGTGGATTCGGGCGTTGTGGACAACGGAGTATGAGAGCGAAGACCATCTTCGTGGAAGCGGGATCCCATCAAACCGGCCTGATCGTCCCGATACCCGAGTCCCGTCCAGTGGACGACGTTGACCCGGCTCGCGCCTCGCCCTCACCATGACGGCGTGTCCACCAACCTGAAGTCCTCGCCGATCCGCTCGGCGGGCGAAGGTGTCGTCGCGCTGCTCCTGCGTCGTGGACGTCTGGGCTCGCCGCCCGCGTAGCTCCTTATCGCCAGGTCATCCATGACGGTGAAATCCAGGGAGCACGTATGTCCATCGAACTGCCCGACCGTGTCCGTCTCCGCCCCGCGACCGTCCCCGACGGCGGCATCCTCGAAGGACCGCGCGTGCTGCGGCGCCTGCCGGAGGGCGCGGAAGAACGTCCGTACGAGCTTTTCGCGCTGCGCCCGCTGGGCCGGGTGATCGGCGCCGAGATCGGCGGCGTCGACCTCGCCCGCCCGCTGACGCCCGCCCTCCACGCGGAGCTGAACCGCGCGCTGCTGGAGTGGAAGGTGCTGTTCTTCCGCGACCAGGACATCACTTCGGCGCACCAGCGCGCGTTCGCCGCCAACTGGGGTGAACTGGAGACGAACCCGTTCATCCCGAAGGGGGAGACCGAGGACACCACCCGGTTCACCAGGTCGGCGAGCATGCCCGCGTTCGAGAACATCTGGCACGTGGACGTCACGTTCCGGCCCGCGCCGGCGCTCGGCTCGGTCCTGCGGCTGATCGAGGTCCCGCCGTTCGGCGGCGACACGATGTGGGCCGACATGGCCGCCGCCTACGACAACCTGCCGGAAGACATCCGTGAACGTATCGACGGGCTGACCGCGGTCCACGACTTCATCCCCGGCTTCGACCGCTTCTCCGATCCAGAAGTGCTGTTGCGTCACCAGGACGCCTTCCCGCCGGTCGAGCATCCGGTCGTCCGCACGCATCCGGAAACCGGGCGCCGCACCCTCTTCGTGAACCAGGCCTTCACGACCCACATCGCCGGCATCGACCGCGACGAGAGCGACAGGCTCCTGCGGTACCTGTTCAGCCGCGCGCACATCCCGGAGTTCCAGGTGCGTTTCACCTGGCGGCCCGGTTCGGTGGCCTTCTGGGACAACCGCGCCACGCAGCACTACGCCGTCAACGACTACCACCCGCACGCGCGGGTCGCCGAACGTGTCGCCATCGTGGGTGACCGGCCGTTCTGAGCGTGTCCCCGCGACGGGTGATCGTGCGGGCGGGTTGCCCGGTACCTGTGTGACGATGAGGTCATGGGCATCAACTTCGATGAATTGAAGAACAAGGCCACCGACGCTCTCCGCGAGCACAACGACAAGATCGAGGGCGGCCTGGACAAGGCGGCGGGCTTCGCCAAGTCGAAGTTCTCCGGTCACGACTCCCAGATCGACTCCGGCGTGGACAAGGCGAAGGGGTTCATCAACAAGTTCGACGACACCCCGGACAACCCGCCCCAGGACCAGCAGCAGCCGAACCAGCAGCCGCCGCAGGGCCAGTAACCCCCCGCGAGCAGTCCTCTAGTTGCGGTCCTTGCACGCGCAACTACCGCGACTAGAGGACGAAACGCGTCAGGAGACCTCGCCGAGAGCGGTGTCGCCGTCGATCGACGTGATCCGGCCACCGCGCTCGCCGAGGGCGATCAGGCCGTCCCGCGCGTCCGGGGCGGTGAGGCTGACGCGCACTCCGGCCCGTTCCGCGTCCTTGCTGGTCGCAAACGCTTGCGCACCCTCGTAACCGGCGTTGACCGTCACCGCGAGGCCGCCCGTCGAGGCCAGCGAACCCCGGGCGGCGCCCAGCCGTCCGAGCGCTTCGTCGACGATCGGCAGCAGCGCGTCCCGGTTGCCCTCCGTCATCGCCCGCACCAGCGCCGGGCTCGACCCGGCCACCCGCGTGCCGTCCGTGTAGGACCCGGCGGCCAGCGACATCGCCAGCGGCCCGCCCTGCGCGCCGATCGTGGCCAGGATGGCCGCGAAGATATGCGGCAGATGCGAGATCCGCGCGACAGTCTCGTCGTGCGAGTCCGCGGGCAGCGGCACGACGTGCGCGCCGACGTCCAGTACCAGCTGCGCGACCTCGGCCCAAGCCGTCAGATCGGTGTCGTGCTCGACGCCCAGCACCCAGGCGGCGCCGCCGAACAGCGCCGGGTTGCTCGCCTTCCAGCCCGAGTCCGCCGTCCCCGCCATCGGATGCCCGCCGACGAACTTCGCGTACGGCGCCCGGCGCCGGACGGTGTCGAGCACCGGGCCCTTCACGCTGGTGACGTCGGTGAGCACGCAGTGCCCGGCCACCCGCGAGACTGTCCGGAGTACGTCCTCGACCGCGGGCAGCGGCACCGCGAGCACGATCATCGCGTCCCGCTCCGCCGCCTTGCTCAGCGCCGCTTCGACCTGCGTGGTCACGTCGTAACCCGCTCTGCTGGCCGCGTCCGCGTCGCGGTCGGAGATCGCCGCCCCGAACGTGGTGCGGCCGATCGAATGCGCCGCGCGCAGCAGCGAACCGCCGATCAACCCGAGCCCGATCACGCATACGTCTCGCACAAGTGTTCATCCTGCCATCTGCGGGCCCACTCGTCAGAGAACGGCGGCGAGGCGCGTTCCCTGATCGATGGCCCGTTTGGCGTCCAGTTCCGCCGCGACGTCGGCGCCGCCGATCAGGTGCACCGGCAGTCCGGCCGTCCGCAGGTCGTCGGCGAGGTCGCGCACCGGCTCCTGACCCGCGCAGACGACGACGGTGTCCACATCGAGCACGCGCGGCTTGTCACCGACGGTGATGTGCAGGCCGTCGTCGTCGATCCGGTCGTAGGTGACCCCGGTGAGCTGCTCGACGCGCTTGGCCTTCAGCGCGGCCCGGTGCACCCAGCCGCTGGTCTTGCCCAGCCCCGCGCCGATGCCGGACTTCTTGCGCTGCAGCAGGAAGACCTGCCGCGGTGACGGCTCGACCTTCCGCTCGGTCAGCCCGCCCGGCGCCTGCTCCGGATCGGTGACGCCCCATTCGGCCATCCACGCGCCCAGGTCGAGCGCGGGGGAGGTGGTGTGCGTCAGGAACTCGCTGACGTCCACGCCGATGCCGCCCGCGCCGATCACCGCGACCTTGCCGCCCACCGGTTTCCCGTGCCGGACGACGTCCACATAGGACAGCACCTTGGGATGGTCGATACCGGGGAGCGACGGCACCCGGGGGGTCACGCCGGTGGCCAGCACGACCTCGTCGAATCCGGCGTCCACGAGCCCGGCGGCGGTCGCGCGGCTGCCGAGGTGGACCTTGACGCCGGTGACCTCCAGCCGTCGCGTGTAGTACCGGATGGTCTCCGCGAACTCCTCCTTGCCGGGGATCTTCCGCGCGATCCCGAACTGGCCGCCGATCTCGTCCTCGGCCTCGAACAGTTCGACGGCGTGCCCCCGCTCGGCGAGGCTGGTCGCGGCCGCGAGCCCGGCGGGTCCCGCGCCGACGACGGCGACGCGTTTGGTCTTCCGGGTGGGCGACAGGGTCAACGTGGTCTCGTGGCCCGCGCGCGGATTGACCATGCAGGAAACGAGTTTCCGCTTGAACGCGTGGTCGAGGCAGGCCTGGTTGCAGGCGATGCAGGTGTTGATCTCGTCCTCGCGCCCGGTCTCGGCCTTGCGGATCCATTCGGGGTCGGCGAGGAACGGCCGCGCCATCGACACCAGATCCGCGTCGCCGCCGGCCAGCGCCTCCTCGGCGACCTCGGGCATGTTGATCCGGTTCGACGTGACGACCGGGATCCCGACGTGCGGCTTGAGCTTCCCGGTCACCCAGGTGAACGCCGCGCGCGGCACGGACGTCACGATCGTCGGCACCCGGGCCTCGTGCCAGCCGATGCCGGTGTTGATGATCGTCGCGCCCGCCTCTTCGACCTCCTTGGCCAGGGTGACGACGTCTTCCCAGCTTTGGCCGCCTTCGACGAGGTCCAACATGGACAGCCGGTAGATGATGATGAAGTCCTCGCCGACCGCCTCGCGCGTGCGGCGCACGATCTCGACGGCGATCCGCCGCCGGTTTTCCGCGCTGCCGCCCCATTTGTCGGTGCGCTTGTTGGTCCGCTCGGCGAGGAACTGGTTGATGAAGTAGCCCTCGGACCCCATGATCTCGACGCCGTCGTAGCCCGCTTCCTTGGCCAGGAAGGCACAATCGGCGAACGCGCGGATCTGCCGCAGCACTCCGTAGCCGGAAAGGGACCGTGGCTTGAAGGGGTTGATCGGCGCCTTGATCCCGGACGCCGAAACGCTCAGCGGATGGTAGGAATACCGGCCCGCGTGCAGGATCTGCAACGCGATCTTGCCGCCCGCCTCGTGCACGGGATCGGTGAGTTGCTTGTGCGCCTTGGCTTCCGCGCGGGTCGAAAGCTTCGACGCCAGCGGCAGGAGCCAGCCCGTCCGGTTCGGCGCGAACCCGCCGGTGACGATCAGCCCGACGCCACCCCGGGCGCGTTCGGCGTAGTACTCGGCCAGTTGCGGGAAATGCGCTTCCTTGTCCTCGAGGCCGGTGTGCATCGAGCCCATGATCACCCTGTTGCGCAGGGTGGTGAAGCCGAGATCGAGCGGGGACAGCAGGTTCGGGTACTGGCTCATCGCTGGGTCCTTACGCATCGTGGTGGAATGCCTGGAGGACTTCTTCGAGCCACTCGACGTGGCCCTGTTCGGTTCGGATTCCTCCACGCAGCACGAGGAACTGGTGCAACGACTGTCCACTGAGGACGCTCGGGTCGGGGAAGTCGCGCTTCTCGATCAGCAGGTAGGCGTCGAGCTGGGCCGCGTGCGCGTCGCGATGCCGGGTGACTTCGGCGGCGACGGCGCCGGGCTCGCCGAGGGTCGCGCCGCGGATCTTCACGGCGAGCTCCCTGGCGGTGGCGGCGGGATCGGGCTCGGCGAGCCAGCGGGCCAGTTCGGCCCGGCCCGTGTCGCCGACGGTGTAGACCTTCTTGTCGGGCTTCCCGGACTGCGCGACGTGGTCGACGGCGATCCAGCCGGCGTCCTCCATGCGCTTCAGGACGCGGTAGATCTGCTGGTGGGTGGCGCTCCACCACAGCCCGATGGACTTCTCGAAGCGACGCGCCAGCTCGTAGCCCGAGCCGGACCGCTCGGACAGCGAAACCAGGATCGCGTGCTCCAATGCCATGCACCTAGTTTCATATGCACCTAGTTGCACTGCAAGGCGACACACATCACACGCGTGCGAAGGCCCCCTTCCCTCGGCTCAGCCGAGGGAAGGGGGCCTTCGCACGGGAAAAGTTACGGCTTGCGGGCGATGCCGCCGATGACGCGCGATTCCGAGGGCGCACCGGCGAAGACCGTCTTCTCGTCCGGGTGCCACGCCGGCGCGTAGACCAGGCCCGGCTCCAGCAGCGGCCAGCCGCCGAAGAACCGCCGGAACTCGTCCATCGTGCGCAGGAAACCGGGGTTCGTCGTGGTCTCGTAGTACTCGAGGATGTCGAGCAGCGCCTGCCGCTCCTCGTCGTTGGCCGGGTTCTCGTTGGTCATCTGCGAGAGCACCAGCAGCGAGCCCGGCGCGAGCCGGTCGCGGTAGAAGTCCAGCAGCGCGTCGGGGTCCTGCTCGTCCTTGATGAAGTGCATGACCGCGTTGATCACCAGCGCCATGGGCTGCCGGACATCGATGATGCCGGAGTCCATGACCCGCTCCCAGAGGCCCTCGGGGTCGAACAGGTCCGCGGCGATGGCGTGGTGCCGGTCCGGGTCGGCGGTGTCGGCGAGCAGCAGGGTCGAGTGCGCGAGCGCGATCGGCTCGTTGTCGATGTAGAGGACGTGGGTGTCCTCCTCCGGTCGCGCCTCGTCGGCGACCTCGTGCACGTTGCCCGCGGTCGGCAGGCCGGAGCCGATGTCGACGAACTGCCGGATGCCCAGTTCCGCGCAGTGCCGCACGGCCCGGCCGAGGAACTGCCTGCTGGTCGTGCAGTAGTCGCCCATGAGCGGCAGGCGTTTGCGCACCTTCTCGGCGAACTCGCGGTCGATGGCGTAGTGGGTGTCGCCGCCGATGAAGTAGTCGTAGACCCGCGCCGCGGACGGCCGGTCCAAGCTGTTCTCGACGGCCTTGAGCGCCGCGTCGTGATCGATCATCGTCATCCCTTTGTCCGCGCCGGAAATCCCATGCTAACCGGCGGGAACGTAGGTCTCGCGGTAGGCGTTCACGGATTCGGTCAAGCGATCGAGTTCCGCGCGGGTGCGGGCGAGTCCGGCCGCGTCGAGGCCCATCGCGTCGCCGATGATCTTCGGGATCCCGCTCGCGCGGTCCCGGAGCCGGGAGCCGTCCTCGGTCAGGCTGATGCGAACGGACCGCTCATCGTCGGCCTGCCGGTCACGCCGGACCAGCCCGGACTTCTCCAGCCGCTTGAGCAGCGGCGACAGCGTCCCGGAGTCGAGGTTCAGCAGGGTGCCGAGTTCCTTGACCAGCCGCTCGTCCTTCTCCCAGAGCGCGAGCATCACCAAGTACTGCGGATAGGTCAGGCCCAGATCGTCGAGCACGACGCGATAGAGCGCGGTCACGGCCCGCGATGCCGCGTAGAGCCCGAAGCACAGTTGATCGTCCAGGCACAGCGATCCGGTGTTGTCCGTTGGCATCGGTCCTCCTCAACCCCATGGTGTGCCGATCATGCCTCAGCGCGCCACTTCAGTGGGCTAAATCTCCTTGGGAACATTTTAGTTGTGCACAACTTAGTTGGGGGCTACCTTCAGGTCATCGACTTCGGACTCCAGGAGGCAGAAATGACCGCCAACCCGCACAAGCTGGTCCTCGAACCGGCCGCCCAGGCCTTCGTCGAAGCCACCGCCACCCCGCCGTTCCTCTTCCAGCTGCCGCCCGAGGAAGGGCGCAAGGCCGTCGACGAGGTCCAGGGTGGCGAGGTCGAACTGCCCGCCGCGGACGTCGAGACCACGCACGTCGACGGCGTCGAGGTCCGCATCGTCCGCCCGCCGGGCGCCACCGGCCCGCTGCCCGTGATCGTCTACATCCATGGCGCCGGCTGGGTCTTCGGGAACTTCCACACCCACGAGCGCCTGGTCCGTGAACTCGCCGTCGGCACCGGCGCGGCCGTCGTCTTCCCCGAGTACGACCGCTCGCCGGAGGCGCGCTACCCGGTCGCCATCGAGCAGAACTACGCCGTGGCGAAGTGGGTCGCCGAGCACGGCGCCGAGAACGGGCTCGACAGCACGAAAATCGCCATCGCGGGTGACTCCGTCGGGGGGAACATGACCGCCGCCCTCACCCTGCTCGCGAAACAGCGCGGTGACGTCACCTTCCGCCAGCAGGTCCTCTTCTACCCGGTAACCGACGCGAACTTCGACACCGAGTCCTACCAGAAGTTCGCCGAGGGATACTTCCTCGCCCTCGACGGCATGAAGTGGTTCTGGGACCAGTACACGACCGACCCGGCGCAGCGTGCGGAGATCACCGCGTCGCCGTTGCGGGCGAGCCTCGACGAGTTGTCGGGCCTGCCGCCCGCGCTGGTCATCACCGGAGAGGCCGACGTCCTGCGCGACGAGGGCGAGGCGTACGCCGCCAAGCTGCGTCAGGCCGGAGTGCCGGTGACGGCCGTGCGCTACCAGGGCATCGTCCACGACTTCGTCATGCTCAACACGCTGCGCGAAACGCACGCCGCGGAGGCGGCGATCAAGCAGGCGATCGAGGTGTTGCGCACCGCTCTCGCGGGCTGAGTAGCCCAGGACACAGTTTGTCCAGGGTGACACGCGTCACCCTGGACAACACTTCCCGGTGGTCGCACGTCTCTTGATCCAGATGTGGGAAGTGCGGTGCGGGGGCGTGCCGCGGCCGGAGAGGGACACGATCGCCATGGGACTGGGACTGAGTGCCATCCGGCTCGATTCCACGCTGAACCTCGTCATCGTCGTGGTGCTGACGCTGCTCGCGATCATCGCCGTGCCGTTCCTCTGGGAGCGCTGGCGCCGCAAGGTGCTCGGCCGCAGCACCACGATCCTCGTCGCGGTGGTGCTGATCGTGGTCAGCACCGGGATGGGCGGGAACATGATCGGCAAGTTCTTCCCGACGGTCGGTGCGCTGTTCGGCACCGGCGTCTACTCGGGGGAGAACACCGACGCCGTCGCGGGTGAGAACGGTTCGGACCTCGACAAGCTGCGCGACGCCGGGGCGATGCGGGCCAAGGAGGGCAAGGGCTCCGTCGTGCACATGACGGTGACCGGCAAGCGCACCGGGCTCACGCGCGACGTCTCGGTCTACTTCCCGCCCCAGTACTACGATCCCGCGTACCGGGCGCTCAAGTTCCCGGTCATCGAATGGATCCCGAACTACCCGTCCGGGCCGGAAGTGGTCACCGGGCCGTACGAACTGCCCGCCAAGCTCGACGCGGCCATCGCGAAGCACGTGCTCCCGCCGACCCTCGTGGTCATCCCGGATCCGACCGGGAAGCCGAAGGTCGGCCACGACACCGAATGCATCGACCAGGTGAACGGGACCGCCAACGACACCTACCTGAGCGCCGACATCCGCGACTGGGCGATCGAGAAACTCGGCGCCAACCCGCAGCGGAAGGCCTGGACGATGGCGGGCTGGTCCTCGGGCGGATATTGCGCGATGAACCTGGTGACCCGGCACCCGCAGTGGTACGGCCAGGCGGCGAGCGTCAGCGGGTACTACAAGGCTTCGGTGGACGCGGAGACGGAGAACCTGTTCAAGGGCAGGCAGGACATCGTCGACGCGAACACGATCACGGTGAACATGCAGAAGCATCCGTCGCCGGTCGACATCCTCGCGATCGCCGGGGACAAGGAAAGCTTCGAGAGTTTCTCGATCGACCAGCTCCAGGCCGCCGTACGCGCGCCCGCGACGCTCTCGTCGTGGCGGATCGCGGACGCCGGGCACAACATGAACACCTTCAAGGCGCAGGTCCCCGACGTGCTGGCGTGGATCGGCGCGCGGACCGTGCCGCCGAGCGCGCCGCAGGACAAGAAGATCGTCTCCAACGGCGGTGTCACCCCGTGGCCGCTGCCCAACACCGGTGCGAAGGGCGCGCTGGTCGACGTCGTCGAGTAGCTAGCCGCGCTTGGCGCGGTAAGCGTTGGGATACAGGCGAAGACGGGCGGGCACTCGTTTCCCGGTCGCCCTGGTGACCGCTCCCAGCCTTTGGAGACGGCGCTCGTCTTCGTCTGTCCACTTGAGACTCAACCGGCCACGCAGGACCGGCGGCAGCAGGCCGGTCGCGCAGAGCGTCAGTACGTTCCCGCCCGCCGGCCGGACGGGGCGCCACAAGGCTTCCGGCAAGAACCACCATGGCGGCGGAGGAGTGTCCCGCATGGTGATCGAGCCGAGCAGCTCCCGGACCGTGTGGTTGTCTTCGAGCCGGTTCGCGACGACGTCGTCGAAGTACGTCTCGAAGCCTTCGAGGTCCGCGGGCATGTGGTGCTCGCGGAGGCCGAGGAGCAGGCCGAGACATCGCCATTCCGCGTAGAGGCGCTGTTTTTCCCTGCGGGACAAGGGACGCACGAAGACTTCCTGCATGCGGACGGTTGCCCAGAAGGTCGAGCCGTGCACCCACCAATAGGCATCGGGGTTGAGCGCGTGATAGCGCTCGCCGTGGTGATCGACGCCTTTGATCGCCTTGTGCATCTCGCGGAGCCGCTCGGCCTCCGCGATCGCTTCCCGGCCGCCGAAAACCTGGCGCAGCAACGAATCGATGGTCCGGTCGAGGCGTCCCCACGGATCTTCGACGTAGTTGGAATGGTCGTGGACGCCCGCGCCGATCACCGGATGCGCGACCTGCAGCAGCAACGCGGTCCCCGCGCCGAGCAGCAGCCTCCGGTCGCCGACCACTTGCCACGCAACGGAATCCGGGCCGAGCGGGGTCACGACGGGCAGGCGGGCTCCGGTGCTCATGACGACCTCCCGGGAGAGCGGCGTGCGGCCACTGTCCCACCTTGTTTACAGGTCGTCAATAGCGGGAAGCAGCGCCTTCACCACGTCGGTCACCCGTTTGCCGCCACTGGCATAGGTGGTCGACGTCGGTTGGGAGGTCAGCACGACGACGATGTAGCGGTCGTTTTTCCCGACCACGCCGGAACTGTGCAGGATCCGGGAGCCGCGGCAGCACGCCCAGCCCTGCTTGATGGACCAGGGAAGGGAGCCGACGGCGTCCGGAATGCCGAAATACTGACGAACCCCGTCGGAACCGCTCTCCGTCGCGCCGCTCAACGCCCGCATGATCGTCGTCCGTGTTCCCGCGCTCGCCCGCTCCAGCACGTAGCGGTAGATCTTCGTGATGTCCGCCGCGGTGATCCGGGTGTCGCCCCAGCGGCCCGGATCCTCGGGCGGATGGGTGTCGCCGAGACCGATCTCGGCCGCCCAGCGGGTGACGATGGCGGGGCCGCGGTGGGCGGTCCACAGTCTGCTCGCGATGTCGTCATCACTGGACGAGAGCATCCGCTGCACGGTGCCCGGCGGTGTGCCCACGCGAAGCGCTTCGAGTGCGATGAGGAGCTTCACAAGCGACGCCGAGGTGTAAGAACGTTCTGGTTTAAGGGAAACCGTGCTCTTCTTGGTGGTGCGGTCGTAGACGGCCACGCTCACCTGGCCGCCGTCGACGAGTCCCGCGAGGGCCTTCGTGTCGACGTCGTCCACCGGCGGCGTGCCGGGCACAGACGGCTTCGGTGGCGCTGAGGCCGGCTTCGCTTCGGCTTCGACGGTCATCTCCGTGGCCGGCGCCGCCGCGACCGCGACCGCCGACGGGCCGGAACGCGACGGCGGAACCAGCAGCATCGCGACGACGGCTCCCACGCACAGCCCCACCAAGAGGAAGACACCGCTCACCTTGCCCACACGACTTGTTGGCCGAATCACTCGTTCGTGTTCGCGACTAGGCCATTCGGGTGGCGTAGCTCTCGGCTGACCACGAGTTCTGTGACGTCGTGAACGCGGGGTGTGGCCGGGGAGCGTCTTTCCGGTTTGTCCGGGAGGCCGCCGGGGTATGTGACCCCCAGCGTGAATTTAGGTGGCCAACTCTGGAAGGCGGAGCAATGGCACGTGTACAACGCGCTCGTATCCGGACGGCGGGAATCCAGCCCGCGCAGGTCCTGGCCGGACTGGCGAGCCTGGCATTCCTGGTGTTCGGGATCGTGGGCTTCACCAGGACCGGGTTCGCCGACTTCATCGGCCGGAGCGACGAGACCGTTCTCGGGTTCTCAGTGAACCCGCTCTACAACCTCGGGTTCGTCCTGCTGGGCGCGATCGGTCTGCTGCTGACCTTCGGTTCGGGCCGGTCCCGGGTCTTCGGTCTTCTGACGTTCGCGGCCTTCGGGGCGCTGTTCGTCTGGGGTCTGATGATCACGGGGACCGTTTCGACGAACCCGGTCTCACAGGCGGGCAACCCGTTCAACCTCAACGGGCCGGACAACTGGCTGCACCTCGGCCTCGCCGCGCTCGGGCTGGTGATCGCGTTCCTGCCCGCGCGGCACAAGGTGCTGCTGCCGGAGGACGAAGAGGAAACCGTGGTGGCGGATCGGGCCGACAGTGCCACGGTCGTCGAACCCGTCGCGGACGGTTCGGGACGGCCGAAGCATGAGAAAAGCCCGGCCATCGCTCGCGAAGAGCGTCCGCCGGGCCTTGCCCACTAGGTCTGCTGAAGCTCAGTAGCCGTACTCCGAACCACCGGACCCGGCGGGAGCGCCTTCCTCCTTCTTGGGGGAGGCGTTCCCGCTCTGGGCCGCCTTGTTCTTCACCGGCGCGGTGCTCTTGCACCCGGCGGGCTCGATGACGAACCAGGTACCGCCGACGCCGTGACCGTTCGCCTCACCGGCATTGGCGTCCTTGGCGTAGCGGTAGACGGCCCAGCCGCCGACGGTGACCTGAGTGGTGCCGTCCGCGCGCTTCACCGTGCCGAGCAGCTTCGAGTCGATGCCTTCGAGCTGGACGTCGCCCTCGGCGAGCATCGGCGGCCAGGTCTTCGCGCAGTCACCGTTGCAGGTCGGCTGCTTGTTCTTCTTGTCCTTGGTGAACATGTAGAGGGTGAAGCCCTCCTGGTCCACAATGGCCGGTCCGATGCCGTCGACCTCGGTCGCGACCAGCTTCTTCGCGCCGTCCGCCTTCTCCGCGGCCGGAGCCTCTTTGGCTTCCTTGGCCGCCTGGCCCGCCTTGGCGCCCTTGGCGTTCGCGGCGTACCAAGTGCTGCCGACGCCCTGGCCCTTCACCTCGCCGGCCTTGGCGTCCTTGGCGTAGCGGTAGAGCGCCCACCCGCCGACGGTGACCTGCTTGCGGCCGTCGGCGCGGGTCAGTTCACCGACCAGGGCCTGGTCCACGCCCTCGATCTGCACTTCGCCGTCCGCGAGCATCGGCGGCCAGGCCTTCGCGCAGTCACCGTCGCAATTGGACTTCGGCGGCTTCGCGCTGTCCTTGTCGAAGCGGTACAAGGTGAACCCGTCCTTGTCGACGAGCACCTGACCGAGCTCCCCGGCTTCGGCCACGGCCACCTTGGTCTCACCCTTGGCCGCGGGGGCGTTCCCGCCCGCTCCGGCGACCGCCGCGGCGGGTGCGACGGCGGGTGCGGCTGCCTCGGTGCCACCGGAGCAGGCCGACAGCACCACCAGGCCCGCGGCCGCGGACGCCGCTGCGACGACGAAACGCTTGCGAAGCATGGGATTTCTCCTTGTTCGTAGGGGTTCCGCGGCTTGGCGCGGTGAGCTTGTACCCCCTACACGGGCCCTGCGCGGGACCGGTTCAAGGAGTTCCCGGATTTTCTTCCCGGGTCTCCAGCGCGGCGTCGGTGAGCACCCCGGCCGAGCCGGTGTAGTTCGCGGGATCCAGCAGGTCGGCGAGGGATTCGGCGGGGAGGACTCCGGTTATCTCCGGCAGGTCGGAAAGGACCTCGCCGAGGGCCCGGCCCTGCTCCAGGGCGAGTCCGGACGCGCGCCCGAGGACTTCCTTGGCCCGCGTCTTGCCCAGCAGCGGGGCGAGCACGGTCGAGAGCCGCTCGGAGACGATCTGGCCGTGCGTGAGACCGAGGTTCTCGCGCAGGCGCTCGTCGTTGACGACCAGGCCGCGGGCGAGCTCGGCCGCCGTGTACGCGGCGCCGCCGGTCAGGCGCAGGCATTCGCGCAGCAACTGCCACTCGGCGTGCCACGCGCCCGCGGACCGCTCGTCCTCGGACATCAGGGCCTGGGTGACGCCCGTGGCCAGCACCGGGACCTGGAGGGCGGCGGAACGGATCAGCGTCGCCAGCACCGGATTGCGCTTGTGCGGCATCGCCGAAGAACCGCCACGGCCCGCGCCCGCGGGTTCGGTGACCTCGCCGACCTCGGTGCGCGTCAGGAACTGGACGTCGACCGCGATCTTGCCGAGTGCGGCGGCGGTGAACGCGAGGGCGGCCGCGAGGTCCGCCGTCGGGGTGCGGAGGGTGTGCCAGGGGAGCGTGGTCTCGGCGAGACCGGTCTCTTCGGCGAAGGCCGTCTGAAGCCGCTGCGGATACCCGTCGGGCAGCCCGGCGAGGCGCGCGTACTCGGCGTACGCGGCTCGCGTCCCGGCCGCGCCACCGAGCGAGACCGGCAGGACGACGCGATTCAGCCTGTCGAGCGCGTCGAGCGTCAGCTGACGCCAGCCCGCCGCCTTGAGCCCGAACGTCGTCGGGACTGCGTGGGCGGTGAGGGTGCGCCCGGCCATGGTCGTGTCGCGATGCGCGCGGGCGAGGCCCTCCAGCGCGTCCGCCGTCGCCTCGAGGTCGGCCGCGAGGAGGACCCTGGTCCGCGCGGCGACCAGCATCATCGCGGTGTCGAAGATGTCCTGGCTGGTTGAGCCGCGATGGACGTACTCCGTCCCGGCCGCCTCGGTCAGCTCCTTGATCAGCCCCACGACCGGGTTCGCCGTCTCACGCGCCGCCCTCGCCAGCGCGACCACGTCGACCTCGACCGACGCGGCCGCCTCGGTGATCGCGTCGGCCGCCGCCCGCGGGATCAGCCCGGTACTGGCCTGCGCCCTGGCGAGCGCGGCCTCCGTGTCGAGCAAGGCTCGAAGCCAGGCGAGATCACCGGTCGCAGCCTCGGCGGGCGTGCCGGCGCGGACCGGGGAGAGGAGGCCGGAATCGGGATCGGCGTTCATCGGCCCAGCATCGCACCCCCGTCGGTCAGTGGCCGGTCTTGCCGTCGATGCTCTCGCGCAGCAGGTCGGCGTGGCCGTCGTGGCGGGCGTACTCGGCGATGTGATGGGTCAGCAGCCACCGCAGCGAGAACGGCTCACCGCTGCCATGAGTCCTGCCCGTGTCGTCGAGCGTCGCCTTCGCGACGATCGCCCGCGAACGCTCGCACTCCTCATGCCACGCCACCCAAGCCGCCTCGACGTCGCCGCCGGTGTCCTCGAAGTCCTGCTCCGGCCGCTCGTCGGAGTAATAGAGCATCGGGACGTCCTCGCCCGCGAACTGAATGCGGAACCACCAGCGCTCGACCCCCGTGAGGTGCCTGAGCAGCCCGTGCAGCGACATCGTCGACGGCCCCACCGCCCGCTCGGCCATCTGCTCCGGCGTCAGACCCTGGCACTTCAGCTCGAAGGTGCGACGATGCCAATCGAGCGTGGACGTCAAGATCTCACGCTCGTCCGCCAGCCGCGGCGCCTCCGGCCGGTCGCCGGACCACTTGGGGGAGTAGTTCTCCTCGGGGATCGTGTCCATGGCCCCGACCATGGCAGACACCCCCGACAATTCCGTGGCGCTCCGGCGGCGGCCCCGCCATCCTGGTGGTCGGCGGCGATCTACTAGACTCGTCGGCACGGGCCGTTAGCTCAATTGGTAGAGCTGCGGACTTTTAATCCGTAGGTCTATCTTGCGCCTTCATAGGTGTCTTCCTGACAGCAGGTATTCTACCTGCTGTTTTTCTTGGATCTATCAGGCCGATCGGCCGGTATTGCACCCGCGCGGTGCTCCGTCGGTGCTCCTGTGTCGCCGGGTTGCAGGACGACCTCAGAACGCGCCCCTCTATGGGCGAATGCCCGTCGCTGAGTCCGTGGATGATCATAACTCTGACTCGCTGGCTAATTCGGCGTGGTCATGCTTGGAGCGGTCCTATCGTAACGCTCGGTTAGCGTGACCCGATCTTTACGGCAACGGGTCTCGTCGCGTCGCGACAGCCGGGGCTGCTCGGCCTGGCACAATCGGCGCTGACCAGGCGGATTGTCGGCGGCTGGCTGAGATCGACGTGGAGGAGGTTGCCGCATGGATCGGCTCGCGTGCTGGTGGTTCCGTTCCCAGGCCGTGCTGGCGCTGCACAAGCACAAGGCCACCGCCTTCCAAGATCACTTCAACGACGTAATGGAAGCGGTCCACGGCACCGACTTCATCCGGGTGCGGCCTGCTGGAAACGTCGGCGACCGTAAATGCGACGGGTACCTGCAGTCCACTGACACCGTGTTCCAGGTTTACGCACCTACGCTGGTAAAGCTTGCCTCGTGGTTGACCAAGATCGACAAGGACTTCGCGGGTGCGGAAACCCAGTGGGCGACGATGCGGTCGTGGATCTTCGTTCACAACCAGCACGACGGTTTGCCCGCTGACGTGACCCAGGCCCTGCTCAAGCTCAAGACCGACAACCCCGCCCTGGTCATCGACCATTGGTCGCCCTCCCGTCTGCTGGACCTGACCACCGACTTGGACGAGGACCGCCTTGTGCGCGTGTTCGGTCACCCGCCACGGGAACGGGACCTGCGAGACCTTGATCGGAGCGACATTGCCGAGGCTGTAGTCGGTCTGGCACTGGAAAGCGCGTCCTGGACGCCCAACGTCGCAGACCTACCGGTCGTCGATCCGCGCAAGCTCGACTACAACGAGCTCTCGGAGTTCCCTCGGCGGCTGATCACTGCCGGGATCGCCCAGGCCCGCATGGTCGAGGGCTACTTCGACAACAACCCCGACCCCACGTTGCGCGACCGCGCCGGGATGCTGATGAAGGTCGAGTGGCTCAACCTCCAGCGTCAAGCCGTGATAGGGGATGAGGCATTCCACGCTCTCTACGACCGCGTCGCGGCCAACGCCCAAGGGTCGCGAGAGGCAACCGCGTCCCTGGCGCTGCTCGCGTTCCTGTTCGAGTCCTGCGACATCTTCGACAACCCGCCCGCCGACTGGTCGGGGACGGCGGCATGATCACGCCGACCAAGGGCATACGGCCTGAACGATCCTTGCTCTACCTCGGTGGGCAAATCCTCAACGACCTGGACGGCCCTACTACCGTCAGCGGTGCATGGGAAGCCTTTGCCCGCCGCCGCGAGCGCGAGGGACAGGACGCCACCATCACCTTCGACTGGTTCGTACTCGCTCTTGACCTGCTGCGAGCGCTGGGCACCATCAAGCTGCGTGATGGCCTGATCGTCAAGGTGACCAAGCGGTGATCCACGAAGTCGCCAGTAGCTTGCCCCAGTTCAAGACCCTGCGGTTCACCCAGGGCCTGAACATTGTGCTCGCCGATCGCACCGAAAAGTCCGAACAGACTGACACCCGCAACGGCAGCGGCAAAAGCAGCCTGGTGGAGATCTTCCATTACCTGCTCGGCGGCAGGGCCGATCCGAGGAGCATGTTTCGACAGCCGCCACTGGACGCGCACTGGTTTGCCATGACCTTCGATCTCGCTGGCCAGCGCGTTCGAGTTCAACGGGATGGGGCAACGCCGGGCAAAGTCACCGTCGCCAGCATCAACGACGAAGGCGTAGTCGAGA
Organism: Amycolatopsis sp. BJA-103; assembly: GCF_002849735.1. GTDB lineage: Bacteria > Actinomycetota > Actinomycetes > Mycobacteriales > Pseudonocardiaceae > Amycolatopsis. The sequence continues at coordinate 8,100,321 of NZ_CP017780.1, forward strand.
ACGAGGAGACGATCTCCAACGAGCAGTGGAAACAAAGGCTCGCTGCGGACGTCTTCGGCCTCACCGGGGGAGGCGATTGGGCTCCGTCCTTCCGGTCCTGCATCAGCTACTTCCTGCGTCGCCAGTCCGTCGGAGCGTTCCAAACCCCCGCCAAGCACTTCAGTCAGCAGATGACCTGGGACGTCCAAGTCAACCTGTCGTTCTTGCTCGGCCTCGACGTCGAGCTGCCCCGCGCCTGGCAGCGGCTGCGGGAGCGCGAACGACAGATGGACACCCTCCGCAAGGCCGCCAAGGGCGGCGCCCTGGGCGACATCGTGGGCAACTCCGGAGAACTGGCCAGCGAACTCGCCGGAGCCGAGGACGAGCTGAACACGCTCACATCGGCCGTAGCCGATTTCACTGTCATTCCCACATACGTCACTGTCGAGGCCGAGGTTACGCGACTCGGTCAACGGATCCGCGGGCTGAACAACCAGATCGTCTCCGACCGGGAGTACCTTGCCCAACTGGAAAGTTCATTCGACGAAGTACAGACGGCCCGGTCCGCCGGGCTCGTCGAGCTGTACGCCGCTGCCGAGGTCCAGCTTCCCGCAGTCGCGCTGGCCGCCTACGACGACGTGCAGACATTCCACGACTCCATCATCGCCAACCGACGCCAGTACCTCGCCGCCGAGATTCGGCGCATTAACGGGGACCTCACCACCAACACCGCCGAGCGGGACCGCATCGCAGGGCAGCGCTCCGACGGACTGCGGCTGCTTGCCAGTGGCGGTGCCGTTGAAACGCTGCTCGAGTTGCAACGCGACATTGCCAAGCGTCAGGTCCGGGTGGAGCAACTCCGGCAACGCTACGAAAACGCCGTCGCCTTGGAATCGCAGCAGGGCGAGCTCCGACTCGAACGCCAGACCCTCGCTGCCAACCTCACCCGCGATCTTGCTGAACGCCAACAGGTGCTCCGCCCGGCCTTTGTCATCTTCGAGCGCCTGTCGCAACGCCTCTACGCCGACCAGCAGCACGGTCGCCTGGTCATCAACGCCACCGACAACGGCCCCGAGACCAGCGCCACAATTCCCCGTGGTCGCAGCAAGGGCATCACCAACATGCAGGTCTACTGCTTCGACATCACCCTCGTCACCTTGTGGTCCCGTCAGCAGCGTGGCCCCGGCTTCCTCGTCCACGACAGCCACCTCTTCGACGGTGTCGACGAACGCCAACGCGCCTCGGCACTGCAACTGGGCGCCGAGTACGCCGCTGCCGAGGGCTTCCAGTACGTCGTGACCCTCAACAGCGACGAAATCCCGAAAGAACTACCCGACGGTACGTTGGTCGAAGACTTCGTCCTACCGCAACGACTCACAGATCACGGTGAAGACGGCGGGCTTTTCGGCATTCGGTTCTGACTTCCGGATGTGGTGCTAGAGGTGACACCTACTGTGCGCCACAGCGTTGTCGCCGTCCGGCGGAAGCCCTGTTTTGTCGGTGGTCTGAGGCATCTTGGTGTCAGGAGGGGTGATGACCGACAGCATGACGATCTCGAACGGGTCTGCGGTAGTGGGCGCATTGCTCGAGGAGGAGCTTCGTGCGCTGCGGTTGCAGGCGGCACGACTCGAGCTCCACATAGCCTTGCTCGACACCGCGAAGCGGGTTGCCGGAGCGGTCCACTGCGGTCCGCAGCATTCCTCGGACGATCTCGATTTCGTCGTCCTCGTAGGCGATCCATGAACGGACCAGCCCGCCCATCGGATCGATCTGGGTGAAGGACATCAGTTCTGGTCGCCCGACCATAACGCTGCCGATTGTCATGATCTTCACTGCCTGCTCCGGGGGAATCTTCTTCAAATCGGTGTGGGATCTCGGAATGATCGCCACATGAGCGTAGTGCGGGGCGCGCGTGTCCTTGGCGATGAACGGCCCGGAGACGAGAATCGTGCTCAGGCCGAATCGGACGGGAACCAGCTCTACCATTAGCCTGAGCGCGTCGAAGATCCGTTGCCGGTTGTAGAAGTGGTCGCAACCTTGGACGAAGATCGCTTCGACGGCATCGAGTGGCATTCGGTGAACACCCGGGACCAGCAGGCCGTTTCGTTGGAAGTCAGGCATGTCAGGCATGTCCGGCGTTGGCTCCCAGGCGGTGGTCCGAAGGGTTCGGCGTGGACACGGTGGCAGGGGATTCGTCGGGAGCGTGCATTAGTGCCCGCGGGCCGAAGAAGGCGGAGCCATGCTGATCGCCGGTGGGATTGACGGTGTCTCCCGCGTTCTGAAAACTTTGGATGAGGTCGACGAGCGCGCGTTGCTGGCTGCGGCTCAGTTGGTCGTAGGCGTCCAGCATTTCGCGTCGGAGGACGGCGTCGACCTCCTCGTTGAAAATGTGATTGTCGGGGTCAAAGCCCGCGAGTGTGAGTGCTTCGCGTTCGTCAAGGCCGACGACTTTGGCGACTTTCAGCACGGTTTCCGGTGTGGTTCCCACGGCGGCCGGTTCGGCGCTGTCGGATGGTTGGGTTCCCGTTTCGAGTTGGCGCCACCGTGACTCGGAGATACCGGCGCGCCGGGCGGCTTCGCGTCCGGAGAGCTTCAGGCGGGTTCTGGCTCTGCGAAGCAGGGTGCCGAACTCCCACGAAGGTGAGATCATGTGCGCAGTATTGCGCACTAGTTGCGGATATGCATTTCGGGGGTACCTGTCGATGGCCCAGGCCGTCGTCGGCTCGCATCTCTGGAACAGGACGGGCGTCCTCCAATGTCATAGGGCTGCGCTGCAACGAAGACACCGGTCCGGCCGAGGCGAGTGGACACCGCGCGACCGACTTCACCGGAGGAGACCGCCGTCTGGCTGACCGAGGCTGCTGCTGCCAGCCGACGCGGTGCTCAAGGCGGGCGCCGTGCGCCTCCGCAGCACAACTCACAAGGGACACGGCACAGGTCAGCCAGTTGCGCAATGCGGTCGAACCGGCATCCGACGATGACGCTTGGCTTGGCCGCACTCGCGGCCGTCGGGCACATCATCACCAAGCAGTGCCCGGACTTCGACGCGCGCAACTACGGCTACGCCAAACTCGGCAACCTGATCGCGGCGACGACTCTGTTCGAGCTGAACTGCAGCAGCCCTGGCGACGGGAAACGGCCCGTCCCAGAGCTAGCTGTCACCAGGTACACATACCGCGTCGGTCAGTGTCGGGTCCGCAGAGGAGTTCCAATGAAGCCCGGCTCATTGGGCGAGGGCCGTGGTGTCGGTTTGTAGGGCTATGTTGTCGAGCGCACGACCCAACGCGGGACCTGGGTTTAAGCGGTCTCGGCGACTTTGGGGCTCGGTAGCTGAGTGGCCCGGCAAGTCCAGCACGGCGTGTGAGCGTCGACAAGGCAGGTACAAATCGGTCGCAGCTGCCGCGTATGGCCCCTGCTTCACGTGGATGAGCTCACCGCTCGGCCCGATGACGTCTGCGATCTCCTGGGGCGAGGTCTGCCGAGCCAACGTAGAGGTGGCTTCCAGCGCTGCTGCTGCAGGCACTGACTCAAGCACTGCGGCCGCAAGCAGAAGACTGCTCTCCGGCTGCCCCGCCCGGAGAACATCTGGTCGCGCCCAGGACGCGAGATCCTCCTTGACGTGCAGGTGAAGACTGCTGGCCGCGGGCCGTAACGTTTCGGCAGCCGACCACAGCCACGCCTCCACGTTTTCTGCGGTGTTGTCGCGGCTCGTTGTCCCAGGTGCCGCATGATCCAGGCGCCGTAACACCTCTTCGACAATGGAGCAGGAGTCCGAGACAACCAAACAACGTCCACCTCTGGCGATCGACCTGCTCACTATGTCGGCCAGGATGTGTGTCTTCCCAGTGCTGGGTGGGCCGTGCACGACGATGGGTAGCGCAGCGTCGGTGAACCGCTGCGGGGCGAGCAGGTCGGCGACGTGGTGCAGAGGGTCGCGCGTGTGCGCTCGAGATGTGCGGGCTTCGGTGATGATGCGCTCGGCGCGGACGTGGGCGTCGTCGATAATGTGGGTTGCTGTGTCCTCGGCCGAGTGGATGACAGCGGCCTCCGGTCCTGATCTCTCCAGCGAGCCCGCCTGCTCGTCCTCGGTACCCCCGTCGTGAGTCGAAGCAATGCCGATGACAGGTCGTCCTATGTGGCGAACGTGGACGGCGTCAGTCATGCCGCCGTGCTGGCGTGTGGCTTCGTCCAGTTGTCCCTCTGCACCAGGGATGTCGCGGTCAGCGGCGGCACGCAGCCACCGGATCGCACGCTGGATATGACCGACGGCCAGGAGATCCTGAGCGAGTTCAAGTGCGGCGTACCCGAACTCGATGTCCTCGCCTTCCCGGATGATCTCGTCGGTCTCGGCCGGGGACAGCATGTCGGCCGCGTCCTGCAACTGGGTGAGGGTCGGCCCGGGCATTGCGTCGGCCGCTTCCGTCATGCGCTGCACGAACGTGCGCCCTTGCTCTGACATTGCCGCGACCCTGGTTTCGTCGTGGTCGTCCGGCCTGAGGTCGGTCATGCGCTCGCCTCCTTCTGTGTGCCGTACCCGGTGAGTTCAGGGCACTTCCGCGCGGCCTTCTTCGCCGCGCGCAGCACGTTGTTCAGGCCGTCGCGGCCGACGCGGAGCAAGGCGGCCGCAGCGTCGTAGGACAGTTGGTCGACGTAGACATACATCAGCGCTTGTCGTTGCAGCTCATCGAGCTGAGCGAGTGCACGGACGACGTCGACGCGGGTGTCGATCAGCGCGCAGGTGGCCGTGGCGTGCGCATCCAGCCAACGGTGAAGCACCTCGTCGTCGGTGGCAACGGGGGCGTTGATCTGCTCGCGACGCCAGTTGCCGATCTTGCGCCTGGCGAACCCGTACAGGAGGCGGACCGCGTCCTCATCCGGCATTCCATGGCGGCGGCGCCAGTAGACCAGGAGCTCTCCGAGGACTACCTGACGGATGACCTGGGCGGCGTGCGTATCGCCGACCCGCGTCAGGATGTAACGCAACAACTGGGGTCCCTGCGCCCGCAGGAGGTCGACGAATCGAGATTCGTCGACCTCCTGCGGGCGAGTGGTCTCGCCGTTCACCAGGGCATGACCCGAACATCGGGTTGCCCGTCCACGCCACCGGTGAACGGGATGATCTCCAGTGACCATTCCGCGCCGTCAGGGTCCTTGCTGGTCACACGTGCCGCAGACCCTGCGGTGGCGATGGTCGCTGCCACGTCGGTCATTGTGGCCGCGCGTTGCTGCGCCATTTCGACCCGGTGACGACCCAGGATCGCCGCCTTGGCCAGCCCGGTCAGCCCGCGCTGGATCACCACCACCGGCTCAGCTGGCTCAGGAGTGCCGTGTGTGGACATCGCGTCCCTCCATCGTCGTCAACGAGTTGGCACCCTCTATATGGGTCACCGACGCCGGATCGGGTAACGCCGGGCAAAATTGGTCTCTGATCTGGCCAACTCCCGATCCCGTGTTGAGTACCCGCCCCGCTCTTGCTCGCGTGATCGGGTACCGCTGAGCGTGGTGCGGGGGTGCTGCGTCAGGCGGCGGGCGGTCGGCGGACCCGCTGGGGTGTCCACAGCAGCGCCTTGGGGCGTTTGCCGGAGGGCAGCTCGACGTAGGAGGCGGGTTGAAGGTGATCAGCGGGACCGCTTTCCGTCCGCGTTTGAGGCGGATGGCGGCGTTGAGGGCGGCGCGCAGGGTGGCGCGGTAGCGCTGCATGGTGGCCGCGCCCATGGTGCGTAGGCCGTAGACGGTGGCGCGGATTTCCGGGTCGTCGCTGGCGCGGGCTTCTTCGACTACAGAGGAGCGGCGCGCCTTCGCTGGATCTCGATCCGGTTGTGAAGGCGCCGCAGGTTCTCCAGCTCCGCGGTCATGTCCTCGCGGCTCAAGGTGAAGCCACCCGCGGAACCGGCCCTGTCGAGATCGTCGGCGACGAAGAAGTTCAGTCCCGCCAAAGAGAAATCGTCGCCGACCGTGCCCTGTGCGGCCATGCCGTCTGCTCCTAGCCGCGCAAGTTGTCGATGACGAACTCGGAGATCTTCTTGGCCGCTCCGCAGGGATCGTTCCGCCAAGGACCGGCTTCCGCACGGCCGCGGGTGTTGGCGCCGACGTACACCAGTGTGGTGTCATCGACTCCGAGAGCCAGCCTGCACGCCAGCGGTCCCTCATCCTTCTTGCTCGGGATGTTCTCCTCGATCTCCGTGATCACCCCGGGGTAGCCGTTGATCGTGACTTCTTCCCAGTTCTTCGGGTTGTGGCGGCCCCGAGCATGATCGCGGTACAGCGTGCTGATGTTGTTGCTGTCCTCCAGCACCGGATGCCACGATGCGGTCACCTCGACCAACCGGCCGAACGCGACGAAGCATTCCCCGTCCCTGCCGCGCTGCTGGGTGCCGTTGTCGGCGAAGCCGATGCTCTGCAGCTGTTCCACGGTGATCGCCGTGCAAGGATCTGCCTTGAACTTGGCGCCGTTCAACTGTGCGGGGATCGGCGGGACCGACACCGACGGTTCCGGTGGCGGAGGCGGAGGGCTCGTGCCGCAGCCGGCCAGCACCACCATCCCGCCCGCCATCAGCAGGGCGAGCCCTCGGGCGAAACGTCGTGTCACGAAGGATCGGCTCCCGGTTTGATCCGCCAGCGACGGGGTTCCCCGACCACCTCGGCACTCGTGCCGACATCCGGGATCTTGGGAAACGTGGTTTCGATGGCCGTCAGCTCGAGACCGCTCCCGACCAGCGCCCCGATGTTGGTGATCATGGCGCCGAGGAGCGCGTTGCAGTCACGCCAGAACTTCTCGAACGCCGAATTCATCGCGTCCACGAAGTCCTTGGCCGACAACGCAGCCAACGGCGGGACAAGCAGCGACCCCATGACGATCGCGAACTTCCCGCTCAGCTGCGCCAGATTCGCCGCACAGTTCCCGAGCGCTAGCAACAGGTTCTTGTACGTGTCGATCACCGTGATCGCGACCGCGCTCACCGTTTTGGTCAGGCTCGTGACGGAGGCCTGCCCCTTGTTCAGGCCGTCAACAACCATCCCGGAATACATCGAGTACTGATCGAACGCATCACCGCGCCACGCGGCATTGAGCGACAGCTTGGCGTCATTGACCTTCTCGGCAGCTTCCTTCAACTTGCTCTGCCTGGCGAACACGTCCGCGAGATCCAGCGCTTTATCCAGGTCGCCGGCAACGAACACGCGAAGCTTGTCGAGCAGCCCGATGATCCCATGCGCGCCGATCAGGTCCGCGTACTCCCGGACCTTCGCATCCGCGGCCTCCGGATAGTGCATGGTGGCGAGTTCCGCCGCCGCCTGGCCCGGGTCGGAGGTGGTCACTTGATCTCACCCTCCAGCTTCTTCATCCGCTCATACGCTTCCTGATCCAGCTGCTCATAATGGTTCGCAGCCTTGCCCAAGGCCGCGCTCAGCACAGCGAGCTGGGTCGAATTCTCGGCGGTGATCCGCTGAATCGCGTCGATGGCCGCGTTGTACCGGTCCACCGTCCCCAGGCCGTCGAGCCCGGGCATCAGGTTCGTCGCCGTCCCCGGCAAACCGAGGTCGTAGGGGCCGAGCGCGACGTTCGCCAGGTCCACGATCGCGAAGTTCTGCAGCAGTCCTGCCGCCTCCTCGATCGTGTCGGCCGCGGCGCGCAACTTCTCCGGGTAGACGTGATAGCCCTGACCGGGACCGGGGTCGAACGGATCCGGAAAGCTCATACCAGCCGCTCCTCATCCCGAACGGCAGCGATCGCCGTCTCATGCCGCTGGGCCGCGGTCTCCTCTGCCCGCTGGATCCCCAGCAGCAGCTGCCGCGACAAACTCGCCGCGCTGTAGGCCTTCATCGCGGCCACATCCACCGACACATCGACCAGCTCACCAGCGCCGGTCACCGTCACCGACCCCAGCTCACCCGGCAACGTCCACGTGACACGATCCCGCGCCGCACCGATCGCGGCCTGCTCGACCGCGGCCACCGTCACGTCAATCTCCCGCGCCAGGTGATACAGCTCGTTCTCATAGCTCACCAGCGATCCCGCCCCTCGTCCTCGAGATCGTCGTCCAAGAAATCGAGCTGATCGAAACTCTCTTCCTCGACCTCTTCGGTATCTCGGCGAACTACACGAGGCCCTGCCGTCACCCCGGCTCGAGGAGCAGGCGGCGGAACAGAGTCCTCCTGCCGTCCAGGTGCCGATCCGCGGGCGGGTTCGGGCACCCACTCCTGGTCCTTGTCCACCACCGCGCGCACCTTGGCGAGACCGGCCCGCGCGGCCTCACGCCGAGCCGCGGACACCGCCTCGATCACCGCCGGACCCAGCCGCTGCGGATGCGTACTCCGGATCACATGATCCGCGATCGTCAGATCCACGAGCTTGCCCTGACCGGTCACCACTGCCGACGCAATACCATCAGCCGACCGCCCGGTAAACCGGGCCCGCTCCAGCTCAGCATCAAGCTCACCAGCCTGCTGCTGCAACCTGGCCACGTTCAAAGACACGCCGGCTCGCCCTCCCCGTCGCCCGACATCTCCTACCAGCCGCCCCCACGGCCCGACCGCATCGCCGCCATCAACTCACGAGCGTAATCGGTCGGGCGGTCAGCGTAGTCGAACTCGCGGACTTGTGTCTCGTTGTTCCCATCACTCCGCCGGGAACAGGAAGCTTGGTGTCCCCGCCGCCAGGTGAACCTAGGCCGGGCCTTCCGGCTCGTCTGTCTGCCACGACGCACACGCGTGGGCCAGGTAGGCGATCACATTCGTTCCGCAGCGGCGGGCGACCCGGAATGCAAGGGACTCCCGAGCCCTCGCTATGCTCATGGGCACGGGCCGTTAGCTCAATTGGTAGAGCTGCGGACTTTTAATCCGTAGGTTCTGGGTTCGAGCCCCAGGCGGCCCACTCTTTCGCCTGGTCCACGCGTTGTGGATCAAGATCATCTCCCCGGTTTCGTTGGTCCTGAGCCAATTTGTCGAGTTCCCTGCCCGCGATCGGCATTTGACGCGGACAACCTGGCGTCTCTTGATCATGGACCTGAAGCGCGTATCCCGCCGAGTCGTCGCCCTGTCCGTGGCCTTCACTGCCGCACTGGTGGTCGTGGCCGCTCCGGCGTCCGCGGCCGACGACCGGGTGGTGACCGTGGTGAGCGAGGCCGATCGGGCGGCGGCGCTGGCTCACTGGACGCCGGAGCGGATGCGTCAGTGGGTGGGCGAGGAATGGCTGCCGCCCGCCGAGAAGATCGGCCGCGTGTGGGAGGGGCCGGTGCCGCCGGGGGTCGGACGGCTGTTCTTCACCGCCGAGCCCGGTGTCGACGGATCCTGCACGGCGACGGTGGTTCCCGGTTCCAGCAAGGATGTGGCGTTCACCGCCGGGCATTGCGTGAACGGCGGGCTGGACCGCTACGACAACCCGATCAAGATCGTCAACGTCGTGTTCGTGCCGGGTTACGACCGCGGCGCGGCACCGCACGGGGTGTTCGCGGCACGGGCGTTCGCCTGGTCGGGTACCTATCCGGGGCCGACGAGCGGGACGGACGACGACGCGGTGATCGCGCTGGATCCGGTCGGTGGTCACCACGTCGCCGATGTCGCGGGCACTCAGGACATCTCGTTCGAAGAGTTACCGTCCACTGTGGACACGACCATGCTCGGTTACCCCGTCTCCCAAGCCGCCGCCGGTGAAGCCTTGTTCTCCTGTGTGCGGCCCGCCGAGCGCAAGGTCAACTCGGTCAACACGACGTGGAACACGGATTGTGATCTGGCGGGCGGTTCCAGCGGCGGGCCGTGGCTGCGGAACTTCGATCCCGCCACCGGCAAGGGGACGCTCTTCAGCGTCACCAGCCGGGGGACGATGACCGAGGACGGGACGACCACGGATCTGAGCGGCGCCGCCTTCACGGAGCCCGTGCGGAACCTGTACGAGCGAGCCGGCGAGCTCTGAGCCGGTCCGGGGATGTCGAGACGTCCGGAGTGGCTCCGACCCTTCGGTGAGAGCGCCGGACGGCGGCGCCACCGAAGCGAAGGAGGCCTTGCGATGAGCAAGGTGGTGCTGGACGTGTCGATGTCCTTGGACGGCTTCACCGCCGGGCCGAACGTCCGCGACGACGAGCCCATGGGCGACGGCGGCGAGCGGTTGCACGAGTGGATGGGGACCGACGCCCGCGTCTTCGAAGAGGTGAACGCGAGGGTCGGGGCCACCGTCATCGGCCGCCGTACGTTCGACCTCGGGCTGCGTCCGTGGGGCGGGACACCGTGGCCCGGCGTCCCGAGCTTCGTGGTCACGCATCGGACCCGGGAAGACCTCCTCGGCGACAACGGCGGCACGTTCGCCTTCGGCGGGCTGGAGGCCGCGGTCCGGCGTGCCAAGGCCGCCGCGGGCGACAAGGACGTCCTGGTGATGGGTACGGACGTCGCCGGGCAGGTGCTCGCCGCGGGGCTGCTCGACGAAGTCCACCTCCACCTCGCCCCCGTGGTGCTGGGGCAGGGGACCGGCCTGTTCGGCGGACATCTCGGCGAGCTGATCCCGCAGGGTGAACCCGTCGCGGGGGCCGCTACTCACCTGCGCTTTCGCGTTCGGCGCGCAGCCGGGCCCGGTGAGTGAGCTCGCCGACGACGCGCTGCCACGCCGGTGACGCCTCGGAGATCCGGGAAACGACCAGTTCGAGGTAGCCCGGCCGCCCGCCGTCGCCCTCGTGACCGACCTCCCAGGCGTCCAGGTCGTCGATGAGCCGGTCGAGGCGCGGATCGCGCGGATCCCAGCCGATCGCCTGGTCGCAGGCGAGATGGACGCGCAGCGTCTCGGGGTCGTCGAAGGCGGCGTTCTTCTCCCGTAGCCGCTCCGGCACGACGTGCGGGTCCAGCGCGCGCATCAGGATCCACGCGTCGCGTTCGAGCAGGACCCGCTGTTCGCTGACCCCCAGATCGCGCATCCGGTCCAGGAGGGCGACCACGCCGGGAGGCAGGACGAGCCGTTCGCCGACGGCCAGTTCGGCGATCCGGAGGCGGTTCTCGGTGAGCTGGTCGATCTTGCGCCGCAGCTCGGCGTCGATGTCGGCGATGGCGGCGGCGAACTCGGCGGGCCGGGCGTGCAGCAGCGCGTCGATCCGGGCCAGCGGCACCCCGGCGTCGGCGAGGGTCCTGATCCGGATGAGGTCCACCGCCGCCTCCGCGCTGTACCGGCGGTAGCCGGAGGCGTCGCGTCCGGGCTCGGGCAGCAGGCCGACGTGGTGATAGTGACGGACGGCACGCACGGTCACCCCGGCGGTCGCCGCGAGCTGGCCGATCGTGAGCACCCGTTCTCCCTGTCGCCGGAAACCGCCGCCGAGTCTAGGAGCGGTCGATGACATCGCGGATCGCCTGGGTCACGGCATCGGGACGGTCGAAGCAGAGCCGGTGGTGCAGGGTGTCGGTGAGGACGCGCTGCTCGCCGTAGGAGACCCTGCTCACCAGGGCCGCGTCCATTTTCGTCTTGCCGTCGTGCAGCTCCCGGGACAGCTGTTCCGGCTGAGCGGGGTCGTTGCCCACGACTGTGAGTGCGATCACAGGGACATCGGGCAGGTCAGGCCCGGCTCGGAGCTCGGCGGCGAGTTCGACCAGGCCGGTGCGTTCGGCGACGCCGGCGCGAAGCCAGCCGTCGCTCACCTTGGCCTCGACCAGGGCTTCTCGCACGTGGTCCGGATAGCCGGTGCGCAGCTCGGCGTACGTCTCGCGGAGGACCGGACGCAGCTCGCCCAGCCGGTCGAGATCGGGTGCCGTCCGCTCGGCCTCGGCCAGGCTCGCCGAGGGAGGCATGAAGTCGTCCCAGGCGGGGTGGAGGGCGTCCAGCCAGACCAGGCCCGCCACCTCCCGCGGGTGAAGCTGCGCGAACCCGTGCGCGTAGAGGCCGCCGAGGGAGTGCGCCGCCAGGACGTACGGGCCGGGGATGTCCAGGGCGAACAGCAGCTCGCGGAGCTCCGTGGCCACCTCGACGGCGGTGCGCGGCAGCGGGAGGGGATCGCTGTAGCCCGTGCCGCCGCGGTCGTAGACCACGGCGGTGGTGAACCGCGCGACCTCCTGCTGGACCCCGAGGTAGTCCAGGCCGACCGCACTGGCGCCCGGAAGGAACACGACGGCCGGTCCGCCGTCACCCGATCGGTGCAAGAAGAGGCGGCGGCCGTCGAGCTCCTCGAAGCCCCCGATCGGCGGCGCGAACCGGGCCGGGGAAGTGCTGTCGTTCGTCATGTGGGAAGCCTCCGGCCCTGACGCTGGGTCAAGGTCAAGGCTGCGGTCGAGATCTTCGGCCTGACCTGCGGAAAGATGACCCGCCACCAAACTTTTCCGGGACACGACGTGTGCGGCTCGGGAAGACCTGCGATAATTACCGGTGAGATCGGGGCATCGAATGGGCTCAGACTCGCTATGAAGAGCAGGTAAAAAGTATGGCTCAGGGCAGCGTTAAGTGGTTCAACGGCGAAAAGGGCTTCGGCTTCATCGCTCAGGACGACGGTGGACCGGACGTTTTCGTGCACTACTCGGAGATCCAGGGCAACGGCTTCAAGTCCCTGGACGAAGGGCAGCGCGTCGAATTCGAGATCGGCCAAGGTCAGAAGGGCCCCCAGGCCCAGCGCGTCGTCGCCATCTGACGTTTTTTCACACCGAAGGCCCCCACCCTCTCCGGGTGGGGGCCTTCGGGCGTTTCAGGTGGTCGACGGGAGTGTGTCCAGGCTCATCCGCGGGCTGGACGACGGGCTCTGGAGCTCGTGTTCCGGCTACCGATATCGTCAAGGGATGCTTGTGATCGTTCGTGAGCACGCGTGCGGCCGGACACGGTGAGCCGCTCCGCCACGGAGCCGGAACAGGTCGGTCGGAAGGTGCGGCTGCGCGAGGTCGGCCTCCGCGACCGCCGGGTCCTGATGGGCTTCGACCGCGACATGGCCCGTGAGGCGACGCCGCTGATCGGTGGCGGGCACCGCCATTGGGCCTCGCACCGTTCGGGTTCGGCGGGTGACGACATTCACTTCGGCATCGAGACGGTGCGCGGGCGGATGCTGGTCGGCTCGGTCTGCACCATCGGCGCGGACCCGGTGACCGGCCTGTTCGGCTACGGCATCGGGATCGCCCCTCGCCACCAGCGCTGCGGCTACGCCACGGACGCCATCACCGTTCTCCTGGCGCATATGTTCGAGCAACGTGGCTTCCGTAAATGCGAGGTCAGCGTGTACGGCGGCAACCTGGCGTCCCTTTCGCTGCACGGCGGTCTGGGCTTCCGCGAGGAAGGCAGGCTGCGCGACACCGAAGTGGTGCGCGGCGAGATCAAGTACCTGGTCCGGATGGGGATCACGGCCGAGGAATTCGCCGCGCGCCCCTCCGACGGCCCGGACGACCTCGGACGGCGCGGTCAGCACCGGAGGCCCCGCCGCGGCAAGCACTGGCGCGCGCCCGCCACGGTCAGCGGCTGATCATCCCGGACTCGTAGGCGAAGACGACCGCCTGGACGCGGTCGCGGAGGCCGAGTTTCGTGAGGATGCGGCCGACGTGGGTCTTCACCGTCCCCTGCGAGAGGTACAGCAGCCCGGCGATCTCGGCGTTGGACAGACCGCGGGCCAGCTGCTCCAGCACCTCGTGTTCGCGGCCGGTGAGCAGAGCGAGCCTGGCGTCCGGCGACGGCGCGGGCAGGCCGGTGACCACGCGGTCGAGCAGCCGCCGGGTGACGGTGGGCGCGAGCGTGGCTTCCCCGGCGGCGACGACGCGGACGCCGGAGATCAGATCCGGTGCGAGCGCGTCCTTGAGCAGGAAACCGCTGGCCCCCGCCTGGAGCGCGGCGTAGACGTACTCGTCCAGGTCGAAGGTGGTCAGCACCAGGACGCGGGCGCGGTGGGCCGCGGCGATCGCGGTGGTGGCCTCGACGCCGTCCATCTCGGGCATCCGGATGTCCATGAGCACGACGTCGGGATCGAGGTCCGCCACCATCCTGACGGCCTCCGCGCCGTCGCCCGCCTCTCCGACGACGTCGATGTCGCCGGCGTTGTCCAGGATCATCCGCAGGCCGGTGCGCACGAGCGTCTGGTCGTCGGCGATGACCACCCGGATCGTCATGACGGCAGGCTCGCGCGGACGGCGAAGCCGTGGTCCGGACGCGGTCCCGCGTCGAAGGTGCCGCCCAGTACGTTCACTCGTTCCCGCATTCCTTCGAGGCCGTGCCCGGTGCCGGACGGAGGTTCCGCCGCGACGCCGTCATCGGTCACCTCGATGTCCAGCGCGCCGGGCCCGTAGCGCATCACGATAGTCACCGACGCGTCCGGACCGGCGTGTTTCAGCACGTTCGTCAGCGCCTCCTGCACGATCCGGTAGGCCGCCAGGTCCACAGTGGACGGAAGTGGCCGGGGTTCCCCTTCGACCACGAACTCGACCGGCGTACCCGCGGCGCGGATGTCGGCGGCCAGCCGCGGCAGGCGTTCCGCGCCAGGCTGGGGTTCCCAGTCCGGTGCGTCCTGGCCGAGCGCGCCGAGCAGCCGCCGGATCTCGCTCAAGGCGGTCCGCCCGGTGCCGACGATGGCGTCCAGCGCCTCCCGCGCTCGCTCGGGCCGCCGCTCCAGCTCCGCCTGGGCGCCTTGGGCCTGCAGCACCACCACCGAAAGCGCGTGCGCGACGACGTCGTGCAGTTCGCGGCTGATCCGCCCGCGTTCGGCGGCGACGGCCAGCGCGGCCTGGGTGTCGCGCTCGCGCTCGAGATCGGCGGCCCGCTGCTCCAGGACCGAGAGCCGGATCCGGCGCTGCCGCGTGTTCAACCCGGCCAGCCAAGCCACCGCGAGCGAGAGGCCGATGCCTGCGAACCCACCCCAGTCCTGGACCTGGCGATGGTCGCCGTCGAGGTCGGTGGGTGGTGCCAGCCGATCGATGACGATGATCCGCGGCGGTTCCGGATCCGACGTCCGCGAGTTCGTTTCGGCGGCATGGAACGACCACGCTCCGGCGACGAGCAGGCCCGCCGCCAACAGGGCGAGGGAAAGCCGACGCGACCCCCACGCCGCGACGGAGAAGAGACCGATCAACGCCACGAAGTCGACCGGGCGGAGATCGTTGCCCATGGCCAGATGCAGGAGGGAGACCACCGCCCCGGCCGCGAACGTGATCGCGGGACTGCGGTGCCGGATCAGCAAAGAAGCCAAGGACACCAAGGAGGCAAGCCACCACTCGAAGCCTTCCGGGTCATCGGTGGTGACCACAGTGGACAGTCCGATGAGTACGGTCAGCCCGAGGTCCACGGACTTCGGGTGACTCCTGAGGATGGCCGGCACCAGCCGAGCCTAATCCCAGATCGGGCGTCGCGGATCCACCTCGCGGCAGACCCCGGCATGCGACCTGCGACAGACGCGCGAATACGGAGCCGGGTCGCAGGCTGATGGCGGAAGATCCTCGACAGAAACGGAATCCTCATGAGAAGGCTTCTCGTCGCACTGGTCGCCCTCGCCGCCGTGGTGCCCATGGCGAGCCCGGCTTCGGCGGCCGCGGCGCCCTTGACGTTGCCGCCGCCGACCGGTCCGCAGCCGGTCGGCTCCACCGACCTGCACCTGGTCGACTCAGCGCGCCAGGACCCGTGGGTGCCGACAGGACCGCGCGAACTGATGGTGTCGATGTTCTACCCGGCCCTGCTGCCGCTCGGCCCGAAACGGCCTTACCTCACTTTGGCCGAGGCCAAGGCGTTCCTGACCGAATCCGGCGTCCCCGACGTCGATCCCGCGCGGCTCTCCGGGATCCGGGCCAGCGCGCGGGTCGACGCCCCGCCCCTGCCGGGAAAGCGCGCGCTGGTCGTCCTGTCGCCGGGATTCGGCAAACCGCGCACGACGCTCACCGGGCTGGCGGAAGAGCTGGCGAGCAAGGGTTTCGTGGTCGCGCTGATCGGCCACAACTACGAATCCCACGGCACGGCCTTCCCGGACGGCCGCGTCACCGAATGCGCCGCTTGCGGATCCGAGTCCACGCTGATCCCGCCGATCCGAGCCGCGGACGTCTCGTTCGTCCTCGACACGCTGACCAGGCCTACGTCGCCGTGGTCCCGGCTGATCGACCGAGCGCGGATCGGCATGGCCGGGCACTCCATCGGCGGCTACAGCACGCCCACGGCGATGGTCGCCGACCGGCGGATCCGCGCCGGCGTCGACATGGACGGCAGGCTGTGGTCACCGGTCCCCGCGTCCGGGATCGACCGGCCGTTCCTGCTGCTCGGCCGCGAAAGCGAGTACACCCCGGCCGGTCCGGACACGACCTGGGCGGGCAGCTGGCCGAACCTCACCGGCTGGAAACGCTGGATCAGTGTCGCGACAGCCGGGCACGCGTCCTTCACCGACGTCGGCCCGCTCGGCGAGCAGCTGGGCCTTGCCCCGCCCGGCACCCTCGGTGGCGCCCGCGGATTGGCGTTGACCAGGGCTTACGTCTCCGCCTTCTTCGACAAGAACCTGCGCGGCGGACGTCAGCCGTTGCTGGACGGACCGGTGGCGGGCAACCCCGAGATCAAGTTCTGGAACCGACCCCGGTGAGGCCGGCGGAAACCTGCCAGAGCCGCGCGGCCTCACCGGTGTCGATCGCGAAGGGGCGCACTCCCACCCACTCGCCCTCTTCGGCGACGATCTCGGCGACGTCGCAGTCCTCGCAGTAGAGCCCGCCCATGTCGGCCAACCGTGGTGACGTCGCCGCCCAGACCTGGGTGGCGGCGCCCTGCTCCGGCGACTTGAAATCCGGGTCGGCCTGGTCCCCGTTCTCGTCGATCCAGCCGAACTCGACCATCTCCTCCTGCCGCAGATGACGCTGCAGGGGAGTGAGGATCGCGCCCGGATGCAGACTGAACGCGCGGATCCCGTGTTCGGCGCCGATCGCGTCCAGCTGCACCGCGAACAGCACGTTCGCGGTCTTTGCCTGGCCGTAGGCGAGCCAGCGGTCGTAGCCGCCCTCGAACTGGACGTCGTCCCAGCGCATCGGGGAAGAGTGGTGACCGGCGGAGGACACCATGACGACCCGGGCACCGCCGTCCGCTGTCAGCGCCGGCCAAAGCCGGTTCACCAGGGCGAAGTGGCCGAGGTGGTTGATCGCGAAATGCGCCTCCCAGCCGGGACCGACCCGCCGTTCCGGCGCGGCCATGATCCCGGCGTTCGCGATCAGGATGTCGACGGAACGACCGGTGCCGAGGAACCGGCGGGCGAAGGTCTCGACACTCGTCAGGTCGGCTAGGTCGAGCTCGCCGACCTCGGTACCGGAGATCCCGGCGAGGGCCGCCTCCGCGTCGGCCGGACGGCGGGCGGGGACGACCACGTGCGCTCCGGCGTTCGCCAGGGCGCGCGTGGTTTCCAAGCCCAGTCCCGAATATCCGCCGGTGACGATGGCGAGCTCGCCGGAGAGGTCGATTCCGCGCAGGACCTCTTCGGCGGTGCTGCGGGCGCCGAAGCCGGAGCCGATCTTGTGCTGTGAGGTGGTCATGCGGCGAACGCTAGGAGCTAGAGGGCTCTCTAGGTCAAACGCTATCGTCGGGCACGTGACGGAACTCGCGATCGGCAAGGTCACCGACCGGACGGGCCTCAGCGTGCACGCGCTTCGCTTCTACGAGAAGGAAGGGCTGCTCGCGGGGCCGGTGAAACGGGACGCGAACGGCCACCGCGTGTACACCGAGCACGACGTCGAATGGATCCTGAACTGCACGAAGTTCCGGGCGTCCGGGATGCCGCTCGCCACGATCCGCGAGTTCGCCGAGCTCGTCCGGCAGGGGCCGGGTAACGAGGAGAAGCGGCTGGACCTGCTGCGGGAGCATCAGAACACCGTCCGCGCCCGGATCGCCGAACTGGCCGACTGCCTGGAGCTGATCAGCAGGAAGGTCGAGGTTTACGAGGAGCATGTCGCGCGGGGGACCGCTGGAGATCTCTGGCACTGATATGTCCACAATGGACAGGCGACGCCACCCGATCGGTGCAACGTTTCGCCTGGCCATCGGGCGGGGCGGCCCCTAGGCTCTCCCGCTTGTGACCTGCGAGGTGAGACGATGAGGTCCTTCGGCGCGGTGGATCCGGTCAAGATGGCGCTCGCGGGACTCACCACGATGACGCTCGGAATGGCGGCGGCGCTCAACGCCGACGCCCTGCCGGTGATCGGTGGCGGCACCACTTATTCGGCCGAATTCTCCGACGCGGGCGGGCTGCACGAGGACAACGACGTCCGGGTCGCCGGGGTCAAGGTCGGCAAAGTGTCCGAGATCGACCTCGAAGGCGATCGTGTGCACGTCTCGTTCCGGGTGAAGGACGCGTGGCTCGGCGACGCCACGAGCGCGTCCATTCAGATCAAGAACGTCCTGGGGCAGAAGTACTTGGCGCTCGATCCGCGCGGTGAAGCAGTCCTCGATCCCGGCGACCCGATTCCGCTGCGGCGAACCACCGCGCCGTACGACGTCCTTGAAGCGTTTCGGGATCTGTCGAAAACCGTCGACGCCATCGACGTCGACCAGCTCGCCAAGAGTTTCGACGCCATCTCGGCCACTTTCGCCGACACGCCCGCCGACGTCCGCGCCGCACTCGACGGGATTTCGAAGCTGTCCGGCACCATCGCCTCCCGCGATCGGCAGCTCCGGACGCTGGTGGCGAACACGCGGCAGGTCTCGCAGACCCTCGTCGACCGCGACACCGAGGCCCAGCGGCTGATCCAGGACGGCAACACGCTGCTGCGCGCGATTTCCACCCGGCAGCAGGCGATCAAGGACCTGCTCGACGGATCGAAACGGCTCGCGACCGCGCTCGACGGCATCATCGCCGACAACGACGGGCAACTAGGGCCGGTTCTCGAGCAACTCGACCGGCTGACGTCGATGCTCCAGCGCAACCAGGACTCGCTGGCCAAGGGCATCGCGGCGTTCGCTCCGGCGATCCGCGTGCTCACCAACGTCGCGGGCAACGGGCACTGGATCGACGGCTACCTGTGCGGGCTCGTCCTGCCGTCGTTCGGTCCGATCAACGAGAAGGGCTGCTTCGAGAAGTGACCCACCTCGTGAGCGGTAAGGACGGCGGGTCTCTCAGCGGCCGATGTTCCCAATGTGGCATTGGGGACGCTGAGTGTCTCCAATGTGGCATTGGGGGCATCGATCGCGAAGCGGTCGCTAGGGCTTCGTCCGTCGCAGCCAGAACAGTCCGACCACCGGCAGCACCAGCGGGATGAACAGATAGCCCTGTCCGTACACCGACCACACGGTCGCGTGCGGGAAGGCCTCGCGGTCGAAAAGACTGAACGTCCCGACGGTCAGCACGCCGAGCAGTTCGATCCCGCAGGCGACCAGCGCGATCCGCCACCATCCCGCGCCGCGGCGGGCCAGGGCGACGGTGGCCAGGAGGTAGACGACGGCCGCGAAGGCGGAGAGGGCGTAGGCCAGCGGGGCCTCGCCGAACTTGGTGCTGATCTGCACGGCGGCGCGTGACGTCGCCGCCAGTGCGAAGATCGCGTAGACGGCCACCAGGATGCGTCCCGGGCCGGAGGCTTTGTCCGTACGGGTGTCGGTAGCGGTGTCCACCGTGTTCTCCTCGGTTTCTTCAGGCACTCGCGCCCGCCCACACCTCGTGCAGCCGGAGCACCATCACCGGGATGGCGAGGCAGGCGATCCCGAGGATCGCGGTGCTCGACCGCGTGCGCTCGGCCAGCGCCCAGAACGTCCCGAGCGGGAGTACGACCAGGGAGCCGATCAGGTAGGCGAGATAGGTGGCCATGCTGCCGGGGCGGCCGCCGTCGATCAGCAGCACGACGCCGATGACGAGCTGGGCCACCAGGAGGAGTTCGACGACGGCGAGGCCGGCGAGCAGCGGGTTGTCCGGCAGTTTCCTGCGCGCGGACTGCACGAAACTCCACACCGCGACCAACGTCGCGCAAATCGCGACGGTCACCGCGAAGCCTGTGATCACGCCCGCCTCCTTACCCGCTCCACCGGCGACAACGTACCTCCGGACGGGTCGCGCCCGACGGGCGACCGGTGGGGTGCGTGGCGGAGGCCACGGTAGCGACCAGTGGTCCAGACCTTGGGTGAATAGATCACGAAGCGCGTTTGATTGGCGTTCGGCCAATTCGGCCGCGCATTATTGTGATCGGTGCCGGGACCAGGGATTACGTCGCACGTACGTTCCTGTTACACACCGACCGGGTGGTTGAAATCCCTGTTGATCTCACGCTGGGTACCCCTACCATTCGGTAGGTTTCGAATTCACGTCCCTGAACAGCCCATCCGAACCCCCGGTATGGCGGATTGGCCGTTTGCGGTCCGGCGGGTGGAATATTCCCCATCGCGATGGTGCACATGGCCCATCCGATTGGTGCGAAGGAGGGGGCGCTCGATGGACGTCCGGTACGAAGCGTATTGCTTCGCCGATCCCCTGTTCTTCGATGAGCAGCGGGAAACCGGGGACGCCGCCGACGATTTCGCCTCCCTGTTGCCCGCTCCCGAGTCGGGCTGGCGGACCGGGGTGCGCGGAGTGTGGCGCATGATGCACCCTCTTGCTCGAAACCTTCCCTTGCAGGGCTGGAAAATCCACGTGTCCGCAGGTCTGGGCAACGCTGAGCGGGTGCTCGTGAAGGTGCACGAGCATTGTCTTGAGCACAATCTGTCGTACAAGCACCTGCGCTCGCGGAGCACTCTGCTCGCCCGAAATTCCAAATATGCCCCGCGCGACGGAAGCGGCAAGTTACTGACTCTTTATCCAGCTGACAACAACGAGCTCGAGCGCGTTCTCGTCGAGTTGTCCGCGAAGCTCGACGGTGAGCCCGGTGCGTACATTCTCAGTGATCTCCGGTACGGTGCCGGGCCGCTCTACGTCCGCTACGGCGGATTCGCCGAGCAATGGGTCGAACTCGACGGAAAACGTGTCCTGGCGGTGCGCAAACCGGACGGAACGCTGGTCCCGGACAAGCGCGAGCCGTCCTTCTCCGTACCTGACTGGGTGACGATTCCGGAGTTCCTCGCGCCTCATCTCGCAGCTCGCAAGGGCGGCGGCGCGGATCGATTCCCCTATCAGGTGAAGAGTTCACTGCACTTCTCCAACGGCGGTGGGGTGTACCTCGCCGACCGGAAGGACGACGGCGAAGAGGTGGTCCTCAAGGAGGCCAGGCCGTTCGCCGGCCTCGACCGCGACGAGATCGACGCCGTCGACCGTCTCCGCTGGGAGCACGAGGTGCTGGAGCGGCTGAAGGGCATCCAGGGCATCCCCGCGACCTACGACCGGTTCACCGTTTGGGAGCACCACTTCCTCGCCATGGAGTACATGCCGGGTGTCTCCCTCGGCAGCTGGCTCGCCCGCAACTACCCGCTCACCCGGCGGGACTGCACCGAGGACGACATCGTCGCCTACACCGAACGAGCCTTGGCGCTGGTCGACCGCGTGGCGCGGATGGTCGACGAGGTGCACGACCGGAGGATCGTCTTCGGCGATCTGCACTCGATGAACATCCTGGTCGACGGCGACGACGACAAGATCGGGCTGATCGACTTCGAGATGGCCACGGACGCCGACAGCGGCAAACGGCCGGCGCTCGGCGCACCCGGGTTCCGCGCCCCGCGGGACCGGAACGGGTTCGAGATCGACGACTACGCGATCGCCGTGCTGAAGCTGTGGATCTTCCTGCCGCTCACCACGCTCCTCGAACTCGCCCCGGCGAAGCTGCGGGGGCTCGCGGACTTCGTCCAGCGGCGTTTCGACGTTCCGGAGGGCTACGCCGACTCGATCGTCGCCGAGCTCGCGCCGCGCGACCTTCCTCCGCTCAGCGCGTCGACCGAGCTCGACCAGGAAAAACCCGACTGGGCGCTCGTCCGCAAGCAGATCACCGAAGGGATCCTCGCCTCCGCGAGCCCCGAGCGCACCGACCGGCTCTTCCCCGGCGACATCGAGCAGTTCCGCGTCGGCGGAGCCTGCTTCGGGTACGGCGCGGCCGGTGTCCTCCACGCCCTGAACGCCGTCGGCGGTGAGCGGTATCCCGATCACGAACGCTGGCTGCTGGACTCGATCCGCCGCGATCCGCCGGATCGCCCGGGGTTCTACGACGGCTCGTACGGAATCGCGTACGTCCTCGAAGAGCTCGGGTACCGCGACGAGGCGACCAAGCTGCTGGCAGCGTCGGCGACGCTGGTCGAGCAGACCACCGACCACAGCCTCGAAGGCGGCCTGTCCGGCATCGGGCTCACTCAGCTGCACTTCGCGGTGGCCCGCAAGGACAACGAGTTCGGCAGGCAGGCGCTCGCCACCGCGGTCCGCCTCGCCGAGGCGCTCGAGACCGCCGCCCCGCCCGGCAAATTCGCCAGGGCAGGCCTGCTCAACGGCTGGTCCGGGCCGGCGCTGCTCTTCGTCCGGCTGTTCGAGCGCACCCGCGAAGAGGGCTGGCTGTCCTTCGCCGACCAGGCGCTGGAGAGGGACATCGAGGAGTGCGCCGAGTCCGACGACGGCTCCTTGCAGGTCCGCGACGGCGAGTCCAGGACGTTGCCCTACGTGGGTGTCGGCGGCGCGGGGATCCTCATGGTCGCCGAGGAGCTGGCGAAGTACCGCCCGGACGCGAACTCGTTGAAGAGCCTGTCCGGCCTTCGCGAAGCTTGCCGTGGCGAGTTCGTCATCCACCCCGGTCTCTTCTTCGGCCGATGCGGGCTGATGACCGCGCTCTCGATGGGTTCCGAACCGGAACAGCGCGTCCTCGACACCATCGACCTGCATCTTTCCCGGCTGGCCTGGTACGCGATGCCGTACAAGGGCGGCCTGGCGTTCCCCGGCAACCAGCTGCTCCGGCTGTCGATGGACGTCGTCACCGGCGGCGCGGGCGTGCTCCTCGCCCTCGCCGCGACCCTCGACGGGAAGGCCGTGCTGCCTTTCCTGTCCCCCAGGACCACCGGCCACTGACGGCCGGCGGAAATAAGTAACCGATGAAAGGGAACACCATGGAACTGGTTCTCGACCTGCAGGCCCTGGAAGCCCCCGAGGTTCTCGAAGGTGGCCACGGCGGCGGCGGCGGGGGCAGCAACCTGAGCCTGCTCGCTTCCTGCAACAACAGCACCATCAGCCTGCTGACCTGCCACTGATCTCCGGCACATCGCTAGCTGATCACTGAAGGTGCGGGAGCGGCACAGGCCAAGTGCGCCGCTCCCGCGCTTTTCATTTTGCCTTCCGGTTCGTCTCGATGGGATCACGGATTGAGGAGTGGAATGGCGGGGTCCGCCGATCGGCTGCTGGTCACGGTGACCGCGCTCGATCGTCCTCGCCTGATCGCGCTGATCTTCTGTGCGCTCGCCGGGACCGCGGCGGGACTGCTCCTGCCCGGCGCACTGGCCGCGGCGGTCGACGCCGTGGTGGCCGGACGCCCCAGCCTTCCCGAGGTCTCCTGGCTGATCGTCCTCGGTGTCACCGAGATCGCGGTCGGCCTGATCGGCGGGATCCTGACCGCGCGGATGACGGCCTACGCGACCGCGTGGCTGCGCCGCGAACTCACCGATCGCTATCTCGCGCTCGGCACCCGCTCGGCCTTCGCCGACGGCGACGCGATCAGCAGGCTCACCAGTGACTGCACCGGTGCCGGAATGGTCGCCTCGGTCGTCGTCCAGCTCGGGTCGACCACCCTGATCTCCGGCGGAGCCGTCGTCCTGCTCGCGCTGATGGACTGGCGGCTCGCGCTCGTCTTCCTCGCCAGCATCCCGTTCGGGCTGATGCTGGCGCGCACGCATCTGAAGAACACCGCCGACGACGTCCTGACCTATCAAGAGGTCTCCGGCGAACTGGCGGCGAGGATGATCGACGCCGTCGCCGGGCTCCGCACGATCGCCGCGTCGGGCACCGCCGACCGCGAGGCCGAACGCGTGCTGCGGCCACTGCCGAAACTGAGTCTCGCCGGCCGGGGGATGTGGCGGACACAGGCCAGGATGGTGTGGCGCTCGGGCCTGCTGCTGCCCGCGGCGGAACTCGCGGTGCTGGCCGCCGCCGGTTTCGGCGTGATGGAAGGCAGGCTGTCCGTCGGACAGGTCCTCGCGGCGCTCGGCTACGTCGCGCTCGGCATGGGCCTGATCACCCAGATTCCTTTGCTCACCACACTTTCCCGTGCGCGGTCGTGCGCGGAGCGGATCAACGCGGTACGCGAATCGCCGGTCCCCGAACCGGGTGCCCTGGGCGTCGTCCCCGGACGGGGCACGCTCGAACTGCGCGGCGTCACCGTCGAGGGCGCGCTGCGGGACGTCGACCTGCTCGTGCGGGGTGGCCGGTTCACCGCGGTCGTCGGGCGCTCCGGCGCCGGGAAGTCCGTACTGGTCAACGTCCTCGGCGGGCTGGTGACCCCGGACGAGGGGATGGCGGTGCTCGACGGCCGTCCGCTGGAGAAGCTGCGGCCCTACGAGCTCCGCGCGGTCGTCGGGTTCGCCTTCGAACGTCCCGCGCTGCTCGGCGCGACCATCGGCGACGCCGTGGGGTACGGCTCGTGGGCCGGTGAGGCCGCCGTGCGCGGTGCCTGTCAGTCCGCGCAGGTCGACGACCTGATCGTCCGGCTGCCGAACGGATACCGGACGCCGCTTTCGGAGACGCCGCTTTCCGGCGGGGAGGCGCAGAGGATCGGGCTGGCGCGCGCGATCGCGCACGCGCCGCGGGTGCTCATCCTCGACGACGCCACCGCCAGCCTCGACACGGTCACCGAGGCCGCCGTCGAGGAAGCGATCGAACGCACCCTGCCCGGCCGGACCCGGGTGGTGGTGACGCATCGCGCGGCCACCGCCTCGCGGGCGGACGCGGTGGTGTGGCTGGAAGACGGCCGGGTCCGCGCGGTCGGCACGCACGCCGAGCTGTGGCGGGACCCGGCTTACCAGGCAGTTTTCACCGAGGGCGCGCAGTGAGCGTCTGGGGTCTCTACCGTTCGGCGCTGGCCGGGCAGTGGAGAGGCGGGCTGGTCCTGCTGGCCTGCTCCGTACTGGAGAGCGCACCCGCGTTCTTGTCCGGTCGCCTGGTCGAACTCGCGGTTGACGAGGGGTTTGCCGCGGATCGGCCAGGCACCGGACTGCGTTGGCTCGCGATCTTCGGCCTGGTCGCGGTGATCGGCGCCCTCGGTTCACGGCTGGTGTGGCATCAGCTCGGCAAGGTCGTCGAGCCGCTGCGCGACGCGCTGGTGACCGCCGTCGTCCGCGGGGTCCTGCGCGATCCGGCGCCACCGCGGAACCAGCCGGACGCCAGCGGCGTCGCCCGCATCACCCAGCACGTCGAAGTGGTCCGAGACGCCACGGCCGGGCTCCTGGTGCAGGCGCGCGGGATGATCGTGACGACGGTGGCGGCGCTGGCCGGGTTGTTCACCGTCGCCGGTTCGCTCGCGCTGATCGTCGCGATCCCGGTGGTGGTCGCGGTCCTCGTGTTCGCCTGCCTGCTGCCGTCACTGGCCCGCCGTCAGCGCGCGCTCGCGCTGGCCGACGAGCGGACCGCCGAGGTCGCGGGCGCGTCGCTGTCCGGTATGCGCGACGTCGTCGCCTGCGGCGCGGAACCCCTTGCCGCGCTTGAGCTCTACGACGCCGTCGACACACAGGCGAAGGCGGCCGTGCGGGTGGCGCGGTCCGGGGCGGCCCGGTCGGTGGTGATCGCGATCGGCGCGTTCGTGCCGCTGCTGCTGGCGTTGCTGGTGGCGCCGGGCATGGTCAAGGACGGCTCGCTCACGGCCGGGGCCGCGCTCGGCGCGCTCGTCTACCTGGCGACGACGATGCAGCCGGCGCTGCAGGGCCTTGCCGCGACCGCGAGCACCGTGGTGCTGCGGCTGATCGTCGCGCTGCGGCGGCTGGCGGAGACCGCGGAGGCCGAGCCGGAGGCCGACGGCACGGCCGAACCGGACGGGACCGCGATCTACGTGCGCGACCTGACCTTCAGCTGGGGCGCGGCGGCGGAGCCGGTGGTGCGGGGTCTCGACCTGCATCTGCGGCCCGGCGAGCGGCTCGCGGTGGTGGGACCGAGCGGAATCGGCAAGTCGACACTGGCCGGGCTTTTGACCGGGATGCTCGAACCGCAGGCGGGCCGGGTGCTGCTCGGCGGGGTCCCGGTCCGGGAGATCCCGGCGGCGCTGCGGCACCGGATGGTCGCGCTGATCCCGCAGGAGGCCTACGTCTTCGCGGGATCCGTGCGGGACAACGTCGGCCTGTTCGCGCAGGCCGCGATGGACGGCGAACTGCGGGCGGCGGTGGCGGCCGTCGGCGCGGAACCGCTGGTGAAGCGGCTGGGCGGGCTCGACGGCGAGATCGGGCACGGGACGCTGTCCGCCGGTGAGGCGCAGCTGATCGCGCTCGCGCGGGTGTACGCGAGCGACGCGGGCATCGTCGTCCTCGACGAGGCGACGTCGCACCTCGACCCGCCCGCCGAAGCCCGCGCGGAACGGGCGTTCGCCGAGCGGGGCGGGGTGCTGGTGGTGATCGCGCACCGGCTGACGTCGGCGCTGCGCGCGGACCGGGTCCTGGTGATGGACGGCAAGGAAACCGCCCTCGGCACCCATCTCGAACTCATGGACCGGTCCACGCGCTACGCCCAGCTCATGCACGCGTGGTCGCCGCGGTTACCCCAGCCCAGTGCGCAGTTCTTCCAGCGCGCTCCTGAGTAGGCCGTCGACGGCGACCGGGCGCCGGGACTCGCGATCGACGAAGACGTGCACGAAGTGGCCCTCCGCGATCACCGTCTCCTTCGAGTACATCCCGACCTCGTAGCGGACACTCGACCGGCCGAGATGCCCCACCCGCAGGCCGACCTCGAGTTCTCCCGGGAACGACACCGAAGCGTGGTACTTGCACTGCGATTCCACGCACAGCCCGATGACCCCGCCGGTTTCGATGTCGAGCCCGCCGCGTTCGATCAGCCACGTGTTGATCACGGTGTCCATCACCGAATAATGGACGACGTTGTTGACGTGCCCGTAGACGTCGTTGTCCTTCCACCGCAACGGAACCGTCTGCCAGTGCGGGTACTCGGCGTTCACCACAGCGTCACCGAATCCCGCAGGATCCCGGCGAGGTCCTCTTCGGACGCCTCGCGCGGCGCCGTCGCCAGCAGTCGTTGTTGTTTCACCGTGCCGGAAACCAGGGAGTCCACATCGGACTCGGTGTAGCCGACGTCGCCGATCCCGTTGGGGATCCCGATCTCTTGCATGATCTGCCGCAGCACGGCGGGCAGGTGATCCTGCAGATCGCCCGGCCATTCGTAGTCCGGCGCGAGCAGCCGGGCCACCCGCAGGTGCCGGTCCGGCGCGGCGTCGAAGGTGAAGCGGAACGCCGCGGGTGCGGTCAAAGACACCGCCATCCCGTGCGGCACCATCGGTTCGTCACCCGGATAGCCGCCGGGATGGAATTCCCGGACCTGCCCGGCGATCGGATACGCGTTGGCGTGCGGGATGTGCACGCCCGCGTTGCCGAACCCGAGTCCGGCGAAGGTCGCCGCGAGTGCCATCGCCTCGCGCGCCTTCATGTCCGAGCCCTCCCGCACGGCCGCGGGCAGCGCCCACGACAGCAGCCGCAACGACTGCTCGGCGAACATGTCGGCCAGTGGATTCGCGCCACAGTAAGGAACCCGGTCCTCCGGGCGTTTGCGGTCGAACTCGGTGTACGGCTTGGCCGTGTAGCTTTCCGCGGCGTGGCAAAGGATGTCCATCCCGCTCGCGGCGGTGACCTCCGGCGGCTGGGAAACCGTCAACCTCGGGTCGACGACGGCGAGACTCGGCCGCAGCCGGAGATGGCTGATGCCGCTCTTCACCCGCAGTGACAACACGTCCAGCACGCAGACGGTGGTGCTCTCCGAACCGGTCCCGGTGGTGGTCGGCACCGCGACCAGCGGTTTCAGCGGCGCGCTCGGCGCACGGCCGCCGCCGACCGGCGCGTTGACGTAGTCCAGCAGGTCACCGTCGTTGCTGGTCAACAGGTTCACCGCCTTCGCGGTGTCGATGGCCGATCCGCCGCCGACGGCGACGAAGGCGTCCCACTGGCCCTGTCCTCTGGCGAAGTCGACGGCCTTCCGCATGCTGACGTCGGTCGGCTCGACGTGCACGCCGTCGAAGACGACCGCTTCGATGCCGTAGGTCTCGATGCCTTCGGCGATCCGTTGTGGCCAGCCCGTCGCGGCGACACCCGCGTCGGTCAGTACGAGCACCCGCCGGGCGCCGTACTGGGTGAGGTCGTAGCCGATCTCATCGCTCGACCCGGCACCGTATTTCAAGGCCGGTGCGCCGTAAGTGAAAACTGTTTCACGTCCAGCGGTGGCTGAGGTCACGTTTTCGTGCTCCCTTGCTCGAACACGCTCCGATATCGGACATTCTGCCGCCCCGGGGTTGCCGGAATCGAAAGATCGCTTGACGGCACCGATCACCGCCCGCCTAAGCTCGTACTCATTAGATACCAACCGGGAGCGTCCGTCGCCCAGACGGCCGTGCGGATCCTGACCGAGGCGCAGATCCACCGCGTGTACGCGGTGGCCGGTGAGTCCTTCCTGGATCTGCTCGACGCGCTGCAACGCGAGCGGTCGATCACCTTCGTTTCGGCGAGGCACGATTCCGGCGCGGCCTTCATGGCCGAGGCCGAAGGCAAGCTCACCGAGCACCCGGCCGTCCTGCTCGCCGGCCGCGGCCCGAGCGCGGCGAACCTCGCGATCGGCGTCTCCACGGCGTACCAGGACGAGAGCCCGATGGTCGTCCTGCTGGAGAACCCGCCGTCCAGCCCCGGCCCGACCAGCGAACTGCCCACCGCGGACCTGACGGCGATGTTCGAGCCCCTCGTCAAGTGGCTTGGCCGCGCGGAGTCCCCGGACGAGGTCCCCGGCCTGCTGGTCGAGGCGCTGACCCGCTGCCGCGAAGGGCGGCCCGGGCCCACCGTCGTCGCCGTCCCCGCCGACTTCTGGGGCGTCCCCTTCGACTCGGCCAAGCCGGTCGCCGCCGTGAAGCCGCCCGCCACCGGCGCGCTCGGCCGGACCGCCGAGGCGGTCGCGCAGCTGGTCGACGAGGCCCGGTACCCGGTGGTCATCGTCGGTGGCCGGGCCCGAGCAGGGCGGGAAGAGCTGATCGCCGTCGCCGACGAACTCGCGCTCCCGGTGTACAACGCGTTCCGCCGCCAGGACGCCTTCCCGGAGAACCACGCGCGCTACGCCGGCCACCTCGGCATCGGCATCCCCGCGCGGCAGCTCGACGCGCTGGAGCGTGCCGACCTCGTGCTCGCGCTCGGCACGCAGCTCGACGAGGTCACCACTCAGTCCTTCCGCTACCCGACGCCGTCGCAGACGCTGGTACTGGTCGGCACCGGGATCGAGCCCGCCCGGCGCGGCGGCCTGACCTTCCGGGTCGACTCCGAGGTCGAGCCGTTCCTGCGGGAACTGCGCACCGTCGCCTCGCCGCGGACACGCCGCGCGTCGGCCGCGAACGCCGCCGTGCACACCTTCATGACGCCGCCCGACACCAGCGGCGCCACCCGCGTCCATCCCGCCGACGTCATCCGCGCGGTGCGCAAACTCGCGCCCGAAGACGCGATCGTGACCAGCGACGCGGGCAACTTCGCCCAGTTCATGCACCGCTACTGGTGCTTCACCGCGCCGCGCAGCCAGCTCGGCCCGAGCAACGCTGCCATGGGCTACGCGGTCCCCGCGGCGGTCGCGGCGAAACTCGCCGAGCCACGCCGGACGGTGATCGCGATGGCGGGCGACGGCGGCGCGCTGATGACCGGGCAGGAGATCGAGACGGCCGTCCGTTACCGGGTGCCGGTGACCGTCCTGGTGTTCCAGAACGGCCTGCACGGCCCGCTCGCCGTGCACCAGGCGCGCAAGCACGGACGGCTCTCGGGGGTTACAGTTCCCATCACCGACTTCGCGTCGTGGGCACGAGGACTCGGCGCCGCCGGGTACACCGTGGACGACCGCGAGGAACTGGAACCGATCATCGCGAGCGCGCTGGTGCGGCAACGGCCGTGTGTGATCGACATCAGGACGGATCCGGACGTGGTGACCCCGGACATCCGGCTGACGAGCCTGCTGGGCGCCGCGAGGCCGCAGCAGGGCGGCCAGTAGGGCGATTACCGGGCGGTACTTTTTCTCAGGGGATACACAGAAACCCTTGTGGTGCCGCCTTCACCTGCTCCAAAGGGTGGGAATCTGGTGACGACTCGGCCGAGTTTCGGTCGCGGAGGCCGGATTTTGTCGGTCGGTCGTGGCACAATCGCCGCAACACCGAGAGTCCGATATGGACCGGAGCGGCCATCGGGCCCGCGACCGTTCGCCGGTGAGTTGTTGGCACGCAGTGTCTTGCGCAGTACTACGAGCGTTGTGTTGACACAGGGGAGAAAACATGGCTGACGAGACGAAGCCACAGGACAAGTCCGTTTCCGGCGTGGTGCCGGTGCAGTTCAGCGCGGACGCGGAGACCCACGATGTGGCCGTCATGGCCACGAACCGGGAGGTGTTGCGCCGTTCGCCGTTCGGCGCCGACGTACCACTGCGCGCGGCGAGCGGCGAATAGCCCCCCTGAAAAGGGCATCGTGCGGCCGCGCACACCCGGGTGATCACGCTTGTCGGCCTGCGTGAGGTGTGCTTTACTGCTCCAGGTCTCGATTTTTGTGTTCGTGTTGGTTCACGCTCGCAGAACTCAGCGGGCGTAGTGTCTCCTCGTGTTTCCGGGGAAGCAAACCGTCTGGTCATGACCCGGGCTGCCGACGTGGCTTCCTGTTTGTTTGTGTTGCATATGGAGATTTTATGACTCAGGGCACTGTGAAGTGGTTCAACTCCGAGAAGGGGTTCGGCTTCATCACTCCCGACAACGGCGGCGGCGACGTCTTCGTGCACTACAGCGAGATCAAGGGCAACGGCTTCCGTACCCTCGAGGAGAACGCCCGCGTGGAGTTCGAAATCGGGCAGGGCGCGAAGGGTCCGCAGGCCACCTCGGTCAACGTGATCTGATCCAGGTTTTCCAAGCTGGGCCGTCATCCCCTCGGGGAGGCGGCCCTGCTGCTTTTCAGGGGTATTACAGCCAGGGGTCGTTCGTTTCAGCCGGGGCCGACGAGTCCGGTCTCGTAGGCCAGCACGATCGCCTGCGCCCGGTCACGGAGCGAGAGCTTCGCGAGGATCCGGCCCACGTATGTCTTAACGGTCTGCGCCGAAAGCACCAAGTCCGCCGCGATCTCCGGATTGGACCGTCCTTTCGCGATCAGCCGCAGCACCTCGCGTTCGCGTTCGGTGAGCACGTCGAACCGCGACGGCGAAGGCCTCGGAACAGGCGCGCTGGCGACGAAACTCGCGATCAACCGCTTCGTGACGGCGGGGGAGAGCAGCGCGTCCCCGGCGGCGACCACGTCGATGGCGTTCACCAGTTCGGCCGACGGCGCGTCCTTCAACAGGAACCCGCTCGCGCCCGCCCGTAGCGCTTCGTAGACGTACTCGTCCAAATGGAAAGTGGTCAAGACGATCACCTTCGGCTTCTCGCCGTCGCCTTCGAGCAGTCGCCGCGTCGCCTCGAGACCGTCCATCACCGGCATCCGGATGTCCATCAGGACGACGTCCGGTGGCCTGGTCAGGGCGGAGATGCCCGCCAGTGCGGCCAGTCCGTCACCTGCTTGGCCCACGACGTCGAGCCCGGGCTGCGCGTCCAGCAGGCTCGCGAAGCTTTCCCGCACCATGGCCTGGTCGTCGACGATGAACAGCGTCGTCACGCTACCCCCGTGAGTTCCAGTGTGACGGCCACCCGGAACCCGCCGCCGGGCCTCGGGCCGGTCTCGCAAGTGCCCCCGATCAGCGTAACGCGTTCGGCTATCCCGGCCAGGCCCGTGCCGTCGTCGGCCGAGGGCGCCGGAACCCGCGTGGCGGGCCCGTTCTCGACGAGGATCACGAGCACGTCCCGCTCCCGCCGGACGTCGACGTCCACAATGGACCCAGGGCTGTGCCGGGCCGCGTTGCTCAGCGCCTCCTGCAAGATCCGGTACGCGGCAAGGGCGATCATGGCCGGGACGCCGTCGCCGCCGGTGATCCGGGAGCGGACGTCGATCCCGGAAGCCCGGCAGCCGTCGAGCAGTCCGGGGACCTCGGCGAGCCCCGGCTGCGGTTCGTGTTCCGGTTCGGTGTCGTCGTCCCGCAGCACGC
Organism: Amycolatopsis sp. BJA-103; assembly: GCF_002849735.1. GTDB lineage: Bacteria > Actinomycetota > Actinomycetes > Mycobacteriales > Pseudonocardiaceae > Amycolatopsis. The sequence goes on from NZ_CP017780.1 coordinate 8,132,339, forward strand.
CGACCAGCCGCCGGGCCTCGTCCAGCGCCTCGCGGGCCGCGACGCCGAGCGCGCGGAACTCCTCCGCGGTGGCCTCGTTCACGTCCGGGAGGCGGTAGCGCGCGCTGTCGGTGCGCAGGGCGATCAGCGACAGGTGGTGGCCGATGATGTCGTGCAGTTCCCTGGCGATCAGCGCGCGTTCCTGCAGCGCCGTGCGTTTCGTCCGCTCCTCGACCGCCGTCCGCTCGGCCGTGTCGGCCTGCGTCAGCGCCCGCCGCCGCTGCTGCATGCCGTACCCGGCGACGATGGTCACGGTCACCACGATCAGCGACGACACCAGTGTTTTCGTCCCCCCGCGCGGGAGCTGGGCGAGGCCGATCGCGGTGGTGAGCACCACCGCGATGATCGAGATCCCCGTGCCCTGCCCGGGTTTCGTCCTGGCGAGGGTCAGCGCCAGCACCGGGAGGTACGGGAGGACGTGGGTCTGCAGCGGCCAGTCGGACAGCGTCGTGCCGAACGGCGGATGGCGCGTGGGGAAGAGGGTGGCGATGGTGGCGGCCGCCATGCCCACCGCCGCCACCCGGACGGCGGTCAGCGGGAACCGCACGACCAGCAGCGGTGGCACGAGCTGCAGGAGCAGCAGGAAGAAGACCAGCGGCAAGCTCTCCGAGCCGAGGTAGCGCGCCCAGGAGCCGTAGGTCAGGACCATCAGCACGGTGAGTGCCGAGGCGGTGAGGACGCCCTTGATCCAGGCCGGCCCGCGCCACCAGGCCGAAGGCGGTTCGAGATCGGCGTCGCGCCCGGTGAAGAGCGCCCACCCCAGCGAGTCCATGAGTCGACGCTAGCGAGGCCACGACCAGCGCACATCCCGCCCTGGGGGACAGCCGGAGTCCGCCACGGGGTGACCAAAACGGCCGCATCGGCACAGGAAAGGGCGATGCAACCTCGTGCAACTCTTTCTTTCCCGGCCCCGGCGTCGTTTCCTAGTAGGACTTGGCGCGGCAGCGGAGGACATGTGGGCGAAGCGGTTGCGGGGATCGTGGCGAACCCCGCTTCGGAGCGTGACATCCAGAGCCTGCGTTCGGCACTCCGCGTGGCGGGGGTCGGACGGGTGATGGTGTGGACGGAGGCCGGGAAGATCATCGGCACCGTCCGGCGGATGGTGGACGCGGGAGCGAGCGTGCTCATCTGCCTGGGTGACGACGGCATGATGCGGGCCGCCGCGGCCGCCTGCGGTGACGTCCCGCTGCTCATGCTGCCGTCGGGGAGCACCGACGCCCTTCCCGAGCCCACCGTCGCCGGGCTCGCCGCCGGGCTGCTGGCCACCCATCAGGTGGACGCGGACCTGGTCACGAACCGCGCGACCATCCTCGAGGTCGTCACCAAGGCCCGCCGGGAGATCGCGCTGAACGACGTCAGCGTGTGTTCCGAGAGCCGATGGGACCCCGCGTCGCTGACCGAGCTGTACTGCACGTTCGCCGTACCGGACGGAATCGGCCTGTCGAGCATCCCCGGCAGGCTGTGCCCCAGCCCGAAGTCCACTGTGGACGGTGTCGCGGTCTCGCTCGGGCCGGTCGACGAGACGCCCTACGTGGTGCAGGCGCCGATCGCGCCCGGCGAGGTCCGGGCGGTGGGCGTCCGGGGCTGGAGTGTGCTGGACGCCGGGGTGCGTGTCGACCTCGCCGCCGCCGGCGGCTCCATCGCGCTGGACGGGCAACCGCACTTCGTGCTCAAGCCGGGAGAGAGCGCTTTCGTCGAGTTGAAGCCCGACGGCCCGTGGTGCGTCGACGTCCGCGCCGTGATGGCCGAGGCCACCAGGACCGGCCTGCTGCTCGGGCGGAAGCCGCAGGGGGCTTTCCCCGCGTCCCACCTGGTGGATGCGCCCTTCACCGCCTAAACCCGCCCAGGTCACAGAGACCTTCCGAACGCCGGGATCCCCGGGCACACTGGCCGAAACGGACCAGAGGAGTGGGCCAGGTGCAGCTGGAGGCGGCGTTGCCGGTCGGCGCGGATCCGCGGCGGCACGCGCGCGCTCTCGCCAAGGTGCACGAAGCCGCCCTCGCGGGTAACGCGCTCCCCGGTCACCCGCGCGCGGTCATCGGAGCGTCCTGGCAGCGCATGCGCCGTCTCGGCCTGGACCCCGACCGCGGCGCGCCGGTACCCGTGCTCGGCCCGGAGCAGTTGGAGGCTCGTCGTCGCGGGAGCGGCCTCGCCGCCGTCCTGCCCGTGCTGCGGGGCGGCCTGATCAGCCTCGCCGAGCAGGCCGCGCACATCATGGCCGTCGTCGACGCCGACGGCCGCGTCCTCTGGCGCGACGGCAGCACCGCCGTCCGCCGCCGGGCCGACGACCTCGGGTTCGTCGAAGGGGTCGACTGGCACGAGAACTCGGCCGGTACCAACGCCATCGGCACGGCGCTGGTCACGCGGCATCCGGTCCAGGTCTACTCCGCCGAGCACTACGTCCGTAACCAGCACGACTGGACCTGCGCCGCCGCGCCGCTGCACGATCCGAGGGACGGCAGGCTGCTCGGCGTCGTCGACCTCTCCGGCCCGGCTTCGACCGTGCACCCGACGACCCTCGCCCTGGTCGACGCGGTCGCGAAGCTCGCCGAAGCGCATCTGCGCACCGCCCACCTCTCGGAGCTCGAGCGGCTGCGAGGGCTCGCTTCGCCTCTGCTCACCAAAGTGAAGGGCCGGGCGGTGATCGCCGATCCGCACGGCTGGATCGCGGCGTCGGCCGGTTTCGTCCCGGTCGGCAGGATCGCCTTGCCGGACGACGCGGCCCCGGGCCGGAACCGGCTGCCCACCTACGGGAACTGCCTGCTGGAGCCGCTGCCCGGAGGCTGGCTCGTCCGGCTCAACGAGGAGGAGGACACGCCGCCGACCCGCGTCGTGCTCGATCTGAAGTCGTCACGGGAGAGCACGCTGCGCGCCTCGGGCCCGGCAGGGACTTGGACGCACCGGCTGAGCCCGCGGCACGCGGAGATGCTGTACGTCCTCGCCCTGCATCGGGAGGGAAGGTCGGCCTCGGAACTGTCGCTCGACCTGTTCGGGGTCCCCGGCCGCACCGTCACCGTCCGCGCGGAGATGTCCAGGATGCGGCGTCATTTCGGCGGGATCCTGCTCGGCAGGCCGTACCGGTTCGCCGACGACGTCGAGGTCGTCGTCGAACGGCCTGCCGACGGCGCCGACGTCCTCCCGTACTCCGTCGCTCCCGCCGTCCGCGGCTGAACCTCCACCCCCGGCTCCACCCGGCGACGGTGCCGCTCCACCCGTCGGCGTGCCTAACGTCCGTGTCATGGGAAAAATGAACGTGAAAGGCCTGTTGGGGCTGGTAGTGACAGGTGTCGTCGTCCTGCTCGGGTTCCTGGCCTACCGGCTGATCCTGGTGGAGATGATCACGCGGCTGAGCGATCACTGAGGGGAGAAATGGGGAAACGGGAAAGGCCGCTCCTGCCCGACACGATCGCGCCGAGCTGGCTGGTCGTCCAGCTGCTCGGCACGGCCGCGGTCGTGGTGGTGCTGCTGACCGCGCGCGAGTCCAGTGCCTGGATCTGGACGGCGTACGGCGTTTGCGGGGCCTGCTGGCTGGGCTTCGTGGCGGCCTCCCCGCGGTTCCCCCGGGTGGCGACCGTCCTGCTCGCGGTGTCGAGCGTCGCGCCGTCGATCGCGCTCGGCTGGGCGGAGGACTCCTCCGCCATCGTGCTCGCGGTGGTCACGGTCAGCCGGTTCGCCACCCTGACCGAGCCGTCGGTGGCCGCCATCTTGGGGGTGGTGGGGCTCGACGCGAGCCTCGCGGCGGTCACCGGCCTGGTCGCGGGCGCGTCCGCGCCGCTGGTGTTCGGCAACGTCGGGGTGCTGCTCGTGCTGATGCTGCTGGGGCTGAACCGGCGGCAGTACGAGGTGCAGGCGGCGCAGGCGGCCGCGCTGCTGGAGCAGACCAAGCTGGCGCAGAGCGAACACGCGCGGGCCGCCGCGCTCGACGAGCGCACCCGGATCGCCAGGGAGATCCACGACGTCCTCGCGCATTCGCTGGGGGCGCTGGGGATCCACCTGGAGGTCGCCGAGGCGCTGCTGGCCGAGAAGTCCGATGTGGACGGTGCGCTCGGCAGAGTGCGGCTGTCACGGCGGCTGGCCGCGGACGGGCTCGCCGAGGCACGCGACGCCGTCGCCGCCCTGCGCAGCGACGTCCCGTCGCTTGCCGAAGCCTTGCGGCTGCTGGCGGACGCGCATCACGACGGGTGTCCTTCGAGGCAACGGGCGATGAGCGGCCACTGCCGTCCGCCGCGGTGGTCTCGCTGGTCGGGGTCGCGCGGGAGGCGTTGACCAACGCGGCCAAGCACGCCCCTGGGCGGCCGGTGTCGCTCCTGCTGCGCTTCACCCCATCGGAGGTCCGCTTGCGCGTGTGGAACGGCCTCGGCGACACCGTCCGCTCGGAGGACACCGGCGGGTTCGGCCTCACCGGGATGGGGGAGCGGCTCGCGCTCGCCGGTGGCACGCTGACCGCGGGCCCGGACGGCGGGCGCTGGACGGTGGAGGCGGTGGTGAGGACGTGATCCGGGTGGTCGTCGTCGATGACCAGCAGGTCATGCGCGAAGGGCTCGTCGCGTTGCTCGGGCTGATCGACGGCGTCGAGGTCGCGGGCTCCGCGGGCGACGGGCGGCAGGCGCTCGATCTGCTCGGCACCACCGCGGCCGACGTCGTGCTGATGGATCTGCGGATGCCCGTCCTGGACGGGGTGGCCGCGACCCGCTTGCTCAAACGAGATCACCCGGACGTCGCGGTCGTGGTCCTGACGACGTACGCGGACGACGCTTCGATCGCCGACGCGGTGCGCGCCGGGGCACGCGGCTACCTGACCAAGGACGCGGGCCGCGCCGAGATCGGGGCGGCCGTCCGCTCCGCCGCCAACGGGCAGGCCGTCTTCGCCGCCGAAGTCTCCGACAGGCTCGCCGCCGCGCTCGACGCGAGAACGGTCACCCGGGCCAAGACCGAACTCCCGGACGGGCTCACCACGCGCGAGGCGGAAGTGCTCGGCCTCATCGCGCGCGGGTTGTCGAATCCGGAAATCGCCGCCGAGTTGTTCATCGGCGACGCCACCGTGAAAAGCCATATCAACCACGCTTTCGCGAAGATCGGTGTGCGCAATCGTGCGGAGGCCGTGCGCTACGGCCTGGAAAAAGGCCTCTGACGCTGCCGGGAGATCACGTGCCGATGACACACGCCGGTGTCACTGGCTGCGCTGATCCCGACTCGGATACCTTCTTTGCGGGTAGAGCCAATGGGGAGGAACGGCGATGACGAGCACTGTGACCCGGCCGGGGCCGCCGGGGGGTCCTGCCGCACCCGTGCCGCCCCCGGCGCCCGGAGGCCGAGGCGGGATCGCCGGAGTGCTCGAACTGCCGGGGAACGGGATCCGCGCGATCGTCCGGTCCGCGGCGACCACTCCGGGCAGACTGTCGGTGATCGCGATCGGGCTCGTCCTGCTGTCGCTGGTCGCGGGCCTGTTCGGCACGCTGGCCGCGCAGGACAAGAAGGACACGATCAACGGCCTGATCGACCACCGCGAACCCCTCGCCGCCGCCGCGCAACAGGTCTACCGCGCGCTTTCGGACGCCGACGCGACAGCGGCGAGTTCGTTCCTCTCGATCGGCACCGAGCCGCTCCCGATGCGCCAGCGATACGAACGCGACGTCGCGGAGGCGGGCGCGGCGCTCGCGAAGGCGGCGTCGGACTCTTCCGGCGTCGACGACGCGGCCGAACAGATCAACATCCTCGGCCGCGAGATCCCTGTCTACACAGGACTGATCGAGACCGCGCGCACCTACAACCGGCAGGGATATCCCGTCGGTGCCTCGTATCTGCGTGAAGCCTCCGAGCTGATGCGGACGAAAATCCTTCCCGCCGCACAGGATCTGTACCGCATCGACACCGACAGGCTCACCGCCGAACAGGACGACGCGACCGGATTCCCTTGGCTGGCAACGGCTTTGCTGCTCGCCCTGCTCGCGGCGCTGATCGTCACGCAGGTGCACCTGACGCGGAAGACCAACCGGCTGCTGAACGTCGGGCTCGTCGTCGCGTCCGCTTCGGTGGTGGTCGCCCTGCTGTGGGGCGCGGTGGCGCTGATCGTGCAGAGCAGCCTCGTCGGCGGCGGCGAGGAGGACGGCTCACACCAGGTGGACGTCCTCGTGCGCGCCCGGATCGCGGCGCTGCAGGCACGAGCCGACGAAACACTGACCCTCGTCGCGCGCGGCGACGGTGCGGCGTACGAACAGGACTTCCGTAACCTCGCCGGGCAACTCGGCGGGACGGACGGCCAAGGCGGTCTGCTGGGCGAGGCCAAGGGCCTCGCGGCGGGCGGCGCGGCCGCGGGGAAGGTGGACGAGGCGATCCAAGCGGCGTCGGCGTGGTTCAAGGCGCACGGTGAGGTGCGGCGCCTCGACGACGACGGCTTCTACCAGGACGCCGTCGACACGGCGATCCGTGACGACAAGAAGGACGGCGCGGCGGGGGCGTTCCTGCGCCTCGACGAGAACCTGGTGTCCGCGATCAACGTGGGACGACAGGAATTCCTCGACGACACCCGCGGCGCCGAGCGCGCGCTGACCCTGCTCGCGCCGGGGATCGCGGTACTGGCGCTGATCGCGGCGGCGGGGTCCGCGTTGGGAATCCGTGAACGGCTGAGGGAGTACCGGTGATGCGGAACGGTCTGCGGGCGGCCGTGCTCGGCGCCGTCTTGGTGCTGGCGACGGCTTGTGGCAGCGCGGGGGCACCGGTCGACCCGGCCCCGGTCGGCGAGGTCGCGCCGCCGTTGCCCGCGAACGTCGGCGGTGCCGACAACGCCGGCGGCGGCGGGACGGCCGACACGAGCTGCAACCCGCTCGCGAGTCTGCGGCCGACCAACGGCACGTCGATCACCAGCGGATCGACGATGGCGAAGATCAAGGAGAACGGCAAACTGATCGCCGGCGTCGACCAGACGACGTTCCTGTTCGGTTTCCGCAATCCGACGTCGGGCCAGCTCGAAGGTTTCGACATCGACATGGTCAACGAAGTCGCGAAGGCGATCTTCGGCAGCGCGGAAGGCCGGGTGCAGTTCCGGGCGATCCCGTCGAAACTGCGGGAAGAGGTACTCCAGAAGAAGCAGGTCGACATCGTGGTGCGGACTTACAGCATCACCTGCAGCCGACTTCAGAAGGTCGGCTTCTCGACGGCGTACTACAAGGCGGGGCAACGGATCCTGGTCGAAGCGGGCTCGAAGGTCGCCCAGCTCTCGGACCTCGCCGGACGCCGGGTCTGCGCGACCAAGACGTCGACCTCGCTGCTGAAGATCGCGGCGGATCCCTCGAAGCCGGTGCCGGTCTCCGTGGACAACTGGTCGGACTGCCTGGTGATGCTGCAGCAGAAGCAGGTCGAGGCCGTTTCGACGGACGACGTCATCCTCGCCGGGATGCTCGCGCAGGACCCGACGCTGAAGATCGTGGGGGACCGGTTCACCGAGGAGAACTACGGCATCGGTGTCCCGAAGGAGAACGAGGACATGGTGCGGTACGTGAACGCCGTGCTGGAGAACGTGCGCGGTGGCGCGTGGCAGACGAGCTACGCGAAGTGGATCGGCAACAAACTCGACGGCGGGACGCCGCCCTCGGCGCAGTACAAGTGAGAACGGGCCGTTCGGGATCGCTCCCGAACGGCCCGCTTCGTCTCAGGGGGACTTCTCGCCGATCACCGGCGGCACCGGCTTCATGTCGCCGTCGTAGCCGCCGAACAAGACGTCGGCGTCCTCTTCCTGCAGGTAGTCCGGGGCCTTCTTTTCCTTGTCCTCTTCCTTCTGCCCCTTGCCGCCGGGAGCACCGGCGCCCATCGGCCCCTGGCCGCCGCTCTTGCCCGACGCGGCCGCGCCACCCCGCGTCACCCGCTCCTCGGGGAGCTTGCCCGCCCCGGACCCGCCGCCCTTGCCCGCCAGCTTCTCGGCCTCGCCGGCCGACACCTTGCCGCCCGCGAGCCGCTCGGCGACGTTGCCCGACCCGCCGTTGCGCCCGAAGCCGCCACCGCTACCGCCACCGGTCAACCGGCTCGCCGCGCTGCCGCCAGGCCCGCCCGTCGTCCGGCCCGGCTTGCCGCGGTACTGCTCGCTGCCCAGCCGTCCGAGACCGCTGGGACCAGGACCGTTCATGGCCGCCAACCCCGGCGTCGGCCCTGGCCGGAACGACCCGGGCGGCCCGCTGAGCGACTGCCCCGGCCCCGGAACCCCGGTGTGCCCGCCGCCCGTCGTGATCCCCGGCCCCGGCCCCGACGTCGGTCCTGGTCCGCCCGAGTAACCCGGACCGGGTCCCCCGGGTCCGGGGCCTTGTCCTGGCCCTCCGCTGAAGCCCTTGACCTCGGTGCCCCCGGAAAACCCGGACGCCGTCGTCGAATCGCCCATTTCCGGCGGCGGGGCGAAGGTGGGCTGCTTGGAATTGACGTCGAAGAGCGACTGGTCGTAGGTGTGCATCACTTGCGCGGCCTGCTGATGCGCCTGGAACGACTGCTCCTGCTTGGCCGAGATGTTGCCGACCGTCTCCACCGCGCCCGCGAAGTTCCCGGTCGAGAGCTGCTGCATCGCGTTCTTGTACTCGGTGTTGCGATCGAAGGGGACCTCTTCGGGCATGGAGTTCTTCGCGGTGGTGGCCGCGGCGGCCGACTGGGAGAAGCGGTTGGACGCGAGGTACGCGCCGTCGCCCGCGGTGTCGGCCCACTTGCCCAGGTTCTTGAAGAACCCGTGCGCGGCCTCCGCGGAGGGCCCCTGCCAGTGAGCGCCCTCCTTGTTGGCGGCGGAGGAGAGGGCGCTGCTGAAGGTGTTCAGTGCGTTGCCCTGGTTGTTCCAGATCTCGCCCTTTTGATCGATCTTCTCGGCGGAGAGATTGTCGGTCACCATGCCGATCAGGTCGCCGTGCGAGTTGCCCTCGTACCGCTGACCCGACGGCCCGAGCCCGGCCCGGAACTCCTGTCCCTGGGTGAGAGCCGCGGCCTGCTCGCCCGAATACTGGCCGGCCTTCTGCTCCGCCGTCAGCCGCGCGGTGAGGTCGTTGCCACCGGGACCCCGGTTGGTCTCGTCGTAGGTCTCCGCGTAGCGCTTGCCCTCGTACGTGCGGTGGGCCTTGCCGTCGGCGCTCAGCACTGACTCGAAGTTGTCCTGACCGGTGTTCTCCGCCATGGTCCCCTCCCCGATCCGTTCAGTTCCCTCTGGGCAGCTTGGGCGCGAGCTGCTCGGCAATGGACCGCGCATCCGCACAGGCTTCTTCGTTGGACCCGCTTGCGAGCGTCATGCTCACGGTCGCTCGTGCGCTTGCCCCGACTGCCATTCCAATGAAGCAGCTGCTGCTGCCGCCGGCGCCCGCGATGATGACCGAATCCTTGCCGGCGATACTCGCCGTGCTTCTGGTGCCGCCGAGATCTTCAAGCTTGTCGATCCCAGCGTTGACGAGATACATGCTCGCGGTTCCCACCCCGGACTTCCGGGCCTGGCATCCATTGTCGCTTTCGAATTTCACTTCTTTGGGAGCCTCGAAGCCCTGGGATTCGGTGACTGGTTGGAAGAGATCGCACGCCTTGAGGTCGCCGAAGGCGCCCTGGGGTGAATTGGACGCTGTTGTGCCAGGTGACTGCGAGTTGGGCGGCGCCGGCTGCGGCGTCCCGCCATTGCTGTTGTTGCAGCCTGCCAGGAAAATACCGACGACTATGCCCGCTGCGGCGGTGATCGTTAGGCGGATATTGCGCATGGTGTCTGACTCAGTTCCGTTCCAGCGAATTCAAGGTGCTAGCGTTTTCGGAATCTTGGCTTCGGTACTTGCTTATCGCTGTCTTGATCGCCTCTTCGGCTCGCTCCACGATGGCCTTCAGAGCCTCCAGCTGAGTTTTCGCCGATTGATCGTCGCCGTCTGCGACCAGGACAGCGTGTCGTCCGATTTCTGCTGCGTAAGGGCTGGTTCCCAGCTCGGGCTGCTGGGCGAGGTGAGTGAAGTCCTGTTTGTTGTTCGCCCAATCCTCCAAGTACGCGCGCAGCGCCGTCTTGTACGCCTCGCCCATCTCCGGGCTGACCGCGAACCGCCCCTCGTTCGCCGCCTTCACCATCGCGTCGGCCTGCGCCGAGAAATCGCCCAGCATCTGCGAGAAGTTGCCCGGCGGTCCGCCGGTGCCGTCAGTCATGGTCTCTCCCCTGTACCAAGTCCCGGTTACTCGTAGCGCTCGTCAGGTCACGATATCAGCGGAAGAGGACCGAAAGGCCGCCTTCCGCCGAGGATCACGCGCTGCCGACGCGGGCGGCTTCGACCAGGTCGTGGATCCATCGTGCCAGGTGAGAGCCGCTCGTCGGGGTGAACGTGCGGCGGACTTCGCCGTCGGGGAAGCGGTCGGTGGTGAGCATGAAGCGGCCCTGGACGCTGTCGAACCACTGGACGCTCTTCTGCTGCGGTTTACCCCGATCGTCGCGCAGGGTGACGCCGATCGTGCCGAGCCTCGCGAGCGGGAATTCGAAGAACCGGCCTGCCGCGCCCAGCCGGAGATTGCCGGGGTCCTCGTCGAACGGGTCGTCCGGTCGTTTGGACGGGGGAAGGGTGCTGGAAGTCGTCACCCGTCCGGGGAACGGCTGCAGTGACGGCAAGTTGCCGAGCAGGGCGGCGGTGACCTGTTCGGGGTAAACCGTCTCGAAGAGGATGTCGAATCCGCGCTGCTGGCTCACGACGCCCAAACGACGGTCCCAGCAACCCCGATAGAGGTATTCGGCGTTCTGCTCGACTTCGTGCGCCTCCAGGGTGACGACGAAGTCCCCCGTGGCCCAGAGCCGGAGCGCCTGCTCGTAGTCGCGCAGGAGTTCGCGGCCGCCCGCGAAGCCTCGGTCGGCCAGGTCGGCCCAGACTTCCGCGCAGTGCCGCTCGCGTTCGGTGACGGTGGTACCGACGGTCGGGATTTCGAACGGCAGCACGAATCTGCCGAGCCCGAGTTCTTCGAGTACGACGTCGAGCTGGGCCATCGACATCGAAAATGACGCAGGCACTCGGCCTCCCCCTCATCACCTGCTGAATCGGTTCTCTCTCGCACCGTAGCGGGTTCGACCCGGCGCGGACACGACCTGCCTGGTCACCCCTAGACTGAGTCCGACGTGGTCGCGGGGATTTCGGGAGGTACCTGTGTCGGAAGAGCCGCGCCGTCCTCGGCACGCAGCGCCGGACGACACCAAGCCGGACCAAGAGGCCGAGTCCGCGTCCTGGACGCCGCCGGCACCGGTCCGCTGGGAGACGCCTGAACCGTCGATTTCCGGCAGGCTCGATTCCTCCGAGCCGCCGAAGCGGAAAGCCGCGCCTGAGACGGACGCCGAGCGCACGATCTTCCACGCGCCGGTCCAGCAGCGTCCGCAGACCCCGCCGCGCGGCCAGCAGCGGCCGATCCCCGGCGCCGAGGACCCGACGCGCCCGCCGGGGGAGATGGCCCCGGTGAGCCCGCAGACCCAGGTCGTCCGACCCGCGTGGCAGGCGCCCGCGGACGCGCCGCAGCCGACCAGCGTGCTCTCGTCGCCCACCCCGGAGACGCAGAGCATCATGCCGCCGGCGCCGCGCGTCGACCCCGGCCCCGGGCAGCTGCCGGACCCGGGCACGGAAAGCGTCCTCCCCGAACGGTCCAGCGAAAGCCACGGAACCGGGACCGGCACGGGGACCGGATCGGGCAGCCGGGGGACCGGCACCGGCACGGGGTCGTTCCCCGGCACCGCACGCCGGACGTCGTCGCGCACGTCTCGCCGCGGCCGTCTGGGCGCGGGACTCGTCGACGTCCCGCAGGTGCCGTACCGCGACCCGGCATCCGCCGTCCTCGACAACCCGATGGTGTCGGAGGAGAAGCGCTTCTGCGGCAACTGCAGCGCCAAGGTCGGCCGAGGCAAGGACGGCCGGCCCGGTTCGCCCGAGGGCAACTGCGAGAAGTGCGGGAACCCGTTCTCCTTCGTCCCGAAGCTGCGCCCGAACGAGATCGTCGGCGGCCAGTACGAGGTGCTCGGCGCGCTCGCGTACGGCGGGCTCGGCTGGATTTACCTCGCGCAGGACCACAACGTCAGCGACCGCTGGGTGGTGCTCAAGGGCCTGATCGACACCGGTGACGCCACCGCGATGGCCGCCGCCGCCAACGAGCAGCGGTTCCTCGCCGAGGTCGAGCACCCGAACATCGTCAAGATCCACAACTTCGTGCAGCATCCGGACGGCGACACCGGCAACTCGGTCGGCTACATCGTCATGGAGTACGTCGGAGGCCAGTCGCTGCGCCAGCTCGCCCTCGCGCACCACCGCGAGACGAAGCGCCCGGAGCCGCTGCCGATCGGCCAGGTGATCGCCTACGGGCTCGAGATCCTGCCCGCCATGGGCTACCTGCACAGCCAGAACCTGCTGTACTGCGACCTCAAGCCCGACAACGTGATCCAGACGCACGAACAGCTCAAGCTGATCGACCTCGGCGCGGTCCGCCGCATCGACGACTACGAGAGCCCGCTGTTCTTCACCACCGGCTACAGCGCTCCCGAACTGGCGACCCACGGCGCTTCGGTGGCATCGGATCTGTACACGGTCGGCCGCACGCTCGCCGTCCTCAGCTTCGAATTCTCCGGGTACACCAGCAAGTACAAGGCGACCCTGCCCGGCCCGGACGTCGTCCCGCTGTTCGCGCTCTTCGGTTCGTACTACCGCTTCCTGAGGCGCGCGACGCACACCGACCCGGACCGCCGGTTCATCGCGGCCGAGGAGATGGGCGACCAGCTGACCGGCGTGCTCCGCGAGATCATGGCGCTGGGCACCGGGAAGCCGCGCCCCGGCGCGTCGACCGTCTTCGGCCCGGAGACCCGCACGTTCGGCGTCGACCTGGTCGTCCCCGAGCACGGCGGGAGCGTGCCGCTGCCGGATCCCGGCGAAGTGGTCTCGGGCCTGCCGATCCCGCAGGTCGACACGGACGACCCGGCGGCGGGCATGCTCGCGTCGACCGTCGCGCTCGATCCCGCGGGCGCGATCGACTCACTGGCCGGGGCGCCGCGCGAGTCGATCGAGGTCCGGTTGCGCATCGTCCGCGCCCGCATCGAGCTCGGTGAGCTGGTCGAGGCGCAGCGGCAGTTGCAGGCCGGGCAGTACCTCGCGATCAAGGCCGGGTTCCCGCACGACTGGCGGATCGACTGGTACCGCGGCCTGATCGAGCTCGCGGGCGGCCGCTCCCGCGTCGCGCACGTCGCGTTCGAGGCGGTGTACGACGACCTTCCCGGCGAGATCGCGCCGAAGCTGGCCTTGGCCGTCAGCGCGGAGGGCGTCGGGGACTACTTCGGCGCCGCGCGCTACTACGAGCTGGTGTGGCGAACGGACCGGTCGTACGTCAGCGCGGCCTTCGGGCTCGCTCGCGTTTATCTCGCGCAGGGCGCCCGCGCCAGCGCGATCGAGGTGCTGGAGGCCGTTCCGGCGTCGTCCACGCACTACGTCGCCGCGCAGGTGGCCGCGATCAAGATCAAGACCAGGATCAACGGCGGCGGCAAGGACCCGGTGCAGGTGTCCGAGCGGGATCTCGTCGACGCCTCGACGAGGCTCGAGCGTTTGCAGCTCGACGCCGAACGCCGCACGCGGTTGTCGGCGGAGGTTCTCGAGGCGGCGCACGGCTGGCTCAACTCGCAGAACCGGCCGACGCCGGGTGCGAAAGTGCTGGGCTGTGCCCTGGACGAGCGAGACCTGCGGTTCGGGCTCGAGCGCTGTTATCGGACCCTCGCCCGCCTGGCCGGGACCGTCGACCAGCGCGTCGAACTCGTCGACAAGGCCAACGCGATCCGCCCCAGGACGCTCACCTAGCCACGCTCAGGGGTTGATGTCCCACTCGCGTGCGCGTTCGGCCTTCTCGTGCGCGGCGGCGAGCTTTTGCAGCGCCTCGGGATCCCCGTGCTTGCTGAAGTGCTCGAACTCGACCCGCACGAACAACGCCCGCGCGCGCAGCGCGACCGGGCCGTCTTCGGCGTCGAGCCGTCCGTCGGCGCTCACGTAGATCTTCCGGCCGGCGATGCCGTCCAGTTTCGCGGCGATGTAAAGGGTCGAGCCGACCGGGACCGGCCGCAGGAAGTCCGTCTCCAGCTTCCCGGTGACGGCGGGACGACGCAGCAGGTTGCCGACGGTCGCGCCGAGCGCCTCGTCGAAGGCGCAAGCCAGCAGGCCGCCATGGGCGAGGCCGGGCGCACCCTGGTGGGCGGAGGTGACGGTGAACTTGGAGTACACCGTCGTTCCTTCGCCCACCGTCGAATGCAGGTGGAGCCCGGCCTCGATCTCGTCGCCGCACCCGAAACACTCACCGAAGTGGATGCCCAGGTGGCTGCCCGGCTGAGGGGCTTCCGGGTGGACGGTCGCCGGTTCGACTTCGACCGGCGGCCACGGCTGAGAGATACGGCTCATGGAGAGACGTTAACTCGCCGGTAGCTCCGAGGCACCGCCGGGACTGACCGATTCCGGCTTCCGGCGTCGCGCGATCCGCGAATTCACGATGCCGCGCAACGAGACTCCGGCGGTTTCCGGCAGCAGCAGGATCGGAATGGCCGCGATCGCCGCCGCGCCCATCAGGTAGTACGCGGGCCACAGGTTGTCGCCGGTCTTGTCCACCAGGCTGCCGATGACGTACGACGCCGTGCCACCGAAGGCGGCGGTGGAGACGCTGTACCCGATGGAGAAGCCGCCGTAGCGCTCCTGCGTCGGGAACATCGCCGGCAGCGTCGCCGCCAGCACCGCCAGGATCAGCACCAGCGGCACCGCGATCATCACCAGGCCGAGCATGAGCTGCCAGGCGTTCTGGTCGTCCGCGGCCGCGCCCATCAGCGAGAACGCCGGGATCGGCAGCACCAGGAAACTCGCGCAACTCGCGATCAGGATGGGTTTTCGCCCGATCCGGTCGGACAGTATGCCGACCGGCACGATCAGGATCAGCATCAGCGCGATGGTCGCCAGGATGATCAGCAACGGCGTATGCCCGCTGAACCCGACCACGTCCTTGAGATAGGTCTCCAGGTAGGTGATCACGATGTAGTCGGCGACGTTCAGCATCACCACGATGCCGATCAGGTGCAGGATCGACGTCCAGTGCTTCTTGAGCAGGGCCTTCAGCGGCGACTTCTCGACCTGCTGCTTCTTCTCGATCTCCTGGAACAGCGGAGTGTCCTCCAGCTTGTTCCGCAGGTAGAGACCCACGATGCCGAGTGGTCCGGCGATCAGGAACGGCAGGCGCCAGCCCCATTCGCGCATGGCGTCGTCGCCGAGGACCACGGTGAAGATCGTGACGAAGCCGGCACCCATCGCGAACCCGACGAGCGTGCCGAACTCCAGCCAGCTGCCCCAGAAACCCCGGCGCCGGGCGGGGGCGTATTCGGCGATGAACGTCGCCGCCCCGCCGTACTCACCACCCGCCGAGAAGCCCTGGATCATGCGCAACAGGATCAGCGCGACCGCCGCGGCGGGTCCGATCGTGGCGTAGGACGGCAGCAGGCCGATGACGAACGTCGAGCCCGACATCAGGATGATCGTCAGCGCGAGGACCTTCTGGCGCCCGATCTTGTCCCCCAGCGGACCGAACACGAAGCTGCCGAAGGGCCGCACGATGAAGGTGATCGCCAGCACCGCGAAGGTCGCCAGCGCGCCTTCGGAAGTGCTGGAAGCGTTGAAGAAAACTTGCCCCAGGATGGCGGGCATGAAGCCGAAAACACCGAAGTCGTACCATTCGATGCAGTTACCCATCGCCGCTCCGGCGACGGCCTTTCTGATCTGCTCAGGTGGGGCCTCCGCGGGTTCCCCTTTTTCCTGATGTGACGCGCTCAGCGCCTCTTCGGCCATGGGTTTGACCTCCCGACCCACCCGTTTACTTACCCATCGACGAGGGTTTGTTCCCTCGACCGTAGGTGTTCAAACGTCCGGGCTCAGCGATTCGGGCCGATCGCGGGGGCGCCGTTCCCCCAAACCGGTGACGAACCACCAGGTGAAGCCGATATCAGGGAATTTCCGACTACTTTGGGTAATCGATCGGGAATCCGGACTTTCCGGGCGGGAACTCAGCGAGTCGTACCGGCCGTCGGAGGCCCGCTCGGCTCCTTCGTCGCGCTGGTCGTGGTGGGCACACGAGGCGGCGGCGCCGTCGTCCGGCCCGGCTGCGGGGGCTTGGGTGTCGAGCGTGCCTGGCTGGGCTTCGAGGCACCAGGCTGCTGAGTGGTGACTTCCGGCCCGGGGGCCGCCTCGGAAGGCTCCGTCGAGACCGGGGCCGGGGCCGGGGAGATGGTCGACAGGCCCGGCCCGGCGGGCTGGACCGGCGCGGACCCCTCGCCGCCACGACCGCCGACGGCGATCGCGCCGAGCACGATCACCGCGACCGTCGCCACCGAACTCCCCGCGACGGCCAGCCGCTTGCGTCGTCGCCGGATCCGGCCACCCTGCTCGATGATGTCCGCCGCCCGGATGCCCAGCGGGGGACCGCTCACCCCGTGCGAAAGCACGCCTTTGATGTCCTCGTCCATCTCCTCACCTCCCATCGTCGTGCGCTCCGCTCAAGGCCAGTTCGCTGAAATGCGGTCCGAGCCGCTTGCGCAGGGTCGCCAGACCCCGCGCGCCCTGACTCTTCACGTTCCCGGTGCTGCAGCCCAGCGCCGCGGCCGTCTCCTCGACGCTGAGATCTTCGAAGTAGCGCAGCACCAGTACCGCCCGCTGCTTCGGGGCGACACCGGACAGGGCATGCCTGACCAGCATCTCCTGTTCCGTACCGCCCGTTTCGCTCGGGACTTCGGGAAGGGCGTCGGTGAGCTTCTCCCGTTTGCGCCAGACGCGCCGATGCTCGGAGAGGAACGTCCGCAGCACGATCTTGCGCGCGTAGCCGTCGAGCGCGTCGTGCCGGGAGAGCTTCGGCCAAGCCAGATACAGCTTCAGCAGCGCGGCCTGGGTGATGTCCTCGGCCTGGTGCCAGTCCCCGCACAGGAGGTACGCGGTGGCACGCAGGCTGTGCGCGCGCTCGCCGAAGTACCGGGCGAACTCGCCGTCCCACGGCGAGCCCGTCCCGGTCTTCGACGAGCGGCTCAACGACACCTAGTTACCGGCTCCTTCGACGACGGCGGGGAGGTTCAGGTCCCCGGTCGGCCCGGCCGGGACGGCCTTGGGCACGCGGTGCTCGCCCGGAGCGGCGACGGACGGGGTCTTCTGGGCGGGCCGCGGGGCGGTGGTGACCCGGGGCGGCTCGCCCGGCTTCGTGGTGGTGGGAGCCGGGGCAGGGGCCTCGGTCGGCGCCTGGGTGACCGTGGGCGACGGGGCGCTCTGGTCGGCCGACGCCAGCGACGTGGTCGCGAAGGCGGCGCCGCCCGCGAGCAGCAGCGCGCCGAGGGAAAGAGCGATACGAGTGCGCAAGGGTGTCTCCTCGATCCGGGCGCCGCTCATTGGCCGCGGCGCCTTACGTCGTTAGACATGCGTCCTGGTCGCCTTCGGGTTGCATCGAGTTTTGAAAGTCTCACAACGTCGTCTCCCCAAGGGCGCTCCGCGCCCGACGGAGACTTCAGCGCGCGGCAGATAACACGAACGGCCGGAGACCACGGAGGTCTCCGGCCGCCCGGTTTCGTGGAAGTACTTCAGCTCCCGAGAGCGGACAGCTTCGTCCACTCGTCCCAGGAGTAGGTCCAGTCGCTGTAGTCACGCGCCCGGTTGATCTTGACCGTGCTGCCCTCGATCTCGACGGGGTCCCCGACGAGCGCGCCCGCCATGTACTCCTTGGCGTTCACCGGAGCGAGGTTCACGCAGCCGTGCGAGATGTTCTTCTTGCCCTGGGCCCAGATCGAGGGCCCGTAGCCGTGGATGAACTCGCCGTTGGTCGAGAACCGCACCGCGGACGGCACGACGATGTTCTCGTAGTTGTAGCGCTCGTTGGTCATCGAGTACGTGTCGTGCTTGGACATCACCACGTGCGTGCCACTCGGGGTGACCCGGCCCTGATCGGCGTCGAGGCCGTAGCTGGCCGCGTAGTCCGCGATCTGCTGACCGTCACGGATCACCAGGAGCCGGTGGGTCTGGGTGTTGCCCTTGACGACCTGCGAACGCCCGATCGTGAAGCTCGCCGACCGGTCTTCCTTGCCGTACACGCCATCGCCGATCTTGACGCCGTAGATCTTGGCGTTGAACTTCACCGTGGTGCCGGGCTGCCAGTAGGCCTTCGGCCGCCAGTGCGCCGAGGTGTCGTCGTGGACCCAGGCCCAGGAGCCCTCGGTCTTCGGCGTGGTCTCGACCGACAGCGCCTTCTCGACCGAGGCCTTGTCGGTGACCTTGCTCGGGAAGGTCAGCGTGATCGGCATCGCGATGCCGTAGGTCTGCCCGTCGAAGACGTTGATGTTCGCGCCCACCTGCTTGCGCGGTTTGACCGTGGTGAAGGCCCCGCCGACCTCGGCGGGCTTGCCGTCGGTGCCGGTGGCCTTGCCGGACCACGTGTAGGCCTTGCCGTAGCCGAGCTGTTCGGTGGTGGACCAGCTCTTCTTGTCTTCGGACGGCTGGCCCGCGACCTGCTTGCCCTCCGGATTGGTCAGGACGACCTGGTCGAGCGTGCCGTCGGCGACGCTGACCCTGATCGGCTGGCCGGGCGCGACGTCCTGCGCGCCCGCGGCCGGCTCGTACGTCAGCTTGGCGGGCGCGGCGGCCTTCCCGCCGGTCTCGCTGCTGATCGGGCCGCCGCCGTCCGGCCCGCTGGCCGACACGGTCGGCTCGCTGCTGCACGCCCCCAGCGTCAGAACCGCCACCAGCCCCAGTGCCGCGATCGCCGAGCGGCGGCGTGCGGTTTCAGTGAACCTCAAAGCTTCCCCTTTGCTCCCCTGTACACCGACCATGACGTCCGGACCGCCCCTGAAGTTGATCCCACCGGGAGTGATGCGAGTCACAATCGGGTGGATCATAGTTCACGATCGGGGCATGGCCGACTTCGGTCCGTGTCCGGCGATGAGCTGAGGTCGGCGTGCGGCGACAGGGTAGCGAGAGGGTCCGACAGAAGCCGGAGCGGTATACGACGTTCCGGTGACCTTGGTACTTGGGGGTGCCCAGAGTCCGATCACGGGCTTCAAATATGGCCAGATCCCGGTACTCTGCCATCAGGCCGTCGTTTTGCGTGTTCGTGGCTTCACACTCGCGGAACTTCTGACGCGAGCCATGAGCCGGTGACGCGCTCTTCGCTCGACTCGTTGGAACCGCCCGGGACGGTCTGGGTGTCGCTTCGGAGGCACTCGAAGCGGATGTGCAACGAGGAGTACAGCGGTGGCGCAAGGCACTGTGAAGTGGTTCAACGCGGAGAAGGGCTTCGGCTTCATCGCGCAGGATGGCGGCGAGGGCGACGTCTTCGTTCACTACTCGGAAATCGAGGGGCGCGGTTTCCGCACTCTCGAGGAGAATCAGCGAGTGGAGTTCGAAGTCGGTCAGGGTCAGAAGGGCCCGCAGGCCCAAAAGGTCCGCGCGATCTGAGTCCGCCCATTCGGCGTTGCTCAGACTGATCAGAAAGGCCCCCGGCGTTCTCGCCGGGGGCCTTTTCTATGGCTTTGAAAGCTTCTTCGGGTGTGCTGTTCCGTTCCGCGGTCGACGGGTCAGCGGGGGACGGGCTGCTCCCACGCGTTGGCGTCGAAGCGGAACTCGTCCGTGTGGGCTTCCTCGTGGCGGCGCTGCTGGGCCGAGTTGGCCTGTGACTCCCACGAGAGGCGCTCGAGGATCCACTCCTGCGCCAGCGCCTGCGGCGACAGGTTGCGTTCCTGGGCGGCGTCTTTGAGCTGCTCCATCGCGATGAGGTTCATCCGCAGCTGGAACACCTGCGCTTCACCGAAGCGCTTGCCGGTGCCGGTGCTTTCCGGGTCGTTGTCGGGGGCGAGGGCACGAAGGTAGCTGGTGAGCTCCGTGTCTTCGACGACCGCTTCGGCCTCCTTGGTGGAGGAGTTGCGGTGACGACCGGGGTTGACCGGCTTCAGGTTCGTGCGGCTGCCGCTACGACGGCTCAAGGAAGGAAGGGGCACCGGGCCACGATAACGGTTCGGTCTCGGCAAACCAACCACAGTGAGCCACGACACACCCATTAATTTGTCTCGAATGGCCCAACCCCCCAAAAGGCCAACGCCACCAGTGATCACTAAACGCAATCAGTGGCCTGAACGAGAACCATTCACGACACTTGAGATGGGGTACTCAACCGGACCGAGTCCGGGCTGCCAACCGCCACAGAACGGACCCTGGGGGATTGGGGGGTGGCCCCCCAAAACACGGAGCGACCCCCGCGCCAGGGGGAGGAACGCGGGGGTCGGAGGGGATCTCCACAGGCGCTGACCGGGGGTGTGTCAGCAAATCGATTGTCGCACGGTTTGCTGAGAAGGGCGAGTGGGCGCGGGCAGAATTCCCGGTCGCGGCGCCACCTCTGGTTCGTCTGTGGTTCATGTGGCGCCGGTGTGCGCGTGATTGCTCTGCGTTGTGCGGAGCGTGGCGACAGGTTCACTCTCCGGGGGGCTGTGTGTCGCGGCCGGCTCTGGCTAGCCTCGCGGCCAAGCTGTTCGTTGGCCGTCTGGAGGAACCATGGGTGGGTCTGTGGAAGTGCGACAGTTCCTCCTTCGGTACGAAGGTGCCGATGGGGGAAGCTCGACGACGTTGGCCGGTGGTCTGCCGGCGCAGCGCACGGGTCAGGGGGACACCCAGCGGGTGTCCGACGACCAGGTGCGGCGTGCCCGGCTGGCGGTGGCCAACGGGGCGCTGGGCGTCGATGACTGTGTCCAGTTGCTGGACATGCTGGGGTTGACGCTGGACCAGGACGGGCAGGCGCCCGTCCAGCGCTGAGTTCGTCCGCAAGGCCCGGTCGCGCGGTGGTGTTCGCCGCGGGGCCGGGCTTTCGTTTGCGCTCGACGAGGGGTCCGCCAGTTATGTAACACTGTTATTATTCAACTGGCGGGAAGGCGTGAGCGGTATGGGTGACGAGGCGGCGCGGGAAATCCGGGACGTGGTGCAGGTGTTGGGCGGGAAGTTCATGACCTCCCCGGAGCTCGCCGAGGTCGAAGCCGAGGTGGGCCTACCGCCGCGGACGCTCTATCTGCGAGGGCGTTCGGCGGTGCTGGGCGACCCGCCGCCGAAGGTCGTCGCGGAGCTGTTCGGGATCTTCCCGCGGTGGCTCTTCGAGTTCGCCTTGCCGCCCGCGATGGCGGCTCTCGACGCGGCTTCCGCGGTCCGCGCCTACTCGCGGTCATCGGCGAAGTGGGCGCACGTCAGCCTTTCGGACGCCGACGGCCCCGGCCGTACGGCGGATCTGCTCTTTCGTCTCGTGGACGCGGCGGACGCGAGCGGTCTCGCGTTGTTCGCCGGATGGCAACTCGCCGAACGTCCGGAAGACACCGTCGAGCGCCTGGCGTTCGCGCTCATGGTCTTCCGCGAATTCCGCGGCGGCGTCCATTTCGCCGCCCTTCGCGCGGTTGGCCTGACGGTGCCCGAGGCCGTCGTCGCGGACCCGGAAGGCGGACGTGGTCGTCTCCTGCGCACCGCGTGGCCCGAGGAGGCCGCGGACGCGCTGATCGCCGCGGCCGAGGCCAAGGGCGATCTGCGGCAGCGGTGGCGGCACGCAGAGGACCTGACCGACCAGCGCGTGACCGAACTCCTCGCCGTCACCCTCACGGATGACGAGCGAGACGAGCTCCGGCGACGTCTCGGCGCCCTGCGGGACACCTCGGCCCTGATATCCTGAAGTCACCGCGTTCTCGCAGGTCCCAGCCCTGTGAACAACTAGAGGACCCCCTGTGCGGGAGCTGAAACGAGCGTGTCCTATAGTTATGTTCGCTCCCGGGGACACCGGAGAGCGCGGGTCGGATCGGTTCGCCGAAACCGGACCGGGCTCCCATCGTCCAGCGGCCTAGGACTCCGCCCTTTCAAGGCGGCAACGCGGGTTCGAATCCCGTTGGGAGTACGCAGTACAGTTACAAAGCAGTATGCAAGGCCCTGTGGCGCAGTTGGTTAGCGCGTCGCCCTGTCACGGCGAAGGTCGCGGGTTCGAGTCCCGTCAGGGTCGCAAGATCGTTCGGCTACTTGCCGGCGTTCCCGGCCAGGTAGCTCAGTTGGTACGAGCGTCCGCCTGAAAAGCGGAAGGTCGCCGGTTCGACCCCGGCCCTGGCCACCGCTCGCAGAACCGCCTCGATGCACATCGAGGCGGTTTTTTCATGCCCGAGCCCGGATCACCTCGCCCACATCCACAGCTGACACACAGCCCATCAACAGGTCATTGCCAACCAGCGGCAGCAGGGTCGCCGCATGACGCGAGTTCGCCCCTCCAAGGCCTGGGTGATCAACGGTGCCCTGATCGTGCTGCTGGCCGGAGCAGGTTTCGGGATATATCAGGCATTCAGCCCCGAACAGAACACGGCGGAGGCCCAGACCCGCAGCACGCCGGTCCGCCGGGCCACGGTCACCGAGACCGTCTCCGCCGCCGGGACGCTCGCCAGCGGCTACACCGGCACCGCGAACTTCGCGACGGCGGGCAAGGTCGCGTCGATCGACGTGAAGGTCGGCGACGTCGTGTCGGTGGGCCAGAAGCTCGCGACCATCGAGAGCGCTCAGGCCGCGAAGGAGCTTCAGGTCGCGAAGGCGAACCTCTCGGTCGCCCGGGACAACCTTGACACCGCCGAGACGGCGGAGAACACCCCTAGCGCCGGCCAGAACGCCCAAAGCACTCAGAACAGTGTCGCTTCGGCACAGGCCAAGGTGGACCAGGCCGAGCTCGACGTCCAGAACGCGCAGACAGCGCTCGACAACACCACCCTGCACGCGCCCGGCGCGGGGACGGTCACCGCGATCAGCGGCACCGTCGGGCAGCAGTCCTCCAGCGGCTCTTCGGCAAGCTCGCAACCGTCCACCCAGGGCGGGAATTCCAGCGCCACGACGTCGTCCGCTTCCAGCGGCACCGGGTTCATCACCATCACGAACATGACCGACCTGGTCGTCGACACCTCGATCGCCGAGATCGACGTCAGCAAGGTCAAGGCGGGCCAGAAGGCGTCGGTGACGCTGAATTCGTCGCCGGACAAGCCGGTCCAGGCGACCGTCTCCAGCGTCGACCTGACGCCGACGACCAGCGGCAGTGTCGTCTCCTACCGCGCGAAGCTGGCGCTGGCCGATCCGCCGGAAGGACTGCGGCCCGGCCAGTCGGCGAGCGTCGTGGTCACCGTCGCGGAGGCGCAGAACGCGCTGAGCGTGCCCGCCGCCGCGGTGCGGGGGAACGTCGTCACCGTGCAGGAGAACGGCCAGAACGTCCAGCGCCGGGTGCAGGTCGGTCTCCGCGGCGAATCGACGGTGCAGATCACCTCGGGGCTGACCGAGGGGGAGAACGTCGTGCTGACCGCGACGGCCGCCACGGGCACCGCCGGTACCGGGCGGACGGGCGGCACCGGGGGCTTCCCCGGCGGCGGCCAGCGCGGCACCGGTGCCGGGGGCGGATTCGGCGGTCGGGGATGAACCCGGTGATCGCGGTTTCCGGGCTGCGCAAGACCTACGGGGAAGGGGAAACCGCCGTGCACGCGTTGCGCGGCGTCGACCTCGCTATCCTGCCGGGTGAGTACGTCGCGATCATGGGCGCGTCCGGTTCCGGCAAGTCGACGCTGCTGAACATGCTCGGCTGCCTGGACGTGCCGACCTCGGGGGAGTACCTGCTCGACGGTTTCGGTGTCGGCGAGCTCAACGAACGCCAGCTGGCATTGCTGCGCAATCGCAAGATCGGCTTCGTCTTCCAGTCGTTCAACCTGGTCCCGCGGACGTCCGCCGTGTCCAATGTGGAGCTTCCTATGGTCTACAGTGGACTCCGCCGATCGGTGCGACGCCGGCGCGCGCTCGCCGCGCTGGAGATGGTCGGCCTGTCCGATCGTGCCGAGCATCTGCCCGGCGAACTGTCCGGCGGGCAGATCCAGCGCGTCGCCGTGGCGCGGGCGCTGGTCACCGGACCCGCGATGCTGCTGGCCGACGAGCCCACCGGCAACCTCGACCGCCGCAGCACCGCGGACGTCCTCGGGGTGTTCGACCGCTTGAACCGGCTCGGCCGCACCATCGTGGTGATCACGCACGAGGACGAGGTCGCCGCGCACGCGCGCCGCGTGGTCCGCGTCGACGACGGGCTGATCGTCTCCGACGAGATGACCGGCGTCGTGGGGGCGGCGTCGTGAACTTCCTGGAGATCCTGCGTTTCGCGATCCGCGGTCTCACCGCGAACAAACTGCGGTCGGCGCTCACGACGCTCGGCATCACCATCGGCGTCGCGGCGGTGATCCTGCTCGTCGCGGTGGGAAACGGCGCCTCCGCCGCCATCGCGGCGAGTATCCAGGGACTCGGCACCAACGTCGTCAACGTCTCCCCGGCGCGCGGCGGTGGTCAGAGCGCGACGGCGCGCCCGTTGACGGTGCAGGACGCGCACGCGCTCGTCGATCCGATCGGCGCGCCGGACGTCGAGGCGGCGTCGCCCGTGGTCACCACGACGGCCACCGCGACCCGCGGGCAGACGTCGTACGACATCCCGAGCGTCGTGGGGACCGAACCCGCGTACTTCACCACGACCAACAAGGAGATCGCCGACGGCGCGCTGTTCACCGCCGAGGACGTCACGGCCGCGCGGAAGGTCGTCGTCCTCGGTGCCACGACGGCTCAGGCGATCTTCGGCACGGCCGAGCCGGTCGGCGGGAACGTGTTGCTCGACGGTATCCAGTTCACCGTCGCCGGAGTGCTGAAAGCCCAGGGGAGCACCGGCCCGCAGAACGCCGACGACACCGCCATCGCGCCGATCTCGGCGGTGCAGAACTCCTTGGCGGGCTACGGAAGCCTGAGCCAGATCGCCGTGCAGGCGACCGGCGCGGACTCCGTTTCCCTCGCCCAGGCCGAAATCACCGCGATCCTCGACGCGCGGCACGGGATCCGCGCGGGCGGCACCGCCGACTACCAGATCCAGAACTCCGAGCAACTGCTCGCGACCCGGACGTCGGCCACCGACACGTTCACCGTGCTGCTCGCCGCCGTCGCGGCGATCTCGCTGCTGGTCGGCGGGATCGGCGTCACCAACATCATGCTGGTGACCGTGACCGAACGGATCCGCGAGATCGGCATCCGCAAGGCGGTCGGGGCCCCGCGATCGGCCATCCTCGGCCAGTTCCTCGCCGAGGCGACCATGCTCAGCCTGTTCGGCGGCCTGCTCGGCGTCGCGATCGGACTGATCGGCAGCCGGTTCACCATTTCCGGGATCCAGCCGGTCGTGGTGCCGTCCTCGATCTTCCTCGCCTTCGCGGTCTCCGCCCTGATCGGGCTGTTCTTCGGGGTCTTCCCAGCGAACCGGGCCGCGAAGCTGCGGCCGATCGACGCCCTGCGTCACGAATAGGAGTTCCGATGTCGTCAAAAGAACCGACCGCGGAGGAGATCGTCTCCGGCCCGGCGGTGAACGGTGACCTCCACGGCGAGATGCGCCGCGCCGCGCGGCCGTTCTCGCGGACGACGCAGGTGCTGGCCGGGCTGGTCGTGCTGGCGGCCGTGTTCGCCGGCGGCGCTTGGACGCACGCGGCGTTCGGGTCGGCTCCGGCGCCCACCAGGCAGGCCGTGACGCCGAACGGCCAAGGGCAGCCGGGTGGGCAAACCGTCCGGCCTGAATCCAGTGAGGCTGGTCGCTGATCTTGACTTCGAGTCAGGTGGAGGTGTCAGGCTCGGGGTATGACACTCGCAGCTGAGCAGGTCGACGAATGGACCGTCGACACCCTCGACCTCGACGCGTACCTCGGCCGGATCGGCCAGGACCGGGCGAAGCCTTCCGCCGACGCGTTGCGTGAACTGGCGAAGGCGCACATCCTCGCCGTTCCGTTCGAGAACGTCGATGTGGTTTTGGGACAGCACAAAGGGATCGCGCTCGACGAC